>CAZJPQ010000001.1:0-183015 GCA_964548115.1 uncultured Planctomycetaceae bacterium
CCTTCAGATACTCTTGTAGACGCCGCAGGCAATGTTGATGCAACGCCAAACGCTGTTCTTGTTGGTGATGCACTTACAGATGATATTGCTCCATCTGCTATAATTGCATTGGATAGCTCTGATCCTGACTTTGTGCAGGCAGGAGATCTATTAATTACAGTCACATATACTGACGACCAAACGACTACTCCGACAATTACCATAGATTCGCCTGGAGCTAACGATGTTACGGCTCAAGCGTTGACAGGAGCTGGACGAGTTTGGAGCTTCACTTACACCATTGCTCCAGAAGAAGGTGTGAATTTCATCGACGGGCTTCACACGGTCACTGTGAGCGGAGAAGATGATGCTCAAAGCAATGTCTTTAACTTTACTCCAGCAACTTTCTCAACAGATACTGTTGCTCCAACTTTTGGAACCTTTGCGGTTACAGATTCAGATACGTGTTATCGCGAAGGTGATGCTATCACGCTCAATGCTGATATTGGAGAGGCTGGACTTGTTGTCACAGCAGACCTGACAGTTGTTGATTCAGCTTTTGCTTCAGATGAAAGCTTTACTGATAATGCTGATGGAACCTATACCCTTACAAGTGGTGCGCTTTCAGCTGGAACACTTATAGAAGGTTCAAGCATCACGATTGAAGCAATGGCTACGGATGAAGCAGGAAATACAAGTAGTGGTTTTGTTATTGTAACGATTGACAACACAGATCCTGTGGCTTCCTTAAGCTATAATGCTCCAACAAGCAGTGTTCCTGCTGGTAGGGATTTACTCATCACGTTGAGCCTAGATGAACCTATTGTTACGGTTCCAACAATTACTATAGCAGGGCTTGGAGGATCCTTAGAAATTACTGATGACCCAATGACAGGAAGCGGAGGCGCTTCAGGGGCAAGCTTTAGCTACACCTTCCCAATTCCGTCAGGAACAGCAGGAGATGCAACTGTAACTATTGGTAATATGAATGATTGTGCTGGAAACTCTGCTGCAAGTCCAAGTGCGAAAAATACCTTTAAGGTTATTAAGTTCGTTGCCAATGCTCTTACGGCAGATGCTGGTTCAGACATAACCCTCAGCAAGTTGAGAAAGGTAAAACTTGACGGCACAGCTTCAAGGAATGCTGAATCATTTGCTTGGAATGTTGTTTCGGGGCCGGGATCGTCATCACTTAATAACGTTAGCACAGCAACTCCAACTTTCTTTGCTACCGTTGCTGGAACCTATGTTATTTACCTTAGGACGTCAGCCGGCAGCTTGATTGCGGAGGACCTTGTTGAAGTGACGGTGCCGAACTTTGACCCAATGCTTGAAGTTAATGAGGGGTTAAGTTTTGCCTCAACAGACATTGTTGCAAATAATGGCTCTAACTTTGCACCACTTCCGCTTGTTGGAACAGTGTTTGATCCGAATGAAGATCATATCTTTGTTGATTGGACGCTTGTTTCCAAGCCAACTGGAGGAAACCTTAGTGTTCAAACGCCAGATTCATTGGAAACGAATATTCGGGTTTCCGGCAATGAAATGGTTGGTGGAGTTTATGTCTTCCGCTTAAGTGTAAGTGATCCAACAAACCTGAACGCAAATACTCCTATAACTGAAGACGTTCGAGTCGTTGTGGTTTCTAACACTGCTGCTCCTCCGGCTTCTTACGCTGGTCTTGACCGGATTGTTAAGGTTGGAGAGCTTGTCAACCTTAGCGCAAACGAAAGTTCTGATATTGACGGAGATTTCTCACAGCTGACGTTTGCTTGGACTTTGACACAGGTTCCTGGAACATCAACAGTTTCACTCACCGATGCAAATACTGCATTCCCAAGCTTTACTCCGGATGTCCCAGGGGTTTACAAAGCTTCACTTGTGGTCACAGATGCTGATACGTTTAAGTCTTCTCGAAGTTTTGTGAGGATTGTGGCGAATGCTGAGCAGGGAAGTTCTCAAAACCGTATTGCGCGTGCCCGTATCGATCTTCGTTTTGATGATGATGATCAAAACAAATCGATCAATGTGAATGAGGTCGTCACACTTGATGCTTCAGGCAGTGTTGATGGTGATAGAAATGACACCTTAACATTCACATGGGAACAGCTCTCTGGGCCAGAAACGCTTGAGCTTGACGATCCATCAGCGGCACTTCAAGTCTTTACCCCAAGCGTGCCAGGAAGATATCGCTTTAAGCTTGATGTGCATGATGGTACGGAGTTTGGAATATCAGACTCTATACGCTTCTCTGTTGCGGCTGCTAACCTTCAAGCACCAGAGGCGGTTACCAGTATAGACCCAGCTGATGATTCAGATAATGACAGTTATGTTCTCTTTATCCCAGGGGTCGGTGTTGATAATGATGCTGGAAACCCAAGTATTGAAATCCTGGGTACGGCAAGTACAGCTGATCAAAGTGCGACCTTGAGTTATGAATGGACCCAGCTTACGGATGATGGGGGACCAACGGTTGGTATTATTAATGCGGATACCGATACCATGTCCTTTATTCCAGTCTTAAGCCGTGTCTATAAATTCCAGTTGAAGGTAACGGATTCAAACGGAATCGAATCAAGAAGCACGATTGAACTTGGGGTTGATACCTTTGATCCCGTGAACAATCCAACTGGTAATGCTGTACCAAGGGCTAATGCTGGTGATGATCTTCAGAGTCGAGCACAGCAGTCCATCTCACTTTTTGGTACTGGAACGGATCAAAATAATGCTGACAGTGGATTAATCTATACCTGGGTTCAAAAGTCAGGGGCCCCAATCACCCTTGATCTTACGATTCCATCAAACCCAACCTTTATTCCACTGGTTCCTGGAATTTACGAGTTCTGTTTATTCATTGATGACGGTGATGATATTGGTTTGCCAGATGTGGTTTCAGTCTCTGTTGATCCAGCACGACAAGAAGCTGATTCCAGCAGCTGTTCATTGAGTCAGCCAAGCAGCCAGACAAGCCTGCTTTGGATACTTGGGCTTCTGGTCCTCCTGGCTGCTCCTCGGGTCTTGAGAAGAAAGGAAGAAGGAAGTTCTTCTTTGTAGGTAAGATCTAAGAGTACTTCTTAAAAGGCAGTCTTTGATTTTATCAAGGGCTGCCTTTTTTGTTTTCTACCAGTAAGTAAGAAGAAGAAAGAGGAGAGTATTTCAGCCTTTGTTCTTATGGCTTCGTACTGTAAAATTACAATAGTGTAAGGTGTACAGTTTCAAGCTTAAGCCATTCGTTTTTGAAACCCTTTGCAAAAAAACTGTATGGGACAACTTCAAAGTCATATTCTTCCTCTTTGCCTCAGTCTTGTCATCATAGGCTGTGGGGTTGTTGCTTGTACGGCTTATAAAGATCGCGCTGGTCCTAAAGTTCATGAGGAAAACCTGGCACTTTTGATTGAAACAATACGCTCAAGCGATGTTTCTTCGCCAACGGCTATACATTTTTCTCCAGGGGCTGATTCTTCTGGTTGTATCACTTGTCACCAGGGTATTGAGATCCCTCATCCAGAGATTGCTGAACTCACCTGTGTTGATTGTCATGGTGGTGATGGAACGGCAACAGAGATTGCAAAAGCTCATGTTCAGCCTAAAAACAAGCAGCTTTTTTCAACTTCGAAGAACCCTCGTAATAGCTATGCTGCTTTAAATCATGAAAGTCCTGAATTCATACGTTTCATGAATCCGGGTGATTTAAGAGTTGCTGATGAAACCTGTGGAACCTCAAATTGCCATGCTCAGATTACACAAAGAGTAAAGCGCTCGATGATGGCAACATCAGCTCTTGTACCAGCGGCAGCTCTTTATAACAATGGTGTTGTCTCGAGGAAAAAAGGGATTGTTGGCGAAGCTTTCACCAATTCAGGAGAGCCAGCTGTCTTAAGTCCCTTGCATAAGCCAAGTGATGAAGAATATGCCAAGGGAAGTCTTGACTTTCTTATTCCTGCCCCGCGCT
Organism: uncultured Planctomycetaceae bacterium; assembly: GCA_964548115.1. Lineage (GTDB taxonomy): Bacteria > Planctomycetota > UBA8742 > UBA2392 > JABWBM01 > CAZJPQ01. Next base: position 3,932 of record CAZJPQ010000001.1, read on the forward strand.
GGCAGTCTGTCCCAAGCCCTGATCATTTCAGAATTTTTGATCAAGGCAACCAGGAAAATAGTGATAATCGTGCTCGAGGAACTGACGGTAAGATCTCTGCAGTGGTTCTGAATTATCTTAAAACCCGTTTGAACGACCCCACTCTTTGGATGCTTGGCACAAATACTTCGGCTGGGGATTATAGAAGCTCTGGTTGTACCGCTTGTCACATGGTTTATGCCAATGATTCCAATGCTCAATCAAGTGACCACTTTGCAGAGTTCGGAAATTCCGGTCGCTACCATGGAAAAGACCAGAGTATTTCTAAAGAAGAATCTGGACACCCTCTCAAGCATGTTTTTACGAACAAAATTCCATCAAGCCAATGTATCACGTGTCACCACCATCAAGGCAATGGAGATCTCACCACTTTTCAAGGTTATATCTGGTGGGATCAGGAAACGGAACTCGAATACCTTCTCAAGCATGATATGGATCAAGAGGGCAAAAATATCTCGGATCTTTGGAAGCACAATCCTTCACTTGATAAGGCTCAGTTTCAAGGGCAAAACGGTCATGGCTGGAACTTCATAAAAGTTTTTCGTCGGGATCTTCGTGGACGTCTTCTTAATGCTGAAGGAGAAGCCATTGGTTATGATAGCGCAGAGAATTACAAGGATGCTGTTCATCTTCAGGACATCCATCTTGAAAAAGGCATGCATTGTATTGATTGTCATACAGAGGTTGATGTTCATGGCTCAGGGGCACTGCATTTTCAATTAACCGATGCTATTACGATTCAATGTGAAGATTGCCATGGGACTGTTGAACAGAGTCTGGTGGAAAAGGAAAAAACGACGGGTAAGCTTTTAACTTCTGGAAATCCGAAGCCAATTGATCTGAAAGAGGCTGGAAGACTTTCCCGAAAAGGCCGAAGAATTCAATTACGTTCTCGCTTTGACCCTTCGAAAACATGGTGGGTACCACAAATTGCAGATGCTCTTCAAGATGGAAAAAACTTTAACTCTGAATCAGCCTATGCCCACACCATTCAAAGTGATGGCATTTCCTGGGGGGATGCAGAGAGTTCTGCTATTGCTCACTCATCGGATAAGATTGAGTGCTATACCTGTCATTCTTCTTGGAATACTTCGTGTTATGGCTGTCACCTTCCTCTTCAGACTAATAAAAAAGTCAAGGATAAGCACCATAACGGAGAGGATACATTTGGTTATGCGGCATACCTTCCTCAAGTCATTCGTACGGATAGTTTTACAATTGGTCGGAGTTCTACGACAAAAGGTCAAAAGTATTCTCCCATGCGTTCAGCATCCGCAGTTATTGTAAGCCTTGAGAACCGTAATCGTGAGCTTGTGATCCACCAGCAGGAAACTATCAGCGCCAGCGGGCATGCTGGAGCAGCTATTACGGTTAATGCTCCTCATACTGTAAGAGGGGGGAGCGAAACACTGCGTTGTACACAGTGCCATATCAGTGTGGAGGAAGATAATAATGCCTGGCTTGCTCATTTAACAGGTATGGGTACAAATGCAGCTCGTTTTATTGGGACTTATGCCTGGAGTGCTGGGCCTGGTGGCATCAATGCTGTTGAAGTTGCCCGTTCTCCACTAGGAAAGAGACAGCCTGTCATTGGGTCAAACCTTGACAGGATCGTTTATCCTCAAGCTTACGAGCATTTTTCTTCGCACTTTCGAGAGCTTGAGACCCATGCGAGCTATTCCTTTGAAGAGTCCTATTTCGCTCAGAAGCTTGGAGAATGGCTTTTTGTTGCAGCGGGGCAAGAGGGGATGCATGTGCTTGACATTGCCCAGATTGCCAATAAGTCAAAGGCCAATAAGATAAGAGCATTGCAGTTTTCACCTTTAGGCGAGAAAACAAGTATTCCTTCGCAGGATTGTCGTTTTGTAGCTTTGCCTACAACCTTGCCCATGGATCCAACCCGTAAGCAGCTGCCGGAAAATCAGGAAACCCCTGTCCATCCCATTTTTCGTTACGCTTTTATTGCTGATCATCAGGAAGGCTTGATTATTACGGATATTACAAAGCTTTTTGATGGTAATCCCACGAATAATTTTCTGGAGCGCTCCCTTACTTTTAATCCTGGAGGGAAGCTTTCAGGTGCAAGACATATAGCGTTTAATGGAACTCATGTATTGATAAGCTGTTCGCAGGGCTTAGCCGTTGTTGATTTGAGCAAGCCTCTTCAACCGAAGCTTTTAAGCCTATTAGGAAAATCTCAAGGGTTTAAAAATGTTAAGACCGCAGAGGTTCAGTTTCGCTATGCCTTTGTTCTTGATCAAGAAGGCTTGAGAACCCTTGATTTGAGTATTCCAGAAAATCCTCAGATCGTTCCAGGCTCGTTCGTTCCTCTTGATGATGCTCGTGGTTTGACGGTTTACAGGACGTGGGGGTTGGTTGCCAATGGCAAGCATGGACTTACAATCATCGACCTTCTTTCTCCCCGTAAGCCAGAAATCTGGAGCAGGTATAATGCTGGTGGTCTTCTTAATGATCTTTACGATATTTCCCTTGGTACTATTTATGCTTCAACCTATGCCTATCTTGCAAACGGTAAGAACGGCATGCAGGTTTTGCGTTTAATTGGACCTGAAGAAACCCCTGGTTTCAGAGGCTTTGCTCCTTATCTTACGCCTCGACTGATTGCCCACTGGAGCGATGAAGAGTCGTATTTTATCAGTCGAGGAGCATGGCGAGATCGAGCGATTGATGAATTTGGAAACCAAATTCAAACAGCCGCTCGACTTGGATCTCGACCTTTGAATGGTCAGGATTTATACTTTTTAACTCATGATGCAGAAGGTAAGCTATTAAAGGTTCAAGATAGCCCTCTGCCCCATGGGAGAGTGCAGACCCCTGAAAAAGAATAAAAGCTTTTCTTCTGGAGTATTTCTATGGGTATGTTGAAACAATCAAAGAGCCTGGCTCTTCTATTTCTTGCTGCATTTTGCATTGTGGGTTTTTCTCTGGGGTCTCTGGCGGAGGCAAACTCTCAATCCAAAATTCAAAATAGGTTGGTGAGCCAGGAAGTTTCAGGTGATCATCAGTTCCTTGGCCTTAAGGGGTGTGCAGGAGCTTCTTGTCATAGTGCTGAAAAAAATGGAGATCAGATAAAGTGGTTTCGTTCTGATAAGCATGGGCAGGCCTTTAATGAGTTGTACGAAGATTTGGCCTACTCGATTGGGGAAAAGCTTGAAATAGAGGAGCCTTCGGAGTCGGAGACATGTTTGAGCTGTCATTCGACAGGCAAACGTTTTGAAAGTGCACGTTTTCACGAGGACTTTCTTGCTGATGATGGGGTTTCCTGTGAATCTTGTCATGGAGCTGGAGAAAAATACCTTGAGTTTCATCATAAAGAGGGCATGCGAGCTCAAGCCAATGAAGCAGGTCAGCTCGATGTTTGGGATCTCAAGGTTCAAGCACAAAACTGTCTTGTCTGCCATACAGCGGTGGATACAAAACTCTTTGCTGCTGGCCATCCCATGGATTTTAATTTTGATCTCAGAAAACGACGTAAGGATATGAAACACTGGGAGACAGGTCAGCCTCTTCATGAAAAGCGTGCTTTTGCTATTGGTCGTTTGCTGCTTTTAAAACGCTTACTGGAACGTCATATAAACCTGGGTACGGAAGAAGGTAAGGATTTCAAAACGAAGCTTTCTGAAAGTATTCAAAGTAATCTTCTGGAAGTTTCTCCTTGGTTTGAGAACGAGAAGTTAAAAGCTCTTCAGGAGCAGGAGTCCTTTTCAAAAGACGATCTTTTGCTTGTAGACACACTTGTTGATACAATATCAACTTGGGATGATGCCAGCATCGATAAGAAAATTGAACAGTAGATGTAGCGGAATTCCGTGGAGTAGCTTACTCCTTTTTCAACACACAAACATGCAGTTCAAAGAAGCTTCTATGAATTGAAGTTGTGGGTGTCTTTTTTATTTACAAGGCTCAAAATATAGAAAACAGTGGCTCTGAATAAAGATGGAAGTTGTTCCAGCAAAACTTAAGGAAATTCAATCTTCCCCCCTCTTTGAAGGCATTCAGGAACGGGCTTTAGAAAATCTTTTGCCTGATATTCATGTATGTAAAGCCGGCAACGGAGATATTGTCTGCAAACAAGGAGCCTATGGCGATACCGCCTTTTTTATTGTTGAAGGGGAAGTCGAGATTACCTTAAAAGCTCCTGCAACCTCTTCAGAAAGTTCAGGGAAAGCTCCAAAGAAAAAGAAACCTTCTTTTATTGCAAGCCTTTTTTCAAAACGTTCTGAGTCTGGAAAGGGGTCTCAAGACCTCGATAATCTCTATGTTGGTGGCCAAAACACTCGTATTCTTAAAGCAAAGCCAGACCACATAGAAACCATTGACATGCCAATCCCTATTCGTTCTGATCGCCCGACGATTAAGTTAGGTGCCAATGAGCTTTTTGGGGAAATGTCTGCGCTTTCAAAATACCCTCGTTCTGCAACTGTAACGGCTCGCAAACCAAGTGTTCTTCTGCAGGTTACGGGCAGGGTTCTGAGCTTTGTGATGAAACGCAATAAAACGTTTAAAGCAACTATTGATCAGCGTTATAGAGAACGTGCATTAGCAACTCATTTGAGGAATGTTGAGCTCTTTGAAAATGTTCCTGATGATATTCTTGAAAAACTCATTGAAGAGGTTCATTTTCTTTCTTTTGAACCAGGCGAGCTTATTTTTGAAGAGGGGTCGATTGGGGATTCCTTTTATCTTATTCGAGCCGGTTTCGTGCGTGTCTCCCGAGAAACTCCTGGTGGAGGCCAACTGAATATTGCATACCTTTCAAAGGGCAGCTACTTCGGAGAAATTGCGCTTGTTAAAGATGTTCCTCGTACGGCAAGTGTCACCGCTTTTGATCACGTTGAGTTGGTCGAAATCAAGCGCCCTCATTTTCAAAAGCTTTTGGGGCAAGTTCCGCAATTAAAAGTCGATATTCACGCTGAAGCTGATCGCAGGCTCAATGAAACTCGCTCCTTTTCTGACCATATCCACGATTCTATGATGTTGCAATTTGCTGTGGATTCAGGAATTTTGAACGCCGAATCTCTTCTTTTGATTGATCTTAATAAATGCACTCGCTGTGATGATTGTACGTCTGCATGTTCTTCAATTCATGAAGGCCAGACTCGCTTGATTCGTTCTGGGCCGGTCTTTTTGAACTATCTCTTACCCACTTCCTGCAGACAATGTACCGACCCTGTTTGTATGGTCGGGTGTCCTACTGGCGCCATTGTTCGAGCAGAATCTGGACAAATTGAAATTACCAGCTCCTGTATTGGCTGTGATAGTTGTGCAAAGCGTTGTCCTTACGGAACAATTATCATGGTAGAAGAGGATGAAGGGGAAAGTACGGCGAAAAAGGCGACTAAATGTGACCTCTGTTCAGGCCTTTCGTATGCTTCGTGTGTGTATAACTGTCCCCATGGTGCTGCGCACAGAGTCAATCCTGAAACGTTTTTTGCAAACCTATCAAGGACTTTTTAACGTGAGCATTTCCCGCTATGTCAGTCCTTTGAACTTTTTTTGGCTAGCTTTTACGCTGCTTGTAACGTCGTGTTCTTTTTTCTTTTATTTCTTACGAGAGAGTTATGCTGAAAATCGAGGAGGCACCTTTCTTGGTTATGTTTTTGGTTGTTCAGCTCTGCTCTTTTTAGGACTATCCCTTTTCCTTGTGATTCGCAAACGATTAAAAGCTTGGAGCCTGGGCCCAACAGAAGTTTGGCTTCAGGCTCACGTCTGGCTTGGAATTCTGTCATTTATTTTAGCGCTTCTGCACAGTGCCTTTATGGTTTCAACACTTTTGAGTTGGGTCCTTATCTTGAGTTATTGTGGGGTTGTCATTACCGGCGTTGCTGGAAGCATCATTCAGACATTAGTTCCACCAATGCTTACAGGTGCTGTTTCATACGAGGTCTTGGGGCAAGAGATACCTTATAAAATAGAGCGTTTACAGAAGAAAGCAAAGGAAGTCATGGAGGGAAAATCTGGAAATATCAAGCTTATTTATGACAAACAGGTTTTACCTCTTTTAATGCAATCTTCGGGCAGCATACAATACTTTTTACGGCGTTTTCAACGTAAGTCATATCTTATGATGCTTTTTGAACATCTTCGAACACTCCTGCCAGAGGATGAAGAAGCCGCTGTTCTTGATTTCCAGAAGCTTGTTTTGGAAAAAGAAGACCTTGAATTTCAAAGAGCTGGGGAACGCTTGCTTGAGGGGTGGTTGCTGATCCATGTTCCGCTTTCTATCTGCCTTTGTATTTTTGTTGTTCTGCATGTTATTCAAATGCTTTATTATGGATATCCACTTTAAACATTTTCATTGTTCAAACGCTCTTCGGTTATAAAAAGTTTTCAATCTATGGATGCGGATCATTCTAAAAATAAAAAAGCATCGACTCCTCAGCAGCCTGATGAGTCTTCAAAGCCTTCGAAGAAGGGCCAGACAAGAGCGTTTGTAAAGCTTCCAGACAGCCTTTCTCAATCAGACCGAGAGCAGATCAAGCAAGAAGAAAAACCAAGCGAAAAACCATCGCCGCCAACCAAAAAGCGGATGGCTTTTGAAAAAACGAGTACAATTTACCGAAAGAAGGTCGATCTCTGGAAATACCGTCCTAAACGAAGAAAGAAGCTTTTACTCTTCTCTCTTCTTTCCTTCATCATTACTACTGTGGCGCTTGTTGCCTATATTTTCGGTTCAGAGGAAAAAGTATTTCAAACAAATCATCTGAGTTATAGCCATGCTGAGCTGGAAGATCGCTGCTCAGCTTGTCATGTCCCTTTTAAAAAAGTAAATCAGATGGCTTGTTTGAACTGTCATGCTGTTGGTTTGCACCATAAATCAACGGGTGAAAGCGCTGGGGTTTTAGCAGAAAATGATACGGCTTCATGTATTCAATGCCATAAAGAGCATCGAGGGCGGCAGTTTGATCTTTTAAATGTGGAAAATCGTTTTTGCACAGGTTGCCATGAGCACGAGGAACATGACTTCCTGAATCAGCATCCTGAGTTTTCAATTGTTAAGAATCCGAATCGTTCAACGGGATTACGTTTTTCCCATCAGGTTCATATGGATGCAAAACTTCCCGATGGTCCTCTATTCTGCAACTCTTGTCATTCTCTTAATGAAGCTGGACTGATGGAAGTTCCCCGCTTTGAGCTCCACTGTCAGGGATGTCATCAGCTTGAAATTCCCCATCGTGATCTTCATCGCTTTGAAGCAGCCCAAAAGCAATTGGAGAAATTAAAACCGATCCAGGTTCTTGGTAAAGGGAATCTGAATAAAATTTCTCGAGGGACTAAGCTCCAGGATCAGGAAGTGCAAGCTGTCCAGGATTTTCTTGAAGAGCTGCTTCAAGCTGAAGATTTGCACTTGGACCCAGAGCTGGAGGGAGATGAGCGCAAGGCTCAAGAGAAAGCTCGTCGTTCTTTTCTTTTTAATCTTCACGATAAAGAGCTCAAGAGTCTTGAAGAAAAAGTTGATGCCTGTCTTTATTGCCATGATATTCAAGCTGGCAGTGCTCGTGTTTCTCTTGCCCATCAGGGGCTTTTGCCGAAAGCTCATTTCTCCCATCTGCCCCATCGTTGGGTAGAGGGGTCATGCCAGGCTTGTCATGAAGACGTTATTGATGCACAAGATCTTTCCCACGCCCATATTCCAGGGCTTGAATCATGCCAAAGCTGTCATAATGAAGATCAAGCGAGTACCCGTTGTATCAGTTGTCATACTTACCACGATCATCCCCGTACGATGCGAACCCCTTTTGAGTGGCGTCCTCAAACAATTCCAAAGCCCCAGGAAGAGAGTCAAGAGTAGGTAGACGTAACGTGTTGTTCTCTTTCATTGTGATAGCATGAAGTTTTCAGTATGGATCATACTTCTTTTCATACCTCTAAGGCTCAACCTGAGCTTTCAATCATTATTCCTGCTTTTAACGAAGAAGCGATGATTGGGCAGCTGCTTGCAAAACTTTTTGCCATCAATTTTCCCTGTGATTTTGAGGTAATTGTTGTTGATGATGGAAGTCATGACCAGACTCGAGAGCGTGTCTTACCTTTTATGAAGCATAATCAGTTACGTTATCTTCGTTCTCAGGCGAATGCAGGCAAGGGCTATGCCTTGCGTTTAGGTTTTGCTGTGGCTCGGGGGAATTTTATTATTGTTCAAGATGCAGACCTTGAATATAACCCTCGGGATATTCTTCGAGTCATTGCTCCTCTTCGTCAGGGAAAGGCCTTCGCTGTTTTTGGAAAACGAATTTTCAGGACGGTGCGTCCTGCCTGGAGGAGTCCTTTTTGGTGGGGGGGGAAGACTTTGACACTTTTGAGTAATGTGCTTTTCCCAGGCTATCCCGTGGCCGACGAAGCCGTTTGTTATAAAGCTTTCAAACGAGAGCTCCTCCACAGTATTCCCCTGCGTTGTAAAGGCTTTGAATTTTGCCCTGAGATCAGAGCAAAGCTTGCACGTCGTAAGGTTGCTGTTTATACCGTTCCTATCCGGTATACGCCACGAAGTATCTCTGAAGGTAAAAAGATCCGCTTTCGACATTGGTTTCAGGCTGTTTATACCCTTTTACGTTATCGTGTTATAAGTGACCATGGTCCACAGGGGCTTAAGGAATGTGATCAAGAAGTGCTTCTCTCTGTACTGGCTGAGGATAGTGCAGAAATTCTTTCTACTGGAAAAGCTTCTATGAATTCATGATAGAGCTTGATTTTAAGCTCCAGCTTCCTATTTTTTTCTAATGGTTTTTTAAGATGATTTTCAGCCCTTTTTCAGAGGGTTTGAAGTGCTTGTTATGACTTTCTGAAGCCTAAAGAGGAGATTCCTATGTCGATGAAACTTCGTTTTACATGTCTGAATGAAAATGCCCAGGCTCCTTGTTACCAATCAAGTGGGGCTTCTGGTATGGATCTCCATGCTTGTCTTCAGGAAAGTATAACTCTTGAACCACAGCAGGTTGTGCTGGTTCCTACTGGATTGGCTTTTGAAATTCCCCAAGGCTATGAGGGGCAGGTACGCCCGAGAAGTGGCTTAGCCCTTAAGCATCAGATTGTAGTGGTCAATAGCCCAGGCACAATTGATGCGGACTATCGAGGTGAAGTGAAGATTATCCTTGGAAATTGGGGCAAAGAAGCCTTTACGATAGAACATGGTGACAGAATTGCTCAATTTGTTGTCTGTCCGATTGTGCAGGTAGAGTTAGAGCAGGCAGTGAGTCTCTCTGAAACTTCAAGAGGAGCGGGTGGTTTTGGCTCAACAGGAAAAGCCGACGCTTCGTAAATTCGTGATTTGGAACGATAAGTTCTAGTCAAGAAAGAGTAGAAATAGTATCGTAAAAAGCTCTTTTTAAGATCACTTTCTGAAGCAAAGCAAAATGACTTTGAACACAATCAAGAAGTAGATATTTGGAGCACTCCATGGCAAGAAAACAGCGCATTCTTATTAACGGCTCAAACCCAGGTGCTTTGGCTACGGCTTATTATACTGCTCGAAAAGGTTTTGTGACAAAAGTTATAGCTGAAGAACAGAAGTCTCTGCCTTTTTATACTCTTCTTAACCCAAGCGTTTTGGGTGAGTGTTTTTCTGATTTTCTCGAGGTTTTTCAAGGCTATGGCAAAGTTGTTGAAAAGCGCACCTTTATGCTCAGTAAAGGTACTGGAACATGTATTACACATCGTCTGAATGGAGTTCAAGAAGGAAGTGAAGAGGTCCTTGTGGTTTCAACTCAAGACCTTTTAGAGTGGCTTGGACAAAAAGCAAGCCAGGCTGGAGCAGAGTGGCTTGAGGATACGAAAATCCAATCTTTTCACTATGATTCAGCGAAGAGTGCTGTAGTCTCAAAGCTTTCTGATGATTCTTCACTCAGATCAAATGCTCTTGTTCTTGGTGATGGAAGTTCTTCTGGGTTGATTGCGGATCCAGGAGAGAGCGACGCGCCGTCGCGCTCTGTATACCGTATGAGCAAAAAGTTTTCGTTTGCACCTGAGAAATTAGCCCAGCATTTTGGATTAGAAGAGAAGCAAGCGCTTTATGCCAGCTTTATTGGCGAGTTGGGGTGTTCTTACCCATGTGCTGCCTGGCTCTTTGGCCATAAGAATAACTTATGTCTTGATGTTTGTTTTATTGCTCCGCCTTACCTGGAAGAAGATCCAGAAGTAATTCTAGCGGATGTGGTCCAAACGATACAAAGTCATTCTCTTTTAAAGCTTTTCTTTACAGAGGTTGAAGCAGAGAAAACTCAATTCACAAAGAAAACTCTTGCGGGTTATAAGTATCTTGCTCCTCTCTTTGGTGATGGTTGGCTGCGCGTAGGCCAGGAAACAAACCTTTATAATCCATTACGACAAGAAGTAATCCAAACAGAGCTTGTCTGCAGTAGTTTTGCCGCAGATGCTCTTGAACGTTCATTGAATGCTCAGGATACAAGCGCTCGCTCTCTTGGTGTCTATCACCAGATGATACACGATTCCTATATTATTCAAAATTTAAAGACTCAGAAGAACAGTATTGAAGAGATGGAAAAAGATCCATCACTCTTAAGCTTTTATGGTAATTTCATTAATCAGTGGTTTGAGAATGACCAAATCCTGGCTACGGATTCAAGAAAAGACCGTAATAAGGCCTTTTTTGAGGACTCTCGCAATCAACGCCCTGTTTGGGAGTTCATTATGGGAGCCAGAAAAAGCTTTAAAATTCTGAAGAATTGATCTTTTGTATCAACTTTTCTTTTTGCCAAAGAGGCAAATTTCTCAATTTACCTGCTCAAAGTGATATTTAAAGATTTCAAAAATATTATTCTAAACTCAAAAAAAAGCTTGCAGAATGTTTTTGCTGCCATCATCATATTGTTTAGTGTATTTTGTCCATTATCGTAAGGGGTGCGGGGTTGCTATTGGGGCTATCCACACTTCTTAAAGTCTTCTTAGTTTGAAAGTTGTCACAATGATAGGTAAAGTTAAGTGGTTTGATGCAAAAAAAGGTTATGGTTTTCTTACAAGTGATGAGGGGAACGACGTTTTTGTCCACTACTCACACATTGAAACAGATGGGTACCGCACTCTTTTGGAAGGCCAGGAAGTCGAATTTGAAGTAAAGGAATCCGATAAGGGATTACAAGCCCAAAAGGTTCGCCCGCTTTCAGAGGAAATGGAGTAAGGGGTTACGAGCGCTTTTTAAAGTGCTTCTACAAAAAAATCAGATGGGGGTCTCTGTTTTGACAGGGACCCTTATTTTTTAACTAGAGCATTGCTTTTCAGAATATCAGAGGGGAGATCCTCTTATTTCTCCACTTTCTCTTCCCAGGGACAGAGCTTAAAAAGAAAGCAACTCTGACACTGAGGGCTTTTGGCCGTACAGATTGTACGCCCAAAGGTTAAGAGGTTATGGTGAAGTTCAAAGCCTTTGCCCTGAGGGATAAGCGGTTGAAGAAGGCTGTAGGTTTTTTTGGGATCCTTAGAGCCTTGAACAATACCAAGTCTTTGGACAATTCTGTTTACGTGGGTATCAACGGGGCAGAGATCTGCTCCCCATGCTTCAAGCAATGTGACGGTAACGGTCTTTACACCAATTCCTCGAATGCTTGAAAGAGTTGTTATGATTTCCTGATTTTCTTGACCCTTGAACGCTTTTTCAAGTTGGAAAGAGCCTGTTTCTTGTTTGAGCCAGGCTAGGATATTTTGAATTGCCGGCCCCTTACTGTTTGGCAGACCTGCCACGCGAATTACGTTCTTCAGCGTTTCGGGATCTTCTGCAAGTATGCTTTTCCAGTCTGGAGCATAAAAAGCTTCTGCTGCATGGCTTAAGCGAATGGCAACTCCATCAATGGAGCCATCTTTAAGGTAGGGGAGCTTGGAAGGGTCCCGTTCGACTTTTTTATTCTGATTCGGGTAGCGTTGACAAAGGTTGCGGTAGGCTTTTAATGCATTGGGATCGGCTGTATTCTGGCTCAGGATAGTCAGGATAAGAATTTCAAGTCCATCTTTTTCCTCTTCCCAGACAGGTTTCCCAAGATGCTCTGCTAGAAGCTTCGTAATACGCTTAAGGCGTTGACGTGATTTTTTGAGCAAAGCAGAAGCATCATTCTTTGAAGGATCTCCCATAGAACGTTTAAAATCCTTTCTTTTTGCCATGATTCTATTCTCTTAAATTTTGAAAATATTGTATTTATTCTTCTTCTCTTACCGTGTGTTCCTGGGGGATAATTCCTTTTAGGTAATATACCGGATATTTTTCTTGACGGGAATCAATTTTACATGTATTGGCTGCAAGAAGGGGAAGTCTTACTTCTAACCAGATAAAGTGTCCATTTAGGAACCCTATTTATTAGAAATACTTTAAGGGCAGGGCTATGGCAAAGAAAAAAGCAAGAGCAAAGGCTCAGAAGAAAAGCATAAAGAAAAAGGCTGGTTCTCAAAAGAAAAAAGCCTCAGTCAAGAAGACAGCTTCTTCTCAAAAAATGAAAGAGAAGGCTCCTGCAAAGAAAAAAGTGCAAAAGAAGGCCAGCACAAAGAAGAGAGGAGAAGAGAAGACTCCTGTAAAGAAGAAAACGGGCAAGCCGTCTCAAGCTTCTACAACTCCACCAAAGCTTGAGCGTACCGTTGGGTCTGGAAATTCTAACCGTCGTCGTCGTGATGCTGTTCCTGATATTGATTATGAGTCAGAGCTTGACGCTGCCCGTGCTGAAGAAGCATTAGGGCTTGGGCCAGAAAGTGATCAGGAAGCTTCAGATGCTTCTTCTCTTCATGATGCTGTGGAAAGTATCGATGAAGATGATCTTGATGAAGATGAAATCGAAGAAGATCTTGATGATGAAGATGATTGGATGGGTTGGGATGAAGATTATGATGATCTTGATGAAGACGAAGATGAAACAGAAGACGAAGATGATCTTGATGAATAAGACGAACTTCCTTCATCAATATGAGTATACGGGTTTTTTCATAAAAAAGTGTCTTTAGGTTTTGAAATTTATGTTTCAAGAGCATAGGATAGGAAGCTCGTTTTCTCCAGAGAGACTATCAGGAGAATGGAAGTTATAAGACGCCTCAGCGATAAGAATAAAAGTGTTTTAAGGATTTTGCTATGAAAAGAAGAATTCGGAAATCAAATCTTAAGCGTAATCGTACCCACGGTTTCCGTTCTCGTATGAGCTCTGCTGATGGGCGTAAGGTTCTTGCTCGACGCCGGAGAAAAGGTCGTCTTAAGCTTACCGTGAGTGATGAGAGAAAAGTCAAACAAATTGGAGGCTCAAGCTGCAAAGGGCGCCAACCTCTCTCTAAGAAGAAATCTTAGGTGAGAGATAAAGATTTTTTGAGCTTACTCTTCTGACTTCTCAATTTCTCTTTTTAATGAAATTTAGAGCGTTTCAAAGTGTTGGTTTTTGTCTGGGCTTCTTGTTGCTTTGACAAAAGGTCGTTGCGTTTGGCTATTCTTCTGGCTTCAATAAAAAGAAGTTTTTTATTGCTCTCTTCCTCCTTGTTGTTCTATCCGATGAAAAAATCGCTATACTTGATTTGAGAGTTTATGAGTATTGAATGAAGAGGTAACGCCTTTCTTTTAAAGCTCTCAACAAGGTGAATCATATGGGCATCATTGATGTTAAGATTGGCGATGCTTTTCGGCCGGAAGATGAATCTTCGTCGAAAGCAAATGCTGAAAAGCGTCCTTTTATTGGGCTGCGTTTGGCTTGTGCTAATGACCTTTATCTGCGAATCTATCGAAATCAATCGGCCCAAGCTTACCAGGGGCGCTGTCCTTTGTGCTTACGTAATATCAAGATAGGGATTGGCTCCCATGGCACCAATAGCCGTTTTTTTATTTATGATTGCGGCAGGTTGAATTCCTGAATTAAGAAGGTGAATCTTTGCGTGCGACTTTGAAAGATCGAAGCATTACAAAGGGAAGATAGGTTTTTCTTCGTCATTAATCTTTAAGGTCATTAGAATGGTAGCTTCAAACATACTACCCCTTATGGCATTTTGAGTGAACTCTAAGAGGCTTATCATGAAAAAAGTATCTATCCTTACTTTATGTTTGTTGGTGGGCTGCTCTACAACGAAAAATGAAGAAGGGGAGAGTATCCTTGAGGAAGAGTCGAGCATTGAACTGAAGGATGAGAAGCCCTTTTTGAGCGGCATTAATATCACAGAAAGCTTGGTTCTAGAGGAGGCAGGCTATGATTCTGAAAAATACGAAGAGTTCTTAAACTTGCGTTGTTTTGTGCTTGGTAGCGCTCTTGTTGATTTGTCTTCAGAACATCCGGAGCTTCAAGCTTCTGCTCGCGATACTATTGAGAATCTTATGGCTCGAGATAGGGAGAGGATTGCAGCTTCAGCGGCTCAAGGCAATACCTATCACAGTGGTCGTCTCGTTCCTCGTTATATTTATAAGGAGCTTGAGAAGCCAGAGGGCAAACAGGATATTCGATGGCTCAGCCAGCAGGGATTGTTCCTTCAAATCGCCCATGATTTTGAAACCTTTTTCCCTGAGGCCTGGGAAAGAGCGGCCATAGAGCTTTCAACTTTTCAAAAGCCTGGACGTGAATTTCTGGTTGCCCAGATGATTAAACGTCTGGCTATGGGAAAAGCTGAATTTGTCTCATTAGCTCAAACTCTTTTAAGCCGCTATGCCCCTGAAGAAGCTCACGCTCCTTTGGTTGATGCTTGTCATTTGCGTTTAGGAAACCAGGCCAGTGTCTTTTCAAGACGAGCGGCCCAGACGCTTGTTTTGATTGGGAGTCCAGCTATCTCTTCTATTACGAAGGTGTTCTATGACAGTCGAGGGAGCTTTCTCCCAACACATTCAGGAAACTGGCAGACTCGTCGTCATCTGGTTTGGGCTTTGGGAGAAATTGGCGATTCTGAAGCCTTTGAGATTTTAGATCAGGACCTTTCGAATTTAAGTTTTGATAATGATGACAGCCGTTATCTTTATACCCAGGTCCTTATTACGGCTTTAGGAAATCTTCCTGACCAGCGGGCTTTGGAGCCTATTGCTCGGGCTTGGAAGCAAGAGCCCTTTCCAGATGATCTTAAAGAAGTTGCTCAAGCTGCCCTTGAGAACCTTACGGGGAAACGCTATGAGCATCCGGACGATGTTCTTTCCCAGGCGCGCTGAAGTTGCTTTGTAATAAGCCTTTGAGGTTGATGGCAGGAATATGAGTGATCCCTTTCAATTCAGTGACCAGGAGCGGGAAGCTACAATTGATGGGCTTCCAAAGCTTTTTGTTGACGGTGTTCAGTACTTCAACGAGAAGGACTTTTTCGAATGCCATGAGGTTCTGGAAGAGATGTGGAGGCATGCTCGAGGGGAGAAAAGCCGTTTTTACCAGGGCTTGATTCAAGCGGCAGTTTGTCTTTATCACTGGAGCAATGGAAACTTTGATGGCGCCAGACGCCTTGCTCAAACTGCCCTTGAGAAGCTTGATGGTTTGCCTGATATCATGATGCGGCTGAGGCTTGTGGACTTCCGCACGACCTTTAAAAACCTTGTTCAACCCCTTGTTGAAAACCGGCCAGACTTGGGCCCGATTGACCCGAGGGCTTGCCCGGAACTTGTGCTGATGCCAGGTTCGTAGAAGCCCAGGTGTTCGTTGGGATCTTTTAAGGGTAATTATGCAACCCTTTGAAGTGGGAGGCTTTGGAGTGGGACTTCGCAGTGGGAAGAACAGTCCGGGGGACTGTTCTGGAACGAAGAAGCCACCAAGCCGTTTCGAAACGGAAAAGCTCCAAGTGTTCGTTAGGCTTTTAGAGCCCTATTTTGCAACCCTTCGGAGTGAGAAGCGCGATCACAAAATCGCGCTGAAACGGAGAAGCTTCTGATCAAATAGCAGCAAAATTGTTCCAATTTTGCAACCATAGTCGAGGGTTTCTCAACCGCCGATTAAGAGCCATAAGTTATTTCCAAAAAATGAGTTACGAGTGCAACCAAAAATGTTTGGGTGGATGCAAAATTCGTTAATTATTTCTCGTTTTCATGCCAAGAAAAGCCTCTGCCTAAAAAGCGACTTTAGTCACTTTTTAACCTCAGGAAGAAGTTAAGTTTTTGATCTTCTTGATAATCGTATCATTGCTTTCTGGCATAACGATCAGATCATCGGCGCCGCGCTCTTTAAACTCCTGATGTTTTTCGGTGCTGCGTTTTGAGGTGAAGACTAAAAGTTTTGGAAAAGTCGGATGCTGGCAGGAAAGAGCATAGCATTTATCAAGAAAGTACTCGTCTAAAATAATCAAGTCTATGCTAAGCACTTCCAAATAAGAGTGGAGCAACTGAATGCTTTCGACGACTCCGTGCTTCTCCGTTTTAGCACGATTTTGGGATCGTGCTTCCCACTCCGAAGTATTTTCTCTGCGCAGGAGCTGGGCAAAGGTGGTTCGAAAGATTTCGTCGAGATGAAAGTAAATAACACTTGGGGTTTTAGACATCGCTGGCCTCCTTGAAAAAGGTTAGGCGGTAAAGCGAAGCCAAAAATGGGCCCTTTTAAAGTGAGGATGGGGCACTCAAATGAGTACTCCACAGATAAGGAAGAAACCCAAGAAGTTTCTCTGCTTCAGAGAGCTTGGGGGCAAAGAAGCTTTTCCGTTTCGAAACGGCTTGGGGGCCGTTTCTCCCACTCCAAAGTCCCAGTGCACCCAAAAGTGCAGGGTTATTCGCAGTTCGTGGATCAAACGCAAAAGCGTTTGAAGTGGTCGTTTGAATAAAACCGCTCATAAAATTGTCGTCGAGCAACTCTTGCCCGACTTAGGAACGATCATAGACCAGAGGCTTGATAAGTTCTAAACCATTCTTGAAGGGAGTTTAAGATTTTATAGCTTTGAGAAGTCCTCAGAAAAAGTGATTAAAGTCACATTGGGAGTGAGGTGGTAAAGAATAATAGCACAGCCAAACAAGCTTCTTCACTCCAGCTCGATTCACTGGATCGAGCTTCTCGCTCCAAAGTCTCCGTTTTAGCGCGATTTTGGGGTAAAAAGCTTTTCCACTTCAGGAAGTGCTCCAAAGCCCCCAGCACTCCGCTCCCGCTCCAAAGTCCCACTACGAAGTGTTCTGGACGAAGAAGCCACAAAGTCGCGCTATTCACTGCGAAGCTCCGTTCCAAACTACCTTACGCTAAAGAGTAATTTTAGTCACTTTATAGTGAGGTCTCTGCTCCCACTTTTGAGAAATATTTTTATCCATAAAAGCTCTATTTTTGCACTCATAATTAAGAAGTCTTTTTCTTATGGTTCTGGCATAGCTTGATTTATACTCCAGCTTCTTCGCCGCACGAGAAGTGTGCTTATGTTTGTTTGAAGGAAAAAGTTTTTATGGACCAGAAATACATACGTAACTTTTCAATTATTGCTCATATAGATCACGGAAAATCAACCCTTGCCGATCGACTTTTGGAAATGACCAGCGGGTTTGATAAACGCAAGATGAAGGAGCAAGTGCTTGATTCAATGGACCTCGAGCGAGAACGGGGCATTACAATCAAAGCCGCAGCCGCCCGTCTTCATTATGGATATCAGGGGCAAGCATACGCTTTGAACTTAATTGACACTCCTGGACACGTTGATTTTACTTATGAAGTGACAAGGGCGCTGGCTGCTTGTGAAGGCGCTGTGCTGGTCGTTGATGCAGCTCAGGGCATTGAAGCTCAGAGTGTTGCGAATATGTATCTTGCTATGGGACAGGACCTCAACATTATCCCGGTCCTGAATAAGGTTGACCTTCAAGCCGCTCGACCCGATGAGGTTATGGAGGAAATTGAGACTGTCTTTGGTCTCCCCTATGAAGAGGTGATTCAGGTTTCAGCAAAAACGGGCCTGAATTGTGAAGCCGTTTTACAGGCGGTGATTGAACGAATTCCTGAACCTGAAGGGATTCTTGAAGCTCCCTTGCGAGCCCTGATTTTTGATGCTCGTTATGATGATTATCGCGGAGTTGTGATTTATATTCGTCTGATTGATGGAGTTTTAAACTCTGGAGATAAGATTCGACTTGTTCAGACTGAAGCGAGCTATGATGTTTTAGAGGTTGGTATTTTAACCCCTGATCTTGAAAAACGCAGTGCTTTGCAGGCCGGTGAAGTAGGGTATTTGATCGCTGGTATTAAGTCTGTTCAAGATGTCAATATTGGTGATACAGTAACACTCTTAAAACAGGTTAACGAAATAAGTGTTTTACCTGGTTATCAAGAGCCGCAACCCATGGTTTATAGTGGGCTTTATCCCAGCAGCAGTAGTGATTACGATGCGCTGCGCAGGGGGCTTGAGCGTTTGCGCCTTTCCGACAGTGCTTTAAGTTTTGTGCCGGAAAGTTCAGAAGCTCTTGGACAGGGCTTTCGGGCAGGCTTTCTCGGGTTGCTTCATATGGAAATTGTTCAGGAAAGGCTTGAGCGTGAGATGGGGCTTGAGCTGGTACAAACGGCTCCTAACGTGAATTATGAGCTTGTTATGAACGACGGAGAAGTTCGTTTAATTGAATCAGCTGGTGAATTGCCTGATCCTACGCGTTTCCAGGAAATTCGAGAGCCTTTTGTGAAGACTCAAACGATTATCCCCGCGGAGTATGTCGGCAAGATCATGCAGATTTGTACGGAGAAGCGAGGTGTTTTTGTCAATCAGGAATACCTTGGGCAAAATCGGGTTATTCTCAGCTTTGAGATGCCTCTTTCTGAGGTGATTTTTGATTACCACGACAAAATGAAGTCAGCGACTCGCGGCTATGGCACCATGGACTATGAGTTTCTTGAATATCGAGCTGGTCCTCTGGTGAAGTTGCGAATTATGATTGCCGGTGAAGATGTTGATGCTTTGAGTATGATTTGTCACCGAGATGTGGCATCGGAGCGTGGTCGTGTGCTTTTAAAGAAACTGAAGCAGGAAATTCCTCGTCACCTTTTCCGAGTTTCTCTGCAGGCTGCTATTGGTGGTAAGATTGTGGCACGAGAAGACATTTCGGCCATGAGTAAGGATGTTACGGCCAAATGTTATGGTGGTGATATTTCGCGAAAACGTAAACTCCTTGAGAAGCAAAAAAAGGGCAAGAAGCGTATGAAAATGATTGGCAATATCGAGGTTCCACAATCAGCTTTCTTAAGCATTTTGACTATGGATAAGAAGTCTGATCCCAAAAAGAAATAGTGCTGTGTTTATAGCTCTAATCCCTAGAGGTTGATTTCCATAACCATCGAAAAGAAAAGAGTTGGCTTAGGTTCCATTACAATACGAGCATGCTTATTTATTACTTTCAGCTAATTGTTTGACATGTGTCAATACTTGATGATGAATATCGTGAAGGATTTCTTCGCACCACCAATCAAAGTACCATGTCGGTTCACAGAGGCTTTGATACCAAGTTGTTCCTGTAATCTCCACCTTGCCATTTGGCAAAGGGGTGAGCAGAAATTCCCCTTTTTGAATGTTTAAGATTCCATCGATACGTTTGGGTTGGTTGTCAACAGCAAAGGCCAGCCTCTTCCCTGGTTCCCAAATAGTGACACGTTCATCAAAGGTGCCTTGGTCAAAGATGCAATAACGCATTGCACCTATACCATTTCCTTGAATATCGCAACGTTTGGGGTGTGGATAGCCAAGGGCAAAGGTCCACGGTTCTTTTTGATTTTGAGGTATTTCTGGAAAAGAGATAACAAATTTCCAAATATCATCCGGAGATGCATCTACGGTGATCTTCGTTGTGACCGCGTGGTGTGTTGGTTCAAAGGTTGCTGAATGGGCTCCGACAGCAAAAAAAGGCAGCAGGCCAATGATCAGGAATTTCTGGGGTCTTTCGGAAAACCTTTTATATTTATGAGTGAGGAAAATGGCAAAAAGAGCCCCTGCTAAGAGGGAAAGATAAAGAAGCGGTGCTGACATTACGATGCACGTCAGCCCTTCTACTTTAAAGATCAGCATAAATAAGCTTGCCCCAAAAAGCCAAACCAGGGCGTAAAGAAAAACATTTGGCCTGGATATAGAGGTAAGAAACCGAAGGAGAAGCATGCCTGAAAAACCTGCTGTAAAAGGAGTGACGATGAAAAGCCCATACGTATATGGAAACGCCAATTGAAGGCTTACGAGGAGTGCAAAAAAGAGAAGCAATGAAGGAAGAAGCAAACAAAGACTTACGTTTCGCTTACTTATAGCTGTTGATGGTTTATCTGCTTGTTTCATCATTGTATCGTATTTGTTCTTCATAAAGAGATTCGATAATTCATGGGAAGTTAGGGAGTTTCAGGTTTCATCTGATAGTTTTCCATAAAATATTTTGGTCTTATATCTGATTGTTAAAAGAAAACGTATCAAAACATCAACCCTTCCTGAAAACCTAGTTTTCGGATTCATTGTCATTCAGCTTTATTGTAAGCGTTTTAAAGCTACTGTTTTAAAAGCTTTTCAAGAGTTTGAATCGTCGTTTTAACGTGTTGACTTGAAGCTTCTAGAGCAGCTTGCTCAGCGGGTTCAAGCTTCAGCTCGATAATCTTTTCGATTCCATTTGCACCAAGTTTAACGGGAACACCGACCCAATTATCTTGGATCCCAAATTCTCCCTCAAGGTAGCTGCAGCAAGGAAGGATACGCTTTTGATCACGTACGATTGCTTCAACCATTTGAGCGGCTGCCGCACCTGGAGCATAATAAGCACTGCCAGACTTGAGAAGGCCTACAATTTCGGCTCCACCCTTGCGAGTGCGCTCATTAATCGCTTCAATTCGCTCTTGAGAAATAAGTTCAGTAACTGGAATCCCGCTGACTGTCGTAAAACGCGGAAGTGGAACCATGGTATCGCCGTGTCCACCTAAAACCATAGGGCTGATGTCTTTGACAGAAACATCAAGTTCCATGGCAACAAAACTTGCCATGCGCGCAGAATCAAGGATCCCAGCTTGTCCAATCACACGCTGCTTTGGAAAGCCACTGACGTTTAAGAAATGCCAGCACATAACATCAAGCGGATTGGTAACCAGTACAACAATTGCTTCAGGAGCATGTTTTTGGATATTCTTTGCTACGTCTCCAATGATGGCAGCATTCTTTTGTAAGAGATCATCGCGACTCATACCGGGTTTACGAGCCATTCCAGAGGTTACAACAATTACTGAGCAACCGGCAAGATCTGCTGGATTGTTGGTGCCTTCTATTCGAGCATCAAAGCTGTCAATCGGGGTTGATTCAAACATGTCAAGACCCTTGCCTTGAGGCATATCCTCTACGATATCATAGAGAAGGATATCTCCAAGTTCCTTTTGAGCACATACCAGTGCACAGCTTGCCCCAACGTTTCCAGCTCCAATGATTCCGATCTTTGCCCGCTTTTGGCTCATTTGATCTCCCTTTCTTGCCTTGAATTTACAGAGCTCTTTATCCGTGTAAGTGCTCTTTGGAAAAGTAGTATTATGACTTTCCCCCATTTACTGAGTGCGAATGTATAACCTTTGTAGTTTACGGTTCTTATGAAGAGAAGTCTAACTTCTTCTTTTCCAGAAAGCTTTTGATTTCTCCTAAAAGAGGCTCAAGAGAAGCTGCGAAAATAGAATTTTCCATAATCAGGGGTGTTAAAGAAACCAAAGAAAAAGACGTAAAATCTTCAGATATATGCTATAATGAAGGGGATAAGATGTTTTTTGAAGAACTGGGAACTTCAATTTGTCATGCCTGAAGTTTCATTTGAAGAGTTGCTGTTTGTAAAGAAAGAGTTATAATCTTTTTCTTTTCTTATTCAAAAGCTTGGTTTTAACGATACGACCTCATACGGTTAAATGGATCCTTTTGATGCAGTTTATTTGAGAATGAAGAGCATCGATACGAATCAAAAGTTGCAAAGGGAGAGAGATGACAAAACAAGGTATGCTTCCACCACGAGTAAATGCCCAGCAGGCAGAAAAGTTTTTAAAAGAGCATAAGCCAAAGCCTCAGCTTGTTGATGTTCGTTCTGTTGATGAGCTTAAAATAGGGATGATTCCAAGTGGGCGGTCTGTTCCTCTTGATACGTTGCTTTCTGTTGTTACTGACGAATTCCCTGAGCCAAACACTCCGATCATTCTCTATTGTAAAACTGGTATGCGCTCAGGCATGGCTCAAGGAGCTTTGCGTAAGCTTGGGTATACCAATGTTTGCAATATCGTTGGTGGTTTTGATAGTTGGAAAAAAATGGGACTTGCTGTGAAGGAACCTCGAGCAAATAAAAAGACTGGAAAAATTGCAGCTTCGCGAGCTTAATAGGGTTCGGGTAAGATTCAAAATGAAGAGATGAGATTCTTAAAATAAAGAACTAACCTGCATAAAACAAACGAGAGCCTGCATATTCATCACAAGGATATGCAGGTTTTCTTTATAATAAGCTCGGTTTAAGGTGAAACCTTATTGTTTTATAAGTCCAAGTAGGGGTTTATGGTGAGGAGAAATTATGGCATACGCTCGCAGCATTCGTCCTGAAACCCTTGATTTCATGATGACAAATATTGAGCCTTTATCGCAGGAACGGGCTTTGCTTGCCATGAGTGCAGCTATGACTGCTGATGGGCATTTTGAAGAGACGCAAAATTTCTTAAGCTATGTTCTTCAAGTGCATAAAGATCCGGAAGCGGTTCGGGAGATTATTCTTCAAACCCATCTTTTTTGTGGATATCCAAGAGCTCTTAATGCCCTTGAAGCATTAAAACGTGCAATGGAAAAGCAAGGGCTTGACGGTCTTCGCCAGGAGATCTCTGAGAAAGAGCAAGTAGAGGCTTACTTTCTAGAGCGCGGAGAAGAGCTATGGCAAAAGGTTTATGGTAAAAATGCTGATCGGGTTGCCAGCAATGCTCAGAACTTGAGTCCAGATCTTGCCTATTGGTCAAAGCTTGAAGGCTATGGGCGGGTGCTTTCTCGGCCTGGCCCTGATGCCTTAACGCGTGAGTTTTGTGTGGTTTCTGCTTTGGTGCTGATGGAGACGCCTTTACAGTTAAAGGGGCATGTGCAGGGGGTTGTGAATCTTGGTGGTCAAAAAGAAGAGTTGTGGCAGCTCCTCTCTCTTTTGCGCAAATTTTTTGAAACAGATCGACTTTTTGATCAGGCACAGAAGACTTTTGAAGCTGTCATTGGTAAAAAACCACATGATGTAAGCTTCGAAGAAGAGCAGGCCTATCGTTGGGGATAAGATCCTTGATGCGTTTTTCTTCATTAATTTTTTGACTCTTGTGAAAAGCTCGCTGTTATGAAAAACAAAGCTTAAGGTGTTTGACCCCCTATGAAGTTTTTCTCGAAAATTTTTCAACGAACTCCCTCAATTGTAGCTTTAGGAGGGGGCACAGGGCTTTCGACCTTGCTTCGGGGGCTTAAAGCATACAGCGATAAGATTACAGCTGTATGCACCGTTGCGGATGATGGTGGTTCTTCAGGCAGGATGAGAAAAGATTTGGATATTTTGCCTCCAGGTGATATCCGTAATTGTCTGGTTGCTCTTTCTGATATGAGTCCTTTGCTTGAAAGCCTTTTTCAGTACCGTTTTGAAGAATCAGACCTTAGAGGGCATAGCTTTGGCAATATTTTTCTTGCTGCTTTGGCTCGAGTTACGGGTGATTTCCATACAGCGATTCAAGAGGCAAATCAAATTCTTAACGTCCGTGGGCAAGTGTTGCCAGCGACTTCGACGAAGGTGGCTTTAGTGGCTCATCATCCTGATGGCTCAAAATCGACGGGAGAAAGCTTTATTGGTGCTCGTAAGGCTGGAAAACGTATTGAGCGTATTACATTAAAACCAGAACCTGATCCTGCCCATCCAAAGATTATCGAAGCAATTTTGCAGGCTGATTTGATCGTTTTAGGGCCAGGATCCCTTTACACCAGTATTATTCCAAATTTAATGGTAACAGGGATTCTCCCTGCTTTAAGCGATTCTCAAGCGCTCTGTGCGTATGTTTGTAATGTTATGACCCAGCCTGGGGAAACGTATGGCTACAGTGCTGCAGATCATGTCGAAGCCCTTATTCGACATGCAACACCTGGTCTCTTAGATTTTGTAGTCTTAAATCAGGGAGATGTCTCAGAAGAAATCCTTGCAAAGTATGAGCAGCAGGGGGCAATCCCTGTTGATAGTGATGAGGGGCGATTGAAAGAGCTTTCAAAAGAAATCCAGATTGTACGCGCAGATATAGTCAGCTCTGACGATCTGGTGCGGCATGACTCTGATAAGCTTGCCCGTGTTTTGATGGAGACGTATCAGGAGATTGTAAAAGAGCGAAGCAAGCTTCCTTCAAACGTGAGCACAAAGAGCTGATCAATGCTTTGAGCACACCACCCCTCTTCTACTTTTGTCCCATTGAATCTTTTTCATTAAAGATGTGCTCCAAGAGCTTTGTGGCTGCTGCAAAGGGGCTTAAGGTTTTGCTTTGAACAGCTTGAGCAAGTTCTTCAAGGTCTGTTCGTAATTTCAAATCAAGACGAATTTTTTGTTTTACGAGTCCCTCAAGCAGGCGCTCTACCCGTGTCTGGATTCGTTTAAAGTGGCGAGCTTCCAGAAGCTTATGCTTTTCCAGGAACGATCGATGATCGTAGACAGCTCTTATGATTTCGGGGATTCCTTCTCCTTTTGTTGCGATACTTTGGAGTACAGGAATATGCCAAAAGGGTTTATTGGTATTGTGGTGTTTAAGAGCCTGGAGTTCGAGCCCTTCTTGGAGTTCCTTGCAAAAAAGCTGAGAGCGAGGATGATCTGCTTTATTCACAAGAATCAGATCGGCCATTTCTATCAGTCCGGATTTAAGAGCCTGGACAGAATCCCCACTTTCAGGGTTGAGGACAAGCAGAGTTGTGTCGCATGTATTGACCACGTCTATTTCACTTTGCCCGACTCCCACGGTTTCAACAAGAATTTGTGAATAGCCAGCAAGTTCAAGCAGGTCGCATGCTCCTTCGCAGCCTTCGCTCAATCCTCCCAAAGCGCCTCGTGCGGCCATTGAGCGAATAAAGATAGTATGCTTTTGGGATAGAGAACCCATGCGAAGACGATCGCCTAAAAGAGCACCACCACTTAGGGGGGAGCTTGGATCAACTGCGATAATACCAAGGTTGCCAGCTTGAGAGTTGCTTACAAGACCTGTGGCCAAATGGGAAACAAGTGTTGATTTTCCGGTGCCAGGAGGACCTGTAATACCAATGCGAAACGCTTTTCCTCTTTCCTGATGAGCTGATTCAAGCAGACCTCGGGCAAGGGAAGAACCATTTTCCACATGGGTGATAGCACGGGCAAGGGAAGGTTTATGACCTTTTTTAATGGCAGCAACCAAACGATTCACTTCTTGTGCTGACTCCATACCTCACTCAAACCCATTGTTCACTTCCCGATTTTTATCGGGAAGCTTTTTATCGAGAAGCTGGTAGTTCCCTCGAACTCAATCCTCAAAGGTTTTGAGGCTTCAAGAACCTGGACGACACTAGTTGCAAAGTTCCTGAAGGAGACGCCTGGTAAAAACACGTACCATCTTTTTGCGATAGCCTGGTTCCATTGGAACATTAAGTTTTGGTTGACACTTCTTATAAGCCTCTTCGGCAATGGCTTCAATCTCATGTTCCCCGAGTTTTTGTCCTAAATAAGAAGCCCCGAATTCAGAAAAATCTAAAGGGTGGGTATCAACTGCGTTAATACAAAGAGAGAAGTTTTCAAGCAAACCTTCAGAGTTTTGACGTAAAGCTGCAGCCACTCCAAGGACTGGAAAATCCCAGGATTCCCGTGGACGAAGTTTCTTATAGCCGGCTTGAAGCCCATTTGACTTTTCAGGAAGAAGAAGAGCTACCAGAAGTTCGCCGGGGCGCTTGTCAAAACGACGGATTCCATCATGGGAGTAAAAATCCTTAAGGGGAACTTCTCGTTTTCCCTGATGGCTCAAGAGTTCAATACGGGCTCCCAGACTGATTAAGATGGGTAGCAAGTCTGAACTATTGGTGGCAAAGCATTCATCTCGATTTTCAACAAGCTTTCCATCACGTTTTACTTTGGGAACAACATGGCAGAGCTCTCCATCTGCTTTTAAACAGTAACCAAGACTTTTTCGCCAGAGATAGCTTTGGTTGAAAAAGTGACAACGAGTATCAAGCATTAAATTTCCACCAAGAGTTGCCTGTTCCTGGATAAGCTTTGAAGCTACTTTTTTTGCAACTTCTGGCAGGATAGGATATTCTTTTTGAAGCCAGGAGCTTTCTTGAATCTCGCGTAAAAGAACATTTGCTCCAATGCGTCCAGGTTCTATAGTCTTGATAGTTTCAAGCTTTTGAAGGCTGATAACATGGGGCTTAGGGTTAAGCTTCCATTTGTAGTTACAGAGTAAATCTGATCCTCCGGCAAGATAATCAAAGTTGTCTGGGCCAAATTTTTGAGTGCATTCAAGCAATTCATCCAGACTTTGTGGAAAATGAAGTTCAAAAGGAGGAAGCAACATTGTCATGGGATATTGGTCACTTTCATCTTAAGCATCGTTTTGAATATTTTATCAGCCTCGTAAAATACGAAAAATACTTTAAAACTGCAAGAAGGATAGCAAGACTGATGGTTTAAGACAATGCCTTGCAGGGAGAAATGAAGGGATCTCTTAAATCTGAAAGAATCTTTTATCAGCTCTTTAAAAAGCTTTTTTGCAGCTGAAAAGAAAAATGGTAGGCTTCACTATTCTTTTTAAAACCTTTTGCGGATCTTACCTGCAGCCCAATGTAAGAAAAAATGTTATTTTAAGCAAAGAGGGAAAGGCTTTCTTTTTCGAGATAGTTTTTCGGAGAGAACAATAAAGCGTCAATAAATCGGAAGATTAATTAAAGGAGTTATGTATGGCTTTAACCATAAAACAGCTGATGCACTTTGCTGTCGATAATAAGGCTTCAGATATTCATATTTCTGTTGGTCGGCCTCCAACATTTCGTCTTTCAAACGGCTTGAAATCTTTGAAAGGAGAGGCTTTAACGCCCTCTGATTCGATTCAAATGTTTAAAGAAATCGCTCCAGAAGGCAATATTAAAGAGCTTCAGGAGGTTGGTTCTACGGATTGGGGGTATGCCTTTGGAGATATCTGCCGTTTTCGCTGTGCTGCGTTCAAGCAAAAAGGTGTTGTTGGCATGGTTTTACGGCAGATTCCGAATGAACTCATGAGTTTTGAGCAGCTTGGACTTCCAGAAGGAATTAAAGCGCTTCTAGATCGTCCTCGAGGTCTGGTGCTGGTTACAGGTCCTACAGGCTCTGGAAAAACGACTACGCTGGCGACCTGTATTGATTATATGAATGCTCATTATGATCATCATATTATTACGATTGAGGATCCAATTGAATTCTATCATCCCCATAAAAAATCAATCTTGACTCAACGGGAGCTTGGGGGCGATTGCCCAAGTTTCTCAGAGGGGTTGCGTCGAGCATTGCGGCAAGATCCGGATGTTATTCTTGTCGGTGAAATGAGGGATCTTGAAACGATCAGTGCTGCCATCAGTGCTGCAGAAACGGGTCACTTGGTCTTTGGCACTTTGCATACGACCGGTGCAACTCGAACTATGGATCGTATTATTGACGCTTTCCCCACAGATCAGCAGGAACAGGTTCGTTCACAGTTGGCCGTTTCCATCGTGGGAATTATCAGTCAGGTTTTGCTTGAAAAAGTTGGCGGTGGTCGGGTTGCAGCTTTTGAGATTCTTTATGGTACTTCAGCTGTTGAGAATTTGATCCGAGAAGGTAAAACCTATCAGCTTGGAAGCGTTATCCAAACCAGCAAGCACCTTGGGATGACCTTGCTTGATGATTCTCTTTGGGATTTATGGCAGGACCAGAAGATTACCCAAAAGCAGATGCTGCAAAAGTCGAATGATATAAAATACGTTCAAGAAAGACTTAAAGACTTTAAAGCCAAGGGCGGAATTGCCTGGGATGAAGTTGGTTAATTCCAGGTATAAAAGTTGCAGAAATTTGAGAATAACCGGAGTAAGTATTATCTGAGATACTTTGTTCAATAGATCTATTGAAACTTAAGGAAGCCCGCGAGCTCGATTAAGAAATAAAGGATGTATATGGCACGTCAAAAGCTGGGACAGATCCTCAAAGAAATGAAGAAGGTTTCGGAGGGAGACATCCAGGAAGCCTTGGCTCTTCAGCGTCGAGAGGGTGGGCTAATTGGAAAAATTTTAATCGATCTTCGCGTTGCAAGCGAACAGGATATCACCCATGCTCTTGCCCGTCAGAACCAGATGGAGTTTGTCCAGCTTGATGATCTTGATATTCCAATTGAACTTCTTGATTTTTTGAGTGAATCCCAGGCCAGCAGCTATCGGGTTCTTCCTATTCATTTTGATGCTGAAAAGCGCGCACTGACGTTAGCTTTGGATGATCCTTCAAACCTGGCGCTTTTTGACGAATTAAGCTTTGCTCTTCAGGATAAGGTTTCTGGTGGTGTTCGGCTTGTTGGTGCAATGGCAACAAAGGATGCTATAGACCAGGGTTTGGCCAAATATTATGGCATAGAAGCTCCAGAAGAATTTGGAAGCTTTGACAAGGAAGAAGAGCAAGAACTTGAGGAAGAGGACAGCCTTGGTGCAGTTAAGGGAAAAGAGCGGGTTGCTGTTGACCAGGACGATCCTAATGCCCCAGCAGTTATTAAGTTACTGAATTTTCTGCTTGCAACGGCTATCCGAGACCACGCCGCTGATATCCACTTGGAGCCTTTTGAAAGTGAATTTCGCGTGCGTTATCGGGTTGACGGAGCATTGCTTGAAATGGAAAGTCCGCCTTTAGAATTAGCGGCCCCCCTTATTTCTCGGATTAAGGTTCTTTCTCATCTTGATATTGCTGAAAGACGTATGCCTCAAGATGGCCGCTTGGAACTGACTATTGGTGGGCGAAAGGTTGATTTGCGGGTTTCAACATTACCGACCATGTTTGGCGAAAGTTGTGTTATTCGTATCCTTGATCGTTCCAATGTATCCCTTGATCTTGAAAGTTTGGGGCTACGTCAAAGAGACCTTGAGCTTATTCAAAGCCTGATTTCAAAACCGAATGGTGTTATTCTTGTAACGGGTCCTACAGGTTCTGGAAAAACAACAACACTTTATTCGTGCTTGAACTCTATTAATAATCCGGATGTGAAAATTATCACAACAGAGGATCCCGTGGAGTATGACCTTGCGGGTGTTATGCAGTGTCAAACGAATCCAGATGTTGGTTTAACTTATGCTTCTGCTTTGCGCTCTATTCTCCGTCAAGATCCAGATGTTATTCTTGTTGGTGAAATTCGAGATGCAGAGACAGCTCAAATATCGATTGAAGCTGCTTTGACAGGGCACCTCGTGCTTTCAACTTTACACACCAATGATGCCCCTTCGACGATTACGCGTCTTCTTGATATTGGAATTAAGGACTTTTTGCTTTCTGCTACCCTTGAGGCCGTGGTTGCTCAGCGTCTTGTGCGCAAGATTTGTAAGAATTGTAGGCAGTGGTACGAGCCAGATGATGACCAGCTTTTTGAACTGGGCTTGACCCGTGAAATGGCTGGAAATCGGAAGTTTGCTTATGGAACAGGCTGTGAGCAATGCGGTGGTACGGGGTATAAAGGGCGTGAGGCAATTTTTGAATTTATGATTGTGAATGAGACTTTGAAGCAAATGTTGCTTGATGGCGCAAGCGTTGCTCAGCTCCGCGACAAGGCACGTGCCCAGGGTATGAAGAGCTTGCGTGAGGCCGGTGTTGAAGCTATTTTTGAAGGCAATACAACTATTGAAGAAGTCATTCGTGAAACGCTTGTAACCAAGATTCAATAAGTTGTTCTGATGCCTTTCGAAAGGCATCTTTTCTCAATACACCCTTTTGTAATAGATGAAATAGAGCATAGCTCTTTTAGCCGACGAGGTATTCCTTGTCAGGCTGGTAAGCATTTTAGGATTAAAGTCTGGTAAAAACTGTTAGGAAAAACAATATCTGTTTATATACTGTTTTGAAAGGTGTTTGGGGGAAGAATATATGGGAAGCAAGAAAGGGTAAAGCATGGACACAGAAGGGTTGATTCAGCTTGCTAAAAAGTATCAGCAAAACAAAGAATTTATTACCAACGAAGAAACCGCAAAAATGGCGTTGATTGTGCCTTTTCTTGAACTCTTAGGGTATAACACGAATAATCCTCGTGAAGTGCGTTTAGAGTTTAGTGCTCCTTTTACCCAGGGGGATGGGAAACGTTTGCCTGACAGGATGGATTACGCCCTTTTTGATGAATCTGGAGAAAGACCTCTTTTTGTTATTGAAGCAAAACCTTTGGGGCTGAAGCTTAAATCTCGAACTCAGCAGCTTGCCCGCTATATCAGCCAACTTGAGGGGTTGCACTTTGGTATTATTACTGATGGTTGCAACTATCTCTTTTTTGGGGATCTTGAAAACCCTAATGTAATGGACTCTGAGCCTTTCTTTACTTTTGCTCTTGATGATGGAAAAGAGGATTGGGAGCGAGTCACTCAGTTTCTTCGGAAGTTTAGTCGGGAAGCATTTAATGCTAAAACTCTGGTTATTGATGCGGAGAATAATCGCTATCGTCACCAAATGATCCTGAAGCTTACCCAGGCCCTCAAAAATCCTCAATCTGATGAAAGCTTTTTGAGGTGGATCACGGATGACATTTATGGAGGAAAACGTACCAGCAATGTCATGGAACGCTTAACACCGCTTGTGAAGGAAACAATTGAGCCGGCTTTGCTTAAAGTCTTGGGGAGCAGCATTGCAGATTCTATCCGAGCAAAGTTTGGAGAGATGGGAGAAGTGGATGAGGATGAAACCCAAATTGAAGAAGAAAAAGCAGAAGAAGCAAAGCCTTCACGTGAGATAACGACAACCGATGAAGAGTTGCAATTTTACCACTTTGTCCAGGCTGCATGTACTGTGGATGCGGAAGCTGCCATGAACGTAGAAACATCTATGGGGCAGGATTTATCTCGTGATTTGGGAGTTGATGCTGATGCAATTATTTATAATGACAGGCTCGCCTATTTTAATGTGAGCTACCTTAAACCCCGTAAGTGGTTTTTGCGTTATTTTGGTTCATCTCAGAAAAAATCAATTGTGACTCTTATCCCTTTGGAAGAACTCAGGTCTTTGGCTCAAGGTTTTGAGGTAGATGAACCCGGCAAGGGGCATGGTCCCTCGCGAGTTTATATCGATGATATTTCTCAGCTGAAGGATCTGCGGGAGGTTGTAATCCGTAGTTTTGAAATTCTACGGGGCATTAAAGTATTGGCCCCAGGAGTAGGAGAGAGCTGATTTTTTACGGGAACAACAAAAAAGTTTGATGTGCAATTTAGCCTTAAAACAAGGCTGCTGCTGCATATTCGCGATAGACTTTTTGGTAGTGAGGTTTTCCAAACTTTTCCAAAAGCTTTGTTGTTGCGTTTTGGTCTTGAATTCCCACGATTGGACTTATAGCTCCTTTTTCAAGAAACGCCAGGTGTGTACAGGATTCTAAACCTAATTGGGTTTGATGCGTTGTTAGAATCATGCCTTGATCTTGCTTGAGCTCTTGAAGAAGCTCTAACAGATCCTGGCGTGATTGTTCGTCAAGTCCTGTAAACGGTTCATCAAGCAAAAGGAGTGAAGGGTTCGAAAGGAACGCCCGGGCAAGTGCCAGCTTTTGCTTTTGGCCTCGTGAAAGTTTTCCCAAGCAGGATTTTGCATGGGTTTTGAGGTTAAAGAGTTCCAGAAGTTCGTTCACACGATCTTTTGGGTGCGCTATTCCTAAAGCCTGTGCAAACCAGAGTAAACTTTCATGGACTTCCAGGGCTTCGTGAAGAAGAGGCTCATGGGTGATAAGCCCTACTTTTCTTCTTGCTTGAAAAGAAGTTTTCGAAAGCCTGGAGCCTGTGATTGCAACTTCTCCCTGATCTGCTTTCAGTCGTCCTGTCAAAAGAGAGAAAAGAGTTGTTTTCCCTGCGCCGTTTTCACCAATCAAGAAGAGTCGCTGGCTTTTTTCTAAATGAAAAGAAAGATTTTTCAGAACATGGCGAAATTCAAACCGCTTATAAAGGTTTTTAACTTCGAGCAGGGAGGAAGAGAGAACGTTTTGGCTCATGGTATACTTTTGTTAAGGATTAAAGCCAAGAAGACCAGTTTTGGTGGTCTCAAAAAAATTATTGCTCAAGTCGTTTTTGAACCAGCCAGGTTAAAAGTCGTCTATGTTCTTCTTGATAGGTTTTTGCTGGTAGTTTTCCTTGTGTATACGAGACTTTCAGGTTTTGAAGCTCTTGGAGGAGCTGCTCTTCTGAGGCTGGATTTTTTTCTAGACGAGTTCGTTGTTCTTGTTCGTTGCCACGAATTGAGCGGATCAAAATAATAAAGAAAACAAAACCAAAAAGTGCCGCAAGTAAAGAAAAGAGGCGGGTAGGGCTTTCTGTTAGGGATGGCTCTTTTGGGGGCGTTAATGCAGGAGTTGTTTTCGAGGGCTCTTCTTGGTTTTCGAGCCCAAGGTCAAGCTCGCTCATGGCTGCCAAAAGCTCTGGTGCAGCTTGGATCTCAAGTCCAAAAAAAGAGCCTCGAGGAATTGTTATGCCAAGATCGTTTTGTTGGGCGAGAGGGCGAAGCATGCCATCGTTATCTTGTTCCGCTTTTTTCAAGACAAGGGCATTACGTCCTTGCAGGTTGTAAAGAGGAGAGTGACTTATCCGAACCTCTTCTATATCAAAGGGAAGAGGCGGACGATATATTTGAATGCTTTCGGGCTGTTCAAAAAGGATACCTGGCTCTTGTTTTAAGAAAATAACCATGCTGCCTCCAGGGGGAATGGGCTTATTAATAACTAAGTCAAGACGTTCATGGAGTTCTTCTTCTTGCATGGAAAGGTAGTTTTCTCCTGGAGCAATAAACTCAAAACGTCCTTCTCGATTGAACGGATGAGCATTATCTTCAGAGCGTTTTGGCCCTTGGGTATGATAATGATTTATATTCGTCCCATGAAATGAAGTGTTTTCAGAGTCGCTTGCTCGGTGATGATTCTCTCCCCAGTCAAGCCCAGAGCTCCAGGGAACATAGGGAGAGAGTGTTTCAGGAGTGCTTTCGAAAGGCATGACCTCTTCTGTGGGTTGCCCCACAAAATAACTCCAGGAGTTAAGCAGCATGCTTTGAGTAAGGTAAATAGGTGGAAGCCCTGGTGGGGGAGTTAGAGGAAAGCGCAGCCAACCTTGATTCTCAAAGGCTTCTTTTCCTATGACTGCATGAGTTGTTGACAGGTTCACAATGCGAAGGGTTTCTTGAAGCTCAACCTGATGCCAGCGGGCACCTTGAAATTGTTTGCCGTGGTTGACAGAGAATGTGTATTCACTTGCTTTAAGAAGGCTGAGATCTGTAGAGAGGGCATGAAGCTCAAGGCGTGCTTCTCGCTCTTCGCTTGGTGCATCGAACCAGAACTCTCGTTTGATTGGCCACCAGAGGCCTTCATGCTTTGCTGCAAGTACGATGCGTTTTCTGAGGGGAAGCCCTTCGAGAGTAGCACGACCAGAAACGGGACTGGTGAAAATTCTTCCAGGAATTGCTTCGCGCAAACCTTGGAAAGGGGCAAGTTCTGGATCGGTTAAAGGAGAAGTATTCGGGTTAAGAATCTTTTCAAAGTAAAAATTCCACTGCCCTTGGGTAAGTTCATCAAAAGGCAAAAAATTATCGGGTAAGAATAGGGCTACAAAAATTACATTTTCAAAAGAAGAAAGCGTTCCAGTTGAATCAAAAAGCTCAACATGGAGGATTGGGCTGGCTTCTGAGTCTTGGAATTCCTGGGCTTGAGTGTGGGGTTTATTATTGAAGATCAATAGTAGCAATACAAGCAACACAGGCACTTTGTAGGCAATGCTGCTTCTTAAGTGTTTTGTTGAATTTTCCATGGAAATCTTTGTCGTGAATAGAAATTAAGCGGATTTTTTTGATGATGAAGAAAGCAGTTCTTGTTCAATTTTAAGGCGTTCTTGTTTTGCCTGACTTTGAACTTTGTCAAGCTTTTGCGTGAGCTCTAATGTCTCTTCAAGCAGGGCTTGACGTTCCTTTTGGTAATCGTGCTCAGCAATTTTCTGGAGCTGCCATTTTGTATCAAGATCTTTAAGAACAAGCATCGAAAGCCTGCGTTGTTCGGATATTTTCTCAATTGCTGAGCGTCCAGTGCCAACAAACCAAAGACGTTTTCTGCGTCGAAAGCATAGAAGCGCCAGACTTCCAGAAAGAAGCAAAAGAAGACTTAAGAGGCTGTAAAAAAAGATCAACATATCTAAAAGTAAGTTCTATTATTTGTAGTTTTCGTAAAGATCAATTTGAAATAGTTTTATATTTCATTCTGTATCGAGATTTTCTTTTTTATCTTCCCAGAACGGCCTGGCAAGAGTGCAAAAACTGCTCCTGCTATAATAATTACAAGTCCCAGTAATCCAAAGTTCATCCCTGGTTTAATGAAAATCCGAAAAATCCCTCGGTCGTCTTTGCCTGTAGGATCATCACCAAAATTCACAGCTTGAAGAATGACATAAACTTCTTCGCTAAGGTATTTTTTGATCTGAGGGTCTCGAACATCTTCGCCTAAGGGGCGTGGACTTCCTGTTTTCTTATCGTAGAAAATCTTAATTCGTGGTTGAACAGAGTTAGAGTTTGAAAGAATCCGAGCAAGATACTCCTGTGCTGTTTTACGGGTTTTTTGAGGAGCTTCTGCTTCTGCCAAACGAAGCCCACCAAGAGCCCTCCAGCTGAGATTCAAAAGTTTTTCTCTGGCATCTTTATCTTCAGGATTTTCAGCAAGCTTGGTGCAAAGCTCATAACTTGTATCCTCCTCGAGTTGAAAGAGTTCGTTGCGCACAAGTCGATTAAACCCTCGTACCTGGTCAAGAATTTCAGGCTGCGCGTTATCCTCAAGCGAACGCAAAAGCTCAAGCAGATTAGGTCCATACGTATAGGCTTTTTGTAATAAAAGCTGAAAAGATTCCGAAAGTTCTGGCCCTTGGGAAGGCAGCTCTTCCAGGGCTTTTTTCCGGAGCTGCATGAATTCCTGAGCTTCTTTCTGGGTAAGAGGCTCAGGAGTAAAGGGGAAAATGCGCAGGGTACTTTGATAATATTCGTAGGAGCGGTCGGTGTTGCGAATTTCTTGAGCGATTTTTTCCGCCCGACGTAATCCCGCTTTCATGCGTGAAAGGGCTTCGGGATTATCAGCAAAGGCGGGCGCATTTTCAAAGTCCCGGATAAGTTTGTCCGCACTCAGTTCTGGATCTTCTTTCATCTGAAGAGCAGCTCGAAGAACGGTTTGTGAAGAACTTTGGCCTGATCGAATTAAGGGGAAAAGTGGAGAGGCATCACGCAGGTCGTGAACCAGCGCCCAACCATCAGTTCCGTGTTCTGTGCCAACGACAGTGTATGTGCCAACTTGAAGCTCTTGGGAAGTATCAGTTTCGTAGAAGCTGGAAATGTAGATTCCTAATGCTAGAAGGGCTACTCCTATATGACAGATATAACCTCCAAAGCGTCTGCGATTGGTGAGTAAAACGCTGAGTGATGCTGAAAAGAACCCTTGTTTTACGGATTTTCTGCGGAGCCTTAGGGTTTGGAGAAATTCTTGGAGAACACCAAAGAAGATTAAACCAAGGATTGAGGGGAGGAAAAGCTGGATCCCAATGCGAACAACTTGTACGGCCTGGCTTATAAAGTCACCGTCTTCAGGAATTTCCTTAAGAAAGCCATTTGAATACAAAAAGAAAGCATTAAAAGCGAAAACAAGTCCAGAAAGCCCTAAAGGCCAGGCGAGTTGGGTAAAGATCACCTTGCGAGAGTTTTTGCCATAAGGAAGAAGAGGCCCAAGTCCTGTAAGTAATAAAAGCAGCATGAAAAGAGGGGCATTAATCATGGTATAAGCTTCTTCCCCGAACTGATGCTTGCCTTTTTGACCATAAAGATATTCGGTAATTGCAGGCCAAAACGTCATGACTAAAGTCGTGAGGGCAATTGTGCACAGCACCAGGTTATTCATGAGGAAAATGCCTTCTCTGGAGAAGGGGGTTTCTAAACGTCGATCAGCTTTGAGCAGGGGAGTGCGGTAGACCACGAGTAAAAGAGAACCAACGCAAATGACAATCAGAAAGATCAGCAGGGGCCAGCGCAACCCCGTATCTCCAAAGGCATGGACAGAGTCAATAATACCTGATCGAACAAGAAAAGTACCAATGATGGTAAGAGAGTAGGTTAAAATGATAAGTACGACATTCCACGTTTTAAGCATGCCTCGTCGCTCTTGGACGACTACGGAATGGATGAAAGCTGTTCCTGTAAGCCAGGGAATAAACGAAGCGTTTTCAACAGGATCCCAGGCCCAATATCCACCCCAACCAAGGATTTCGTAGGCCCATAAACCTCCCATGGCAATGCCAGCAGTCAGAAAAACCCAGGATCCCATGGTCCAAAGCCGGGCTTTGCGAATCCATTCGCGATCAAGCTCTCCAGAGATCAAAGAACCAACGGCATAACAAAAAGGAATCGTAAAGCCGATATAGCCTAAATAAAGCGTTGGTGGGTGAATCCCAATCCAATAGTTGTGGAGTTGTGGATTGACTCCAGTGCCATCTTGCCATTCTGCAACAGCCCATTCCTGAGTAAGTTCTGGCAAAGAAGTCGGGTGATGAATGAAATAATCATAAAGCTCGTGGATTTTAAGCTGCTCACTTACACCTTCAGCTAAGAGAGGAAAGCCTTCTGCATTGCGAAGTAAGGCTCCTGTAGAATCATGTTGAAAAAGGGATTCCATAATCCAGTGAACATTTGCTCGAACGCCGATTAGATCAACTTCCTGGCTCAGCTGAGTAATCAGCTGACGAATATTTAAATCACGGACATTGTCATGAAGCATCCAATCAATGGGCAGGGTAAAAGGGTTCGAGCGTTCAAACATCATAAGCGAAAGAAAGAAAATTTCGACACCGAAGAGCACGAAAAGTGTTGCAGGAAGGCGTTTATCTGTGCGTGTGTGGCGGTTTACATAGGCGAAAACGATGCCTGTAAAGCTCATAATTAAGCACCAGAAGAGCAAGCTACCCTCCTGGCTTGCCCAGAGAGCTGTAAATTTAAAAAAGAATTCCTCTTGTTGTTCAGAAACTCGATAAACATATTCTGAGACAAAGAGTCCTTCAAAAATCATGTACCAAAGGACTCCAGCAGCAAGAGCAAAGGTGAGAAAGATAAAGTACTGCCCCTTTCGTGCGGCGTGAATAAAACGTTCATCACGTTTCAGCATGCCGATGCCGGAGAGCAGAAAAAGTACGCAGCAAAGCGCCAGGCCTACCTGCAATACCAGTTTTCCAAAAAGAGCAATTTGAAAAGCTTGGGCAAGGCTTTCGGCATCAGTAATAAGTGCAAGTCCCATTTTTTACTCAGCTTATATCTAGTTTTGGCAGAAGAAAACCGACCAAAACAGGGTTCATATCTCTATTTTATTCTCATTCAGGGTTCTTAAGAGAACTTCTTGTCTCCAATACTCCGCGTTTTATAGCTTGCAGCACGAACCTGGAAGAAGACTTTCAAAGCTTCTTATGAGTTAGATACAACAATAACACTCTTTCGTCGATAAGATAATAGAATTTAAGGATACCAGAATCTTGGAGACTCAGGAGTTGTCTTCAAGAGTTTCCTGATAGAGCAAAGCGTCAATTTCATGAGCGGAGCTGGCAGGAGTAAGCTTGTGTTCTGGCTCTTCTTGTGATTCAATTTCGTTGTGTTGGCTTTCAAAGGTTGATGCTGATTCTTGTGATTGTTGGGCAAAGGAGGAGAGCTCTTGCTCTCTTTCAAAGCTTGCCTGACTAGAGGAGGGTTCGTTTCCAGACTGATTTTGAAAATTATTCTGGGCTTGAGGGAGTGGAAATGCTTGCTTTGCAACAGGGACATCATTATTCATCATTTCAGATGCTTCCTGACTTTGAGGTGAAGACGGGGGGTAGGCCTCAGATAAGGCTTCTGCTTCTTTCCCAGGCTCAAGATTTTGAAGGGCCCCATCTTTTTCTCTAAGCTCTTCATCCTTGTCAAAAAGTTCTTCAAGACTTTCAAGAGTTGCCGCAGAAACAGCTTCACTCGTGTTACTATTTGCTTTTTGAGCAGGGCTATTGTTACTGGAAATTCCAAGTGTTAAGGCTTGAACAACCTTTTCGACTTCTTCTTCAACCATCAGGCCCGCGTCAATGACTAAAGTTGTAGCCTTGTAGCCAGGCTCAAGCTCTTCTTGATATGCAAGCAACCGTTCCTTTTGGCTTTCAGTAATAAATGAAAGCTCAACGGATTTTTGTAAGAAAAGAAGTTCGCTACTGTCAAACATGGATATGCCTCTATAAGTTTTGTTCTTGAGATAATGCTTTATTTTTTGTTCTTGTAACGAGGTATCTTAACTCCTGGTAGAAGTTGAGTCGATTCTTCTCCTGCCGGAGGCAGAGGTAATTTTACTGTAAAACGAGAGCCTTGGCCAGGGGAAGAATAAACTTCTATATTGCCATTGTGGGCTTTTGCGATTGCCAGGGACAGGGTAAGTCCAAGCCCTGTACCTTCTACCTGACGATTAAGCTCGTCGCTGACACGATAGAATTTATCGAAAATTTTATCGTGAAACTCTGGAGAAATGCCTCGCCCACGATCAATAATGTCAATCAGGATCCATTTTCCTTCTCGATGGAGTCTGACATTAACTGGTTTTTGAGGACCACTGTACTTCACTGCATTTGAAAGAAGATTAAGAAGGACTTCTCGCAAGGCGTCTCGGTCGACAGAAAGTCGAGGTAACCCGGCCTGGATGACAAGTTTGATCTGATGTTCAAGCTCAGGCCCCATTTGTTTTCTAAAGATAGCAACGGTTTCGCGTACAATTGTCGCGATGTTTTCAAGCTGAAAAGAAAAAACCTTTTGATGGTGCTCGAGTTTATTGAACTCAAGGACTCTATCAATCAGGCGAGTGAGCCGTTCTGATTCTCGCAGCACAATTTCCAGACTTTGACGAGTTTCTTCTTCTGAGCGTGTTCTCCCAAGCAAAAGTGTTTCAATGAACATTCGAATAGAAGTGAGGGGAGTTTTAAGTTCGTGGGTGACATTTGCAACAAAATCGACCTTTTTACGAGCTTCGTGAATTTCCCGTTTAACACCGTTTGCTATCAGCCAGATAACACTTGCAAGCAGGGGCAGAGTAAGGAATGCAATTGCGATATAAAATCGTGAACGCCATGCGTGACCAATCAGGAACTGGGATTTTTTTAAGTCTATCTTAAGGCTCCACAGGGGCAGGCTTTCTTGATCTAAATCAAGAAAGAAAGGCATTGCGTCAGGGGTGTTTTTGCTTTCTGTTTTTTGGATAACTTCAAAAACAAGGGGCTGAGAACTCTTGATCTTGCGGGCTTCGTCACGTAGAAACTGCTCTAGACGTCTTGTATTGACAAGCCAGACAGTCCAGTGGTCTTTTTCCAGATCTTTAAGGTTTTTAAGATCAAGGTAGAAAAAGGAGTGAGCATAGAGTCCTTTTCTGAAAGTTGCTTCAAGATAGTAGCCGTGGGAAGCTCCTGATGCAAAAAGCTCAGATGCGTGCTGAAAAATCGCATCTTGCCAGTCTTTTGTGTGAATATCTGTTATTTGAGTATTCCCTGTCTCTGTATGAACGCGTTCTGAGCCGCGAAATGTTAGAGCTGCCAGGCCAAAGCTTTGGGTTTCTCGAATAAGATAATGTTTTTGAAGTTCGAAAGCTTTTTGGAGGTCTTGAGCTTTGGGTTGTGGATTTTCTTCTAGAGCGTCCTCGTGGGGAGATTCTTTGGCTGGAAAGCTCTCGTGGTGAGCAGAAGCTTCTTCGTTTGCTTGTGGGGCGGGTTTTTGTTCTTTGACGGGCTCGTGTTCTTGATTTTCTTGAAGAAGAGTTGGAAATGAGCTTTGAAGGAGTTTACTTGCTTTTTGATTTAACTTCAGGGCTTGGTTGAAGGCTTCTCGGTGGAAAAGATCAGCTTCTCCTTCCAGAGAAGAAATACTCCACGAACCAAAGATTCCCATTAAAAGAATAGGTATAAAGATGAAGGCTAACGCTATGCCTGAAAGAACCTTTTTATTTGAGAAGAAAATCATTATTTCTATTTTTGAGGTTGAACCTTACATGTAAAAGAGTAGTAGGATTATACCTTTTCTTTTACATCCTTCGGAAATAAATGAGAAGATTATTATTAAGGTTAAAATCATTCTGTTAAGAGAGCCGATTGTGTTGTTTCTTATCTTCATTGCTTTGAGTTGTTGTTCAAAACTTCTGCATATAGTATAAACAGGTTCAGGCTTTAAAATCTCAGTGGCTGTCTGGAGAGATAAGGGGTCAAGCATGGAAAAGGCGAGAATAAAGAAAATGCGGGTGTTTTTATCGTATTTACTTTTATGTCCCATGAGCTTTTTATTTTTTTTATTCATTGGTTGTGGTGGTGGAGGAGCCTCTGACGATCATGTGGTTGTCATTGCTTCGAGCGCTTTTATCAAGGCTGAACAAGGAGGTCGTGTTGGACCTTTCGATAATGCCCATATTCTTATTCCCCAAGCAGCTTTAAGTCAGGATACTCAAATTATATTAGAAGCTGGTCAGGATATTCCTTTCCCTGGTTCGTTCACAAAGGGGGGGCCTGCTCTTAAGGCTGAACCTGATGGTTTAATTTTTGAGCGCAATGCGGTTATTGCAGTGCCTGTAGACCCAGAGTTTTTTCAGAATGAAGACCAACTCGATCAGCTAGTGGTTTTTCGACAAGAATCGAATGGTGAAATCGCCCCTCTTCCAGTTCTTTCCGTTGATAAGGATGCCTTGCTTGCTTTTGTCGCAACGCCAGGATTTACAACGTTTCAGGTCGCTGTCCCCGAAGGAGACTTTGCAATTGTGCCCCAAACGTCGTTTCAAGCTGAAGAAGGAGTGGGCTTGAATCGAACCCTTGAGACTACAGGCGGTATTGGGCTTGTCACTTTTCAGCTTGAAAGTGCTATGAAGATCGATGGAATCCAAACCAGTGATGCTGTCTTACTTGAAAATGAAGTGGCTCCAGGAGTAACTTTGAGTAGCACAGGTCTTTTAAGCGGCACTCCGAGCGAGCGTGGAACATTTACTTTTAGTATTCTTGCGACGGATTCAACTTCTCTCGCTCCCCAAACAGCAGTTATAAGCCTGAGTTTAACCGTTGTTTCTTCTCAGGTTGTAAGTTTAGAGGCTAGTGGAGGCGCCAGACAAGAGCTGTTGCAATTGAAGTATGATGATCAGGATAATCTTTATACGCTTGCTCGGATTGGAGCAGCACATATTTTAAGCAAGCACCCTTCAGAGAGTTCCCAAAACCTTATCTCTACGACTGTAAACGTTGGCGCTCATCCTTTTTTTGATGTTAGCCCTGATGGGAAAGCCTTGGCTCTTGCATATCAAAGGGTCGTTGGCTTGAGTTTAAACTTTCCGATGTCTGATCTTCAACAAGCCATTGATGCTGGGGGGGATGGCAGTGTCGATGGCTTAAGCTTTGATTTAAGTGGTGATGGCAATCAAGATTTAGAGGTTTCTTTTACAACCGAGAGTGAAAGTGATTTTACAGGGAGCGATGCTGATTTGCGAGCGTTGGCAAATGCTTTGAATGCAGAGTTTTTAAATCTTGGCCTTGGGCTTAGAGCGCTGGCAAACCACACCTTGAATGGGGTTAGCATTATTGATGATGGACTTGGTATTATTCATGCTTCAGGGGCATTTGTTGGTATTCGCTCCTCTGGGGATGGGCTTGGGCTTGCTGGTATTCTAGATCAGGGAGGGAAACCAGAACACCAAATCATTGAAGTCGTTGAATATGATGAAAACCTGACGCTCAGTGCAGGGCCATTTCGGGTTGATGAAGATTTTGTTTTTGATCCAGAACAACCGGATAATACACTTTCTCGTTTCTTCAATCAAAGCTTACGGCCAGTGCTTGCTTTTGCGCTTGATCGCACTCCACTTTCTCAAGCAGAGGAAGAAAGAGAAGAAGAGGATGAGCAGGAAGAGGAGGCTGAGATTGAAAGCTATCCTTATTGTGTCAGCTATGAAAGGTTGCGAAACCTTGCCCTTGATGGGGGATTTCTTTAAGATATATATGGCGTCTGGAGGCAGCATAATGAACCAGAAGCCCGGTCGCAGTAGTTTCGTCTTGATATAACAAGTCAGGGAGGAGTTACCAGTGGAGATCAAATCAGAATTGCTGGAACAGCCAGCGGGTGTACCATACTTTGGACAGAACGAGGAAGTGATGGCATAGAGCAAGCCGTTGAAGCGGATTTGAATACCCCTGGTGATCTTATGCTTGTGCACTTAACACCTCCTGTTCCTGGGGAAGAGGATGTATTACCCTTAGAGGTTGAGGTGGCACAACCTCAAGCAGTGAATGCTGCGGCAACAACCACAGCTCGGAGTGCTAATCTTGGGGTCTCTTCAAACAATAGAGTATTTGCAGTATGGGCTCAGCGGGATGACTCACAGGCAGAGACACAAACCTTGAATCCGATTTCAGATTTTCGAAGCAGTCAAAAAAGTTCTTTGCTTTTTCGCAGAGATCTTGAATTACGAGCTGCTGAAATAAGTGGTGGTGCGATTGGAGCTTCCTGGCTTGTTGATGATATTCCCCTTGAAGGTTCAACCTACGAAGCGGCAATTGCTCCTGCTTCCGATGGCGAAGTTGCGGTGGCATGGGTCCATTCAAGTAGTGGTATTCCTCTTTTTACGGCTTTGCGACGTTTTGATGCGAATGGACAAGCGCTTGAGAACAGCATTGAAATTGGTGCAGGCTCAGCGGCTTTGCTTATTTATGATCAGCTTGATCGTCTCAATCTTGCTTTTTTAAATAGCTCCAGTATTTCAAAGCAAACCTTTGATCCACCAGTTCCTGAGCCTGAGACGGAGAATGAAGAAGCAGAGCCTTAAGCTTTGAAGCATTATGTCAGGAATCTTTCTTTGATTCCTTTTCAGCTTTTTCGAAGAGTTCCAGAAGTTTTGTTCTTTCTTCGCATTCAGGAAAGGTTTCTTTGATCCCTTCAAGTTTTTCAATGACTTTTTTATACCTCTCTTTGTCGTAAAGTTTCTGGGCTTCCTTACCAAGTTTTTGAAGTTCTTTATCGGCTTCTTCTTGAAGTTCTTTCTTTGCTTCCTCGTTGTTTTCAATACTTTCTAAGATGCCCTGTGCTTCTTGTTTTCCTTCTCCATAAAAGTAGCTCAAGGCTTCTTTTGCCTGTTGCCAGGCTCTGAGGTAACTTTTTGATTTAAGAGCCCTCTGACCTTTCTTAAGAAGCGATTTTACTTCTTTCTGGTGCTCCTCTTGAATGTCTTCGTGCAGTTTTGTAAGTTTTTTGTAGATTGAAAACC
The DNA here is from genome assembly GCA_964548115.1 of uncultured Planctomycetaceae bacterium. Lineage (GTDB taxonomy): Bacteria > Planctomycetota > UBA8742 > UBA2392 > JABWBM01 > CAZJPQ01. The sequence continues at coordinate 47,290 of CAZJPQ010000001.1, forward strand.
CTTGCCAAGCTTCAAGGGCTTCTTCAAGATCCGCTACATCTTTTGGGTTTTTTGAGAGCTTTGATTTAAGCTCTGAAAACGGTTTGTCAAGCATATCTTCAAAAGGCTCTAGAAGCTGAGCAATTGCGTGATCAAGTTCAAAGCCTGCTAGAAGTCCGCGAAATTTTTGTAAGCCTGGTAAGGCTTTATTTTTATCTTCTGCAAAGAGTTTAAGTAGGCTTTCTATATGATTTTGAAGAAGGGCAGTAATCTTTTCGAGATCTTTTTCAAGGACTTTATTCTCCTCCTCGGATTCAAATTCTTCACCCAGCAGTAGAGAACTTAATTTTTTCCTGTTCTCTTTTGCACGTTCAAGCCAACCTTTCTTATAAGGAGTGTAAAGAGGATCTCCAACAAATACTGTTTGCCAGGAAAGCCGACGATTCGACATGGCGCCAGCTTCTCCATAGCTATATCCCGCGCAAAAACGTTGCCAAAAAATATTTTCGTAAGGAATACCACTTGTCAAGGGTTCGTAAACGGTCCCAAAGCTGCCAGTTGCTCCCCAGGAGAGTAATGGGCCGACCCAGTAATTGTGGGTTACCCGTATCCTGGCTGCAGAAAAACTATGGAGATGGTAAGCGATAGCCCCTGTTCGGAAGCGTGGTGTCTTCTTTGGTTTTTGATGTTCAACATACCAACCACAATAGTGTAAGAGATCTTTTTTTGTGGAGAGGTCAACTATGGTAGGGGTTGGATCATGGGTGTAGACAAAGCCAGCTTCTTCCCAGGTTTCTCCAACTTCCATCATGCGTTGATCGCTGTAGTAGTAGCTCCCATCTTTTTCTGCAACATCCATGGTGTCAAGAAAACAGTTGCCGCTTGGGCCAAGTGTTTCGGCCAGGATCGCTTTTTCTACAAGACTTTTTGCGATTTCTGTACTTGGACCATCAAGCCTTGAGACAATTAGAAATTGATCTTCTTTGGTGAGAGGTTGCTCGCTTCGAAAATAGTTGCTTTCGATAGCTCCTTCAAGGTCGTAACTTTCACGACGAATCAGAGCCAGTTCTGAATCAACAGCTGCAAAGTCACGAGTTGCAATGAAATCCTTAAGGTCATTGCTGTCGTTTTCTGTATTGACTTCTTGAATTTTAAGAGGAATACCACGGGTTGGAACAATCACAAGAATTTCAGGATGTTCTTGAATATAGGCCTTGAGAGGAGAGAGAATCGAGGCATTAAACTCTTCGCGCGTAATTTCTTCTTCCTGGGATGTCGAGAGAGTCAAAATTTGATCTTTTGGAATATCTCGAAGCTCGGCATAATAGGAGGCAATGTCCAGGCTTCCTTCAAAGTCTTTATTGGCAACAATTAAGACATTTCCAGGTTCAAGGGCATAAAGATTCTGGGCAAGGGAGATGAGAGCGAGTAGGCATACAAGGGACCATATGCTTGGAAGAGATCGTTGGAAGGTTTGCTTTTGCATGGTATTTTCCTGTCGCTATTGTTTTATCTGTTAAGGGGAGTGTCACGTTTCAATGGTCTGTGGAATCCTGAGGAGCTTTCTTTTTGAAGCCCCAGAGCAGGGTTAAAATAACTCCCATACCAAGAGAAAAAAGTATGGTTTTGGGCTGTCCAAAGTGTTCTGCAAAGGGTCTTGCCTCTTGAATCCCAGGCAGATGGGCAAAGCCATAGGTTAAGCTTGAAGCAAAGAGATAAAGGATAAAGAGCGATAGATACTTACTCTTTTTGGGTTTTGGTTTTCGAGAGGAAATCTCTTGAGAGTGGGATTGTTTTTGAGTAGTCATAAAATCCAGGAGCTATTTTTTTGTATCCATGGGGTTTTGAAAGTAAAAGTTGAGATGCTGAGTATTCAGAAATATCTTAACTTAAATTATGTTGTTTCTCTACTATATACGATGGTAGAGGTAGACCTAAAGTATTCTGGGGTGAATTATTTTGAAGGAAAGAGCGTCATGACTCAACCACGGGTTCAGATTAAAGATTTGAAAGATTACCTTGGAAAAACAGTCTATTTGCAGGGCTGGCTTTATAATCGTCGAGGGAATAAAAACATTCATTTTTTACAACTTCGGGATGGCAGTGGTTTTATTCAAGGAGTTGTTGAGCGTGAGCATATTGGAGAAGAGCTTTTTGAGGCAATTGGAAATATTGGAAATGAATCCAGCCTCAAGCTTCAAGGGCTTGTGATTGAAGATAAGCGCTCAAAGGCTGGAATCGAAGTTCAAGTCAAGGATCTTGAAGTTATCCAGGCGGTCCAAGACTATCCTATTCAGATCAGTCGTGATGTTCCAAATATTGAAAAGCTGCTTGATAATCGGCATCTTTGGTTGCGCTCTCCAAAAACTCGAGCAATCCTCAAAATTCGCTCAGAAGTTGAGCAGGCCATTCGACAATTTTATTACGAACGAGATTTTGTGTTTTTTGATGCGCCAATCTTGACGCCTAATGCTGGAGAGGGAACAACCAGCGAGCTTTTCGAAACGGATTATTTTGGAAAGCCTCTTTACCTGACGCAAACAGGCCAGCTTTATGGTGAAGCCGGCTGCATGGCTTTTGGAAAGGTTGTAGTGTTTGGCCCAACTTTTCGAGCTGAAAAAAGTAAAACCCGTCGTCATTTAACTGAATTCTGGATGGTTGAGCCAGAGGTTGCTTTTCTTGAGCTTGACGGGTTGATGGAGCTTGCTGAAGAAAAGCTAGAGTATCTTGTTGCCTGGGTTGTGGAGAAGTGTGCTACTGAATTAGAAACCCTTGGGCGAGATATTGAGAAATTACGAATGGTGAAGCGTCCTTTCCCTCGAGTCTCATATAATCAATGCCAGGAGCTCTTGACTCTTTTAAAGCAAGCTTACTCAAAGGGGAAAAATCAAGCAGAAGCTGAACAAGCCACGATCTTTCCCTTGACTGGAGAGCCTGTTCGCTTTCCAGCAGATGTCAGCAATAAAGAAATTAAGCGGATGGGCAAGGACATTCTTTCCCAGGGGCCAGGGCAAGATCTTGGAGCGACTGATGAGAGTGTGTTGAGTTTCCAGTTTGATAAGCCATTAATGATTCATCGCTATCCTGCGGATGTGAAAGCTTTTTATATGAAGCGAGATCTTCAAGATTCTGAGTTGAGTCTTTGTGTTGATGTGATTGCGCCCGAGGGGTATGGTGAAATTATCGGAGGATCTCAAAGGGAAGAAGATCTTGATACTTTATTAGCTTCCCTTGAAAAGCATAATTTGCCAAAAGAAGCTTTCAATTGGTTTCTTGAGCTTCGAAAGTACGGAACCATTCCCCATAGTGGTTTTGGCCTTGGGGTTGAAAGGGTTGTGCAATGGATGTGTGGTATACATCATATTCGAGAAGCCATACCTTTCCCTCGAACTCTTAACCGTTCCACTCCGTAGCATCCTGGCTTCTCTGGCTTTCAGGAACTCCAATGCAGGTAATATACATGCAGGCGTTATCATCAGGTAATCCAAGTAAGTGATTAACCTGGTCGTCAAAAAAACCACCAATTCCCGATATTCCTATATCTAAAGCTGTGCTTGCAAGACTCAAGCGCTGTCCAATATGGCCTGCATCAAGGTGAAGTGCACGGTAGGCACGATTTCCCCATTTTTCAACTGCTAAACTCAGGTTGCAGGTATGAAGAACAAGCACTGAAGCCCTGAGAGCAAGATCCTGTTGAAGACAGATAAAATGGCTTTCGTATTGAAATTGTCCTGCTTGAAGCAAAACAATTTCTTGCAGGCCTGGATCAAAAAAGTACATGCCAGCTTCGACTCCCTCAACGTTTTGAATCACAAGCCATGTTTCAAGCAAGCTTGGATCAAAAAATGGGGTGAGGACAGCTTCACTCTTTGGATGATAGGCATATTCAAGCAGGCTTGAGAGTTCTTGAAAGTTCAATGCCTCACCACTGAAACTTCTACAGCTTCTGCGTCGGAGAATGAGAGGGAAAAAATCTGTGCTCACTTCTAATTGAGAGGGTTGTAATTGAATGCGAGCATTCTTTTTGGAGGTAAAAGAATGGGTAAGGTGTGTTGCTTTCTGGGGTTCTGAGAAGCGTGTCATGAGATGGTCGTCACGCTGAATAGAGGTAGAGTGAACAAGGGCTTTCAGAAGATTTTCTTGGGCCGGAGCTTCAGTAGCATTTACAAAAGGAGAAGAGCGGGTATTTGAAGGGAGTGTTCTTGCATCCTTGTCGCGATGAAGCTCTTCGGCTTGTGATTCAGAAAGCAGGGGATAGATGGCGCAGACTCCCTCCTGGTCTTGGTCAAAGCCCAATAATCTATTGATAGAGTCATCTATAAAGCCACCAACAGCTTGAGTTTGATAGCTTGTTTTTTCAACAAAAGCACAGAAATTTCCGATGACATGACCGGAGTCAAGCATGCAGCGGCGATAAGCTCTTTGACCATAGCGCCAGGAGCTTCGGAAATAGATGGTTGAAAAAATCAAGCAGACATTGGCAAGAGCGAGAGTAGGATGATGAAGCGCTGCTTTTGAAAATTCGCTTACAAGGTCAGTCTCGGGAGCAAGCGTTGGTGTTATCTTTTGAAGCTGGTGTTCACGGATATCAAAGTGATAGATATTTGTTCCAAAGTCTTGGTGTTCACGGAAGAAAAGATATATCTCAGTTGGATAAAGAGCCCCTGCTGAGGGAGCTGCTCGATAAAAATGGGTTTCTCCAGGGCTTTGAGAAAAAGCTGTAATGCCATTGGTACAAAATAAGAGATAAGCCAGAGCTTTTAAAGAGATTGGAGGCTGAAAGAGCTCATCTATAGGAGGAGCAATATTTTTACTTTTTTGGGCGAATGGCAAATAGGGCGCAAGCTCTTCTTTTTCTGAGTGATGATAGTGTTTGAAAAGTTCAGGTTTTGTTGACCAATCGAGCCCTGGGTGTTGGCCAATAGTTTGAGGAGAATATTTTGTATGTTCGTGATAGTATTCAGCAAGGGAATTCATAGGGTCTATACTTTCGGTTAAAAACTCAAGAGGGTATGGGTTTGGAAATAGAGCAATCTATCTTCTTTGCTGTATTTCTGGCTTTTGAGGATCTATAATCTTTTTTATACTTTTAGTTTAAGGTTTTCAAATAGCTATCGGTCAGGAAGGCGTAATGTTCGAAAGAAAACCAGCGTTACAACGATTGCAGAAAATTTTATCTCAAGTCCCGACTGAAGCAGAAGCTCATATGCATGCTCGAGTTTTGGCTTCAAGTCGTTTTTCCGGTAACGCTATTACTCAAAATCAAGAGGAACATAATCATACGATCTTTCTCAGGGTAATCAAAGGAAAGAAGCAAGCTCTTGTCAGTACAAACAGGAGTGAAGATGACGCAATAAAAGACCTTGTTGCTCGAGCTATGAAAATTTTGGAGCATGCAACTCCTGATGATGAGATTCTTCCACTGATTACTTCTCAGCCCGAATATCAAAGCGTTGATGCGTTTTATGAAGACACCTTTTCAGCAAGCCCTCGCTCTCGTGCTGAAAAAATTCTTGAGCAGGTAAGTCTTTACCGAGAAAAAAAGATGGAGGCAGCAGGTTTTTTTGGAACTGGTGCGAATTCATATTCGTACTGTAATACAAGAGGAGTTTCTGCCCACCATCGTGCCAGCCGCGCGGTTTTTTCAATCAGCGCCATTGCCCATAAGGGAAAAGTCGAAGGAATGGCTGAAGGGATGGATCACAGTCTTCATTCCCTTTCTACTCGAAATCTTGGTTCTATAGCTATGAAAAAAGCCCTTGAGGGCACATCCCCCCAATCCGTTGAGCCAGGAGAATATGATGTCGTGCTTGAGCCCCATGCTTTGGGAGAGCTTATAACCTACCTGGCCTGGAGTGCTTTCTCGACCAAAGCGTATATCGAAGGAAGAAGCGCTCTTGCAGGCAAGCTTGGACAGGCGCTTTTTTCAGAGGAATTCAGCCTCACTTCAACGCCATACAATTTGCATTATGAAGATCGACCTTTTGATTGCGAGGGGTTTCCAACCCAGCCCATACAACTTATAGAGTCTGGAGTTTTTAAAGAGCTGCCCCAGGATCGTCGCACAGCGAAAACTTTAGGCCTTAAAAATACGGGACATGGGGCAATTCAGCCCAGCTTGAGGGGGCCGGCATTGTCAAGCCTTGCTCTTGAAAAGGGCGAAGAGTCCCTGGATGACTTAATTGCGTCAACAGAACGTGGGCTCTTTATTTCTCGTTTTCATTATACAAATGTAATTGATCCCATGAATCTATCAGTAACAGGTATGACAAGGGGTGGGGTTTGGATGATTGAAAATGGCAAGCTTCGTTTTCCAGTACGAAACTTACGTTTCAGCGAGAACCTTTTAAAGGCTTTTAAGCGTGTCGATGGCATTGGAAATATTCTTGAGCCGATCCCGATGGGCCCAAATCTTGCCATGATTTTACCAGCGATCAAGATTCGGCAATTTCATTTTTCTTCAACGACTGATTTCTAGGCTATTACTGGTTGTTTTAAAAACTCATGAAAAACCTCTTTGTATTCTGATAAGATTTTCAACATCGAGTTCTAGAAGTTCGTTTAACAAAACTCAAAGTTTTTCATTTCGTGTGAATGGTTTGAAGCTTTTGTTTATTTCTGACAGAAAGTAGAAGTCTCAATGATACAAATTTATTTTTTCAAAAATGCTTTTAGAGTACTTTTGTTAGTGTGTCTTATTCAGAGCACGGGGTTGTTTTTAATCAGTTGTGGAGAGGGAAATGATGCTGCAGCCGAACATGAAACAAAAGCAGGAAAAACCTTAAGTCAGAAGGAAGAGCAGACCTTAAAAACTTCCCCTCATGAGAAAGAGTCCCAAGAGCCGCAAGAAGAAGAGCTTCGCGAGAATCCTTTGAACAATGATGGCTTAAAAAAAGATGATAGCTCAAAAAAAGATGCTCTTCTAACACCCGCTCTAAAAGAATATTTGGAAGCTTTCCCCCAGTCGGGTCTGGTAGAGCAAGCAAGTGTTGGGCGCTGGAGTTTCGAAGCAGGATTTTTTGACCAGGAGCAGGAGTTCGGTTCGGAAGAAAGTTGGTTGGCATTGCAGGCACTTTATCAGAGTGATAAGACAAAAATTGCCCATGAAAATAAGGAAAAGCCGGGTGAACTTGAAACAAAAAGCTTTCACTTCAAGCAGGAGGTTACGTTGCTGGTGTTTCCTGTCCAGGAAGGCGAGGAGGCTTTAAAGAAACAGGATCTTGAGGCACAATTGCAGGAGCAAGGGTGGCAGAAACGTGAACCTTTGGCTGTTTTAGAAGGGGGCGAGCAAAAAGAGCTTGCTTACTGGCGAAAGGAGCATGCCGCAGCTTACCTTTATCTTTCTGAAAAGTTTCTTCTTTATGCTCTTGAACAAGAAGAGCAAGCTGTGATTGGGAAGGGAATGAGCACCAAGCTTGGCGCCCAAAAAATTCTTCTTTTCTTAACCCGTTATGGAGCGTGATTGCACTCAGGATATTTTTGGGATTTCATGGATATCTGGTAAGGTTTCTTCGTATTATAGTCAAGCAGCTTAGGGTTGTTGAAGTATAAATTTTAGTCTGGAGTTGGTTCGACAAGCAAAGCGATCGAAATGAATCATAAAAAACGAGGGTTAAGACGATGAAGCAATTAGCGATAGGGTTAGTGGTTGGTCTTCTGAGTGGCGGTACATTTGGAGCTGTATTTTTAGGGTCTCTTTTTAACGAAGAGAAAAAGAGCTCAGAGCTTCTTACTTCAATTGAGAAGCCAAAAACAGAACTCAAGCAAAGCTTCAATCAAGAAGGACAAATTCAAAGCCAAAAGTATTTTGAACTTCTCCATGAGCATGACGATCTTCAGGAGTCTTTAAAAACGACTCGCAAGAATATTCGGGGGCTCGAAGAAGATAAACAAGTTCTTGTTAAAGAGCTTAATGAGCACAAGAAGCAGCTGGAAGTTCTTAAGGAGAGTTCTGATTCCACAGCTTTTGATCCACGAAAGGCCTCAGGCGTTGTGGATAATGACCTTCCAAAAGAACTGACCGCAGAGGAGCTTACGGCTCTTAAATTAAAGGCTAAAACCCTGGTTCAGGGGGTAGAAGCAAGCATTCAGTCTCAAGATAAGTCTAAGCTTTTGGAAAGTATGGATCTTTTAAAGAAGATGGGGGTTCATGCTGCAGAAGAATTTTTTGAAGCCTATGCACTTGTTCAGCAAGTTGGAAATCCTTGGGGAGACGATAATAGCCTTGGTTTGACGATGCCAGAGTACGCTTCTTTGATGAGTGCAGAATTGAGGGATTATGCTTTAAAAGATCCCCAAGGCAGTATTCCGGAATCTGCCAGGATTTCAGCGGTTTATGGTTTGCCTTGGGATGGTACAAAATCCACAGAAGAAAAGCTTTCTTTGTTCAGCCATGTTCTAGAGACAAGTGATTCTTCAGGACTTTCAAGTGCTGTTATCAGTAATATGGGACAAATTGGTGATGCTCGGGCTCTTTCTCCGCTCTTGGGTTTTGTTCAGGATACGGATCAGGACAGCAGTCTTCGCGCGCAAGCTGTCTATGAAATGGGGAAGCTTGCCCAGAATGATAAGCAGTGGGATCAGATTGCTCGTCTGGAATATGATCCAGATGAAGAAGTTGCAAAGGCCGCAAAGAATATTCGTTTTCGTCAGAATCCAAGCGTAACAGGCTATTATATAAGTTCTATCATACCAGATACTCAGGCCGAGTATGCTGGAATGCAGGCTGGTGATGTGATTGTTCGTTATAACGGTGAAGCCATTGAGAATAGTACGAGTTTAGCAAATGCCAAGCGCAATGCCTTGGGTTTGGAGGCGTTCAGTGTTGAAGTTTACCGTAATGGAAGCTATCTCACTTTCACCCTTAGCCCTGGCATGATTGGTATTAATGGGGATTTTGTTGTAAAGAAATAGGCTTGCTTAGTATTGCTTTATTTTGCATGTCTGCTTTTTGATTTTCGGCAAGCTTCTACAAAGCTTTTAAAAAGTTTTATAGAAGTTTTGTTCTGGGGTGTAAGCTCTGGGTGCCATTGAACACCAATACAATATCGAGTTGAGTTCTTAAACTCTCCGGCTTCGATGATCCCATCATAGGTCCAGGCGCTTGCTTTGAGGTTTTTTCCGAAACTTCGAACGGCTTGATGATGGTAGCTGTTGACTTCGATTTTTTCTCCTGCTTCAGGTCCAAGAATTTTTTCCAAACGTGTTCCTCTTTCCCATTTGAGCCGATGGTTACTATGGTCTTTGCGGCTGTGTTCAAGTGGATTTTCCCATTCAGAAGGAATGTCCTGGATGATGTTGCCACCATCAGCAAGAGCAAGGGCTTGGAGCCCTCCACAAATAGCAAGCACAGGTTTTGATTCGTGTTCTAAGAGATAGCGTGCTAAAAAAAGATCCTGTTCAGTGCGCCAGGGAGTTGTAAGACGGGTTCGAGGGTGAAGCTTTTCTTTTGAGTTTCCAGGGGGGTAGTCGTCTCCTCCAGTCAGCATGATACCATCAACAATCGCAAGCATTGGAAGAACTTCTTCTGGCTGGTGAAGGACTGGAAAAAGTACAGGCGTTGCTCCTGCACCTAAAATGGCGTGGTAGTAATGATGGTAAAGTTTTGTATAGCTCCGATCTCTTCCTTCTGGAGTAATCCATTCTTCAAACTCGCAGGCAATTCCAATAATTGGCTTACGCATAGTTAGGTCTCATTGAGGAATGATTGGGTTCTAGTCCTGTTTCATAAACTCTTTATTGAAGAGTATATCGCACTTTGCTTGATTTTTCCTTTCAATCAGAAAAATAAGAAAGAAGCAAGCTGAAAAATCAAGGTAAAGCCTATAGAACAATTTGAATAAGAAAAGCGAATAAGGATAGGGTATTTCGGCTTTCTTTCAAGAAGAGGTGTGGTAAGATAAAGGAGAGTTCTTGAGAAGACTCAAGATAAGATGCCCGGGACCGATAAGAATTCATTAGGGAGCTGGGATCGCTTGGTTACGTTCGTGCCTACCCTGCAGATTATCTGCATGCAGTAGGAAGAGCTGCCCCTTGCACTGGATCTCCCACCTGGACACCATGGTCCAGCGGCCTTGCTGTTCTTCCTTAAGGGCTTAGGGCCAGTACTCTTCGGAGTGCTGGCCTTTTCTAATTTTTCTTCAAACCTGAAATCTGAAAACTTTTTCTGAGTTTGTTCTTCAGAGGAGCGTTATTTCAAAAGAGTTTTTATAAAAAGCCTGTGATTGAGAAGGGGATTCTTGCTAAAAGGTCTGGTATGCAGGGACCAGATTATTACATATCGGATCTTCATTTAAGTGAAGAAAAAACAGGGATCAACCAGCTCTTCTCTACTTTTTTGAAGCGAGATCTTGTGGGGGCTCGCTCGCTTACTATTGGTGGTGATTTCTTTAATTTTTACTATGGCATAAAACAGTTCCAGGATCCTTACTACCATACTATTGGCAAGCTCCTTCAAGATCTTGTTCAGGCTGGTACGAAGGTTGACTTTGTGATCGGAAATCGTGATTTTCTTTTTTGGCGAGACTGTGCTCGCTATAGTCTTGACGGGTTTCAGCTTTATGCTCAAAGAGAATTGATTTCGGAGTGTGTTATCATGCACCACGGTGATACTTTTTGTTTAGACGATAAGGCCTATTTACGCTTTCGGCGACTCATGCATCTTTTGCCCTTACATGCTTTAAGTCGGATTGTGCCTGGTTCTTTTGCCCGCGGTATAGCTCGCTACTTGAGGGGCGCATCAAAACGGAAACGAGCGAAAAATAAACAACACAATAAGCAAGAGGATGCAGAGGACTTTCAAAATTACTATGATATTAAAGATCAGGCAGTTATTCCTTTTATCACAGAACAAGCCTGTGACACCCTTGTTTGCGGGCATATTCACCGTCCTCAAGAACGACATTATAATCATGGTAAACGGAAATCTCGTCTTTTAGTGCTTGGCGAATGGCAGGCCGAAAGAGCTGTAATCGCACGAGCTCTCCCTGGCGAAAAGCTTCAGCTTGTAGAGCTGAAGCACGATGGAATTGAAGCTTGGGAACACGAGATCCAGAATGTTAAGATCCCAGAATAAGCCTGAAGGCAGATGATGAATAGTTTTCTTCGTACTCTGCTTTTGAATGGTCCTTGTGGTTATGAAATAAAGAAGTAAGAAAGCTGAACATTGAAAGGAAAGAGTTCTCAGGGCATGGCAAAAAATCAACTTCTTCAGGCAGTGCTTGAAACTTCGACCCCAAAAATTCTCGTTATAGGAGACTTGATCCTTGATCATTATGTGCAGGGGGATGTGACACGGATTTCGCCGGAAGCGCCGATTCCGATTTTTTCCGTTGGTGATGAGGAGTATAAACTTGGTGGAGCTGCAAATGTAGCTGCGAACGTTGCTTCCATGGGCGGAAAAGCTGAAATTATTGGAGTTCTTGGTGATGATCATGGAGCCAAAAAATTCAAGATGCTGGCGAAAAGCATAGGAAGCTTTCGTTTGATGGCAACGGTTGTAAAGAATTTTCCTACTATCATAAAGACTCGCTTTGTTTCTCAGCACCAGCAGGTTTTACGGGTTGATGAGGAGAAGATCCAAACCTTTCCTCAAGCTCTTTATAAGAGCATTTTTGAAAAGGTTAAGCTTCAGCTTGAAAATACAGAGCTTGTGATTCTTTCTGATTATGGCAAGGGAGTGTTTGCCAATGAGACTTTTACGCAGCAGTTAATAACCTTATGCCAGCGTAAGAATATTCCAGTTTTAGTAGATCCTAAAGGCAAGGATTACTCAAAATATAAAGGGGCTACCTCAGTAACACCGAACCGTCACGAAGCCGAGAGTGCAACGGGAATCTTTTGTCAGGATAAGTCTTTAATTCGTAAGGCAATCCAGAAGTTAAAGTCAGAACTTTCTTTGAGTTTTGGTTTAATCACGCTTGGATCAGGTGGTGTTGCGCTTTTATCTGAACGCAATCGCCTTGAGCTTATCCCTACGAAAGCTCGCAGTGTTTTTGATGTAACTGGTGCTGGTGATACTTTTATTGCTACGCTTGGAACTTTTCTTGCTCAGGGTTTAAGTCCCAGTCAGGCAGCCCAGCTTGCCAATATTGCTGCCGGCATTAAAGTTGGTCGCTTTGGGGCGTATTCGGTCAGTCGTGAAGAATTGTGTCGTCTTCTTGTTGCTGAACACGAAGCTTTTGATTATCACCAGAAGATTGTAAGTTCTCATGATTTGAAACTTATCTGCAAAGGGTTAAGACAAGAGGGACAAAGTATCGTCTTTTCTAATGGTTGTTTTGACATCTTGCATGCCGGGCATGTGACTTATCTTCATTTTTGCGCTTCCCAGGGAGATAAGCTGATTATTGGTGTTAACGCAGATCGAAGTATTCGGCGTCTTAAGGGAAAAGACAGACCTGTGAATCCAGAGGATGATCGTATTCGCGTTTTAAGTGCCCTTGCGGATGTCGATTTTGTCTGTGTTTTTTCTGAAAGCACGCCTGAAAAACTCATTCAGTCTGTTCAGCCTGATGTTTTGGTGAAGGGAGCAGATTGGAAGGGCAAGCAGGTAGCAGGAGCAGATTTTGTGAAGAAGCAAGGCGGCAAGGTTGTTTTTGCCCCATTGCTCAAAGGACGCTCTACCAGCGCCATTATTCAGAAAATAGAAACTTCATAACTGTCATAAGAGGAGTTTTCAAGGCGAAAGATCAGCCATGCTGAGAAAAGCACTTTGCTGATTATTTGTTTCTTCTTCTGCATCCCAAATCAGATAAATCTCACCGTCTTGGACTTTCATTGCAGGCCTTAAGGAACTCTTTGCTGCGCCTGCTGCATCGCTGATGGAACTTTCCTTGCCAAAATCCTGGGCCCCATTTCCAGAAGCCCGGAAGCGGATAGAACCATCGTTTTCCCAGGCTGCATAAACAGAAGCTGTACTTCCTGAAAGAACGCTTTGGATTTGAGGGGTTTTGCCTTTGCCACTATCACTGATGAAGAGGTCTCGTGAAAAGAGGAGCTGGGAACCAAAGCTAGACATGGATGATATTCGGATCCGTCGGTCATTGGCGTTTCCAATGCGATAGATCACAAAGAAAGATTCAGCACTCGTAGTTGAGGTCGCAAGTTGAGGCTCGTAAAGTCCTAAAGAAAGCTGTGGAGTTGCCAGATCTCCAAAGTGTGGAAAGGTAAGACCGCCATCTTCTGAAGCTGTAACTCGAATATGTCTGCGTAATTCTTGAGTTGTCTGTTCCCAGGCAATCACGAGCTGATCGTTTGAGCCACTGATAATAGAAGGTTTGCTGGCATCACTGCCTGTTCCCATTGGTAGATTCTGCGCCGCACCGGCACTTCCTCCATCGGCCCTTCGACGGTAGAATATTTGTCCTCCAGCGTCCCAGGCGACATGTAGAGTGTCAGCTGCATCGTAGTGACAGATGGGGTTTTGGTTGTCCTGAGTGTTGGGAGCAAATTCGCCGATTGGCCCAAAGAGGTTTGCTGATGCTTCTCGCACAACGCTTTGAATCGCTCGCGAAGGGCTTGTACCTTCTGTCCAAAGAATGACGACTTCTCCTTGAGAATTTAAGGCAATCTTTGGAGAGCGCGAATCTGCGGCTGTGTTCGTAATTTGTTCTCCATTTGTTTCAAGACTCAACCCTCGGGTTGCCTGGGAGAAATAAATATCGTGGGTTGCTTCTCCTGTTCTGCGTTGAGCCCAACAGATGTAGATTGTATCCTCGTCAAGGGCTAGGCTGAATTCTATTTGATCAGTAGTTGGTGAAGTGAAAACCTGTTCAGGGGTCGAAAAGCTGAGATTCAAAACTTTTTCATCGTCTTCTTCTGTACTGCATGCAAGCAGGGGTAAAAGAAGGAGTGAAGAGAGAAAGAAAGATTTCATTATGGTTTTCATGGATCTTTTCCTGGGCAGCTATCTACAGCTCAAAAGGGGTGTTGAGATAGGGGCATTAAGAAAATGAAAAGAGCTCGTTAAGAAACTCTACGATATTATAGTCTGCTTATGAGCGCAAGCTTGAAAAGAAAGCAATGAAAGATGGCTCTTACGGAACGTTATATTACTCTTTGCCGCAAGCTTGCAGCATCTGGATACCAGTGGCAGCCACGACCAGGTGATTGGATCCTTGATAAGATGGATGAATCCCTTGGTATGCTGACAACCTATATTGAGCGTCCGGAGTTACTTCAGCGTGTTAATATTCACGTTCCCTATGGCCCTCAGATTGCGGAATTGCTTGAAGGCCAGAGTTGCCAAAGACTCGAAAATGAAAAGGGTGTGTTTTGGGTTAATGCTGATGGTCAGGAAGTATACTGCTCAACATTTAAGGCGTGGGCTGAAGACCCAGAACTTGAAGAGCTTGAAGCTTTGGTGCATTTATATCTCCATAAGCCTTTATCTTCAGAAGAGGCTTAAGCCTTTTTGAGCTTTTCTTTCCAGCAGCTAAAAACGCTCTTGTTTGCTTGTATATTGAAATTAAAGAATATAAAATAAAGTTCCCTTACTTTACCCCTCCAAACAGCTTCCCCTTTTAGAGGTATAAAATCATGGGATTGAAGTCACTTCTTTCTTTGTTTTCCTTAAGTGCATGCTTATCCATTGGGTTTTCCAGTTGCACGTTCCCTTTTGCTGATGACACGCTTGGGCGGGCAAAATCAAGCAGTATTCAAGGTTCGAACCTGGAATACAGGACGCTCGATAATGCAATTTATGATACTTTGAGTGAACGTTATGGGGAGGATCGTGTTCAGCGCCATGCTTATCCAGAAAAAGAGTATCATCGTTGGGTTGTTCTTTCGGATGAAGAGGCGCGGGGACTTGAACACTACCGTATTCGAATAGAAGGCCGCCCACAAAAGGGGGGCGATGGAAACTATGTCCCAGAAATTAAGGTTATTCAGCAAGTTCGAAAGAAGGAAAATGATTTTGCCCACACAGCGGTTCGCGACTGGGCTGCGAATGATTGGCTGCCTATGGGCACGGATACTACGGAAGAAGTCCAGATTATTAATGAGGTGAACTCAAAGCTCCGGCAATGGCGAGCTGCAGGAAAGCCGGATACAGGAAGCCGCATCGAAGAACATAAAAAGAAGAACAGGCAGAAGCCTTCTGCCTAGGGCCTGGTTACCCTAAGGTTCTATGTGAATAATGCAATAAGCAGGCAGCTGTCAAGATTTTAAGGGACAGTTGCCTCTTCTTCGTTATGAGTGTATCACTCTACTCTATCGAGTCTTTATTTGCAGATTATAAATCACTTCTTCATTTTATAGTTAGTGGGTTTTACCTGTCTATTTCTGATATAAAATCTGATATGCAAAAAGATTTTCGAAAAGCAAGACCTAGATTTTGGGACAAGAAAAGAGCGGTTGAGAGCATGATTTTATTGAAGCCTCGATACACTATTATTTTTGTCATAGGGTTCTCGGCGTTCATGCTACACAGCTACCAGGCCCAGAGTTTTACTGAGTCCTCTCGTTTCCAAAAGGTTTTTGAAACTTATGAGGAAACAAGAGTAGACCTTTTTGTTGATCACTTTATTTCTTTTTTAGATGGGCAAAAAACGGCGGTTGGAGAGAGCCCAGAATCTCAAGAATGGACTTTGCCCTTTGTTTATGGGCTTGTTGAGCTTGGGAAGGTTGAAATTGCTTTTCGGGTTCTTCATCGATTTGTTCTTCAAGAACCACAGATACTTCAGAGTATATCGGATTTCCCAAAGTTCTCTGAAACGAAGCGCAAAGCTATCGAGAAAGAACTTTCAGCAGCGATCCAAAGCAAAAGAAGTGAAGCTTTTTTTGTCTATGGGTTTTATAAACTCATGCAGGGGGAAAAGGAAGCAGGCCAGGCTTTTTTGAAACTTTATGAGTTACGGGAAGGAAAGAGCCCACTTGTCAGCCGACTTTGTGGGGAGCCCTATGCAGCTTCTGATCTAGCTATCAAAAGGGCATTAGAGCAAGGACGCTATCAGGTCGCTTTAGCAGAAATCCTCCTTGAGCTTGCTGAGCTGCCGGTTGAATCAGCTTTGGATCAAGAAGCTTTGAAGTACAAGCAGGCCCAGCTTGCTTGCCTTCTGCTTTCTACTGGAAATTTTTCAGGTAGTGAAGAAGTGCTGCAGGAATTATTAAGATCTGAAAATGCTCTTTATCCCTTTGATATTCTGCTGCCTCTCTCCGATCAAAAATATTGGGATCTGCAGGCAATTGCTCAATACCTTTTAGCAGAGCAGGACCAAGCTCAAGAGCAATCGCGAGATTTTTTTCCGAAACAACCTCTCGTTGGTTTTGTAAGTCTTACGCTTCTTGGTTTGTATCAGGATGCTCAAGAAGTACTTCGAGACTTTCGAAAAACAGAAAAGTTTTCAAGTTCTCAGCTTATGAAGCTTGAAGCCTATCTTGCAAGAAATCAACAGAGAGGGAGACCTGATCTTCATCGTCAGACAACGTTGCTTTTTCCTCAAAACCTTGAGGCAATTCCTGGGTTGCTTCAAGCAGGAGAGTTTGAAAAAGCATCTCAAGCTATAGCATACCAGGTTGAGAAGGCCCATATTTCTGGGGAATTTCCTCTTTTGTTGCAAGTCTATGTCGCGGCTCATGCCTTAGCCCAAGGGAATAATGCTCTGGCTGTACAAGCCTTATTTCAATGGGCAGATGGGGTGCTCGTCCCGGAAGAACTTTTCATTCCAAAGCTTTCAAACCTTTTGCCCCACGATGTATATGCTCAAATCAAACACAAGCTTGAAGAACAACAATCCGCTTCTCCCCTTGATCAGGATCTTCTGGTACTTCTTGTTTTCCTTTCTTTCCAGGAAGATAAGAAGTTGCCTTCCGAGCTTTTCCTTCACCTTCAAGTGCTTTTTCCTGAAACAAAGCTTGTTAAGCACCTTCAGGATTTTGAGCTTCAGGAAAAATAATTTTGGCTCTCTCAAAGAGACCTATTGTCAAAAGAAATTCCAGTGTATTTCGTCAGGAGTTGAAGCGCTTGTTGTAGGACTTCTGCTTGTGGCATATCAGCATTGAGGATGTGTAAATGAGGCTCTTTCAAAGAGAGGAAGAGCTCACGAACATTGTGCAGGTAGTCAAGTTGTTCGAAAGCGTCAGCCTGCATACTTTGCCGTTGGTGTACTCGCTTAAGAGCCTTTTCAGGGGATAAATCAAGAATCAAAACAAGGTCAGGTTCAATAGCAAAAGAACGGTTCCGTTGCAGGATATCCTGAAGGTCAGCTCCCTGTGCTCCCTGGTAGGCAGCTGTTGAGTAGAAACTCCGATCCTGCAGAACCCATTTTCCTGCATCAAGGGCTGGCCTTACCTGAGTTTCGATTTGTTCCCTGCGATCAGCTTCAAAAAGTTCAAGCCAGGCTTGAGGAGCAAGTGAAGGATTTTCAGCTGCAAGCTCTGCTCGAATCCTTTTGCCATACTTGCCTTCGCTGGGTTCTGCTAAACGTATGCAATCAATTCCCTGGTTCGAGAGTTTTTTGGCAAGAGCTTTCAGCAGGGTTGACTTTCCTGTTCCATCAATTCCTTCGGTCACAAGGTAAAAAGGTTTTTGGTTTTCAGACATAGCTGCTCGCTGGTTTGGTTTCATTGAAGAATAACAGATCTCAAATATTTGTCACTTGCTATTCTGAGAGCTGAGGTGCTCTCATCTCAAAAGACGCTAGTAGCTGATTTTTTTTATCATGAATTCTGGATGTCTTATCATTTCAGCCAGGAGTCGAGCTGTTTTCTCACCGGCATTTCCTTGGCCGTAAGGATTTTTGAGGTGTTTGTAGGCTTCAGCTTTTTGAGGATCATCAAGCTCCTGAATACACGCATAAATTTCTTCAGACTCAAAGCTAGTAAAACGTACGTGGCCAGCATGCTCACGCCCTTGATTACGCTTGCCTACGTGTATGAAGGGGAGATCAAAGAGCGGAGCTTCAATAATGCCAGAAGAACTGTTGCCTATAAAGAGTTTGGCTTGAGACATCGCGGCAGCGTATTCAATTGTTGACAGGTTTTCTTTAATAATCCACTTCGCTTTTGTTTGATAATTTTTGACTTGGGAACGAATCGCTTTATGCCCTGGGTCAATATTTGGAGCAATCAGAAGTTTTTGATGCTGGCAGCGATCGAGTGCTTTGAAAAGATTTGTTGCCTGTTGTTCTGCAGCCTCCAGCTCTGAACTGGTGGGATGGAAGATAACCAATAAAAAGGGAAGTTCTGCTTGGAGCCCAAGTTGAGTCAGGAGTTCTTTTTCTTTGCCTTGATTTGTTTCTTTCGCTTGGCGCAAACGATCAAGTCCTGGGGCTCCTACAAGGTGAATGCGCCAGGCTTCTTCTCCAAATTGTTCTAAACGCCTGGCAGACCCCTTGCTGGCAGCGCAGTGAAGGTGAGCAAAACGTGTAATGGTATGTCGAAAGCCTTCGTCCATGTGACCAGAATCAATTTTATCACCGCCATGCAGATGACAGATGGCAATACCCAGGGTATAAGCCGCTGTCGCTGCCGCAAAGCTTTCAACGCGATCACCTAAAACCACAAGCCAATCAGGTCTCTCATTGGAAAGGGCTTGTGCTAGAGCTGCGATTCCATTGCCAAGATCTTGGGTTAAAAGCGGGAGTGTCTGGTCTTTTGTCGTAGCATTGTGGGAAGCATAAGCTTGAAAGAAAGGAACTTCTGCTGCAATTGGAAGAGAAGTCGCAAGCAGCTCTTGTTTGCTTTGGCCAAAGCCTTCTAAGAGGTGGGTCCCGCTAGCAAGCCAGGCTGGTGAAAGATCTGGATGCTTGAAGCATGCCTGGGCAATTGGGGTAAGCAAGCCAGCTTCTGCGCGGGTGCCGGTGAAGAGTAGGACTTTGAGGGGCATCGAGTGCGCTTTTCCCATGGGCTCTTTCTTGTGTCCTTAGTTTTAAGCTCTTACTTAAGTTTTTGTGGATTGAGTAAACGCAACTCATTAGCTTGAACGCTAGCTTGTTGTCTTGGTTGCTTCAAATAAAAAGTGTGCGTTCCATCAAAAGGATAGGCACTCTTGAAGCATGATTATAGAGAGGCTCGTTTATATGTGGTGAAGGTGAAGTGCTGGGATGAGCAGAAAATCCTTTACTTCTGCCTAAAGAGAGTATTATGACTGAAACAGAAATACGAACGCTTATTCCTGAAACCTTTAAATAGAAGGCATCTGAAAGCCATGAATGAATTTTTCCATTACGATCAAGGCAGTCTTTACTGCGAAGAAATAGCTGTTAATGAACTTGCGAAACGCTTTGGGACGCCGCTTTATATTTACTCTGCGAATGCTTTTCGTAAGCGCTACCGTGAACTTGCCCAGGCTTTTTCAAAGCTTGATCCGTTGATTTGCTATTCGGTAAAGGCGTGTTCCAACCTTTCTATCCTTAAGCTGCTTAAGGAGGAAGGCAGTGGTTTTGATTGTGTTTCAAAGGGTGAAATTTTGCGCTGCCTTGAAGTTGGTGTTGATCCTCAAAGGATCGTTTTTGCTGGGGTTGGCAAGACGCCCGATGAAATTGCTTATGCCTTGGAAAATGACATTTTGATGTTTAATGTTGAAAGTGAGAACGAGCTTCAGGCGATTGCTTCGGTTGCTCAAGGGCAGGGGAAGCCAGCTCGGATTGCTCTGCGTCTTAACCCTGATGTAGATCCTAAGACGCATCGCTACATCAGCACAGGAAAGAAAGAAAATAAGTTTGGCATTGATCTTGATCGTGCCCAGAAAGCCTTTGAAAGCATTAAGGCTTCTGAGCATCTTCAGTTAAGGGGCGTTCATTTGCATATTGGCAGTCAGATGCTTGATAATACCTTGCATGCTCAAGCGATCTCCCGCGTCCATGAGTTGCTGGCTCAAGCCAAGAGCATGGGTTTTGAGCTAGAGTTTATCAACGTTGGTGGTGGGTTTGGGATTGATTATCATGGTGGCGAAAGCTTGCCTCCTTCGGCTTTTGCTGAGAATATTGTGCCGGCAGTTGAATCCACGGGGCTTCGCATGGTTATGGAGCCTGGTCGTTATATTGCTGGGAACTCAGGCATTTTGCTTACTCAGGTTGTTTACTTGAAGAAGAGTGGTCATGGCAAAACATTTGCGATTGTGGATGGAGCGATGAATGATCTTCTTCGACCCAGTATTTATGATGCTTATCATCGGGTGTGGCCTGTAAAAGAGGCTTACCGTGAGCTTCCAGAAGAGGAAGGTGTGGTTTGTGATGTGGTCGGTCCGATTTGTGAGTCGGGGGATTTCTTTGCTAAGGATCGTCGTTTGCCTCAGCTTCAGGAAGGGGAGCTGATTGCGGTCTTTTCCACGGGGGCCTACGGTTTCACGATGGCAAGCAACTATAATACTCGCCCGCGCCCTTCTGAGGTTTTGGTTGAAGGTCAGGAGCCCAGGCTTATTCGCAGCCGAGAGAGTTATGATGACCTGCTTCAGCGGGAACGAGAGGCTTTGAAGCAGGAATAGAGCGCCGGGGTTGGCGCTCTGTGAAGTGGAGAAGCTCTTTATCATAGCACTAAAACGAAGCTCTATTTTGCAACCACAGTACGACATTTTTCAGCCGCTGGTTTTGAGTTGTAAGCCTTTTTGAAACAACAACTTACAAACGCAACCAAAAATGTTTAGCCGGTTGCAAAAGTCCATAATTGTTTTTCGTTTTCATGCGAAGAAAAGCCTCTGCCCCGAAGAGTGACTTTAGTCACTTTAGAGGTAAGGTGTTCAACGGATTTCCTACAAGCTTAGAGAAGCTTTTCCACTTCAGGAAGTGTACCCAGCACTTCCTTTTCGTTCCAAAGTGTGACTTTAGTCACTTTGCTCATCTGGCTTAGGACAAAGTTTCTTGATCTTATCAATAATAAGCTTGGTATCTTCTGGCATGATGACCAGGTCATCGGCGCCGCGCTCTTTAAATTCCTGATGTTTTTCGGTACTGCGTTTTGAGGTGAAGACCAAAAGCTTTGGAAAGACCGGGTGCTGACAGGAAAGAGCGTAGCACTGATCAAGAAAGTACTCGTCTAAGATAATCAAGTCTATGCTGAGTACCTCTAAATAAGAGTGGAGCAAGTGGGTACTTTCGACGACTCGGACAACCATGCCTTCCCTGCGCAGAACCTGGGCAAAGGTGGTTCGAAAGATTTCGTCGAGATGAAAGTAGATAACGCGTGGTGTTTTAGGCATGGCTTGGCCTCCTTTAAAAAAGGTTTGGCGGTAAGCGAAGCCGAGTGCCGCAAAGAGCCTCAAATAATAAAGAGGTCTAAAACGAAAGGATGCACTGGGCATCGCTTTGCTTTCAGGCCGACTAAAGCCCCCACAAGAAACGAACATCCCAATGCACCCAAAAGTGCAGGGTTATTCGCAGTCTTGTGGTCAAGCGCTTTTGCACTTGACTTAGTCGTTTGAAAGCAACCGCGTATAAAATTGTCATCAGGCAACGTTGCCCGAATTGCGAACTATCTTAGACCAGAGTCCCGATGAGTTCTAAATGATTCTTTGGGGCAGTATAGAATTTTATAGCTCTGGGAAGTCCTGAGATAAAGTGACTTTAGTCACTTTAGGGGTCGTTCCTAATTCCGAAAAGTGACTTTAGTCACATTTCCAGACGTAGAGAAACGGCTTTTCCACGCTCAGCCCAAAAAGTGATAAAAGTCATATTAGGAGGAGTGGAGAAAGGAGAACAACATAACTTAAGAAGTATTCGGACCCGTTTGAGGACTGCGCTTCTACTCCAAAGGAGCGCAAACTTCATAACTTATTAAGTTTGCGAAAATTGTTTTGAGCTCAGCGATCGCGAGAACGCCACGAGCTCCTCGGATTTTCAGCTTTTTGTGGTCATCAGGATCATGATTGAGTGTAAGCACCACAAGCCTAAGATATGGATAGAGGTGGCTCGTCTTCAAAGCAACTTTGGAAGGCTTACCGACGATAAGGAACGGATAGTTTTGAGAAATAGCTATCGCCCTAAGATCCTGTTGGACGAGTTTTTAACTAATAGGACTAGGCTATTATCTTCAGAGAGCTTGCATGGGGCAAGTTTTTGAAGATCTGGAGTTCTCGGCTCTTGGTCGGCAATGGTGTAGTGCCATTCAAGATCTGCATACTCCATTGCTATAGTATTATAGTTTTTAAACGTATTTTTGTAACCAAGGTCAATTTTTGAGTGAGCTGCCTCACTTGAATATAAAAGAAGAAAAGTTGGAATGAAATTTTCAGGAATAACTTCTTGTTCTTTATTTTCGTCTGAACCTTGAAGCAGGTAGTTCCTCATCCTTCGTTCATAATACTTCTTGATCTTAACGTTGCTGAACTCTTTACGTTTTGCTAGATGAGCCCGAAAAAGCACTAAGAGGCTGAATCGTTTATAGATATTGTAGTCAATTTGAAATATTCTGGTTTTGATTTTAGATGTTTTAAAATCAAGACCGTGCTTTCTTTCAATCTTTTCAATACTTTTGAGTTCTTCCCATTTCTTCTGTGACCAATCTTTGTTGAACGCTTTTTCAATTTTTGCAAGGTGGTCTTCACAGTGTAGGCAAAGCAAAGGCTCCGTAGAACCATTTTGAATGGTCTCGCTTTTTTCCAGGTTTGAAGTATGAACTAGGCGAGACCTATGTTTATCATCATTGACCAACTTGTAGCAGAATTTTGGGATAATATGTGAGTTACAAAGCTTTGCTTCTTTCTGGCAAAGCCCGCATACTCCAAATTTATCTTTGCTTTTACTCTTGCCCATGGCTGCTATTTACTGAGGCATTACTTTCAATATACTTCGTGAATGCTATTCATAGAGTTTTATTCATTAAGCCTATGCTTTTTGAATAGCTGATTGAGCCAGAATTTTTTCAGCTATGGCTTCAGGTGTCAGCCCACAGCGCTGGCGTAAATAGCTCTGTTCACCAGCTTCCAACAAGAATTTGTCAGGAGTCCCAAAGCGCAAGAAAAGAGAAGAGGGCTCAGAAGGGCCAAGGGTGTCATTGCGCCATTCACTGACAGCACTTCCAAAGCCACCCAGAAGGCTGTGCTCTTCAAGGCTTGCGATCACTTGATAGCTTGCAAAGGCTTTTGCCAGAAAGTTCTGGTCCAGTGGTTTCACGGTATGAAAGCTTATGACCGAGACACTAAGGTCTCTTGCTGCTTCAATTTTTTCCGCTGTTTCAAGGGCCATCGGTAAGAGATTTCCTGTACTGAGCAGACAAATATCTTTGCCCTGGCGAATGGGATAGGCCTTGCCAATTTCAAGCTCTGGAATGCTTTCATGAATTAAAGGTTCATTCTTTTTGCCCAGTCGCAGATAAAGAGGACTTTGATTTTTCAAAGCTGCTCGCAAGAGTGCCCGAACTTCAAGGGCATCACCGGGACAGCACACATTCATATTCGGTAAAGAGCGAAGCAAAGCAATATCTTCACAAGCGTGGTGGGAGGGCCCAAGGGAAGCGTACGATAAGCCTGCGCCAACGCCCACCACCACAACGGGAAGATTGTGATAGCAAAGATCAACGCGAATTTGCTCAAGACAGCGGGTTGTCACAAAAGGCGTAATGGTATAAACCACAGGGCGCAAACCCTTAAGGGCTAAGCCTGCAGCCATTCCGATCATATTGGCTTCAGCCACGCCGCAGTTGATAAAGCGTTCAGGAAAAGCTCCTTTAAAAGGATCAAATAAGCGGTTACCGATATCTCCGCTGAGCAGCATGATCCGCGGATCAGCTTCTGCCAATTCTAAAAGTTCCTTGGCAAATGCATTCCTCATGGGGCCACCCCCAATTCCTGATGGCAGACTTTGACCTCATCTGCCGTAGGAATCCGATAATGCCAGTTATTATCATCTTCCATAAAAGAAATGCCTCGTCCCTTTGTCGTATGGGCAATGATAGCTAAAGGACGGGAAGCATCTTTCTCAAGTTCTTGAAGTCCAGCGGTGAGTTGTTCGGGATCGTGTCCGTCAACTTCCATGCTGCGCCAGCCAAAGGCACTCCATTTTTCCGCTAGCGGAGCAAGAGCCATGACTTCATTACTTCGTCCCGTTGCTTGCCAGCGATTGTAGTCTACGATCACACAAAGATTGCCCAGCTTTTGGGAGGGAGCCAGCATGGCTGCTTCCCAGACGGAACCTTCGTTACACTCGCCATCACTTAAAAGTACGAAAACTTTTCCTGGTTGTTGAAGAAGCCTTGTGCCGTAAGCCATGCCAAGCCCAATTGGCAAACCATGACCGAGAGAGCCCGTCGCTGCTTCGACGCCAGGTAAAGAGTTTGCCCCAGGGTGTTCCTGAAGTTTGGAACCTTGCTGGTTGAAACTCTTGAGGATTTCTAAAGGAATGATGCCTCGTCGTGCCAGGGTCGCATAAAGGGCCATGGCTGCGTGGCCTTTACTCAGGATGAAAATATCTCGCTCAGGGTTTTGGGGTTTTTGAGGATCAAGATTCATAATCTCCCAATACAATGAGACCAGAATATCAACACAAGAGAGGGCTGAAGCAACATGGGCAGCCTTCCCCTGATGGGCCATCTGGATAATATCCGCACGAATGCGAGCTGCGTTTTGACGAAAAAGGTTGGTATCAAGCATGATCTCAAAACCGTAAGAGTGATACATGTATTGTTAAAAACAAACGGGCTGATTCATTAAAATCTTTCTTAAGAAAAGAAGAGTTTAAATCCTTGACTGACTTCCAGCTATTGAGAAAGAATAATCTTTTCAAAAAAGCTTAAGGCTACAACGAGCTCTTTAAATTTTTGTGATGCTTTTTATGATATCCCTTTCAGAAAAGAACGCAGGCGCATTATGGCTTATCTTGATTTTCTTTCTTCTTTGCACAAACAAACAAAGCGAGATTACCTTGCTCGGGTGAACGATCCTGAGTTCCCGAAAGCCCGAGCTGCTGAGCTTGCCCGAGCTTGGGCTAAAGATTATTGGGATGGTGATCGCCGTACGGGATATGGAGGATATTCATATGATGGTCGTTGGCGTCCTGTTGCTCAGGCTTTGGCTGAGCACTACAACTTGAAATCAGGCGATCATCTGCTTGATGTGGGATGCGGTAAGGCTTTTTTGCTTTATGAGTTAACTCAGGTTGTGCCAGGACTCAAAGTCTGTGGTTTGGATATTTCGGCCTATGCTCTTCAAAACGCGAAACAAGAGCTTCGAGGAAGCTATGTACAGGGAAATGCCACAGAATTGCCTTTTCGTGATCAGCAATTTAAGCTGACTCTTTCCCTGACGACGCTGCATAACCTTCGGAGCTATCAGCTTGAAGCTGCTTTGCATGAGATTCAGCGTGTGAGTCAGCAGGCTTATATTGTTGTTGAGTCTTTTCGTAATCTCCAGGAATGGGAAAACTTGCTCTATTGGCAACTAACGTGCGAATGCTTTTTCTGGCCCGATGAATGGCAATGGTGGTTTGATAAAACCGGTTATCAAGGGGATCATTCTTTTATCTATTTTGAATAATTTTGGGTACGATGCCATAGTGCAGATATGTGTTGAGAGGATAAGCAAAGGGCTATTCTTTATAACTATGGGCTCTTTATATAGCGATAGCTGCTTTTCCAAGCACAAAGTAAAAACAAGTCATAAACGAATTATAAAAAAGATAAAGAATAAAAGAGCATGAAAACTCAGGCTGCTATCCTTGTTGAATCAAAGGCTCCGCTGGAAATAGCGGATATTGAGATCCCAAGCTTAAGCTTTGGGCAGGTGCTCGTTCGGGTGCACTATAGTGGGATATGTGGCTCTCAGCTTGGGGAGATTGATGCTGTTAAGGGGCCAGATCCTTATTTGCCTCATCTTCTTGGACACGAGGGATCCGGAGTTGTTCAGCAGGTTGGACCGGGGGTCAGCAGAGTTCAAGCGGGTGATCATGTTGTGCTGCACTGGCGAAAAGCTTCTGGGATCGAGGCGGAACCGGCTTGTTATCGTTTAGGAGAGAAGGTTGTTAACGCTGGTTGGGTGACAACTTTCAATCAGCAAGCGGTTATTTCTGAAAATCGTCTTACTCCGATTCCCCAAAACTTTCCTCTTGATCTTGCGGTCCTTTATGGCTGTGCTTTAACGACAGGTTTTGGGGTTATTGAGCACGATGCAAAAGTAAAGCTTGGAGAGTCCGTATTAATCTTAGGTTGCGGAGGGATTGGGCTTTGTTCCGTTCTTGCTGCTTCGCTTAGAGGGGCTTATCCAATTGTTGCCCTTGATCTTGTGGATGAAAAACTTGAACTTGCCAAAGCATATGGAGCGAGTCATCAACTGAATCTTCAAGGCTTAGCTTCTGAGGAAATGAAGCAAAAACTCTTGAGCATTGTTGCAGGTCAGGGTTTTGATGCTGTGATTGAGAATACTGGACAGCCGGAACTGATCGAAACGTGCTATGAACTTACGGCTGCCCAAGGATCTTGTGTTCTGGTAGGGATTCAACCAAAGGGTACAAAGGTTCGGCTTGATACTATGCCTTTACACTTTGACAAGCGTTTGGTGGGAAGCCACGGAGGAAAGTGTGTTCCGGATCTTGATATCCCGCGGTACATAAAGCTTCAAAATGCTGGTTTTTTTGACCCGCAGGCTTTAGTTCGTCAGCGTTTTAAACTTGAGGAGGTCAATGAGGCTATTGCAGGCATGCGTTCTGGGCAAGCTTTTCGTCCTCTTTTGTGTATGGCGCCTTCTGAAGGCCAATAAAGCGAAGTAGAGCAAAGTCTCAATAAAGATGGGTTGTTTTGTGGAAGTCATAACCAAATTGCAGCAGATCCTTAGGGAACCGGCTCTTGATTCAGGCTTGCAAGCTTGGTGGCAAGGCCAACTTCTTAAGACTTATCAAATCCAAGAAAAATTCACTTCTCAATTCAAGGATGAAAATCATCAGGCTTTTGCACGAGCCTTACTCTGTCGCCTCAGCGGAAGAGCAGCTGAAGGAGTAGCTTCTCTCAAGAGTTTTCTTCGTAGACCTTCTCAAGATTTTCCAAGCAGCAAAGATGAAGAGGCCGTTTTTATTTTGAGTCTCTTTGAACAAGGGTTGTGCCATGCAGCTCTTGGAGAAATGGAGCAATTGCCAGCCCTTGTTGAAGAGCTTAAAGAGCAGGGAGAACAGGCAAAGATTTTAAGTAATCTGCTTGCTGTAGAGTTACTTGTGGCTCAAGGGCAGATTGAGTTACCTCTTAAAATATATACGCTTATGGTTCAGCACTTAAAGGGCCAGCTTCCAGAGCCATATCAGGCGTTTGTTCAAGAAGGTATTTGTCTTTTAAAAAATACTCAAGCTTTTCTACTCTGTGGTCAAACCCATGAAGCAACCCTTGCTCTCAAGGCCTGGAATTCTCGACATTCTGTTCCAATTCCCAAACAAGCCTGGGGGCATAAATTACCGAAATTCATTCATAAAGATGAAATCCGTTTTCTCGAGGATCGGAGTCTTGATTTTCCCATGGAAAGGCAAATGATAGCCCGTGATGTTGCAAAAGCTCTTGATCGTTTGCCCCATGACAATATCTTGGCAGCCTATTCAAAGCACCTTCAGCTGTATCCATTTTTGCCAGTCTATCCAGTCTATAAAGAAGATGCTCAGAAAGGACCCTGTGTCTGGGCACGTGAAGAAGAAGGGGCATCTTTTCTTTTAAGGGTGTTGGACATTTCTGAACAGTTAAAGAGCAGAAGCTTAAAGCTTTTCTTTTCCAGCCAGACCTTTTATCAGGCTTTACAAGCCAGCGGCCTTCAGGAGCTTTACATTGTTGCAATTGAAGAAGAAGCTCTTGAGCTTCAGAAAGAGTTAAAAGCAATCCTGCCGGATACAACCCTAAAATCGTTAGAAGACGATGTCAGGTCGTTACAAAAATTTTATGACCATAAAGAAAAACAAAGTACTGAAAAGCAAAATATTCGAGAACAAACAAAGCTTAAAATTGTACTTTATGTTCCTATGGATACGGTTTATATCCGTCATGCCATGGGAGACCTTGTTCAATGTCTTCACGAGTCAGGGCATGAGGTTGAGGCTGTGGAGCTGACACATCGTTCTCACTTTACTTTCCCTTGTTTTGGGGCAGGCTTTCGACCACTTCTTGAAGAAGACAAGGTTGATTTAATCATTCTTGCTAATGGAGTTCCCTCCAGTAACCTTTCAATTCCAGATTGGGTCCCAAGTTTAAGCTGGATTCAAGATCCCATACATTTCCAGAAATTTAAGCAGCAGTCGAAGAGAAGCTGGCTTGTTGGGGCGTTCAGTGATCATGCTGAGTATTACAAGACGTTTAGGCCTGAATATTTAATCCCAAGTTTTTGTCCTGTTTATGAAGCCTCATTTTCAGCACATGCTCGTTCACAAGAAGGAAGTGCAGGAGGAGTGAAAACACGTTCTTCTCTGGTCTTTTCAAGAGAGGAAGCCCAAAGTGATATTACTTTTATTACCAATGCAGCCCGGAAGCCTCAAGAAATTTTCCAAAGCTTCTTTCCAGATGATGTGTACGAGCCCTGGCAGGGGCTTGTAAAGGAACTTGAAGCAAGAATACGTGCTGGCCATTGGGATCTTGAGAGTCTTGAGCTTGAAAGCATTATCGAAAATAATCCAAATCTTGTGGCAAAAAATGCTCAAACTCATTTAGCAAGACTTAAGGTTGGGCTTGATTATATTGGAAATACTTTACGTCGTCAGGCTATGATTCGCACTTGCCTTGGAATCACTGAAAATTTAGCTGTCTATGGTAAAGGGTGGGAAGAGCAACAGGATTTAAAAGCTTATCATAAAGGGTTTGTTGCTGAGCGCAGAGAACTGAGTGCTCTTTACCGTGAAAGCTTTATCAATATTGAGCCAAGCGGTTTTGAAGCTTTTCATCCCCGTTTAAGTGAAGGGATTTTTTCAGGAGGATTTTTTCTTATTTTTATTCCTACTCTCAATTGGGGAATTCATGAGAATTATCAACTGGCCCTAGATGTTCAAGCAGCCCAATCCGAAGTCGAATTAAGGGATGTTCTAGAGAGTACCCCCCAAGAAGGATTGTTGGAATGGCAGCGTTTTATGGCAAATCCAGGCGATATTCTTTCATGGCAAGCTTATGCTAAGCGTCTGCTTGGGCTCAGGCTTGAAGAATTGGAAAGTTTTGAAGCCGCTCGCAAAGAGGTGGCTTTTTCGTCTCCCCAGGAACTTTCAGAAAAAATAGTTTTCTTTTTGGAGCAGCCAGAAAAAAGAGCAGAAATATATCAGGTTTTTTTAGAATCTTGTCGTTCTTTTACAGGTATGGCTGGAATTTTCGATAAGACGTTAAAAGCGATCTTGAGCTAAAACGAGAAAGAAGCAGCTATTGTAAGAAGGATTGAGTTCAATGGGACAGAGACATTGTTTAGTTACAGGCGGGGCTGGATTTATTGGTTCTCATCTTGTTGATAGACTTTTAGAGGATGGACATAGGGTAACGGTCATTGACAACCTTACAACGAATCAGGGACAAAATCTTAAGCATATTCATTCCCCAAACTTTTCTTTTCATCAATCTGACATCAGCGATCAGGAGCTGATTTCTCCTTATTTCGAGGGTGTTGAGTGGGTTTTTCACTTAGCAGCCCTGGCGGATATTGTTCCTTCTATTGAAGCTCCGCTTGATTATCACAGGACAAATGTTGATGGAACCGTAAAGGTTCTAGAAGCTTCTCGTGCAGCAGGGGTAAAGCGCTTTGTTTATGCTGCTTCATCATCGTGTTATGGTTTGCCTGAGCAATTCCCAACGCCTGAAAACGCTGCTATCAGGCCTGCTTATCCTTATGCTCTTACAAAGTACATTGGAGAATGTTATGTCCTGCATTGGGCAAACGTTTATGGCTTGCCAGCCCTTTCCTTGCGCTTGTTTAATGTTTTTGGTCCTCGAGCCCGTACAAGTGGGAGTTATGGTGCTGTTTTTGGGGTATTTCTAGCTCAAAAGCTTAAAAATAAGCCTTTTACGGTTGTCGGAGATGGTTCTCAAACGCGAGACTTTACGTTTGTTTCTGATGTTGTTGAAGCCTTTGTGCGGGCCGCAGAATCAGATCTTCAGGCCGAAGTCTTCAATGTAGGCTCTTCCGATTGTTATAGCATTAATCGGTTGGTTGAACTTCTGGGAGGAGAGATCGAATATCTCCCAAAGCGCCCAGGAGAGCCAGACTGCACGTTTGCCGATATTCGTAAGATTCAGGAGATGCTTGGTTGGAAAGCCCGAGTTTCTTTTGAGCAGGGGGTGAAAATTATGCTTGAGCATATTGAGCAGTGGGGTGATGCACCTTTATGGGATGCGACTTCGATTCAAGCTGCTACAAAAAGTTGGTTTCACTACCTTGGAAAAGAGCAATAGGGGATAAAACAAAATCTCATTTTTATGTTTAAAGACGAGTCTATTAAAATTAAAACAAAATGAGAGTATTTGAACAATATTTGTGCATTTTGTGTCTTAACATGTTACAATATGAGAGTGCTGATAAGTAGCTTTACACTTAGTCAGGTATTTCAGAGTTTTAACGCATCACGTTGGGGATCGTCGTTTTCCGCTAAAACTACAGGACTCAGAAGGGGTTTAAAACGATGTTACAAGTAAACGATAAGAAAATCATGAGCCTTAAGAAGAGACGTTTGGAAACTTTAAGACGTAGAGGAAGTGCATCTCTTTACGGCCTTTATATCTCCATCCTCATTGGGTTGGGGTCTGTTGGTTTTCTGAGCAATGTTGGAAATGCGGTGCGTATTTCATCAACGAGCCAGGTTGATTCTAAGATGAGAATTATGGCCGATGCATCTCTTGATATCGCAGGGGCTCAATTGGATGAAGTCCTTGTGAGGTCTGCTGTCAACAACGGTGACCAAGGGGATTGGAAAGATATTTACAAAATAGAAAACGCGGTTTTAGGAGTTTTCGATAAAACAAAGGGAAGTTATGGCGGCCTTGATATGAGCGGGGCTGCGATAACAGTTAACCTTACAGATTTGCCTGATAGAGTTTATGATGGCGAAGAAATGACTTTGGAAGAGGTTCAGGAGTATGCTAAGCAGAATGGACTAGGTGAATCTGAGTTTAAAGTTGCTAAAGAAGCGATGCTTGAAGCTGTGATTAAAATTGGGGAACGGGAGGTTCGTGTAACCAAGGAAGTTGGGCATCAGCACGAACACCGAGCAAAATTCTTTGGAGTTGAAATTGAAGGCAGAACAGTTTTTGTTTTCCCAATGTCTACGGAAATGAAAACTTTATGGGCGCCTTTTACAAATTATAAAAAACTTGTTCCTGATGGAGCTGGGGACTGGGTTTATCAAACAGTCGAAAAGGCTGAAAAGATCCATCTTGGAGGGGGATATCGCCTTGTAAAGCTGGAAGACGTCATAAAGACGAACTTGATTGCTGCTCTTCGTGATATGAGAGCAGGTGAAGATGCTTTTGCTGCCGTTGTTGGTGGGGGTGGTAAAATAAAGTTTTCCTGGATTGCTCCAATGGAAGATTTTAACCCATTTAAGTCAGGAGATATTCCAGACCCTACGATTACCCCTATTCACCGCTATAAAATGTTTGGATTGAATGGAGGAGTAGCTGCAAAAGGGAATGATTACAGAGAGCTTCCTTTGCCACCAGTGAATGAGAGACCTAAAGGCTGGAAGTACATGTGGACTTATGACAACTTGGTTGGCGGGATTGTTCAGGATTCTTACGATGTTGCTCCTATTAGTGAAAGTAGCAGATCATTTTTCCAGGACCAAATTTACAGCTTAAAAACCGAGGGAAGTCGCCTGGCTTCGGAAACTGTAAATAGGGCTTTTCAAGAATTCTCAGATGAGAAAATAGATACTTTTGTATTTTTGAATGATGGTTACGTTGTTTCGAGTGATGAAGCAAAGGATTTTGTCCAAAAGTTTAACCAACTTAAATCAGGGAATTGGTCAGATGTGAAATTTATATCTTTGCATGTTGGTGGGTCAGTTTCAGGGCTGAAGAGTATGCAGGAAATAGCCAAGCAAACAAAAGGGTTATTTGTAAGTCCTTATAATCCTTATAGTGCAACGAAGGAAAAACTTGTAGTGGACTATAGTGAAGAATAAGGTGGAGCCATTGGCCGATTCGTAAGGCTCGAATGAGGTGTACAGGCGAGTAAAAAGGTGTTTTCGACTATAAATCCGGACATAATTGTAAAGGAAAAGAAGAATGCCATTGTCTTATTTAAGAAAAAGATCTGGTCGTATGAACCGCTTGCATCTTCAAGCAAGTGCATCTCTTTATGGGCTTTATATCTCACTTCTTGTGGCAATAGGAGGCATCGGCTTTTTGAGCAATGTCGGCAATGCGGTACGTATTTCATCAACAAGTCAGGTTGATGCTAAAATGCAAATTATGGCAGACGCATCCCTTGATATCGCAAGTGCTCAGCTTGATGAGATTATCCTAAGGTCTGCTGCAAATAATAATGACCAGGGAGATTGGCGAGATATTTTTGAAATAGAAAATGCCGTCCTGGGAATTTTCAATCAAGTTAAAGGAGACTATAAAGCGCTTAATATCAATGGCGCAGAGGTAAAGGTGAACCTCACAGATCTGCCTGATAAGGTCTATGATAGCAGTGAAATGACAGCAGAAGAAATTAGAGAGTATGCCAAGCAGAACGGGCTGGGTGAATCTGAATTTATAATTGATAAAGAGGCGATGCTGGAAGCTGTTGTTAAGATCGGGAATAGAGAAGTTTATGTGACCAAAGAGGTTGGCCACGAGCATAAGCATCAAGCAAAATTTTATGGAGTTGATCTTAAAGGAAAGAGCGTTTTTATCATAGATCGTTCTGGCTCAATGACCACGAAGGACCAGCTTATGCTGTCATTAGAAGATTGGAATGGTAATCTTGTTATGAACCCTGATCGCATGACATTGATGCGAACAAAGGTTATCCAAGCAATTCGTGAACTTGAAATGCCAGATAAGTTTGCAGTTATTGATTTTGGAAATAGCTCAACCCATTGGAACCTTGGAAAGCTCAGTCCTACTGATGAGCTTAGAAAGATCGGTGCAGAGAATTATATATCTGCGTTTACTCCTGAAGGGTTATCGCCTATGAGTACGGCATTAGAATTTACCTGCAGTTTTTATCAGGGAGACGAACCTACCCGGTTTTTCCTTTTGAGTGATGGGATGCCGAATGAAACTATACAGTATCCTCAAACGACTGAAGGTGTTTCCCATCTTGATGTAAACCATATTTTGACGAACTTTCCAAGCTGGTATCAAAGGTTTAGAGATTATGGTTGTAAGCTTTACTGTGTTCACGTTGGACCTCAGGGTGGTGATGGCGAGGATTTTATGCGGAATCTTGCCTCAAATAATGGCGGAGCTTATATCTGGGCTTACGAGTAGAGAATCAGTCTTTTCATTTTTTTGCAGAAAACTGAGTTAAAATATATAGATTCGTCTAAGCCCGCTTAGAGCCTTTTCATTCAGGGTTTTAAGCGGGCTTTCTTCATTATTTCATGCGTTTCTTCAACTCAATTGCGAACACGTTTTGGCTCTTTATTCGTCTAACTGAGGGCTGAAATTTAAGAGAAATAAAAAAGAGGAAACCTTTTGAAATTCAGTTCTAACACGTTTTGAGTTTGAGATTTTCACCTAGCCTGGATTAAGCCTCTGGTCAGCCAAGTAATTAATCGATAATACTGGAGTCTGTTGGAGTCTTTTTTGAGGAAACTTGCGTTCTTTCGTGGTGTCGTAGTATATCTGAGAAACTTGGGAGCTAGATTTTTCAACTGGGAAAAAACAAGCGTCCCAAAATTTTGGATTAAGCTCAATGAATGATGAGTTCATAGAAAATAAGCTACTCAAGCTTTTAAAATGTGCGAAAAGCAACTTAGCGGGTTTATTTTTTGCTCGGTGAATAGCGTTTATTCACAGTCACTAAGATTATTTGCTTGTAAGTTTCCAGATGCCATCCCATTCAGCATCGGGAGAAGAGAGCTTTAGAACTTCCATGCGTTTTTCAGGAGAGGCCCCGATTAAAGATTCACAACGTTGAATCATATGGTCGGAAGGGGCTAGTTCTACGTCATAAGCTGGCGGTAAAAGAGTTTTTGCCTGTTTAAATTTTTCAAGCGCTTCAGCCCATTTTTCTGCTTGATAAAGTAAAAAGGCCTGATCATAGAGTCGGCAACCATCAACGATGTCTGGGTCGACTTCCCCAATAAGCCCAATCAGATGGTAAACAGGGACACCCTTTGATTTTCCTTTTACAGCAATATTATCAAGCTTATGGGCAACAAGAATATCTTTTGCTTGTTGGTAACATGTTTCGTTAAGCATAACTTGAGTGCCATACTGTTTATTTGCTGCTTCAAGCCTTGCTGCCAGGTTTACGGTATCTCCAATACAGGTGTAGTTCAGGCGGTCCTCAGAGCCCATGTTTCCCACTACCATTGGCCCAGTCGCAATACCGATACGGGTCCCAATTTGAAGTTCTCCTCGTTCCTTTCTTTCTCTATTCCAGGCTTTGAGTTTTTGGGCGTTGCGTACAGCTGTTTTGCATGCTCGAGCAGAAGAGTCAGTCACTGGAAGTGGTGCTCCCCAAAAGGCCATGATGGCATCACCGATAAATTTATCGAGTGTTCCCTGGTTCTCCTTGATGTCATCACACATCTTTGTCATATAGGTGTTTAAGAAATCAACAAGACGTGGGGCACTCATTGATTCAGAAATTGGAGTGAACCCAGCAATATCTGAGAAGTAAACGGTTGCTTCTACTTCGTCACCTCCAAGTCTTAGACCGTTTGGATTCTTTTGCAGCTGATCAACGACTTCAGGATCAAGATATTTTCCAAACTGTCCCTTGATTTTTTGTTTTTCACGATACTCAACGGCATAGCGGTAAAGCTGGATGCCTAAGAAGGGGACAAGTAAGGCTGAAAGGTTAACCGTAGAATAAAAGAATCCATGCATGTAGCTGAAAATCCAAACACTATCAATGATGAAATAGCCTACAAGAATAGACGAAAAACCGACCAAACTCCAAAGCGCTGAAAAGCGGGTTGAGCACAGGCATACAGCAAGCGCAAGAATAGAGACAACCAGAAAAGAAAACCAGGGAAGTTCGTAGGGTTGATTTTGAAAGAGGGCCGTATTGTACGTATTCGTGTGTAATGCTGGGCCAGGAATTCTTGCGTGAATTGGGGTTGGAACCACGTCACCAAGAGCTGTTGCAGCAGCTCCAATCAGAGCAAAGCGACCTTCGAGTAGGGGCTTGATCTTCTTAATATTTTCCTGACGGCTTTGAGTAAACTTTTCTGTGGCTCGCAAATAGGTTGCGAAATCATGTCTGTAATCGCGAATTCGTAAGGCAATAATTGGCAGGGGGAAGTTAAAGAAAACTGAGGTTTCTGTGTCTTTATCGGGGTTGTGTATTTTCTCAAATTCCGGTGAGGAAATAAGAACGCCAGCTTTTACCAGAAGGTCAAGTTCCCAGCGAAGCATATCGAGGTAGCTCTCCGCTGCCTCTTTCGAAACTTGAGCTCTTTTCTCAGAATTGTGGGTTACCTGTTCAAGAGTTCTCTGGTCGAGGGTCTGCTCTGTATTAAAAAGCAAACTCCGAAGAGCTTTTCCAGAAGTAAAAAGACGTCCAATGAGACCTTGCTCAAGAGCCTTTTTTTGATCGTCATGGTTTTCTCCAAGTTCGTGAGGGAGAGAGCCGTAAACTTCTTTTATGAGTTGATTGATTTTTTTTTCGTTGCCTTCAAAATCAAAATCAGGATTGAGAAGTTGAACGCTACTTTCAAGAATAAGTGTAACCAGCAGTTGCTTTTGTTCTGCGGTCATTATTTTAAACGTTTTTTTAAGAGTGCGAAGATGAAACCTTGTTCCAAGAGGACGATTCAAGGTTTGTTTCACTTGTTTCCAAAGAGAAGTAAGACCGTATCCTGTTTGCTCATCCTGAAAGGATTCTGCAAGCTCTTGGTCGGAAAGGGTTGGAGAAAGTTCTAATTCTTGAAGAGCTAATGAACGAAATTTCTGGGCTATCTGGTCGGAGTCGTAGGTAGGGGAGCCATAGTTCTGCAAAGATTTCTCAAGGAAAGAGAGAAGATCCTGAATTTGATTGGGTTGATAGAGGCGTAAGTCAATCAGTCTCTCCCCAAGGCTTGCCAGGGGAAGTTGAAAGTAAGAGCCAAGTCTTTCAGTTAAAGCATTTTCTTCTTTTGGCTCGAAATAAGGAGCTTCCAGAAAGAAAAGCCGATACTGCTTCTCCCCTCTTTCCCAGCGTTCGTGATTGAGTTTAATTTCTTCCTGAGCCGCGGCTATATCAACAAGCTGGGCAATTGGAACATGGGAAAAGATATCTGCGTAATCATCGTGCCCTGGATCGCCAGTCCAGTTGATGCGCATGGCACCGCCATTATCAATTTGAATCCGATAGCGTTTCTTTTTAACGGAATGCGATAATTTTTGAACCTCAGATCTTTTGGCTTGAGATTGAGTTTGAAGCTGTTTAACGAGTTCAGGATTGGCGGAAAATTCGACATAGCGTTCAGGGATAATCTTAAGGCTCTCGAAATCAGCATCAATATCTTCAAGCAGGGTTTGAAAGGCAATTTGAAGAATAACAACACGTTCCCCACTAAAGC
This sequence comes from uncultured Planctomycetaceae bacterium, assembly GCA_964548115.1. Classification (GTDB taxonomy): domain Bacteria; phylum Planctomycetota; class UBA8742; order UBA2392; family JABWBM01; genus CAZJPQ01. The sequence goes on from CAZJPQ010000001.1 coordinate 83,799, forward strand.
TTTCTTCGTAAACCGAAGCAAGGGGAACGCGGCGCAGAATTCCATCCTCATCGGTTTCAATGGAAACAAAACCTGTTCCTGAGCAGCGGGCAAATAAACTGAAAATTGCAGGGTGAAATTCTATATCGCGATGGTGAGGAAGAAAAGTTTTGGTCTTGCCACGGGTTGCCCAGATATCATAACCCTCTTTGTCGTAGCCTTGAATAATAGAGGTTGGGAGAGCCCAAGGCTTTTCTTCCTGGCCTGACAAGCCTTTACCATAGCGAAGCTGATGCCAGGAATAGAACATTTGAAGTTGATCAACGGCTACTTCATACCATGTATTACGAGGATCAACACGAGCAAACATTCCTAGTACTTCGCCAGTTTTCTTTCTTTGAAGTAATGCAGAAGCTTTATCATCAAGATATGCTTTCATATGTTCACGTACAAGCTTTTTCGGCTTGTCGTTGTACCAGCTTCGAACTTTATGGTAAAGATAAAGGTTTTGAAGGTTTTGGTATTCTTCTTGAGCAGTCTTTTGGGCTCGTTTTTTATTGATGGTTTTTTGATTATCTTCAGAATCAGGGTAAGTGATCTTTGTTTTGCTTCGTAAAAGGGCTTGTTCGAAGGTTTTGCGGTTTATCTCTGCAATGTTTGGTTGTTGATCGAAGTAGGCAAATATCTCGTTTATAATCTCTTTATTCCAGTTGAGATTACGTTTTTCATCAACAAAACCGTTGTGGGAAAAGTGCAGGGGGAGATAGACATTACCAGCTTTCTCAATAGCTTGAGCTAAAATATGATCATGGTCGATAACGACTTTGGTGACTTTTTGGTAAAACTCATTACTAACTTCTTCTCCCAGATTTTGCTGCCGTATAATTCGTGAGGCCTCATCAATTGCAAGTTTCAGTTTTTGTTGTTCTTGTTGGAGCTTTGAGAGCTTTGAAGGATCGTTCTTTTTGAGCTGATCATTAATCCTTTGGGCCCAATCTGAAAATTCCTGGAGTGAAGGCAATACAAATTCTTTCAGGGTGCCATCAACTTTTTCACTCAGTTCCTGGTTCCCCCATTGAATGAAGTCTTTAAGTCCCTTCGTATTGACTTCTTGTTCTTGTCGGTTAAAAAACTCAACGTCAAAGACCAGCCGTTCAACACCTATTTCTTTAGCAGCTTCAACAACCCCTGCCCATTTCTGGCGTTTCCATGGCCAGCGTCCAACTCGCTCAATGGATTTATCATCGATATCAAGGTGAACAATGTGTTGTGATTCAGGAGGATCTTGAACGCGGGTTTGCATACGAAAATCATAGGCCTGTGCCTCGAAAGGTTCTTTGAATTCTTGTATAAAAGGAATGAAAGAGAGAAGAAGAACACCTGCAGCAAGTGCTAAGCCAATGAAAAATCCTTTAAGGCGGGTTTTAAAATCAATATGGTCAACTTCAGCCTTAAGCCCATCAATAAGCGTGTTGCCCACAGCTCGTGTGACCATTGTCACACGTTTGCGCACATTGGTTTTTTTCTTTTTCTTTTTGCGTCCTTCGTTTGAATCAGCCTTGCGCTCTTCGTCCGACTTTGAGAGGTAGTCCTGTACGAGCTCTCGAGTTAAGCGGCGTGGTTGTTTCGCCATAACTTCTTCCTTATGGTTTGGATTATGGTTTGGAAGTATTGATTCATCATGGAGTAAAACAGTATTATCTGATTGGCATTTCTGATCCTTAAGGTTGAGCTATTCAAAAAGTTGAGCTGTTGAGGCTTCATAGGTTGAAGCTTAGTATCATTAAGTCAATTTATCTTTGATACTATTTTTTGCTCTTTCATGAAGAAAGAAATTTGTGAAGAATGCGTGGGACTTTTCCTTTAAAATGGCGCTGAGCAAATATGCTCTTTTCGAGCTATGGGTTTTAAATTATAATTTATAAGTAAAGAAGAAATATCTGGGAATAAGAGAGTTTTTGAGAAGACGTATTGTGTGGGATAAACTTTGAAAAGGAAATTATGTCTCCTTCATCTCCAACTTCTGTGCCTCGTGTTATAGGAAATGACCAAGCTGTTTTTTGTATTGCAGAGGCGGGGGTGAACCATAACGGCAAGGTGGACCTGGCTCATAAGCTGATAGATGCTGCGTTGAAGAGTGGGGCTGATGCTATAAAGTTTCAAACCTTTAAGGCTGAAGCTCTAGTCAGTCCTCAAGCTCTTAAAGCTGCTTATCAAAAAGAAGCAACAGGAGAAGGTTCTCAGTTCTCTATGCTTAAGGCACTTGAGCTTCCGATTGAAGCCTGGCGTGAACTTAAACAGCATTGTGATGAAGTTGGAATTTTTTTCTTATCAACACCCTTTGATGAAAGATCTTGTGATCTTTTGGTTGAACTTGAGGTTCCCTTGTTAAAGCTTGGAAGCGGAGAACTTACCCATAAAAGCTTAATAGAATATTGTGCTGCTACTGGTTTGCCTCTTTTACTTTCTACAGGCATGGCTGATCGTTACGAAGTTGGCGCTGCCTTAAGTTGGGTGCGTTTGGCTTTTCAGCACGAGAACTTTGTCTCAGCTTCTCGGTCAAAAAAGCCGCCGGAAATTTGTTATGCGGATGGCGGTAAGATTGGACTTCTTCACTGTATTTCAAGTTATCCAGCTCCTCTTGAAAGTCTGAATTTAAAGGCGATCAAGACTTTGCAAGAGCTTTTTGCTGTACCAATAGGATTCTCAGACCATAGTCTTGGACTTGATGCCATCCCAATTGCTGTAGCTGCTGGTGCGTGTATCGTTGAAAAGCATTTCACCCTTGATCAGACGTTATCAGGACCGGATCATAGCATGAGTCTTAGGCCTGAAGAGCTTGAAGAGCTTATTCAAGAGGTTCGCAAGACAGAAGCAATGCTTGGGCATGGCAGAAAAGAAGCTCATTCTCTGGAAGAAGAGGTTCGAAAAGTTGCTCGGAAAAGTATTGTTGCTCTTAAGGATATTGATGAAGGAGAGCTTCTGACGCCAGATAATATTGGCATTCGTCGCCCTGGCACAGGACTTGTCCCTGCTAAGATTACGCAAGTTTTCAACCAGCGTACACAAAAAGCTGTAAAAGCAGGAGAGTTGATAGAGCTTTCGTCCTTAAAAAGGCAGAACACAAAAAGCACTTGATAATGTTGGCGCCCAACTTTACACCTTTGAAGAGCATTTTTCTGTTTAAGCTTCTTACATAGAAAGGCATATCGTTTTAAAATACGTTGTGCAAGGAGACGGAGAAATATTCCTTTTTTTAAGATTAAAGTTGTTTAATAAACACACCATAAAGGGGTCGGCCATGGGACAAAATATGCTTGGAATTGTGTTGGCAGGAGTTCTTTCGGGAGCTTTAGCTGGAGCTGGAAGTATTTTTGTTTTTTATCCTGATAGGGGTGATTCCTCTTTGGTGGTTTCTCAAAAAATGCCTGAAGATCGTTCCAGGCTTAATGAAAGAGAAAATACAGAAAATAGTGCCAGTCAATCCTTTGAAGATGCAAGGTTAGCATTAGAGTTCAGAGACGAGGTGAAACAGCGAGTTTCAATACTTGAAAAAGAAGTTGAGGAATTGCAAAAGCAACTTCCTCTTTTTACATTGAGTCAGAATCAAGAGGGTGCTGAAGAGGGAGGAGGAATCAAACTTTCTGAGCGGTTGTTAAGCCTTGAAAAGCAGCTTCAGAAGATAGAAAAGGATTCGAATTCAATGCTTGAAGGGGTTGACCCTAATGCTTTAAATTCCCCAGAGATACTGCAGGCGCTTGAAAATATTGTTGATTCGCAAGAGCAGGAAAAAGAGCAAGAGCGCCAAGAAGAACGCAGGCAGCGTCGAGATTACTGGTTAAGCCAAGAATATGAGTCGCTCACAAATCGCATGACTGAAGTTTTGGGACTTTCACAATATCAACAGGAAGAGGTTCAAAAAGCCCTAGAAGAGCGAAAGCAGGGAATGCTTCGCTTATGGTCTGGAGAACGAAAAGAGGGTGAGAGTGAAGCCGAACGAATAGAGCGCATTCGTAATGAGCGCACAGCTATTAACCAGGCCTACAGCTCTCAAGTTGAGGCGCTTTTTTCTGTTGACCAGTTAGAGCGGTACAAAGACCCTGAAAATAACGTTGACCTCAGTTCTGAAAACTACCGTAGCGAAAGAAGCGGTAGGGGGTTCTCTCGCGGAGGAAGACGTTAAAGCCTGGTTCTTTAAAGTGAGGGTTATGAAAAATTTCACAAAAAGAGAATCTACGGGAGAGGCTCTTGTGGTTTGGAATGTTTTAAATTTTGCAGGCAAATAGAATTTTAGGTTAGATTTTTTTTTCGTAACACAAGAGCCTTCATTTGTACGACGTCCATTTATTCGAAATACTTTCTTGTTGAGCAGCTTCTCAAGCTTATTCTGAGGCTGCTTCCCGTCTTGATATTTTCTACCCAACACTTTTATTCCAAACAATAGAGAAAGAAAAAAGTATGATAGCTTTCAGCTTGAAAGAGCTCGTAGCAGAGGCCTTAAGATAGAAGCAGGGTTTGAAGTATTATGAAAGAAATAGGTTTTTTACGAAATTGGACTTCTGGTCTCAAAGGAGCCATTCTTTGTTTTTCTGCTATCTTTTTATTAGCATTTTTCTTTCAACTTATGAGAGGCGGAATCCTTGGTGTTGATGGGTTTTATCATTTACGAATGGCTGATTTTTATGCCAGAGGTATTATTCAAGATGTAGGTAATAATTTCCATTGGACAAAGCACTCGATCTGGAATGGAGCTTTTGTTGATAAGGATTACCTTTGGCATCTCTACCTTCTTCCTTTTACTTTTTTAACAGATGGAGGAGCTTCGGAGTTAGAATTTGTTGGAATCTTAGCGACTTCTCTAGCTGCTGCTTTAATAGCACTTGTAAGCTACTTTATCTTCTTTAGGGAAAAAGTTGCACTTCCTCTCTTCTGGGTGCTTCTTCTTTTTTCTGTAAGTGAAGTTTTTCTTTACAGAAGTATGCTTTGTCGAAGCCACCTTTTGAGTATTATCTTTTGTCTTTTGGGGTGGTATGCCATAGCAAACCGTTCCTACCGTTGGCTATTCCTTGTTGCTTTGTTCTATACCCTAAGCTATACCGCTCCTCATGTTTTGTTTGTTCTTGTTTTTATTTGGGCTGGTGTTGAAGTAGCCTATAACTTTCTTTCTTTTCAAACAAAACCTTCCATAAAGGATCATTCAGCTTCTCGGTTTGAGCGTCCATCTTTTTTCTTTTACACGATTTCTTTTTTTAGGAACATTTCAAAACCATTCTTGAGTGTTGTGCTTGGCATTTCTGTTGGCATGCTTGTTCATCCGGCAGGAACAAAGCTGATTTCGTTCTGGTATGCTCAAAACCTTTTAGTGCCAAGCCAAGCCCTGGAAATTCCAGGGCTTGGCTTGGCAGAGCTCGTTTTTTCTGAAGGTTCAGGGGGACAGGATGAAATAAGTACTTTGAAGGTTGGTGCTGAATTATACCCCATGACAAGTCGAGAGTTTCTTGTTCGCCACTTTATAGGGCTTGCTCTCTTGCTTTTCCCGTGGGTTATGATGACCTTTCTGAGAATTCGGCCACAAAGAAAAGCAATTTTTGCTTATGGCTGTGCCGTTTGTTTTTTTGTGCTTTCTCTCATTAGCCAGCGGTTTGCTGAGTACTTTAGCCCTTTTATTATCCTTGCTGCAGGCATGATGTTTTCTCACTGTTTCAAAAGTCAGGAGTGGAAGAATTGGAAGCGGAATTCTGCTTCTTTCGTAAAGTTTGTAAGGGTTGTATTCATAATTGGTTTTTTGGGTAACTTTATTCTGAAGCCTTTATTGTTGATGAATAAAGTCGAAGAACGAGAGCTTCGTATATACCAACCTGTCGGAGATGCTCTTCAAAAGCATGTCCCAAAGGGGGAGTCTATATTTCACGCCAGCTGGGATGCATTTCCTCAACTCTTCTTTTTTGCTCCTGAATACAATTATGTGGTTGGTCTTGATCCAACGTTTTTATATCTCTATTCGAAAGAAGATTTTGAGAGCTATCAAGCCATTGTTCAGGGAAGAATTAAGCTTGCTGGCAAGGATTTTGATCCTTTTCATGAGATTCAAACTCGTTTCGGGATGCGTTATGTTATCGTGCGTCCAAAGCTACAACCAATATTGTCCCTATATTTACAGCGCGCAGAGTTAATTGAAGAAACAAAGCTTTTGGCTCAAGGCGAGCAAGATGGTTGGCGTCTTTATAAGCTTGGTTCTTAAGGGATCAAACTCCACCACTGATTGCAGTGAAGACAAGCCTGGTGGGAAGAGCCATAGTTTTTTGCGAGATGTGATTTTCGAACTTCCTGGAGTTTCTTGCTTTGCCAGATATCTTGAATACGGTGCTTCTCTATATTTCCAAGAATTGCACTCCCTTGATAATCTTGAGAGCAAAGGGGGATGTTGCCATCAGCAAAGATAATCATTTGTTCTGATATTTTTAAACAGGGTTTACGTTTCGAAGGCAACAGATCTAAGTCTGGTATATCCCATTTTTCTCCGCTCTGTGGGAGCGTCTGCACAAGAGGCCAGGAGACTGGAGACCACCATTGGTCGCGAAAGGCTGCTGGGTGTTCCTTGCTATCAGAGGATTTGGAGGCTTCAAGGACAATAAAAGGAAACTGGCGCCCTTCTTGTACTTGTTGTTTGATTTGATTGCTTAAGAGCGTTTGGAGTTGCTGGTTTTTCTGGTTGTGTTTATTCAGTCGAATGCTGAGTACATCAAGACCAACTTCTTGGAGTTCCTGAAAAAGCCTTGAATTAAGAGCCGTTCCAAATGTTCGCAAGCATAATCCGCGTACGTAAGGACGAGCCTGTTTTAAGAAGCTCAGTATTTCGGGATGTTCCAGAGGATCACCAAAACCTCCGAGGGTGAGGTTCAAGTTGTCGCTATGGGGTTTACACTCTTCAAGTAATTTTTGGAAAGTCCTTTCTTCCATTTTTGAGCGGCTACGCCTTAGGTCTAGAGAATGGGCTGGAGCAGAAGATGTTATTTCAACTTCAAGATCTCTGGGAAAGGGGCCAACCCATTCATCCCAAAGCATTTCTGCTTCTTGTACGAGCTTGTTCAGTTCTAACGTTTCATCGTTGCCTAGGGGAAGAAGTTTTTGAGCAAGTTTTTTACAAAAAGCCCTGTTTTGTTGTGTTGTAAGGCTGAAGTTTCTTCTGCTTTGGATAGCCCAACTCGGAAGGTATACGAAATTTCCTCCCCAGAAAGCACCTCGTTGGTGGAAGGTTAGGTGGGCTGGAATTTGTTTCTGAATAATTTCTTGTAGGGAGGCTGTTTCCCATAGTGTTGGAATAAGACCTAAGGGGCCATCTGCGGTATAGAATCCGTTTTCCCAAGGCTGTTTTTTTGCATGTTCGATCAGGTTTGTGGTAACTTCTTGAGTAAGAAAGCCAATGCTGTCAGGTACAACAAGTACCAATTCTGGAAACTCAGGAGCGAGCGCTTCTAGAATCTCTGCTGGGTGGCCATAGGTTTGGGCATCACTCGTCATACAAAGACCATGCAAGTTTCCTGCATGATTCCATATTCGTAGGCGCTTAGCCAACTTTTGAAAAGCAGGCTCTGGATACCCCTTTTTTTCAACAATCTTTACTCGTTCATGAAGTCCTTGTAGAGGTGTAAGTCCAGCTGGCCAGCCAAGGATGATTCTTTGAACTTCGGGCTGACGTAGAAGTGTTTTCAGGGCTAAGTTAAAGGGAGAATAATCAGCGTTACCAATAAATGCGTTTCGCTGTTCAGCATCATGAGAAATATCAATATAAGCATCAAGGGATACTTGGGGTTGATTTGGTGGTGAAACTGAAGGAGTGGTTTTTTTTCTTTCTTTCTGGGAATAGAGAAGTTTTTGTTGAGCGGACCGAAGATCTTTTATCCAAAGCTCAAAAGCAATTTGGAGTGCTTTGTAGTATTCCTTGTCTGCTTTTATTTGCATGCGCTTGCGTTCAGAAGAGCTCAGTTTTGAAGATTGAGCCTTATGGAGTAAGTTTTCACGCTCAAGGATATGGCTGGATACATACTGTTCGATTAGTTGTATAAGTTGAGAGTGTTTTTTGTAGAGCTGGCTAAGGCTCTTGAGGGACTCTGGCAAGCAGAGTGAAGCTTTGTTTTGTCGTTGTTCCTCTTCTATGTTTTCCAGGCTTGTGATTGCTTTCGGAAGCTGCTGAGAAAATGAAAGACTCAAGTCTTCAACTTTTTGGAGAGCCTGAGATCCCAGGGCATAGCTTTTTTTACTTTGGCGTTTTTGATCTTCTCGCAAAGCACTTAAAGTTTCCCAATAAGGTGAAAGATCTACGTGTTGTAACGGTAAAAGCTGAACTATTTCTTCAAAGGATTTATTTGGAACGGTTTCAAAGCTTACTCCTTCTTCACTGGCATTGTAAAACTGAGTTTCAGGGTATTGCTGAACCATTGTTTCTATCAGGCGGGCAGCATGGAGCATATTTTTTGTGCTTAAAAGAGGGCGACCTCTTTTTCCTTTCGGGAGGTCCTGTCGGATATCCGGAAAGGTAGCAAAAATCAACTCTTGATTTTCAAGGGAGGAGAAACGATGAACAGAAGCGCTTGCTTCGTCAAGAATAGAAGTCCCAGGCAAGTGGGTTAGGTTGAAAGAATAGGCATGATCTGCTCCACAAAAGATAATGGGATTACAGCCTAAAAACAAAAGAATCTCGATCCCGTTCTGAAAGACATTGGTAACAGCATTTGAAAAATCACCATGATATGGAAGGGCATCTCCGAAGAGAGTCCGCAGATAAGTATGGTCTGACAAGAGAATATCACCAGAATAGTTCTGAAGAACATGTGGGCTGGTAGAAGGTTTTGCCCAAAGAGGAGGGGGCGAAGGAAGGTCCTCAAAGTAGCGAGAACTCAGGTGGTGGTAATCAACAACATTCGTTGCACAAACATTTACTCCTTGAGCCAGCACGGGCTTGAGAGCGGACGAAACAGCGAGAGTGAAAAACTTATCATTATAAGGTAAAAGTTTATCAAGTGTGAGTGCTAGTGATGGGCCTGCTCCTAATAACAGAGCTGGAACATTTTTAAGGATATTGTGAAACGCTTTGATTCCTTTATTCTCAATATAAAAAGGGATGTTTTCCAGAGTGTTATTCAGGGTCGTTTGAAAGTTTGCTAAATGAGACTGCAAACGATTGGCATAGCTTTGAGTCCAGCTTACAAAAGCAGCATAAGCTTGAGTATAAGCTTCTTCTTTCTTTGTGTAATTGTGGGTTAGTTGGATATAGCCAGGGCCAGTAAGAAAGCTTCCGTGTGAAGAGAGAGTCTCATCAAGGGTTTGGCCTGGCAGGGAAAATGCAAAAATAACGTGCTGCTCTTCTATTTGAGTTTTTAAGTCGTGAAGCTCAAGAATAAGCCTGATAAGAGAAGGATTAGGCTCAATTACGATAGTTAATGTCAGGGGGTGGGTTTTAAAGATTTCTAAGAGAGTATAACCCATTCCTACCCCAAGTATGATACAGGCTTGGCCTGGTTCAGGGGGATGAGACGCAACAAGACGTTTCGATTCTCGTTTTGGAGCTCGTTGACTTTGGAGCCAAGGCCCTTTATCGCCATAGAGTTGTAAAGAATAACCATCGTCTTGGGTTTCAACGACGTAAGGAAGCATGCTTTTCGATTCTCGAATCACGTTGCTCAACAGGGGAGAAACTTTTTCAAGAGCATGAAGATTGTGGTCAAGAAAGTTCATTGGCAATATGGGTACTATGGCTGTTGGTGTTGTCGTTTATTTCAGCTTAATGGATTGTTTCAGGATCTAAGAGTTTTCAAGAATATGCTGACACAATATTTTTCCTTGCTCAACACCTGGCTGATTATAAGGATTAACTTCAAAGTATTTTGCCATACAAAGAATTTGAAGTTGAAAGAACATGAAAAGCGCTCCTAAAGTTTCTTCTTGAAGGTGAGAAATCTTTATGCAAGCACTTGGTCTACCTTTTTCTTGAAGTATTTTTTCTGTAGCCTTCCGTTGGGCATGAAGGAGTTGAGAAAAAGTTTTTCCTCTCAAGAAAGAAAGCCCCGCCTCTTCGTAATCAAAATCGCCAGAAAATTCCAGGTGGTTTTCGAATGATTCTATTTCAAGAAATGTAATAACCTTATCTTCCGGGCCTTCGAGGAAAAGTTGAAGCAAGCTATGTTGATCTTTTGCCCCTAGAGCTGTAAGGGGAGTTGGTGCATAAGCAAGAGTTCCATCGAAGTGTCGTTCCCCTGGTTTACCAAGAGACTCTGCCAGAAGTTGAGCATACCAATTTCCGAAAGCCTGAAGTCGTGAGGTGTAGGGCATGAAAACAGCGATTTTTTTCCCAGCTAAAGTTAGCTCTGCTTGAAGTAAGGCTGCAAGCAGTGGGGCATTTTCAGTTGTTGAAGATTGAAGGAAGTTATCACGACAGTCTTTTGCCCCTTGAATAAGCTTTGCAATGTCGTAACCAAGCAAGCCCGCTGGTAAGAGGCCAACAGATGAGAGCACACTAAAGCGCCCAGAAAGCTTATGTGAAAAAAGAAAGCAGGAGAGCTGGTGTTTTTGTGCATAGCCCTGCAAAAAGTTTTTGGGCTGATCTCCTGTTATAACGAGTAAGTGTTGCCCCAAGGAGCAGCCTGCATCGGTTAGCCACTGCTCGATCCAAGCCAGACCTGCAAGTGTATCAAGGGTTTTTCCTGAGCGGGAAATAGCTACGCATAAAGTACTTCGTGGGTTAACTTGAGTGAGTGCTTTAAGAAGTGTTGAAGGATCTGTATTATCAATCAGGTGAAGCTTTGGTTGGCGTTCGTTTTTCTGAAAGGAGAAGAGTGCTTCGTGAAGGGCATTGAGTCCTAAAGACGAACCACCGACCCCTAAAAGTACAAGGTCTGAGAATGTCCCAGTTTTGCGTTGGATAAAAGTTTTAAGAGTCTCTAGTTCTTCTTGTGCACTGGGAAGATCGAGAAAAGGATGAAGGCCAGCCTTCCATTCCTTTTGAATTGTATTTGTATAGATCTTTCCTTTATCAGAAACTTGAGAAAGAAGCTCTGGGCTTATGCCTTTTCCTTGTCCAAGCCTGGAGGAGAGCAGGTTCTGATAAGAGTAATGTATATGTTTCATAGCATACTTTTAGTTTGAGAATCTCGCAGAACAAAGAAGCTTATTATTTCTTTGTGTTGCTTTTCCATTTTTATAATTGAACCTTGTAAAATGAAATAGAGGGAAATGGGTTAAGAAGTATTTTTTTTAAGAAGACTTTTACCCTTCATAGCTGCTGGAATGGGAAGTTCCATAAGTTCAAGAATTGTTGGTGCAACATCGGCTAAAATTCCTGCTTGCTCTGCCAGAGTGTATTCCTCTTGTAGTGGTACAAGTAATAAAGGGACAGGGTTGTGGCTATGTTGAGTGACTTTTTTTCCATCTTGACCAAGCATTTCTTCACAGTTGCCATGATCAGCTGTAATAAGAACGTTATAACCTGATTTCTGGGCTTGAGGGATGAGCTGCTCAAGGCTTTGGTCGATACTTTTAGCGGCCTGTTGTGCTGCTTCAAAGTTTCCTGTGTGCCCAACCATATCTCCATTAGCAAAGTTCGAAAGGATGAAATCACAGCTTTGAGCCGTAAGAGCATCAGAGAGTTTTTGGGTTACTTCTGGAAGGCTCATCTCAGGCTGAAGATCATAGGTTGCAACTTTTGGAGAAGGAATCAAACAGCGCTCTTCCCCTGGAAATGGCTCTTCAATACCGCCGTTAAAGAAATAAGTAATGTGGGCATATTTTTCAGTTTCAGCACAACGAAATTGCTTAATACCTTGTTTGCTAAGGTGTTCTCCAAGGGTGTTTTGTATATGCTCAGGCGGGTAAAGGACTTGGGCTTGAAGCTGTTCTGCGTACTGGGTCATAGTAAGCAAGTGAATCTTTGGGTGAGAAGATCGAAGAAAACAATCTTGGTCAAAGGAGTTTTGTTCAGTAAATGCCTGGCAAATTTGCCGCGCTCGATCTCCTCGAAAGTTAAAAAAGAAAAGTAAATCTCCTTCTTCAATACGCCCCAACCCTTGCCTGTGTTTTGCAATTAAAGTAGGCTTTATAAATTCATCATATATGTCCTCTTGATAGTTTGTCTGGACAGCGCTCAGTGCATCTGGGGCAATTTCTCCCTGCCCAAGTGTAAGACATTCGTAGTAGGCCTTTGTTCTATCCCAGTTTTTATCGCGATCCATGGCATAGTAACGTCCTGATAGAGAAGCTATAAAACCAAGCTGAAGCTCGTCCAGTTTTGATTGTAGATTTTTGAGAAAGCGTTCGACACTTTGGGGAGCAGTATCTCTGCCATCACTGATCGCGTGAAAGCATAAACGATTTTTTGGGAATCCCTGAGAATGAAGGAAGTCTAGAAGTGCCAAATAGTGTTTCTCAGAACTATGAACACCACCATCAGAGAGCAGTCCCATCAAGTGAAGTTTTTTGTTTGGAGAAAGTTCATGAAGTGCTTTGAGTAGGACTTCTTTTTGAAAGAGGGTCTTGTCTTCTATGTCGTTATTGATGCGACTGATATCCTGGTAGACAACTCGTCCAGCTCCAAGATTAAGGTGCCCAACTTCGGAGTTTCCAAATTGTCCTTCCGGTAGCCCTACAGCACTTCCTCCTGCTTGAAGCTCAGTATGAGGGAAATTTTGCCAAAGATTTTCCCAATACTTTAGCTGTGCCGCTTCGATGGCATTTCCAGCACTCTTTGGGCTTATTCCCCAACCATCTAAAATGATGAAAAGAAGTGGCTTGCAAATAGGCTTATTCATAACGTTTTTCTTAAAACAAAAAATAAGAGCGTGAAATATCCTTATAAGTCTTGAAACGAAATAAAGAAAGCTTGAAGCAATTTTAAGCTTTAAATTTTATCCCTTGCTTCGGTTATTATAGATTCTCAGCCCTATTATATGACAGTTTTGTCTCATAAACTAGAAGAGATAATTCTAGCTGGAAATGAAGCTTGACATTATTTAGCATTTTAGCTAAATAATGTGTTCGCAAGTATGTTGAGGAGAAAATGGTAAAGCAAAAAAGCAAAGCAGAAAAAGAGCTGGAGGCTCTTGACTCCTTATTTAAGGCGCTTGCTCATGCAACGAGGAGGCATATCCTGATTGTTTTGAATGCTCGTGGAGGAGAAATGAGTGCTGGGGAGATTTCATCGCGATTTTCTTGTAAATGGCCAACGGTGACGCGACATCTTCAACAGTTAAAGCAGTCCGGTCTTATTTCTGTCCAAAAGCGAGGGCGCGAACAACTCTATACGTTAGAGCTGGATTATTTATGTGGTGCTCTCAGCAATTGGTTGTCTTGGTTTTCGCGAAGTTAATTATTTAAAGGAGGTAGTATGAAACCACAAGTAGTCATCGCGCTCTATGAGCCGATTAAAGATAAAAAAGCTGAGCTTTTGAAATTGGTTCAAGAGCATTTACCAGCCCTTCAAAAATATGAACTTGCGACAATGCATGAAGGTTTTCTTGCAGAGTCTTCAAGCGGGACTATTGTTGAAGTTTTTGAATGGGTTTCTAATGAAGCTGCTGCTCAAGCCCACGAACATCCAGCGATTGCAAAAATTTGGGAAAAGATGGCACAATGCTGTAGATTCTCTCGTTTAGAGGAGCTAGCGGAAAGTAAGACTCAGTTTCCTCATTTTGAAAGCTTGAGAATTTAAGGGCAATGCGTAATATATAGAGAAGTTTAAGATACTAGGTAAGTTCTTTCCCTGGCCACATAAATCGTATTTGCAGCCATTAGGATCTTTGAACGACGCGATTCTCCCCTAAGGTCTATCTTCTGGTGGTCCTGAAAACTCAATGCCATTCGATTCTAGGTTTTGATAGAGAGTCTCTATCTCTTTGAGCATAAATGCTAGTAAAGCTTATTTAAGATTGCGCTAAAAGCTTTCGTTTTTATAAGTTCAGTCATTTTTTCAAAATCTTCGTAGGTTCGTCGATCGCCTTTAAGCGGTGGAATTTTTGCTGAAATAACTTGGAAAGCCTGCATAAGAAGCTTTCCAGGACGCAAGGGGAGATGATATTCAAGTCCATAACGAGCACAAAGAAGCTCGATTTCAAGAATAGTTCTCAGGTTTAAAAGAATACGTTGAAGTTTTAAACCTGCACTTATTCCCATAGAAACATGATCTTCCTTATTTGCACTGGTTGGAATGCTGTCAACACTGGCAGGATGCGCATAAACCTTGTTTTCACTGGCAAGTGCAGCAGCTGTAACATGGCTTATCATCATGCCACTGTGAAGACCTGATTGGTTAACGAGAAAAGGGGGCAGCTCAGAAAGGTCAGGGTTGACCATTTGTTCAATTCTTCGTTCAGCAATATTTGCAAGCTCACTTAATGCAATAGCCATGTAATCAAGGACTAATGCAAGAGGTTCTGCATGGAAATTGCCACCACTCAAGACAGTTTTATCTTGTGGGAAAAGGAGAGGGTTGTCAGTAACGGCTTCAAGTTCACGACTTAAAACATTTTCAGCAAAATCCAAGGTGTCACGAACAGCACCATGAACTTGCGGCATACACCGAAGACTGTAGGGGTCTTGAACTCGTGGGTCATTCTCGCGATGTGATTCACGAATTTTTGAACCTTTCATCAAAAGGCGTAGATTATTTGCAACTTTAGCATGTCCGGGGTGAGGACGGATTTCAGCGATGCGTTGGTCAAATGCTTGGTCTGTTCCTCGTAATGCTTCTAAGGTTAAAGCGCCGCTGAGGTCCGCAAGTTTTGCAAGAGTGCTTGCCTCGATGAAAGCTTGAAGGCCTAAAGCGTGGACGAATTGTGTACCATTGATAAGGGCAATGCCCTCCTTGGCCTGAAGTTTTATTGGAGAGATTTTGGCTTTCTTAAGGATAGTTTTTGCTCTTAGGAGTTTTCCTTTGTAATAAGCTCGTCCTTCGCCTACAAGTACTAAAGCAATGTGGCTTAAGGGGGCCAAGTCTCCAGATGCTCCTACGCTTCCACGTTCTGGAACCCAAGGAGTGATGCCTTTATTCAAGAGTGCAAGTAACGCTTCTAAAAGTTCAAGCCGAACACCGGAGTGTCCACGACTCAAAGAATTTATGCGCAACAATATAGCGAGACGAACTGTGGTTTGCTGAAAGGGATTACCTGTTCCACAGGCATGGGATCGAATTAAATTAAGTTGGAGCTCTTCTAACTGTTGGGCGGGAATATGTTGAGAGGCAAGCTTTCCAAACCCAGTATTAACCCCATAAATAGGTTGACCTGCTTGGAGGATCTCTTCAACAAAAGTACGAGCTTTTTGGACTTGAGCACAAGCTTGTTTGGTTAACTCAAAGCCTTGGTATTTATCTTCCAAAAAATCTTTTATGGTCTTTATATCAAGAGATTTTCCATCAAGTTTGAGAATTTTTCGGCGTTGATGCACTTGAGAATCTGTTTTTTTTCCCATGATTAATCTTTCGTGGTGTTCTCGGCATTACTACTTTAGTAAGTATTAAAGGGCTATCTTTTGATTTGTGAAGGACTTTCCGACAGAAAATTATGAGATGAGAAAATCAAAATGAAGAAAGAGAAAAGTAGAGGCGTTGTAGAGCAAAAGCAGCCAGAACTTGAGCAGCGTTTTATTCTTCTTTTTGATGGAGCTTGTGCACTTTGCCAGCATACATCGCATTTTTTCTTGAAAAGAAGTCTTGGGCAGGCTCTTTTTTTTGCTTCACTTCAAGGGAACTATGCTAAGAAGGTTTTTGAGGTTTTTCCAGAACTTATGGGAGAAGATTCTTTTGTGTTTGTTACTGAAAAAGGAGGAAAAATCGAGAGCTATGCTTTGCGCTCTACAGCTTTGCTTGAGCTTTTAAAGCTACTCAATATATTTCCTTTTTTATCTTTTTTGTTGCGCATAACGCCTCGTTTTCTCAGGGATTTCGTCTACCGTTTATGTGCGATGTCTCGGAAGTTTTTTTCTCGTCTATTTGTGAAACGGGCGTGCTCGCTTCCAACACCAGAAGAGGCAAAGCGTTTGCTACCTTAGGCTTTTGAAGTTTGTTGGTTTGTTTCAATTTGCATGACTTTATCAATGCGGCGTTGGTGCCGACCTGCTTTGAAGCTTGCGGATAAAAAAGAATCTATGCACTCGCGAATGAGTTCAAATCCTAAAACTCGTGCCCCAAAGCAAATCACATTCGCATTATTATGTTCTTTTGCCATGCGTGCAGAATAAGGATCTGAGAGTAAAGCTGCCCGAGTTCCAGAAAATTTATTAGCGCTCATGCACATCCCGATTCCAGTGCCACAAAGCAAGACCACGAGCTCAGCTTTATTTTGAGCAAGATCTTGAAGTGCAGGGAGTGCGCAATCAGGATAATCAACGGAGCTTGGTGAATTTACGCCTCGATCAAGAATTATATGGCCACTTTCTTGGAGATGTTGAATGAGGGCATCTTTTTCTCGAATAGCTCCATGGTCACACGCAATGCTTATATTCATTTTATCCTCGTCATTTCTGCTCGAAAGCTCAGCTTTATATTTGGTCTAAAGTTAGAAGGAGTTCAAGTTATACTTTTAGGCTGAGAGCCTGGAGAAAGAAAGAATTTTTCGAGAAAAGCTTCTATTGCTTGGGCTGCATCTAGGTACTCTGCAAGTGAACCACCCATGGGGTCAGGTAGTTTGGAATGGTTCTCCTGCCAGAAAAGCTTTTCTGGAGGAGCAAGTTCTTTCAGCATTTTGAATACATTACGACCAAGTGGACAGATAATATCTGCTTTATCACCCTGTTGAGGGCGATATGGAGAAGAGTGGTGAGATTCAAGAAGTTCTGTGCAATTATAACGATGTGCAGCTTGAATCATCCCTGAAGGGGAAGGTGTCCCTGGTAGCGCTATAACACCTGAAGAGCTTGGATCCCAAGCGGGAATATAAGTCCAACCTTCTTGACTCGTAAGACAAGCGCGAGCTTCTTCGTGCATGAGAGTCAGTAAACGTTTCTCTGCAAACGGACTTCGATTTAAGTTGCCAAGACATACGAAAAGCAAATTACGAGTGAAACTTTTTTGAAGTTTTTGTCTAAGAGCTTTATTCGCTCCTTTTACAGCAATGCCTGAACGCATAAGGACGGCTTGAGCAAAGTCTTCCTTTTTAGGAGGCTCTTTTTGAAGTTGCAAAATCAGATCAACCTTTGAACGAAGCAATCGAGCAGCTTCAGCTGGGGTTCGAATTATTTCGCCGTATTCGTTTTGAAGCGCTAAACTTTGTATAGGGGAAGTTTGTAGCTCTGTTAATTTTTGAAGCAGAGAGTCATGGGCTAGACGTATAGAGAGGCCATTTTGAGGAAAATCTGGATGAGGCAGGCGGTAGGAAAGAGGAAGCTCAAGTAGTTTTTCTGGAATTTGGGTTGTCAAAAAATTTTGGTGCGAAAAAATATGATAAAAATCTTCTTTTGAAGAAAGTATGAAGGCCTCTTGTCCAAGCGATTTCTCATTTTTCATCGAATGGGAGGCCCCATTCCAGAGTAAAAGCATGCCTTGGCTTGAGGGAATTGCAACTCTGCCACCTTGAGTTAAGATGTGAGCGGCTTTTTCAAGGTCATGGTCTTCAAAAAGCAAAGGGAGACGATGAATGGCGCTAAACATAGGCAGGTTCTAAAATAATGATAATAAAAGGGATCCCCTGAAATCTTTCATCTTTTGTTTCAGTAATATTATAGCTTAAAGTTTATTGAAAAGAAGTTTAGGATTTTGGTGCAGGGAATTCTTTAAGGAAATGCTCTTCAAGTCGAATGGCTTAAAGGAGAAAGCAGCACGCATAAGAAGAAGAGGGAGGCAACTAAAATTCCAAAAGGCCAGAGTGTTTGGCTTTTTAGGAAGATGAGAGATGCTAACAACCATGTTTCTCCAAAAATTGACCATTTAATAATCATTCCGACTTTTGATGGTGTTGGATCTTTAAGAGCACCGATGATTTTGAAGAGGATCAGGCCGCTTAGTAGGCTAAGACATAAGGCTGCGGGGAAGAGGGTGCGGAGAAGAGTCGTGGTGTCAGCTTCTTGCAAGCCAAGGATAAAAAAGAGTATAAAAAAGCCCGTCCAGTGGGGAAATGCTAAGGCAGATCCTAGAATGAAAAGTTTGAGTCTATGTCCTCCAAAATCTTCAAAAAACGAAAACCCCATTACAATAAGGAAGTAGACAAAAAGAGTTCCAAGCAGGATGAGCACGAAGGGTTGCGTAAAGAACTGAAAGAGAGAAAAACCTTGAGGAGAGAGAAGAAAGCCGAGTGATACTCCGAGACTTGCGTTGGCAACTCGGCAGCAAGTCAGGAGAAGGCTTGCAAAGAAGTTTGCTTGTGGCGAAGGAGGCAAATAGGACCAGTCAATGCAGTGGCCTGCTGAAAGACGATTGTAAAGAAGGCTTGCTGAAAAAATAATAACACTTAAAGCAAAAATTGGTAGTGAAATAAAAGAAGCAATACATAGAGCACTTATAAGCAGAAGGTAATTGAGAAGGCGAGCATTTCGAAAAGAAATTTTCCCTTCTGGAATTGGTCGGGCTTTCTTGAGAAGGCGGTCCTTATCTGCATGCTGAACATCATTATTTGCCATAGCTCCGGCATAAAGAAAAGCAGAAACAAAGAGTGTTAAAGCAAAAAGCCAGTAACCAGAAAGATGAAGTTCGGAGTTTTCAAGTGCTTGCTTCCAATGAGCTCCAAGGCTTATAAAAAATCCAGCAAATACATCAGCCAGGGCTGTTGGAAGATTTGGAAGACGGATAAGTTTAATGAAACTTCGGAAGCCCATAGAGGAAACAATTCTTAGGTTTATAGCGATGAGGTGTAATAAGAGAATTCAGGAATTATATAAAGAATCTCTATGAGTAAAGGCTTACCATTCAATTTTTCCTTCTGGAAGAAAATAAAGGATATCCATTTCGCCACCAGTTACCGTTGGAATATGCTCGCTTTCTGGTTCGAATACGACCCACCCTTCAGGGTTTTCATCGAAGCGTGCATCGGGGTTATTCGCAAAACAAAGATTAATTTCTCCGTTTGTATGACGATGCCAAACGCCTGGGCCGGACATGCGAACAGCATCAATAGAAAAATGATGAGAACTTTCACTTGGTTTTGAGATGCGGCTAAAGCTTGTACCTCCTCGCGATTGATTGCAGAGCCATTTTTCTTCAACTCCTTGCAAGAAAAGCTTTCGAAGCTTTTTGAATACCGCAGAAGTTGGAGAAAAAGTTTGATTGAGAAGCTGCTTGGCTGCTAATGGGTTATGGACATCAAGCTCTTTCAAGTACTTAAGAACAGGCTGAAGAGCTTCAAGCATAACTTGTTTGCTCATGTTAACCTCCCTGGGTGGTTTAGCTTTTAAGACAATAAAGGAGCACCACGCTACATCTCTTGGAAGACCGGTTGCTGCCACACCCTATCTTCCCAAAATATTTTACGGAAGAGTGTTTCATTTATAGAGCATCTTCCTCGTTGAAAACCCAATTATTTAAGGAGCGATCATAGTTTGTCAGTTCGTCCTTGTGAAACCACAAACTCAGTTCTCGTTCCGCGCTTTCAGGGCTGTCAGAGCCGTGAATCAGGTTCATCCCTCGGGAAGATCCGTAGTCGCCTCGAATTGTTCCAGCTTCGGCTTCGTTACCAAAAGTTTTACCGATCAGTGTACGAGAGATTGAAACGGCATAAGGCCCTTCAAGAGCGAGACAAAAAACAGGACTGCTTGTGATAAAGCTGATGAGCCCATCGTAAAACGGTTTTCCTTGGTGTTCTTTGTAATGGGTCGCAGCAAGCTCCTGAGATACTTTGATGAGCTTTGAGCCAATAATTTTAAGCCCTTTACGCTCGAAGCGCTGAAGAATTTCGCCACATAATCCTCTTTGGACTGCATCAGGTTTCAGTAAAACAAAGGTTTTTTCAATTGCCATGGTTCTTTCTTTCAGATCTGTATTTTCTAACGTTTATAAATTTTTAACTTCACTTTTGTTTCATTGGGAGCAGTGGGGGTGTTGAGAAGTTTGAAGATACTTGGGAGTATGCTTTATTGAAGACCATTAGCGAAGTGAAATTTTGTTCTTTATTTTTATAAGCTACAAGTCTAAGGGTTTTTTGAATTTAGCGCATTAAGAGAGGCATAGCAAGCGCTTTAGCTTCTTCTGCTTGAGTCCCAGCAAAAGTCATGAGGAAAGAAGTTTGTTGCTTCTGAGGAGAGTACCAGGTTATCAGCGTTGAACCAGGATATTCTTGGCATATACAGCCATCTGAATCTGGAGTTATGCCTGTAGGCAGTAGATTTCCATTCAAGGTAAAAAGAACAATTCGTAGAGGAGTAGGGTCAAGAGATTCATGGGAAGAAGAGTCTTCATGGAGAGCCTGGCCAGAGCAGAAGCATACCCCTTGGTATTTTCGGTCTTGAATGGAGCCGTGGATCAGATTGATCGCTTTTAAAGACTTGGAATTGGAAGTTGTATAGTATTTTGGAACTTTTTGGTTAAAGCCATGTTTTATGGCATCTTCTTGGAGTTCTTGGGGCGAGCGATACTTCCCTGGAGCTGCAATCATTCTGGCATAAGGGGTGAGTAGTTCATGAACAAGTTCGTCGTAATCTGACTTGGGCAAGCTTGCATTTAGGGGGGATTGGGGGCTATCAAGAGTCTCTTTGGAAGGGTCAAGTAGAAAAATAGAAAGCATCAATGCAAGCAATATACTGGCTGCCACTGCCAAAGGCAGAAAAGGACGGTATTTTATACGTTGCTGTATGTAGTTTTGGGATGAAGAGGTGGATGGAGATAAAGAATCTTTCTTTTCCGAAAATCCTGTTTTGATGAGGGCGCGAATTCTTGCTTCGAATTCAGGAGAAGGAGTTGTTTGCTCGGTTTTTTGCTTCATCGTTTTTTGAAGCAAAGCTTCAAAAGCCGCTTGAGAATGTATGAAATCTTTTTCTTGAGGGTTTGCTTCAAGGTAAAGCTTCAAGCGTTGCATTTCTTCAGAACCTAATTCATTCGCAAGAAAACCTGAGCATTTGCGAATAAGTTCAACCTTCAAAGAGTTATTGAAATTTTCATCCATGGGTATAGGCCTAAAAATGAGGAATTTATGAGACTTCAGTTATCGAAGCTCGTGCCGATGCTGGTATTTTCAGAAAATATAACGTTGTTACCGAGAATTTTATTCCTTCTTTTTTCTTAATTTAATGAGGAAAGCCTTTGCGTAAAAGGCTTTCTCGAATCATCGATTTTGCTCTGGAAATCCTAGACATTACAGTTCCTTCTGATATTTCAAGAACTTGGCTTATTTCTTTATACGTGAAATCGTTCATTATGTTTAAGATAAGAACAATACGAAAACTTTCTGGAAGCCCATTGATAGCAGCTTTTAGTCTTTCATCAAGCTCTTCGCTCAGCTGGTCACTGAGTTCAGGGGTTAGGTAATATTTTGCAAACTCAAGAGTGCGAGCATGCTCATGGAGAAGCTCTTCTGTGCTTTGCCCTTGAACCTCCTCTTCCATGCCTTCGAAAGGGGTTTGTTGAGGGAGTCTTTTAGTTTTGCGATAGCGTGAAATATGTTCATTTACCATAATACGGTAAAGCCAGGCTCGAAGATTCGTACCAGGTTTAAACTGGTGGAAATGGCGGTAAGCTTTCATAAGAACTTCTTGAAGCAAATCCTCCGCTTGATGTTGATTCTGTGTCAAGCTTAGGGCATGAGCGTAAAGAGGCTGGAAGAGAGGCATTACCAGCTCTTCAAAGTCTTGAAGAGGATCGATACTTTTACTTAGAGGTTCGTTCGTATTCTCAGACATGGGAAGCTGAAGTTGCTTTCCTAAGCTATTGAGAGAAGTCTCAAACAAAAACGCTTTCTTTTCTCTATACAAGTTAAGAAAAGAATTTCGCGAGGATAGAATACGTCCCAAAGTATAAGAAGTAAAAAGCAAGATGGAACTTCACCGCTTTTTGGAACGACACAGTCTTATTCTTCATCGAGGTTGAATTTTACTTCAAAAAGTTTTTGTAACGCATCAAGGGCTTCAATTTCATTTTGACCAGAGGTTTCAATGATAAGTTCAGATCCTTGTTCTGCGCCAATAGTCATAATTTCAATAATAGATTTTGCGTCATAGCGTTTTCCATCTTTAATAAGATAGATACTACAATGACCAAAACGGTTGCATGTCTCTATTACCTTGGTCGCAGGACGCATATGGAGCCCATATTTATTTTGAAGAATGACTTTTCCTTGGGTTGCCACTACCAAGTCTCCAATTCATTTGTTGTCAGTAGAAATGCGTTTTTAGAAAAGGCTTATCAACAAGAACATGCTTTTGAGTATTTTCCTATTTTCGACCTGAGTGTAGAGGATTAGCGCCAGACAGGACAACTCCAAATTCTCCTCGAGGAGTTAATATTGGATCTCGCCCAAGTTCGATCAAAATTTGGTTTGGAGCAATATTTCGTAAAAAGCCGTGGTCTGATCCATCTGCAACTTGGATAAAGGCGGGTTGAATTAAGCGAGCTCCTTCTCCGAAACGATCACCAGGCACACCGAGCTCAAAAATATCTTGAATGTTCAAAGTTCCATTTACAGTGCCGAATGATTTTATAAACACAGGGTTTGTAAACGTAACTAAAATGACATCTCCTTGACTCATGCCTGGCGTTGTTCCTTGAACATCAAGGAGTTGGGGGTTTATTGTTTCATCAAGTTGAGCTGCTCCAGGTAAGCCGAGTTGGACCGGAACTTCTGAAAACTCGTTGGCATAAGCAGAGTTTCCAAGAAAGTCGCTGAGAGTTTCAGAAGCTACAAGCGGAGGACTTCCACTACCAATAAGGGAAATAAGTTCTCCACCAGCAAGGTTTGGAGCATTTCCAAGAGTAATACTTAGGCTTTGAAAATTACCATCTTCGCGGGCTGCAAAGCTTGGTGATGCACCAAGATCACCGCTACTCAGTTGAATGAGTGTTGTTGGATCGTTGAGGCCAGCATCGAGCAGCACAGGTTTGCTGAAAATTAAACGTAATTCGTCACCAAGGTTAACACTATTGGATGTATCAGTGTCAATTAAAGCTGCAATAAGCAGGCGGGGGTTATCTCCACTATCACTGCTGGGGTCAACTTCTATTGGGACCTGAACTTTAGCGAGAGGACGATTGCCTGCGTAGTCGTTGACTGCATTTAAAATATTGTCAATCATTGTAAGGGTTGAAGGCGTACTTCCAAAATGAAGGCTTGGATTTGCTCCGAGAGTTGCAAGCAAACGTTTTGGTGTCGAGCCTGGAACCGTTAGAAGGGTTGTGCCTAAGCTTCCCCCTCCACCAGCAAGACTGATAGCTTGAGGAGTAAGCAGGTCAAAAGATGGAAGTTGGAAGAAGAGCTCTTCGTTAAAATGTAATTCAAGCTCATCACCTTCATCAACACCATTTTGGTCAAGATCCCGGTAAAGAGCTTTCACAAGGTGAGGCCCAAGGGTGTCTCGTGTTTGAAAGCGACTCCGAAAACCTGTTGAAACATTATTTTCTGTCGTTTTGTCAGCGTCTGAGAGAGAGAGGGCAGAACCAGAAACGGGGTTGCCAAACAAGTCTTTGGCATGAGAGCTGATCACAATTTCGTAAATATTATTGCTACGGTCTTTCAAAAAACTAACCCCATCAGCAGGGAGATAGCTTAAACGTTGCCCCGAAGGACTCAGTTCCCAGGTGCCAGCCATGACATCCTGGCTTCCATTTTCATTGAGGCGCATCAACCGCAGGACAGGAAAGTTCTGGAACTCGCGAATGCTGCCGTCGTCACGAAAGATAGAGCTTCGCTTGAGAGGTTCATTAAGCTCTACAATAATATTGGTCGTTGCAGAAACATTTTGAGCCCCATCTCCTGGGATTGTGCTTATAACTTTGGGTCTTTTTGGTGTGACAAGCAAAATGAACTCATTGGATATTTTGGTCTTGCCTTGGATATTTCGAGTCACCACAATCGGCCCAGAGCTGGCCTTTTCAGGGATTTCAATTTGAAGTTGATTTCGGCCTGCTCCTTCTGCAATGACCGTAACAGGCTTTCCATTGAGGCTGACTTCTAAGTCACTGATATCTTCACTCAATCCCCGTCCAAGGATCCACAAACGCTGGCGTTGATCGCAAGAAAAAGTAGTCGAACCTGGAGCTGCTGTGTTTTCCTGAGGGAGAGCAAGGTTTTCAATGACCGGTTGGGGATCAGAAATTCGGAGAATTGAAACATCGCCGCTACCTTCGCTGGTAACAAGAGCAAAGGACCCATCTCTTGAAATAGCGATGCCAGCAGGAGTATCAGCCGTTGCAACACGGGTTTCACCTAAGATCCAATCATTAAGAGCACTATCATGTACCACTTCTTGCAAGGTATTGCTGAGGCGATTCGTTACAAAAAAGCGAGAACCATCAGGGGTGAAGGCCATAGCTGAGGGACCTTTGAAGCCTTCAATCGTTTGTTTAATGGCGAGGGTATGAAGATCAATAACTGAAATTGAATCACTACTGAAGTTTGTTACGAATAGCTCGTTGCCTTCTGGAGAAAGTGAAACTCGAGCGGGATGAAGGCCAACAGCAACAGCACCAATGTTTGTAAACGTTGCAAGATCAATAATACTAAGAGTACCTTCGTTAAAGTTACAAACGTAAACTTTACGGTTGTCTGGTCCAATCGTAAGGCCGTTTGGACCGTCACCAGTAGGGACGGTCGCTTCAACTTGAAGGTTCTCAAGATTAATGATGCTGATGGTATCGTCTGCAAAATTGGTGACGAAGAGGAAGCGATTATCCTGGCTGACAGCAAGGCGAGTCGGCCTTTTCCCTACCCGTACACTGGCTTGAGAAGTATAGTTCTCAAAATCAATGACAAAGATAGATTCTCCTGCTTGCTCACGGCTTCCATAGTTCGTGGTAAAGCCTAATTCTCCAAGTTTGTCAAGAATAGCTTCAGTTGGGACACCGCCAATCTGAAGATTGTCAATTTCTGGTGTATCAGGGTTGGTGTCGATAGGAAGCTCTTGGCGAAGATCCAAAAAGGCAATTTCACCAGCATTTTGATAACTCACCATGGCAACGTTAAGAGCATTGATTGCAACTCCAAAAGCTCCCAAGCCGCTACTAATACGGCGTATCTCAAAGTTTCCACTGGTAACCGTAAAGTCTCGAGGAGCTTGAGCACTTTGGGTGCCAACCTGAACATTCACTGGACCATCAGTAGCTCCAACAGGAACTTTAACAACGATTTCAGCGGAACTTTCTTCAACAATTTCTGCTGGAGTTCCATTAAAATCAACGTTTATGTTTCCAATCTCAAAGGTCGAGCCAAAAAGAATAACTTCACTTTCAGGAGGGCCTGAGATCGAACCTAAACGCTCGATATAAAAAGGAATCGTAAAGCTCTTTGAAAACTCATTGGTTAATGGGTTATCAGAAAGATCACTGACTTCTGTTGAGAGTCTAAGGGTGTAGCTTTCCTGGCCCAGGGGACTTTCTTGTAATTGTGCGCGCAAGGTTTGTCCCTCATCAGTCGAAAAAAGCTTGAGAGGAATAAAACTTCCATCACTATCTCGTTCAAGACGAACACTATCCGATGAAGTTGGCGGAGACGAAACAAGTAGGCTGCTAGGATTTAAAGCTTCGTCTGCTCGGATAATCACTTCCCATGGTTGGTCAGCGTTGAGAGGTTGTACTAAGAAGGTATCCTGATCGTCACTTGAAATTTGAGGGGGTATTGTATCGTTCTCGAGGTTGTTTCCAGTTGTAAAGACTAAAGTAGGAACCAAAGCTTCTTCTTCAGGTAAAATTGCATTTTGAAGATTTGGATCAAAAACAACTCCATCGATACTTTTTAAATTTGCATTGAGGAAAAGGGCGTAGTCAGTTGTGGCTGCAAGTAAGTCTGGAGTGATAAAATCCAAGCTTAGCCCGTCTTCAGAGAGTTGGCTAGTGCCAATAACACGCAAGTCATTGCTCATGTCATGAAGCTCAATGCCATCTTCAAGACTTGCAGGGTCAAGGGGGCGGTTAAAAGTGAAACTTAATCTGATATCCCTTGCAACATCGTTCGTGTTGTTTTCGGGAGAACTTCCCGCAATGAGCAGAGGAGGGCCTTGTACAATAAAGTCTTCGGAGGTTTGAGCACCAATGCCAGCTTGAATAACTGAAATAGGACCACTTTGAGCACCAGCAGGAACTTCAGTGTCAATTAAGCTTCCGTCATCGTTGATGCCGAGAACAGGAGCAGGGGTGCCTCCAAAAGTAATACTGAGCTGGGTTGGATCATTTGAGAAATTTTTGCCAGTAATTTGAACCCGGTTCCCTTCGACAACTTTAGCTTCTTTGCTTGCTGCTTTTAGCGAACTTGAGTGATGGCGTTGGGTTCCAATGAAATTCACTCCAACCAGAATTGGAGAAAGGTTTGCTTCAAGAGGAATCTCAACACTGATGCTACGAGGAGTATCGCTACTGCTTGTTTGATAGCTGAGGCGAGCTTCTAGAATGCCGCTGGTTTCCATAGCCGGAACCCGTAAGGATTCAAAAATACGCAAGGAGCCATCGCTTCGAAGTTGAATAGAGACATCACTTGGATCAATAGTACGCTGAAGGATTGGACGTTCATTGCGGATAAAAAAGGGGCCTTCGGTTCCAGCAAGTGTTCCTTCAGTTAATTCAAGTTCAAGATCCAGTACAGAGCCTATAGGAGAGCCATCAAAAGCTGGTTCAATATCAGCGATCAGAAGTAAGTTAGAAACCCCATTGCCGATAGCTTCAGCAGGGATAGCTTCAAAATGGATCCCATTGATAAAGTCTTCTGGTACGTTGTTTCCAAGTAAGCGAGTTTCTCCATCACTTTGGGTGCCGTCAAGATTTGGATCAATGGCGAATGAAACAGGACTGTCGGCCTGGTCAATGACTCCATCACCATTGCTGTCGAAGAGTTGACAAGCATCCTCAGGGGTTCCAAAGGCTCCATCAAGATTAATGTCCCAGAGTACTAAGCCGTCAGGGGTTTCGTAACGAGCAGCTGCTTCTGTCGTGCCATCATGGTCACAGTCAACAGCCGTATCAATGACTACGCGACTGCCATTGTCAGAAAGACTGAAAGGTGGAAGGGCGTCAATGAAAAGCTCAATAATTAAATTCCCATCAGGCCTTCGAATAATATTAAAGCCGTAGCGGCCTCCATCATCAAAGAAGGCCGAAGGTATGATCGAACGACTGGAATTTCCATTTACAAGTACCTCAACAATGAGGTTTTGGCCAGCTCCAAGTTCTTTCCCGCTGAGATCGAGTTCGCTGGCATCTCCATTAAGGGTGATTTCACCAAGGATGGTCTCATCGCCTTCTGCTTGAAAAATAATAGAAGCTTGTAAATCTTCTGTAAGCCCTGCTAAAAAGAGATTATTTCCAGAAAGATCAACCAGGTCTCGCCCATTTCCTCCTTGTCCACCGCCATTCGTTTGTGCTGCACTTCTTTGACTTTGTCGAGCTGAAGCCAGGGAGCTATTCGAGAAGCGGCGTGAGGCTGCGGGGTTGCGAGAAAAACGGGAGCCTCTGATGCTTCTCCCGCTTTCTAAATTTGATGTATTAGAGCTTCCACCACTACTGCCAGAAACCGTAGCGCTTACGGTAAAGCTTTTCGATGGTAGAGCTTCTTGTCCTACAGGGGAGTCTTCACTATTTTGAAGATCTTCTGGTAGAGGGGTCCCATCACAGGCAAGGAAAAGCCCACTTACTAAGAAAATAAAAGCAAGCATGAGGCTTGGTGTATGTTTATTTCTCATGTTTTTTGTCCATTTGTAATGAGACTATAAAGGGTTTATTTTTAGTGTGTCAGTTAATAACAAAAAGACCTCAAACTATTTGGTTTATCTCTTTGGTGACCCGTTTGTTCTGTACTTTATGGAAGTATCATATGTAGAGTTTCTGAAAGAAGCAAGTATACTATATGTGACTTTCTGTAGAACTTTCAGTGGTTTCTAAAGAGTTTGAAACCCTTGAGAAACATTTGAGAAAAACCTTCCGAAAAAATGCTTTACTCCTGTGAAAATTGTTCAGAGGATGGAACAATGAGGCCCAAGGTCTAACCTTAGTGAAATCTTCTATTACTCAAATTTTTACAGTGTTTTTAGTATGGCTAAAGCTCAGACAGTTGTCAGTGAAAGTGTCGAATTATGGCTGACGGAGTCCCAGGGCTCTTTGGCTGGGCTTGATGCTGTGAAGGGGGCATTTCTTGGAGGGATGCCAGAGTATATTAACCAAGCACTCTGGCCAACTTGTCCGTTGACTGGTCAGGCGATGCACTTCATCTGTCAACTTCCATTGAACTGGCTTCCTTTACGACGACAAAATTTGTGGAACACTTCAACACTCTATGTTTTCTATTCTTTTGCCTCTGGGCTTGGAGAAGCATTTGCTCAATCCAAGGAGGATTTCATTTACGGTCCCGCTTTGCAGGCCTCATACCAAAGACTTCGTAGTCGTATTCTGCCGAAGGCTTTACCGCGTTTTTCCCTGGCTTATCTTTATAAAAGCATGCGAAAGAATGTTAATTCTGAAAAGATGAGGGGGTGTATTGGGGTTATTGGGGACCACCCACGTTGGAATTATGAGAGTGAGACCCCTGCTTGTTCTGGGTGTGGCCGGAGGAATAGTTTTTTACTGAGACTTTTTTCGCTGCGAGCAACTATTGGTCAGTGGATTATGAAGTTTGGTGGTGGTGGTGGGATTTGGCTTACGGTTTGTGAACATTGTGATGGAGGAGTGGGGCGAGCAGCTATTGATCCACGTTTTCATGTTGTAACTCAAAGTCCTCGTCAACAAAAAACTCATTCTGCAGATATAGATTTTACAGAAATTGAAGAAAAAGATTTTGGTTTGAAACTTGATGAAAATGAAACGAGCTTAAGTCTTCCGTTAATTAAAAAAGGGAGTCAGGGTATTTTTTCTTCGGAACAGGGGAGGCAGCCGGAACCTGAGCCTTTTCAAGAAGAAGAGGCCACTCATTCAGGTGAAACTATAACTGAGCATCAAACACCCACTCTTCGGTATCCCAAAAAAACACTTCGCCGATTCTTTCGTAAAAAATAAAGAACCTTTGTAAGGCACTTCATCAGAAGATGCCGTATTGTATGAATTTGATCGTTGAGGAGGCGGAATTTCTTGAGTCCACCTGCTGGAAAACAAAAAGTAGAGAAGATATGAAAATACGACGTTCAGAAGAACGCGGTCATTTCAGGAATGAATGGCTGGATAGCAAGCACTCATTTTCTTTTTCTTCTTATTACGACCCTAACTTTATGGGGTTTCGTAGCTTGCGTGTGATCAATGAGGATCGAATTCAACCTAGGAATGGGTTTCCTATGCATTCTCATCGGGATATGGAGATTATTACCTATGTTCTTTCTGGGGCTCTTGAGCATAAAGATAATATGGATAATGTTTCAGTCTTGAAAGCTGGACAAGTTCAAAAAATGAGTGCAGGCAAGGGAGTTATGCATAGTGAGTACAACCATTCAGAACAAGAAGAGCTCCATTTACTTCAGATATGGATTTTACCAGAGGAAAGCAAGCATGGGATTGAGCCAGAGTACCGAGAAATGAATTTTCCAAAGGGTTCTAAGCATGATAACTGGTGTTTGATTGCAGCTCCCGAGGGGCGTGATGGTGCTATTGAAATACATCAAGATGCAGAGCTTTATGCTTTAAGTGGATCGCAAGGAAAAAAAATATCGTATCAGCGTAAGCAAGAGCGCCATCTTTGGCTTCAGGTTGCTAAAGGAGAAGTCGTTGCCAATGGTCAGCTTTTAAAACAGGGTGATGCTGCCGCGTTAGGACCTCAAGAAGAGAAATCCTTTGAACTTGAAGTTCAAGAGGTATCAGAGCTCCTGCTCTTTGATCTTGCTTAAAGCAAGCTTTTATGGAGAGAAAAAACTTATCTTTGTAAGCAGGTGGCTTTCTTGATTAAGTCATCAGAGACAAGAGAGTGAATGGGATTTATAATTTCAAAAAGAGAACCCATTATCGGGTTCTCTTTTGAGTATGGTGTGCAAACTCTTTTGGCAGGGTTGCTTTAAGTTCTTTTTAATGGTCTTTTATTCTTAATAGTAAGCTTGTTTTGTTTTTCTATCTTTTCCAAGAAACTTCGGCAAAAGCATCGTGGTTATGGATGCTTTCTTGATTAACGGCATGGACGCGGAACCAAGCGACTCGTTTATCCGCCTTAAGCAAAACAGCCGTATTTCGCACCATATCTTCAACAAAAACAGGGTTGTCATAGGCTTCCATGGTAACATATCGTTCGTCTGAACGCTTGAGTAAGGGGTAAACCGGTGAAGAAGCTGAACGTTCAGCAATTTCAACCAACTCTTCAAGCCAGATCATATGTTGATTTCCATCTTGATCGTTCGTGCTACGTACTTCGATCGTAATATAACCTCGTTGGTTATGGGCGCCGTAGTCACTGATTGCTTTGCTGCAAGGGCATAGACTTGTAACAGGAACTCGGATGCCGATTACGCAGTCTTGAGTTTCTTGCCCGTTGTGATCCTTGCTTACTTCACCTTTAAAGGAGCATTCAAAATCCATCAGGGCTGTTGCACCACTGGCTGGAGCTTTGCGTGTCATAAAATAAGGGAAGTGAAGCTCGATACGAGCGCTTAGGGCATCAAGACGTTCACGAAGATTATGAAGAATTGTAGGCAAAGTTTCCATCGCGATTTCATTATGGTGATCTTTGAGCACTTCAATGAAACGGCTCATATGAGTTCCTTTAAAGTGCTGGGGGACGCTTACAGACATAGCTAGGGTTGCAACTGTATGTTGGGTTGATTTCGAACGATCACGCACAAGCACAGGGTATTTGACACCACTTACGCCAGCTCGATCAAGTGCTACCCCACGGGTATCTTCTTGACTTTGGATGTCGACCATTTGGGATTGTTCTGAAGTTATTTCAACCTGTTGAGGCTGTTCTTGAAGGGCTATGTTTTGTCTTGTTTGTTCGGAAACTTCTTCCTTCATGATTATCATCCTTTCTTGCAGCATCGACTTCCAGCATAGACAAAATTCAGAATAGAGATAGGATCTTATGATATCGCACAAGCATACACTATTTTAAGGATGTCTGGACAGGCTCAAATTCGAAACACCGTTGAAAACTTTCTTTTTGATTTTGAAGTTTATGAATCGGTGAAGGAAGCTATTTTGAAAATGAGAGTGATTATCATTATTTTTAAGGGATAGGCATGGGTGAGAACTTACGGTTAAAAAATACCTATACAGGGGAGCTTGAGGAATTTGAAGCTCTGGATGTCGAAAGTCGCGAGGTTAAGCTTTACAGCTGTGGCCCTACGGTTTATTCCTATGCTCATATTGGAAATTTTCGCAGCTTTTTAATGGCTGATATTTTGCGCCGAACCCTTGAGCTCAACGGTTATACCGTTCGTCATGTGATGAATATCACAGACGTTGGTCATATGACGGTTGATGATCTTGCCGATGCTCGTGGTGAAGACAAGCTTCATAAAGCTGCTCGTGAGCATGGTTGGTCTCCTTATAAAGTGGCAGCTTTTTTCGAAGCAGCATTCCGTGAGGATGCTATCAGCTTACGTCTGAAGAATTACTCAGAAGCTGAGGTAGATAACGATGAACTTCACCCACGAGCAACGAGTTATATAGCTGAAATGCTTCAGATGATTCAAGCATTGCTTGATAAGGGATATGCCTATATTGATGAGCAAGGGCAGGTTTATTACGATCTTGAGCGTTTTCCTGAGTACGGTAAGCTTTCCGGTAAAAAACTTGAAGACCTCGAAATTGGCGCTCGTGTTGCTGTTGGTAAGCATAAGAAGAACCCTCGAGACTTTTATCTCTGGAAAGTCGATGAGAAGCATCTCATGAGATGGGATCCTCACAGTCCAGAAGGTTGGCTGGAAGAAGATTATCAGCGCTTTCAATCGTTGTGTCCTCAAGGAGTCGATGCTCGTATTCAAGCTGGTTTTCCTGGTTGGCATATTGAATGTTCAGCAATGTCCACGGCTTTGTTGGGTTTAGGCATCGATATTCATACGGGG
Organism: uncultured Planctomycetaceae bacterium; assembly: GCA_964548115.1. GTDB lineage: Bacteria > Planctomycetota > UBA8742 > UBA2392 > JABWBM01 > CAZJPQ01. The sequence goes on from CAZJPQ010000001.1 coordinate 115,851, forward strand.
GGTGAGGATAATATTTTTCCTCATCACGAGTGTGAGATTGCGCAAAGTTATGGCGCCCATGAACATTGCTTGCCAGCTCCTGCTTCTGCTTCAGATGCTGGTGCTCAACGCAAGAGTTTTTCCCGTTATTGGGTGCATGGCAGGCATTTACTTGTGAATAATCGTAAGATGAGTAAGCGTGATGGAACGTTTTATACGGTGCGAGATTTGTTAGGGGAGGAGCAAGGAGAAGATAAGAGCAAAAGTGAAAAGTTAAAGTCAGAGCTTCAAAAGTATGGCTTTACCGATGGCTCTGTAGCTGCTCGTTTTCTTCGTTATGCCCTAATAAGTAGCCATTATACTCAACCGCTCAATTTTAATTTTGAACTTTTAGAACAGGCCAAAAAGAGCGTTGAGCGGTTTCAACAATGCTATGATAGTCTGCTTGAAGAGCAAGCAAGGCAGAAAACAAAGGCTCAGGAAGAATCATCTTTAAAAGCTTCTGAGAAAATACAAGGATTCGCAGCACAAGCTCAGAGTCGCTTTTTATCTGCTCTTAATGATAACTTGAATATGCCTAGAGCTTTAGCCGTTGTCTTTGAGAGCATTACAGAGATCAATAAATTTCAAAGTTTGGAACTTGCGGATTGTAATGCTTTGCTTGAGCTTTTAAAGGTTTTCGACTCTGTGCTTGATGTTCTTGATCACCAGCGTCGTTCGGGCTTATTGACTCGTAAAGAGCTTGGGGATCTTGAAAAAGAGGTTGCTGAAAGTAGAGCAAAGGATTATGAGAAGTTTGCAGGCATGACTCAAAGTCAGGCTACAGAAGGAGAATTCTTTAAGCGTTTGATTGCTGCCCGAGAACTTGCTCGTAAGGAAAAAGATTACCAGGGAGCTGATTCTATTCGTGAGCTTCTTGAGCAAGCTGGTGTCACCATTCAAGATACAGCTGAAGGGGTGCGTTGGTCTTTACGCTAAAGCGTGGCTCGATCCTAGTCTTTTTCTTCCAGCCAGGCGGCTGCTTCTAAAGCAAAATAGCTGAGAATCATATTTGCGCCGGCGCGTCGAATACATTGCAAGCTTTCAAGCACGATGCTTTTTTCATCGAGCCAACCACTGGAACAAGCATTTTTTATCATAAGATATTCACCACTGACCTGGTATGCCGCTATAGGAAGTAAGCTTTCTTCTGCCAGTAAACGAATGACATCAAGATAATGCCCAGCGGGTTTGACCATCACAATATCAGCACCTTCATCGTGATCGAGTTGGAGTTCTCGTAAGGCCTCTCGGGCGTTACCTGGGTCCATTTGATAACTTTTTTTGTCTCCAGAACGAGGAGCTGAATCAAGGGCTCCACGAAAAGGACCATAGAAAGCCGAAGCGTATTTGGCTGTATAAGCCATAATACTCACATTTGTAAAGCCCTCACTGTCAAGACTTTTGCGAATGGCTCCAATACGGCCATCCATCATATCGCTAGGCGCGACTATAGTTGCACCAGCACGAGCATGACAAAGGGATTGTTTGCAGAGAATTTCAACAGTCTCATCATTAAGAATTGAACCATCTGGGGCCATAACTCCATCGTGCCCTTGTTGAGAATAGGGATCAAGAGCGATATCAGTAATAAAAACGGCTTCAGGAAAAGCTTGAGTGACTTTTTGAAGAACCTGAGGAATTAAACCATTTTGATTATAAGCCTCCGAAGCCTGATCGTCTTTCAATTGATCTTCAATCTTAGGAAAAAGGGCGAAGCTTGTGATGCCCTGGTTTATCGCCCTTTCGAGGTACTTCAGAAGACCATTAAGACTCCAACGTTTTACGCCAGGCATGGAGGCAATTTCATGGTCCTCTGAGTGGGCATGAATAAAAAGCGGCTGGATCAACTCTTCTTTTGAGAGCCTTGTTTCTCTACAAAGTTTCCGCATGGCATCCGATTTACGGTTGCGACGAGGGCGTGAAGGTAAGTCAAGAGGATCCATAGTTCTATAGCTTTCTTGAGTTTTATAAAAAAAGCCCGCTTATAAGAAGAAACCTTATGCAAAGTTATGAGAGCTTGCTTGTTGTGCATGCATGAAATTATGTATTGACAGAATACGTTTTTTGAGAGCTCGTAATCAACTCCAAAAGCTTGTTATTTCAGGCTTTTTGAAGTTTTAGAAATGAATATAGAGAGAGCGGCGAAGAGCAGAATAAAAAAAAAGATTCAAGTTAAGAGATATTTTCTGCCGAAATCCCAAGCATCGGGGGGTTCCCGAAGAAGTGGTTTTTAACGAAACAAAAAAGTAAGGAAATAATCTTATGATAGACACAGCAAGACGAGAAGGTGGTCGAAGGGCTTCTGACATAAAGCGTGAGATGCTCGAAGACTCAATAAAAGAGTTGCCTAATTTCTTTGTTACGATTCTTGATGATGAGAAAGGACTCTATACCTTTTATTATATGCATTATAGTGAAGCTGAAGAAATGGTAGCATCCCTTGTTGCTGAAGGGATTCCGCAAGAGGATATCGCTGTATACAGACGTACCTAAATGAGTATTGTTACTCGCTATGTTTTTTTTTGAGCATGGCATATACGTAGTACATTTTTCAAAGTGCTAAGCCTATGCTTGCTTAATATTATTGAGAGCATAGGCTTTTTACTTGGAGGAATACGTGACGATACTTCCGGCAACCTTAATCTATAGGAGATAGCTTGTCGCTGGGATTTTTAAGATCACTATACAAAATTTTATCTTTAAAAATGTTTTTGAAGGTGTTCGAAGAGCTCTTGAAAGCCTTTGCGTATAGCTTTTCGGTGTTTTTCATATCTTTCCTTAAAAAGAGAGAGAGAGTTGTCGCTTTCCTCTTTGATTGAAGCTTCAAAACGCTTTGCAAAAATAGAGAGTTCTTCGGCTGAAGAAGGAAGCTTTTCTTTCTTTTTCCCCGTTGAAATGTGAAGTCGATTTTCTATTTGACGAAGATAAAGGTAACCATCATAAAATTTTTGAGCAATTTCAGAGAGTGTACCTTTTTCTTGAGATAGCGTTTGAAGCATATTTAAGAGATCAGGGTTTCTATAGAAAGGTTGTTTTCGGCCTTTTAATATTTGAACTAAGGCTAAGCCTAACTCTATATCAGAAAGACCACCTGCTCCGTTTTTGATATGTTCTTTGGAGACAATTTTCTCAAGTTGTGTTCGGATTGAAAATGTTTCTTTTATAGCATTTTCAGGCAGAGGTGAATCATAAACGAAGGTTTCGAGTGTTTTCTTGAGGCGCTTCCCAAGTGGGGTTGTGCCCCCGAAAACAAAGCGTGCTCTGGTAAGAGCCAGACGTTCCCAAAAACGAGCAGAGCCAGAGAGATAGTTGCAAAAAGCTGTCGTTGAACTTGCTATTGCGCCGGAACTTCCCATTGGTCTCAGGCGCAAATCAACCTGATAAAGATTGTGCTTCGCAAATAAACTTCGAATACGAGCTGCAACACGTTCGAAGTAAACTCGCTCTTCTTGTTTTCCGTCATAAAGAAAAATGAGATCAAGATCGCTCCAATAGTTCATGGTACCGCTTCCAAATTTGCCCAGAGCTAAAACAAGAAAACGATCTTGGATGTTTTCTAGGTTTATTTGCTCCGTGTTTTGGAGTTTTTCGTTATTCAAAACCTTCTTGACAACAAAAGTTAAAATCGTTTCGGTTAGAGATGCTAATTCCCGCATGGTGGTTTCAATGCTGTTTTGGTTCCTGAGATCGAAAAATGCGATCCGGAGCAGCTCAAGCTTCTGAGCCCAGCGAACATTTTGAAGTAACTGGTCTAGATCTTTTTGAGTTTTTCCATAGGCCTCAAGTTCTGTTTTTAAAAAAGACAAAGAAGTATTGTCGTAAGTCATGAGGCGGTCAACAAACTCATCGAGTAAGTCGGGGTTCGCTTGAAAAAGTTCAGGGATAAAGTCGCTGTAGGCACAAAAGGTGCCAAATGTTTCAAGAACTTTTGGAGACTCTGTAACAAGCTCATAGAAGAGGCTTTTAATACCAAGAGCCGATGTGAAGCGTTCAAAGTTTTTTAAGGTTTGATCTGCGAGTTTCGAAGTTTTTGCGAAATGAAGTAAACTTGGGAGCATGGCGTTAAGGTAGGCTCTTGTCCTTGGTTCCAGGTGTTGGAAGTTTTTGCGTTCTTTCATCATGTTTAAAAGAGAAGTTTTAAACGCTTTATGATCGCTTATTCCGTAAGGTTTCAAAAGGTCTTTAATCTCTGAGTCAGAGATTTTTGAGTCGAAGAGGTTTTGAAGCTGGTCGTAAGAATCCTGCTCTGAAGGAAATAAGTTTTGAAAAATACTTTGCAGCATGCTTCTTGTTCCTTGAGAGAAACGAGTAAGCATGTGGTAAAGATCGTTTGCGTTTAACGCTTTTTGTTTGTGGTGATTGATCCGGCGGGCAAGTGATTCCAGGGCTTCGTTTTCTTCTGGAATTCGGTGAACGTGAGGGCCGGTCTGAAGCTGGATGGTGTGCTCTATGTTTCGGAAAAATTGGTAAGCCTGTTCAAGCTCGATCTTTTCCTGTGGTCTGAGACAGCCTGCTTCTTCAAGCTTTTGAAGCGCTTGGAGTGTATTGCCGCTGCGTACATGAGGTTCACGTCCACCATAAAGAAGCTGAAGGGATTGAACAATAAATTCAAGATCACGAATGCCGCCAAACCCTGTTTTAATATTACGGTAAGTCTCTGCTTGTAAAGCGGTCCGATGTTCAATCTTAAGTTTAAGGTTTTTAATCTCTTGCATGGCTTTTGTCGAAAGAAAGCGGCGATAAATGAAAGGCTCGAGTTTCTGGCAAAACTGCTTCCCGAGTTCGATGTTTCCAGAAGTGGGGCGTAGTTTCAATAAAGCTTGGCGTTCCCAGGTGGTTCCAAATTTTTGATAGTATTGAAGAGCCGAGTTTAAAGAGGTTGTAATTGGCCCCTGAGTGCCATGGGGCCTCAGACGCAGATCGACTTGATAGAGCTTCCCTTCTTGGGTTTGCTGAGAAAGAAGTTTTGTTATAAGTTCACAAAGTCGTGAAAAGTAGAGCGAAGCAGCTACTGAGCGCTGGCCTCCATGGGTTTTGCCTTCTTGTTCGTAGATGAAAAGAAGGTCAATGTCCGAGCGATAGTTAAGCTCGAAGCCACCAAGTTTTCCAAGGCTCAGAATGCAAAAAGCAATAGGCTCATGGGCTTGATTAAAGGGGCGTCCAAGCTGACGGTCCAGCTCTTGACAAGCAAAAAGATAAGCAGCTTCCAGAGAGGCATCGGCTAGAGTACTAATTTCGGATAGAATCTTTGGCAGAGGGTAGCCCAGGATTTTGTCATGATAGACAATCCTTATCAGTGTTTGTGAATAGATGGAACGCATCTGTTGCATCATTCCAGAAAGCTGAAGAGCAGGTTCTGTATCTTTCTGAAAATCTTGGAGCACCTTGTTTTTTTCGATATCCTGAGCTAATTGGGCATCACTGGGTGCAAAAAACTCTTTCCATAGGCCATTTGCCAGGTGTTCGCCGATAAGAGAGGAATAGCCCATAAGTGCAAAGAGCGCATGACAACGTTTTGGTTTGTTTATGCAAGCCTGAATAAACGTTGCCCGTTCAGGAGCAGATGATTTTTCTAAAAGACGGACTATAAAACGCAAAGAAGAAGCCGCGCTTGGGGTTTTATCAAGAAGGCGAGAAGAAAGATCGATAAATGATACCCGTAAGTTTTGTGAAGTTTTGCTGAGGAGCAAACTTAAGTCGTCAGCAAGAAGAAAAAGCTCTTCATTGATTGTTGTAATTTCAAGTGGTTCTTCTGCGGGTAATGGCCAATCAAGTTTAAGGGGGTCAATAGCCATAGCTCAAATGTCTTGGAGTTATTTTACTTATAGTATGTGATTACAAAATTTCATAAGCACCTCATTCAACAGGCTTTTATCCTAACTCCATGCTCGCTTTTTGAAAAGAAAGATCATGCCAAAGACGTTTTTGTCTTGATGGGAAGCGTTTGCGTGTTGAAATTTTCCTTAAGCAGAAAACCCTTGACATGGATAGTTTTTTACCGATGAGTGACTTTAAGAAAAAGGCGAAGAGGTCTTTCTTGAGCTTCATTGCGCGTGAAGCCAGAAGAGGGGAGAAACCCTTCTTCCTCCATCGATCCATCTTCCAGAGTTTCTCCTTTGTTTTCTGAATGAGAGGAGCCATCGAGTATTTTGTCTTGTTCCTGTTCAGGAGCAAGTGGGCTGTGGCCATGAGAAGAAGCTTCTTTCTCAAGATCTTCTGAACTTTGGGTTTCCATGTCTAGAGAAGCAGAAGGAGATGAACTTTTGTTCTTTGCATTTAAAGAATGACGTTGCCGTAGAGAGGATGAAGTTTCTTGGGTAATCATAAGTTCCGCAAGTTCAGGGCCTGTTGAAAGTTCAATTTTTCTCAGGATATCAAGAATCTCTGATTCTGTTGCTTCGATGACAATTCCTTGATAAGCGTGATAGCTTAATGCTGGAATTGGTTCTGCTACAGGAGGCAGCAAAGGCTTATGCCCAGGATGCCCATCAAAGTTGGAGTTTTGGCCTGATTGTCGAGTTGGGCGATTCTTTCTGGATTTCGCAGTCTCTTGGGTTTCAATCAAGAAAAGGTTTGCATTATAGGCGCTGGCTGTTTGGTAGAGAAAGGCGTAAACCTTTTCAGCTTCAGCTTCTGGGATAAAGCTTAAATTTGCTTGCAGCATGTTTCCAGATCGTTGTGCAAGTTCTTGACTGGTTGCGCGTTCAAGACCTTCTAATTCCTGATTCTGCATGCTGAAAGAGTTAGAATCTTTTTGAAAATCTTGAATCTTTAAGATTTGAATTTGAGGCTCTGAGTATTCTTCCTTTAAGGGTTCAAGAAGTTCTTCCGATAGACCTGTATTAGCTTCTTCTTGTCCCCAAGACTCGGAATCTGATTGGCTATTATTGCTTTTGCTGGCAGAAGGATGTGCAAACTTTGAGTTCTTTTGTTTTGATGCTTCGGAAGAGTCTCGGGTTTTAATTTTTTTTTCTAGAGTTTCATCTTCGAGCAGCTCCCTCTTCTGGAGTTCTGTCTCATTTGTAGTTGCTTTTGCACTAGCTTGTTCTCTCGTTTGGATTGCTTGGGTTGTTTCGTCTTGTACGTAAAGCGAAGGGCCTTCCCGTTCGTGTTGAGGAAAAAGGTAGGGATAAACGAAGACAGCACTGAGTCCAAGAAGCAAGACCAAAGAGCAAGCGAACGCAAGCTTCCAGCTTAGACGAGCCCACAAGGAAAGGGGCTCTTTGCGTATCTTATGGTTTTGGCTCAAAGAATGACTTGGCTGTTTAAACGCTTGCGGCTTAAGGCTTTGAATGATTTTAGGCGCGAGTTTCGGTGAAGGTTCTGCGGCTTGAAGGCTTGTTGTCAGGCTTTGAATTTTTTCGAAGCTGGCCAGGTATTTTTGAGCGTCGGGGTTTTGGCGTAAAAGAACCTGAACTTGAGCCTCTTCTTCGGGCAGAAGTTCGCCGTCAAGATAAGCGCTCAGTAATTCGCGCTCGGCCGCTGACAATGAGGAAAGATGTTGTTCTCTATTTTCCATAACAGGCTATTTAGAATAATTTTTCTAAGTGCGCAAAACCCTTTATCTCCTAAAACGCATAGGAACTCAGAAAAGTTCCTTATTTACCTTAAGTTTTCAATATTTTAGTTAAGGGAGACGAAAGGCCAAAACGCTTGATAAACCGCTTCCAGTTTTTCAAGCTTGAGCATTCAAGCCTTAGTAGAGGCCTCTTGTTCCAGGCCAAGACTTTATAAGCCTTAAGCAAGTGAGTTTTTACTTATCAATCTCTTTATTTTATCAAATATATTAAAAAAGTTCAAAGGCTTACTTTTGGGAATACTTTGTTATAGTTAAAAGCGTGACCGAATTCTTGCATCAGGTGAATAACCCAGAGAAGGTTTGCTCTGTTTTAAGCTGTTATTGAAGTTTAAGCTATTAAGTTTAAGCTAAGGTGTAAGAACAATAAAAAGCCATCCTTGTGTTTGGGCCAAAATAGAGAAATTAAGGGAGTCGTCATTATGTCAGATATTCAGGCGGGACAAGCAATACCAGAAATTCCTTTGCCTCCACTTGGAATAAACCCTTCAACTGGAAGAGAGGGTACTTCTCCGGGAAGTTTTGCGCTTTCTCCAGAGCTTGCTCCTGGTATCCAAGGGCAGAGAACTTTTTCGTCGCCTGATACTCCAGGCATGCCAGAGCCAAGCGGTAAAAGTGCCTGGGATTTCATGCCTTCAGATTGGGTGCAGGTTGAGGGAGAATGGCAAGCGCCAGAAGGATTTAAGCCCTTGACGCAGCTTGATTTTGCACGTCTTGGCACAATTACTCCTGAGATGTATCGAGTGGCAGAACGTGAGCCTCATCTTACGCCAGAGCAGATCCGAGATGAAGTCGCCGCTGGTCGTATGGTTATTCCAGCGAACAAAAATCATCTGCAGTATCAACTTGATCCAATGGCTATTGGGCGCGCATCAAAAACAAAGATTAATGCAAATTTGGGAGCTTCTCCTCTTTCGTCTGACACCTTGGAGGAAGTTGAAAAACTTCAGTGGGCTGTGCGCTGGGGGGCTGATACCGCCATGGATCTTTCTACGGGAGGAAAACTTGATGAGTGTCGGGAAGCTTTCATCAAGCATTCAAACGTGCCCCTTGGAACAGTGCCTATTTACTCTATGATTATTGGGCGCAAGGTCGAAGATCTTTCCAAAGAGATTATCCTTGAAACGCTCAAGCACCAGGCCAAACAGGGCGTTGATTACTTTACCATCCATGCAGGGGTACTGCGTGAGCACTTACCTCTTGTTCAAAAACGCCTGATTGGAATTGTGAGCAGGGGTGGTTCTTTACTTGCGAAATGGATGCTTCACCATAACAAGCAAAACCCTATGTATGAGCTTTGGGATGAGATTTGTCAGATTATGCGTGAGTATGATGTGACATTTAGTATTGGTGATGGTCTGCGGCCTGGTGGGCTTGCGGATGCCAGTGATCAAGCACAGCTCAGAGAATTGCAAACGCTCGGGGAGCTGACAGAACGAGCCTGGCGTCATGGTGTTCAAGTTATGGTTGAAGGGCCAGGCCATATGTCCTTTGATCAGATTGAATATAACATGAAGCTTCAACGCCGTTTATGTCATGCTGCTCCTTTTTATGTTTTGGGGCCGCTTGTAACAGATATTTTCCCTGGCTATGACCATATTACTTCATGTATTGGAGCAACTGCTGCGGCTTATCATGGAGCAGCAATGCTTTGTTATGTAACACCGAAAGAACATTTGGGCTTGCCTAAAAAAGACGATGTGAAACAAGGCTGTGTTGCTTATAAAATTGCAGCTCATGCAGCTGATGTTGCTCTTGGAATCCCTGGAAGCCGAGATCGGGATGATGAGCTTACAAAGGCTCGAGCAGCTTTAAACTGGGAAGAACACTTTGCTTTAAGTTTTGATCCTGATACGGCTCGAGCGTATCATGATGAGGATCTTGATGTTGATACAGACTTTTGTGCCATGTGTGGGCACGATTGGTGCTCGGTTCGAATTTCGAAAGAAATTAAAGAATTCTTTTCAGGTAAAGAACAAAAATACGCATGGGATCAGGCCCAGCTTTCAAAGGCTTTAAGTGCTGAGCAGCTTGAAATTCTTGAGAAGCGAGGCGTCCTTGATCCACAGGAAATTCATCGGTTAGCCCACAAAACTCGTACAAAAGTGGGAGCAAAACAAGGACAGAAAGCTCTATGTCACAGTGATCAAACAGACACTCAAGAAGCCCTGGATCTCCAAGAGCAGCAAATTCCATCAGCATAAATTAAAAACTAGCTTTGGAGATATCTTCGATCTTAGTTAAAAAAGCCTAAGATTCCATCAGCAGGGCCGCCAGCAGGGGGCGTGAAGGCAAATTTGAGGTTTGAGAAATCAAAGCTGATGCCAAAGAAAATGCCATCGGCTCGGAAAAGGTCACGGTGGCCTGGTGTGGAGAGGTCTCTCCAACCAAGTTCAAAGAAAAGAGAACGAAAAATTTGAAGCTTTCCTGATACTTCCAGATCCAGAATATATTGCCCTGTCTCAAAAAAGCTTGATCGAAAATGGGCTTGAAGACCTAAGGGGTAAAAGGGATAAAGCACAAAAGAAGTTGCTGCATCAGCAGAAACTTTATTGTGAAAATGGTCATGATCATCAAGCCAGCTGCCACCAAAAGCCAGGTTTGCATAACCCCCAGGTAGAGGAAAAGCTAAGCCAAGCTCGGTTTGCAGCCAATCACTGGAAGCCTGATGTTTTGTTTTACCGTCAAGATGAGTCCAGCGAAAACCATGAAGTGAAATGCCTTCAATCCCGCGATGGTCTACAAAAAATCCCTTGCGACGGCTGTTTTCCCACCATAGAGAAGCTTTTGTTGTAAACCAGGCGGGTCTATTGTGATCTGAATCATGAGAATTGATGCTTGTAAGGTTCTCAAAATATGGGTAAGGAGCTCTATTGAGGCCCTTGCTCCATTTTTGCTCAAAGGCTGAGGCTGCGTTGTTTAGTGCTCCAGAAAGAGCTTCTTCTTTTTCTTGTTCACTCAAGCCACGATCAGGAATGATTTTGATGTTTTTTCCCGAAGGACCTGATGGGGCATTGGGAAAAGTGGGCCAGGATAGCTGGCCTTGAGGTAAGGTTTCTTTGTCTTGGGGAGGTGGCTGATCTTGAATCAAAAAAAAGGGAGATGAAGCTGGAAGATGGGGTGGCTCTGTAGTTTCAAGGAATATTCCTGAAAGAAAAGGCTTATGAGTTAAGGCATAAAGTTCTGTGTTGCCTGTAAGTATGCTCCAAGCTAAGGCAAAGAGCGCAAATAAAGAGAGGTTTTGAAGCATGTAAGAGTGCCTTTTCAGTGGTAGAGAGAAGTGACTAAGGTTTAAAACGAAATACTCTATTTTTATTCTTCTTCATCCAGAAAGATTAGAGTTAAAGCGATATCAGGCTCATCAGGAAGGTTTTCCTCATTGAATGAGAGTTCCTTTTCACTTGGTGATTCCTGAAGTCTATCGCGACGATAAACAGCAGTATAGGTTTTTTTGACTCTCATTTTTTTATGTTCAACATGGCTGCGAACTTTAAAGTAACGGCTGCGGGCTTTCATAAATGGTTGCATGTCATTAAAAGCATTTCTCCAGGCTTCTGGAACATTTTCAGGAGCATCCACAGGATCTCGTGGTGTCCCATCTTCACTTGTCTCAAGGTTTTGATAAATACGATTGTAGAAGTTCAATGCACTATTTAAATCCTCATCTCGAAAACTACGCTGATCTTCTTCCTCTTCGTCTTCTTCAGGAAGAGCATTGTTGGGCTCTGCTTCTTCTTCCTCTTCGATCAGGCGCTCTCGATCATAGGCTTCATCGCGTGCACGCAAAATATCTTCAACCATATCCCAGCTAAGGTGTTCACTCAGTGCTAATAAAACCTCGCGAGAGGCGGTATTCATGTTAATACGTCCATCTCCCCACAATGTCAGATAATCCGCTAGAGGTAAGCTTCGTTCTGAGCGGGAACGAGCCAGATCATCTTGAATTCGGCTTGAGTCCGCAGCTTGCAGGGCTTGTTCACGTTCGTTTAAAGCATACCCTGTTGCAGGGTCATACTCTCGTTTGTCTTCCTCATCTTGATCTTCATGGTGAATTCTGAAAACCATATTTTGCGGACCAAAAAGAACTTTCTCGGTCATTTTTTCAGCGTGGATAAGCTCTCTTAAAGTTAAAAGAGCAAAAGGGGAAGCTTTAACACTTCCTTTTTCTTTTTCTCCTTTGTTGAAGGTGATTTTTCGGTCAAGGTCTTTTTCGCGTTTTTTAAGATAATCACGAATTCCGTCATGAAGGGCTTTAGGGCTTATGTCATCGTCGTCTCGACTTCCCCTGGTGCTTCTGATGGATTCCCCGTCTTCACCAAGCTTCAGGCGTTCATCCTTACGACGTAAAACTCTGATTAAGCGGACGAAAGTTTCACGAATCCTTTCCTGGTTTTCTTCGCTGGCATCTTCCCAGTCTAGGAGCAGAATATTGAACTTACTCTCTTCATCGCTAATACGCACGTTTGGTTGCAGCCCTGTTGGTGAGTCATCCTCTCCATACACAAGCGGGCGAGCCCAATCTTCGTTCAGGCTGTCAAAGGCAAGTTCTTCGTCAAGTTTAAGCTGTGCGCGGGCGCGATAGAGGCCTCCACGAGCAAGCCAGGAGGCTGTTACTTCATCGCGCTGGTTGTTGACTACCAGAGTATAGGTCTTTGTGACATAAACGTAGTGGAAGGCAATGATGGCAAAAAGAATCACGACTATCAAAGTCATAAGCAAGGCAATGCCTTGTTTCGAATTTCGAAGCTTTTGTGGCGACTTGATATGTTGTCTTGGCATGATTTTTATTTTTGCGTTTATTTCTACCGTTCTGTTCTTATTGGAGCGCTTTTTTCAGTATTGTCTTTAAAAGAATAAACGCTTGAGACAAATAGGAAGTTTGCAAAGTTTCAATTTTATTTTCTCTTATTCTTCTAATATTGAGGTTTCTTTGAAGTCTGAAAAAGAGGTGGTGATTAAGTACCAATCAACTCCACCGACATGATGGAGAACCCATATAAAAGGATTGATCTTTGATCGGCTTTGAAGTTTTAAAACAAGCATATCCTTTTGCTCTTTTTCGATCTGGAGTTTTCCAGCATCCCAAATTTCAACAGAACCGCGGTTACCTGAAACTTTTCCCTCGTAATCAAGGTAGTCGATTCGATGAGGTGAAAGCTTTCGACAGGAGATTCCTTGCTGAATTCCTTGCAGTGATGGTTTTTCTGGTAATTGAAAGGTTTCTAAAGCTTCATGTTTTGAATTTTCAAACATGAAATCGAAATGGACCATTTGAGCGTAATGGTGAGCCTGGATCACATAGCGATAATCAGTTTGAATTTGTTTTGGCATATTTTTAAAGAGTTGTACCGAGGCTTTTATAATTATATTCAGTGACTGAAACTTTTCTTTAATCCTTTTATTTTTGCTTTATGTCATTTTTACTTCATGTTTTGTTTCATGGCATGACAAAAATATTTATCAGATGAGTTCTGGGCAAGGATCAGTTATAACAGGCATAAACTGTTTTTTTAAGTGTTTTCAATGAACCTGAAGCATCAAAAGAAGAGTAGAATCCTTAACGTATTCCTTTTTAAAAGAAGAATCTTATCGAAAGAAAGCACTGGTTTTCATGGCAAAAGTCCTGATTGTTGATGACGAAGAGTTAATCCGAGATAGCTTCTCCATGGCTCTTGAACGCTCTGGGTACCAGGTTTTGACTGCTGAATCTGGCCAGGAAGGGCTTGGTCTTTTAGTGAAGCATCATGATCTTGACTGTGTCGTAAGTGATATCAAAATGCCAGGAATGGATGGGCTTGAGCTGCTTGTTCGAATTAAAGAAAATTATTCTCGTTTACCCGTCATTATTATTTCTGCCCATGCAAGTCCAGATGATGCCGCTCGCGCGATGAAACTCGGAGCTCTTGATTTTTTTAGTAAGCCTTTCACAACTCAAGAGATCGAAGCTCGTATCGCAAAAGCTGTTGAGCATCATGCACTCGCAGAAGAAAACGAAAGTTTGCGCCAGACGCTGAAATTTCAGAAGCCAGATTCTAAGCCTTTTGTTTCTGGTAATAAAGGGGTGATGGCTGAGCTTAAAACATCGTTAGAAAGGATTGCTCTTTCTGATTCTACAATCTTGATTCAGGGAGAATCTGGAACGGGGAAAGAGGTCGTTGCTCGCTATATCCACCAGCACTCAAAGCGCAAAGATAAACTTTTTCTTGCTGTTAACTGCGCGGCTCTTTCGGCGGGCTTACTTGAAAGCGAGCTTTTTGGCCATGAAAAAGGGGCTTTTACTGGCGCTGATCAACAGAGAAAGGGCCGCTTTGAATTAGCCCGTGGAGGCACACTCTTACTTGATGAAGTAAGTGAAATTGATATCAATTTACAGGCCAAGCTTTTACGGGTTTTGCAGGAGAAAAGTTTTGAGCGTGTAGGGAGCTCGCAATCGATTAAGGCTGATGTGCGAGTGCTTGCGACGACGAATAGAGATCTTGAGAGTGCTGTTCGTGCTGGTAGCTTTCGAGAGGACCTTTACTTTCGTCTTAATGTCATTCCAGTTATCTTAAGCCCATTGCGAGAACGCCAGGAAGACCTTCCTTTATTAGTAGAGCATTTTATCCAACGTTACGCGCTTGACAGTGGTAAAGAGGCTCCTCGTATTGATGAATCAGGAATAAAGGTCTTAAAGGATTATAGTTGGCCCGGCAATGTTCGAGAACTTGAGAACCTGATTGAACGTTTGTTGATTCTTGTGCCAGGTAAAAACCTCAAGGCAGAAGATATTGAACCTTATCTTTCTCATTCAAGGAAGACAGAGCCTTCGTTTCAGGGCGCTTCAGATTCTCTTCGAACTTCGAAGGAGGGAAAAGCTTTTACGCTTCAAAATATTCCGGCTTCGGATGAAAATAAGCGTATTCCAAGTATTGAAAGCATGGAAAAGCATCTTATTCTCTTTGCTATGGAAGAGCTCAAGGGAGATAAGAAGGCGATTGCTGAAGCTCTTGGGATTACAACAAAAACGTTGCGGACGAAGCTTAAAAAATTTGAAGTTGAAGTTTAAGATCTTAATAACAAAAGTATCTTCGATGGAGTTTTGTTGATAATGGCTGATAGTGCTTCATATCAGGTTTTGATCGTTGATGATGATCGAGCCCATGCCCAGATCGCTGCTGAGGTTCTTCAAAAGTCTGAAAAGGCTTATGCTTGTACAATTGTCAACGATGGTGAATCAGCACAACGGTTGTTGATGAAGGAATCTTTTGATGTTGTCTTGCTTGATCTGATGTTGCCAGATATCGATGGTATGAAGCTGCTTGAGGTTTTAAAGCAGCGTCTGCCAGATACTGAAGTTTTGATCATGACAGGGTATGGCTCTGTTCAGTTGGCAGTTGATGCCCTTAAAGCGGGAGCTTTTTCTTTCCTTGAGAAACCTTTAGGACGAGATTTACTTCGTAACCAGGTGGCTAAAGCTCTTGAACACAAGGAACTTGCGCAATCGAACCGTGAGCTCCGCAAGATGCTGGATAAGCGCTATGGCTTTGAGGGGTTGATTGGAAATTCTCCAGCTATGAAGGCGGTTTTTGAAAGAATCCGTCAGGTTGCTCCTACCGAGGCACGTGTATTAATCAGTGGGGCTAATGGGTCTGGAAAAGAACTTGTCGCTCGGGCTATACACCATAATTCAGAGCGCCATGCTGCAAGGCTTGTTCCTTTTAATTGTGGGGCTATTAGCGGAGATCTTTTGCAGTCAGAGCTTTTTGGCCATGTGAAGGGCGCTTTTACTGGTGCTGACCGAGACCGTGAAGGAAAGTTTGAATATGCTGATGGCGGAACACTCTTCCTTGATGAAATTGGGGAGATGCCATTGGAGGCTCAAGTTAAGCTTTTGCGGGTATTGGAAACGGGCGAAATTATTCGGCTTGGGGCGAATCAGGCGAAAAAAGTCAATGTACGACTGGTCTCTGCCACCAATAAGGACTTACGGGAAGAAGTGAAAAAGGGACGGTTCCGAGAGGATCTTTACTTTCGTCTCAAGGTGATTGAAATAGCCTTGCCTGCTCTCCATGAACGTGGTCAAGACATAGTGCTTCTGGCAGAGTCCTTCCTGAGGGAGTTTACAGAAAAATATAAGAAAGATATCAGCGGAATAGAACCAGAAGTCGGTGAAGCTCTTATGGCTCACAACTGGCCTGGCAATGTTCGAGAGCTGCGAAATACGATTGAAGAAATGGTTGTACTTACAACCAGTCAAAACTTGGATCTTCGGTCCTTGCCTGCACATCTGCAGACTGTAGATAGACCTCAAACCTTTATAAGGGAAAACTCTGAAGAGTCGTATGCGGGGGAGTTTGATCCATACCAGGCGCTTGTTGGGAAAACAATCAAAGAAATTGAAGCTAACATGGTGCGTGTGACTCTTGAAGCAAACAAAGGAAACAGAGAGCGAAGTGCAAAGATGTTAGGAGTGGGGGAGCGAACCCTTTATCGTAAAATCAAAGAATATCAGCTTGATCAGCGTTCTTCCAAAAAGGAAACATCAAAAGAATAGTCGGGGAAGCTTTAAGACAATTTCGCTTACTTTCAATTCTTGAGTTTTAAGTAATGCTTTAAGGTTTTCTATGCCAGTAGCTTCTTCACGATCTTCGACATTCTCAAAGCCTCAAAAAAGGCCGTTTGTGGTTCTGATCAAGGCCTTAACCACCTGGTTTCAAACCCAAGGTCGGCATGATTTGCCATGGCGCCAAAATCCATCACCCTATCGTGTTCTCGTTTCAGAGTTTATGCTGCAGCAAACCCAAGTTGATCGAGTCATTCCTTTTTATTGTTCCTGGCTCAAGCGTTTCCCTGATTTTCAGACTTTGGCAGCTGCCAGCGAAGAAGAAGTTTTGCAGGCCTGGAAAGGTCTTGGATATTATCGTCGAGCTCGGAGCCTTAAGAAACTTGCTGATCTTCTTATGAGTCAATCTTGCCAGCAGGGAACTTTGCCTCGTGAGATAGAGGAGTTGAAAGGTTTACCGGGGATTGGAAAGTACACAGCAGGTGCTTTGTGTGCTTTTGCCTATAACCTTCCAGAGCCTGCGCTTGATACAAATATCCGACGACTTCTTTTACGAGTTTTTAAAGCCCAAGAAGAACAAGCCGCAGCTGATATTTTACTTCAGCTTTTGCAGATAAGTGAACCTCGTACTTTTACTTCAGCTTTGATGGATCTTGGAGCTATGGTCTGTAAGGCCAAAGACCCAGATTGCAAACGTTGTCCCATAAAGAATTTTTGCTGGGCTTATCAGGAAAATAAGGTTCATGAATCTATAACGGTATCACGAAAAGCTCGACCAAGGATAAAACCGCTTTATGCTTTGGGCGTTTTACGAGAGGGGAAGAAGCCACTTTTAACCCCTTATGGCGGCATCCTGGTGACAAAGCTTGGACATCAGAAACCACGAGAGGCTTTACAAAATCTTGCTCGTCAGCGTTTTGGGGTTGAGATCGCAGTGCGACCTGCTTATGCCTATGGTCTCAGGCAAGGAAAGGTAACAAGCTTTCATCGCTGTACTTTACTTTATGGTCGTACAGAGCGCTTTATGCCAGCAGATCAAAAGCGGCTTTCAAAGCTTAAAACTCATGACCGGGCAGCACTGAAGCTCTTGAATTTACTTTAGACAAGAAACAACACTTTTGGAACAAGAAAAGTTTTATACTTATAAAGAGCACAAAGAGCTGGCCAGTTACGTAAAGCTCTTCATTTTTTTTAAGGCATTTATAATTTTCTCAAAGATATTTAAGCAAGAGAAACGAACGTAAAGGCTCTAAGATGGATCATCCTCAATTAGTGAATGAAGAATACAGTACTGTCATTATTTCCTGGTTTGATGGTGGGTTGCATTTCTTTGAACGAGTTCCATCAGGAGGAGAAATTCTTCTTGATGTTTATTATGGTTCTTACATCTTAACTTTTTTCGTGGTTCTTTTTTGTGCATCCCGTTGGCGTAAACGTAAAAGCCTTTTGATCAAGAG
Organism: uncultured Planctomycetaceae bacterium; assembly: GCA_964548115.1. GTDB lineage: Bacteria > Planctomycetota > UBA8742 > UBA2392 > JABWBM01 > CAZJPQ01. The sequence continues at coordinate 133,447 of CAZJPQ010000001.1, forward strand.
CTATCAGCTTTACGATTTATTTCTTGTTTCAATACTTGGAGTACTTTTCGGGGCAAAATTTGGTTACGTGCTTTTTTATAACCTTGAATATTACCTTGAACATCCATTGCAGATTTTGACGAATTGGTCAGGCATGGCGAGTCATGGCGCGATCGCTGGAATAGCCCTGGCTTTTTGGCTTTATACTCGTAAGGCGAAGCTTTCGTTTTTGCACATCAGTGATCATGCTGCGATCATGGCTTGTGTGGGAGCGATTTTTATTCGTTTTGCAAATTTCATGAATGGAGAACTTTTTGGTCGTTCGGCTTCACCAGATTTACCTTGGGCAATGCGTTTTCCTATGAGGGATGGTCTCGGGCGCCGTCTTTATCTTGATCAGCAGGGGAAGGAGTATGCCCTTGAAGTTTTCGCTGAAGGCCAACGTCTAGAAGTTCCTTATCTCAAAGCCCTTGATGGTAGTCCCCAGCATGCTTATGAAAGCTTTGAGACTGTTCAGGAGCAACTTCCGAACCTTATTGAATATGCAAACCAAGGTTCATCGGACGGGCCGGTGATTCAAGTTGCCCGTATGATTACAGATGCCAGTCATCCCAGTCAAATTTATCAGCTTTTGCTCAGCGGCTTTGTCCTTTTGGGAGTATTACTCCTCGTCAAACGCAAAGCTCAGCACGTTGGAACAGTGAGTGCTACCTTTCTTATTGGTTATGGGCTTTCGCGAATTGCCATGGAGTTCTTCCGTCAGCCTGACCCCCAGCGAGGATTGTTATTCTTAGGTTTAAGTTTAGGCCAAATTTTAAGTTTTGTTTTAATTGCCTGTGGTTTTTTCGTGCTTTGGTATCGAAAGCGTTTTCCTCTTACGATCACAGAGTTACGCATTGCTCATGAAAATGAGCTTCAAAAAAGAGCAGCAGCGAACCAGGCAACTCAGAAAGATTCAGCGTGATATCAGAAGAAGGCAAGACGTGGAAAGGTTCTATTTGCTTCGCATACTTTGCCATTCTTAACTACGTGTATTAACGATACTTACAGAGCTCGCTTTAATAGAGCGAAGAAAATCAAGGAGGGTTTTACTATGGCTTTACCTGGACAGAATTTGGTAGGTGAGGATAAGGCAATAAGGCTTTTGATTGGTACTACAAAAGGAGCTTTCTTTCTTGAGAGCGATGCAAAGCGTCAGGACTGGAAGCTTTCGGAACCACTTTTTCTTGGCAATATTATTCATCACCTGATAGCTGATCCAAGAAACCCTGAAATCATGGTGATGGCCCTTAAAACCGGGCATTTGGGGCCAACTATTTTTTATTCAAAAGATGCTGGAAAAACGTGGCAGGAATCAGAGCAACCGCCAGCTTTCCCTCAATCTGATGATAATTCGGGGCAAAGCCTTAAGACCGTTTTCTGGTTGAGCTCTGGGCATAGCAGTGAACCTGGAGTTTGGTATGCAGGCACGGCGCCGATTGGGCTCTTTCGAAGCGAAGATAACGGAAAGAGCTGGGCTGAGGTTGAAGGCTTTAATCAGCACGAGAATTATCCGCTATGGCAGAAGTGTGGTGATGTGCCTCAAGTGGGACAGGTTGTCCACTCAATCAATATCAACCCTCAGGATCCTCAGCATATCTATTTAGGAATTTCTGTAGCAGGAGTCTTTGAGTCTACGAACAAGGGAGTTGATTGGCAGCCTTTAAATCAGGGCTGTGCTGCTGACTTTCTTCCTCCCTCTGAGAAGCCTCCGGAGTATGGGCATGATCCTCACTGCATGTTCTTGCATCCTGAAGAGCCAAGTCGTTTGTATCAGCAAAATCACTGTGGCATTTATCGTCTTGATCGTCCAGGCAATGAATGGCAGCGGATTGGTGATAATATGCCTGAAGAGATCGGTGATGTGGGTTTTCCAGTTACGCTTCATCCTCGCGACCCTGATACGCTGTGGGTCTTTCCTATGGATGCTTCAGAAGTGTGGCCGCGAATCAGCCCTGGGGGGAGACCAGCAGTTTATTGCAGCCAGGATGGTGGCGAAAGCTGGAAACGGCAAGATCAGGGGCTTCCTGGCAGCAATGCCTGGTTGACTGTTAAGCGTCAGGCTATGGTCGCAGATGCTTATGAAGAGGTTGGAGTTTATTTTGGTACAACAAGTGGCAGCATTTGGGCCAGCAGCGATCAAGGGGAAAATTGGTCTGAGATTGCCCGTGATTTACCGCATATTTACTCACTTGAACGAGTTCATGGTGTGTAGAGCAGCTTCTTTGTTGAGTGGTTGTTCCTTATCATTTTAAAGTTTTAGTATTGTTTGTTTTGATATTTTTCTTGCTCCTAAAAGGAAATCAATGGCTCTTACACAAAATGAAATCAACAACGTGCTTTGGAAGGCTTGCGATACCTTTCGTGGAGTTGTGGATCCAAGCGATTATAAGAATTACGTGCTGACCTTTCTCTTTATAAAGTATGTTAGTGATGTATGGAAAGAGCGTCGTGCTCTTATTACTAAAAAGTACAAGGGCGATAAGAAGAGGATCCAGCGAGGGTTGGGAACAGGTCGTTTTGATGTGCCTGATAATTGTACTTTTGATTATCTTTATGAGCGTCGGAACGAGAGTAATATCGGTGAGTTGATCGACATTACTCTGGAGCACCTTGAAGAAGCCAATAAGAAACTGCAAGGTGTTTTCCGCAGTATTAGCTTCAATTCAGATACCCTTGGAAATACGAAGGATCGTAATCGCCGTCTCAAGCACCTTATCGAGGATTTCAATGATCCGAAACTTGATCTTCGTCCTTCTGTTATTGATGAGGATTTGATTGGGAACGGATATATGTACATGATTGAGCGGTTTGCTGCTGATTCTGGTAAGAAGGGGGGTGAGTTTTATACTCCAACCTGTGTCTCTAAGTTGGTGGCTAAGTTAGCCAACCCGCAAGAGCATGAACGCATATGCGATCCTGCTTCTGGTTCGTGCTCGTTGTTGATTCGTGCCGCTGATGAGATCGTTGATAAAGACGGTAATCCCAGCCAGGATTACTCTCTTTTTGCCCAGGAAAGCAACGGTGCAACGTGGGCCCTGGGGAAAATGAACCTCTTTCTTCACGGTGAGGATTATGCGGTAAGCCGCTGGGCGAATACGATTACAGCTCCTCAGTTGACTCCAGATGGCAAGCTTAGGCGCTTTGATGTTGTTGTGGCGAATCCTCCTTTTTCGTTGGATAAATGGGGACATGAAGGGGCGGCGGATGATCCGTATGATCGTTTCTGGCGTGGTATTCCTCCGAAGTCTAAGGGGGATTATGCGTTTCTCTCACATATGATTGCGACCGCTTTGCCACGGAAGGGGCGTGTGGTGGTGATTGTGCCCCATGGGGTGCTTTTTCGTGGCGGTGCGGAAGGCAAGATTCGTAAGAAGCTGATTGAAGAAAACCTTTTGGATGCTGTGATTGGGCTGCCTGGAAAGCTCTTCTTTGGCACTAGTATTCCAGCGGCTATTTTGATTTTTGATCGTAGTCGTGAACAGGGTGGTAAGAATGCGAGGCGCAAGGACGTGTTTTTTGTTGATGCCAGCCGCGAGTTTGTGTCGGGGAAGAATCAGAATGTGCTTGATGAGAAGAAGCATATTAAGAAGATCGTGCAGTGTTATCGCAAGCGTAAGGTGGTGGATAAGTATAGTTATAGGGCTTCGCTGGAAGAGCTTGAGGAGAATGATTTCAACCTTAATATTCCGCGTTATGTGGATACTTTTGAGGAGGAAGAGGAGGTTGATATTGCGGCGGTGCAGCTGGAAATTGACGGGCTGGAGAAAGAGCTTGCAGCGGTGCGGGTGAAGATGGCCGAGAAGCTTAAGGAGATTCAGCGATGAGTAGAGTCAAGAAACTTCCAGATGGATGGAAAAGAACTGTATTAGATTCGATTTGTGATTTGCAGGCTGGAAAGTTCGTTTCTGCTTCCGAAATATTGGAAACCTGCAATAGCTCATCTTACCCGTGCTATGGAGGGAATGGTCTGCGTGGGTTTGTCAAGGATTACTCCCATAGCGGGACTTTTCCATTGATCGGAAGACAGGGAGCTTTGTGTGGAAACATTAACAAAGCATCTGGAAAATTTTACGCAACCGAACACGCTGTAGTTGCAACTCCGAACACAAATATTGAAGTTGAATGGCTTTATTATCAGCTAATTCATGCGAATTTGAATAAATACGCAACTGGGGCCGCTCAACCTGGTCTTTCAGTAAAAAATATCAAAAAGATTTCATTTCTCCTCCCTCCACTACCTGAACAAAAGGCCATTGCCGCTCTCTTGTCCACCTGGGATGAGGCCATCGAAAAAACCGAACGGCTGATTCAGGCGAAGGAAAAGCTCAAGCGCGGCCTGGCTCAACGCTTGCTGACGGGTAAACTCCGCTTTTCTGAGTTCGGCCGACCTCTCATTGAAGCTGGGGGTATGAAAGTTCCGAAAGGGTGGAAGAAGGTTCGGCTTGAAAGGCTTGGAGTCATTGAGTCTGGTGGTACACCTAGTACTAGTGAACCATTGTACTGGGGTAAAGGATTTCCGTGGGTAACGCCTACAGAAATCACAAGTTTGAATGGCAATCGATTATTGAAGAAGACAGCTCGATCGATTACGCGAGAAGGTGTGGCTTCGAGTTCGGCGAGAGTACTACCACCAGGGTCACTTATTGTCTGTACAAGGGCGACTGTTGGAGCATGTGCAATTAATACTTGTGAGATGACAACCAACCAAGGGTTTAAATCGATCACACCCAGTTCCAACACAGATGTTGTCTATCTTTACTATTGGTTCACTATCAATACACAAGTTCTTCTGCGACTAGCGGCTGGTAGTACATTCCTTGAAGTGTCACGTAAAGACTTTTCTAAGATTAAAGTCAGCCTCCCCCCGCTAGCTGAGCAACGTCGAATTTCCGAGGTTCTGAGCGCTTGCGATCACGAAATCGACCTGCTAAAACAACTCGCAGACAAATACAAAACCCAGAAACGCGGCCTGATGCAGGTTCTACTAACCGGAAAAATCCGTCTAAAAGCAAAATCTTCAAAAGTAAAAACAAAAACACCTGCACAAGCAAAAACAGAATCCAAACGAAAGAAAAAGACAAGAGCAAAAAAAGGCGTCATCAACTAAGTCTTGTATTTTTTGATGCAGCAAGCACCAAGGTCTGGAGAGCAACCACGTGGCAAAGATAAACCCCGAGCGCAACGAAATCGAACAATCCCAGCTGCCCGCACTGGCATTACTCTGCAAGTTCGGGTACACCTATCTTAGCGCTACCGATCTCAAAGCCCAACGCAACAATAAAGACTCTCACGTCTTGCTCGAAGGTATTCTGAAACAACAACTCTCCACAATCAACACCTTCACGTATAAACGAAAAAAGCGCTCTTTCAGCGAAGACAATATTAACAAGGCAATTCAAACACTCAAAGAAGTCAGCCCTGGCCATGGGCGCATGAAAGCCAACGAAAGAACTTATGACCTCCTTACTTTAGGTAAGAGCTTTAATGAAAACATTGATGGTACCAGCAAATCTTACTCGCTCAATTATATTGATTGGAACAACCCCGAGCGTAACCTCTTTCACGTCACAGCAGAAATGAGCATTACCCGCCAGGGCCGCAATGACAGCTACCGCCCTGATTTGGTGGTTTTTTGCAATGGCATTCCTTTAGCCGTGATTGAGTGTAAGGCTCGCGACCATGAGCTCGATCAGGCTATCGAGCAGATGATTCGTAACCAGGACGCAGAAGCAGGGATCCCAGAACTTTTTAAATATGCCCAGGTGCTTGTGGCCGCCAAGGCTAACAAGGCCAGTTATGCTACAGCTGGCACACCCAAGAAATTTTGGTCACTGTGGCCTTGCCATAAAAGTGTTGATGATCTCCTTGCGGATTACCTCAATCGGCCACTTACCACAAAGACACTTGATGCAATTTTCTCGGAACGATGCTTTGATTGCAATAACTATCGGAAGCGTTTTGAGGAGCGGGAAAGAAGTGGCCGGATGCTGATGGAGCAAGACCGGGCTTTATACCAGCTTTTACGCCCCGAACGTTTGCTTGAGCTGATGCGTCACTTCATTATTTTTGAACCTACTGCCAAGAAGATTGCCCGCTACCAGCAGTATCGTGCGGTTAAAGAAGCCATGAAGCGCCTTTTGCATCCGAACGAGCAGGGACAACGCCGCGGCGGTGTCATTGGGCATACACAGGGCAGTGGAAAATCATTAACGATGGTGATGCTGGCCCAGTCCATTGCCAGCGAAAGAAGTATTGTCAATGCCCGGTTTATTCTGGTAACCGACCGCAAGGAGCTTGATCATCAACTTAAGAATACCTTCAGCCGTTGTGGTATTGAAACAGTTCAAGCCACAAGCGGCGCACACTTGCGTGAACTGATCCAAAGTGGTCGCTCCATAGCAATTTCAACAGTCATCAATAAATTCAATTCGGCGCTGAAGCAGAAGAATTTCAAGGAGGACTCCGGTAATGTTTTCATCTTTGTTGATGAAAGCCACCGTACGCAATACGGACAGCTTCATCCTAAGATGAAGCGCGTTTTTCCCAACGCTTGTTATATCGGTTTCACTGGAACTCCGCTGACCAGGAAAGAAAAAAACACGTTCGATAAGTTTGGCGGAGCGATTGATGTCTATTCAATGAAGCAGGCTGTAGCTGATAAAGCCGTGGTTCCGCTGCTTTATGAAGCACGGCTCATCGAACAGGATGTTCATCAAAAAGCAATTGACAGCTCTTTCGAACGCTACACCCGCGGGCTTAGCGATCAGCAAAAGGCTGATCTTAAACGCAAGTACAGCCGGGCAGATGTGCTTTCCAAAACGGAGCAACGCATTGAGAGGGTTGCGTTTGATGTGAATGAGCATTTTTCAAAGCATTGGCAGGGCACAAAATGCAAGGCACAGCTCGTGGCTCCGGATAAAAAGTCAGCGATTCTTTATAAGAAATTTTTGGATGAATGGGGTGACCTTCAAAGCCAGGTTGTGATCTCACCTCCGGATCAACGAGAGGGCTACAAGGAGGTTGATGAATCATCCGATGACATCGTGATTTCGTTTTGGCAGCAGATGATGAAAACCTATGGCAACGAGGAGAACTATCTCAAAAGGATTATTTCTGATTTTAAAGAGGGTGAGCAGCCTGAAATCATAATCGTTGTGAGTAAGCTTTTAACTGGTTTTGATGCACCACGAAACACAGTGCTTTACCTTGCGCGTCAAATGCGGGATCATACTCTGCTACAGGCCATTGCTCGTGTCAACCGCCTCCACGAAGAGAAAGAGTTTGGCTATATTATTGATTATAATGCGAATCTCGGCAACCTTGATAAAGCTCTTACGGAATATGCGGCACTGGCTGATTTCGAAGAAGGCGATATCGAAGGGGTGCTTATCAACATCCGCGAAGAGATTGAAAAAATGAAACAAAAGCATGCCGATCTTCTTGATGTTTTTAAGAGTATAGATAATAAAAATGATTTCGAAGCCTTAGAACAGCACCTTGCAGAAGAGGCAACGCGGGATGAATTCTATGAGCAGCTGCGGGCTTTTTCTAAAAGTTTGCATATCGCACAGTCGTCCGATAAGACACATGAAATTGTGGATGATCAGACTATGCAGGGGTTTATTGCGGATTTTCGAAAATTCCAGAAGTTGAGAGCGTCTGCTGCTTTACGGTATGCTGATCGTGTGGATTTCAAGAAAATTGAACCTCAGATTAAAAAGCTCCTCGATCGACACATAAGTTCTGAGGAGGTGATCAAGATTACACCAAAGCCAGTTAATATCTTTAATAATTCAGAAATGGAGACGGCGCTAGCTCACTTTGATTCGCCCTCTGCTAAGGCAGATATGATTGCCCACGCCATGCTCAGACAGATTGAGGTTGACCTTAAAGAACGAGATCCCGTGCTCTACGAAAAGTTCTCGAAGATGATTCGGGATGCTATTGACGATTTCAGAAGTAAGGCCTTTTCTGAGCTTGAGTATTCTAGGGAAATAAATGCTATTCATGATGAGTATACTTCTGGCCGCTGGAATGAGGTTCCTTCCGAACTGGAATGTGGTGAAGCTGCTCTAGGTGCCATGTACCGCGTCCTTAAAGAATGGGCTGGAAAGATCGAAAGATTAGACGAAAGAAATATTGTGCAGCTTACACGTGCTGTCTGGTCAGCGATCAAGTCCGGGACCAGGAATGTAGATTGGGAACGCAAGCAAAATATTCGCAATGCAATGCTGGAGAAGGTTGAAGAAGCATTTTCGAACCTGTCACACGAAAGTAAATTTGATCTTGACTGGGATGATGTGGATGAGCTCTTCGAGAAACTTATGAAAATTGCGGAGAAGAGCTTTGCCTGAATATACTTATCAGCATCATCATATCGTGTATGGCTGTCGACGGATCAACTTTGAGTTGTCGTTCGTGGAGCGGGTACGAGTCGCTATTCGAGTCAATCCCGATTTGAGTGTTCATGTTCACGCACCACTTTTTGCCAGCACCGAAGAAGTTGTGCAGGTTGTAAAACGAAAGGCACGTTGGATATTAAAGCAAAAGCGGTATTTTCAGCAATTTTTGCCACGTACACCGCAACGGCAATATGTAAGTGGCGAATCACATCTTTATTTAGGGCGTCGCTATCGGCTCAAAATATCGAAGGCTAGCGCTAAAGAAGATATCAAGCTACGTCGTGGCTTCTTTTGCATTTGGGTGACTGGAAAAGACCCAAGCGATGAGGCGCGTCGGCTCCTTGCTGGATGGTACAGGAATAAGGCAAGGCATGTTTTTCACGAACGGCTGAAAGTGTGTATTCGCCATCACATTTTTCGTGATATTGATTTTCCACGTCTTGAGGTTCGGCGTATGGCCAAGCGCTGGGGCAGCTTTACCACGAACTGGCGGCTGGTATTGAATCTTGAGCTTATTCGCGCACCAAAGAGCTGTATTGACTACGTCATTACTCACGAGCTCTGCCATGCACTTGTGCAAAATCATTCTCGAGCTTTTCACCAAAAACTGGAAAGAGCTTTGCCTGACTGGCAAAAGGACAAGCATGCCTTGGAATGTCTACTGGCATGAACGTTTTCAATGAAATTCCCCGATTAAGAGCTTCTGCAGCATCCCAAGCGTACGCATATGGTAAGCTTTCGATTCCTGAACGCAAAGAGACAGGCTTACGCTTACGCAAGGAAGCAAAGGCGGATATAATATGATTTAGAATGACTTCAAAAAGCTTTTGAGAACGAAGGTCGTCAGCCCCTTCCAGGGGCTATTTTGCAACCACACTCGGGGGTTTTTGAGGTGCCAGATTAGAGTTGTAAGCTATTTTATAGAAATGGTTTATAAATTCAACCAGGAGCATCTTGGCTGGTTGCATAATTCATTAATTATTTGGTTGCTCTAAAGAAAGAAGCAGCTCTAAAAATACAAGCTTTAAAGTTTCGCTTATTCCAAAAAGAAAACCTTCTCTCAGAGCTTTTAGGCTCAAAAGAGAAGGCTTTTTGTTTGGGCTTAAAAGAAGGTCTATTCCGGAATTCTTGTTACGGTTCCCATACCAATTTCACTGATTCCTTGAAGTAACCCTCCAGAGGCTTCACCTATAGCTATAGCGTGAATCTCACATTTTCTGAACATGTTCATGCGTTTCAGATCGCTAAGGATAAACTCTTCAAGATGGTATGGTCCATAGTACTGAAGGTTTTCTCCGCCAGCTGAAGGTTGACCAGTTTCTGGGTCACCAGTCTGATAGCCGTCTACCATTTTATCAACTTCCATGAAGTCGTCGTATGAAGGACGTCCATCGCTTAATAGGAAAATTGTATCACAGCCTGTTTCGAAACCTTCGGCATCCACATGTTCGTAGAGCTCAATAGAATTCCCTCGAACAGCCTTAAAGGCTTTGCGCAGAGAGCCGTGTACGTTGGTCGCTCCCCGTAAGGTTCCGTGGGGGCGAGCACGATTTGGCTGAGGGGCACCTGGTTCGACAGCATCAAGCTCTTTAATCGCTGCTTGGATATTCTTGTCTGTCGCTGGAACCATGCCAGTGGTTGACTTCAGGTACTTTGCTTTGTTGCCAAAGAAAACAACCGTGAAAAACATATCTTCGTTCAGTCCTTTTAAAGAAAGCTTAAGGAACTCACGGGCAGCATCAAAACGGTTCTTAACCTTGTCCCAAGGCAAGTCTTCACCAGAGTCTTCTTTCTTCTTTTTTCTTTCCTTATCTTTGTCTTTTTTATCCCTTTTTTTACCAGTGATAACAGGTTTCTTTTTAAGATCTTTTTGCTCTTCAACGCTTAAAGGCTGAAGCATGGAATCAGACATATCAATAAGGTAGGCAATCTTCATGCCCGTTGCTTCGACGCCTAAGAACCTTGGACGGGGAACAGACGTCTTTCCTTCGTGAGTATCACCAGCTGCTGCATTGCCGCGAATCAAGTTAATCCAGGGGCCTGAGTCAAGCACAACCTTATCCGTTGAAAAAATCCGCGCAAAATAACGACCAATAACAAGTTTTGTCTGGTAGGTTGTTTTTCTTTCATCAAGCATCAGTGCTAAGGCTTCAGCTGCCTGATTCCAGGCATCTTTTTTGTCATAGGAGTGGGAGATCTCCAGTAAAACCTTAGCGAAAGAGCCAAGCAAAACGGAGCGCTCAGGTTCTTTTTTTGTTGGTCTTTCAAGCAGTTCAGAAATAAGTGTCAAAGCTTGTTCATCGTTATTCTCAGCGAGCACTTCAATGCTGACGGCTCGAAAGAAAGGATCAGCTTTTTTGTCGCGAACAATTTCAAGCAGTTTATCAGCCCCTTTTGCTTCATAATGGGTGTTAAGAGTCTGGTACCAGAGCCACACGTCGTGAGATTCTGTGTTACGATCAGCCCAGGCATCGAGGGTTTCTGAAAAGTCAGTGTTATCGAAGTTCTCTCCAGCAAGACCTGCAATGATATAGCGGACATGGTCTGGGAAAGATTTTTCTCCTTTGGGGGCGTTGTCGTAACGCTTGCTCAGGATATCGAGTGCTCGAGGATCACGTGTGTCAGCCAGGCGCTGCATGCTAACCGTGCGGATATCAAGGGGACGATACTTTTGAAAGTCTTCATAACGCTTGAGTTCTTCTTCAAAAGACGGAAGTGAAGAAACTGATGGACGGGCTTTTACAATACTGCCGAGCAGTGCAAGAGAAAGAAGCACTATAAGGAATCCAGAAATTCGTTTAAAGTATTTCATAAGTTTGCTTTCTTTGAAGGAGAATAGCTCTCTGTTTGAATGATGTGTTCTATTATCTTGTATTGGGCTTTAAAAAACAAGCCTTGTCATTATTTCTTCATCGTGTCTCTACTGTAGATTGCGAAGTTTTGAAATCCAGCCACCGCCAAGACACTCTTGATCATGATAAAAAACAGCTGCTTGGCCAGGAGCCACGGCTTTCTCTGGAGTTCTCAGCTCTACAAATAAGGAATTATCAGTTAACCTTTGAACTTGGGCTGGAACTGGAGTATGGCGATAACGAATTTGAACAAGACATTCCAGGGTTTTCCCTTGGGGCAGCTCATCAAGACCAATAAGGTGAGGGCGCTCAACCACGAAGTTAGAGCATAGCAGGTCATGCTCCCCCCCTACAATGACCTGATTTTTTTGAGGATCAATATCAAGCACATAAAAAGGTTTGCCGCCACCAATGCCTAAACCTTTGCGCTGCCCAACGGTATAGCCTGGGGAGCCTTGGTGCTTGCCAAGCTGCTTGCCTTGTTGGTCAATGATTGCTCCATCCTGGAAGAGCTCAGGTTTGCGGCTTTTCAAAAGGTTACGATAGTTATTGTCTGGAACGAAGCAAATTTCCTGACTTTCAGGCTTATCCATGGTCTTTAAATTATAGCTTTGGGCCAGGCTTCGAACTTGTTTTTTCGTCAGTGCTCCTAAGGGAAAGAGACAACGACTGAGTTGATTCTGGGTTAAGCCAAAGAGATAGTAAGACTGATCTTTGTTGGGGTCAACCCCTCGATAAAGTCGCCAGCGCCCTCGTTCATAGCGTACCTGGGCGTAGTGGCCCGTAACAACCTTTTCAGCGCCTACATCATCGGCGTATTCCAGTAGTTTCCCAAATTTAAGGTCGTTGTTGCAAACGATACAAGGGTTTGGGGTTCGTCCTTCCTGGTATTCATCGATGAAGTAATCAATAATGGCTGAAAAGTCCTCTTCGAAGTTGAGGACATAAAAGGGAATGTCCATGGTGCTGGCAACCCTTGATGCATCAAGGGAATCAGCAACGGAACAGCAGCCTTGTTTGTTTGACTTTTTTTTGCTTTCACTTTGGTTGCTGTCGGTTTTGTTGGTGTCGGAATTCTTATGCTTGATGCCATTGCGCATGAAAACGCCGAAGACCTTATATCCCTTGTCATGGAGCAGCGCTGTGCAAACGGAGCTGTCAACTCCACCAGACATCGCAACTAAAAGGGAAGAACCAGGCTCAAGAGCAAGGTTAAAAAGATTTTCTGGGATTGTTGAAAGCATAAGCTTGTACTGTAGAGCTGTTGAAAGTATTGAAGCCTTGCTGGAGCTTGAAATAGATGCTGAGGCAGGCTCCTTTGCAGCATCTCTTTTCTTGATAGAAATACTCTTCTTCTCATGACCCTATTCTAGCATGGATTATGCTTTGCTCCATAAGTCTTCTTGATATTTTTGCTTCTTGTATATTTTTAAGAGAAGTACTTTCGTTTTTTCTGATTCAAAAACCTTTGTATCAATAGAGGCGTGTTGTTCGAGAATATTATGAGCAAAGACTCTTAATCCAGGTTGTTTCTGGACTAAGAGCCTTTGGCTGTGGCGAGGATTCTTCTTTGAGCCCATTGGAAAGCGGGGCTATTCTTCACTCACTCGTTTATAGCGATAGTAAACCTCCAGGGTGAGGGCGTTGATGGCGGTGGCGTAAACTCGACCACCTGCACTGCCCCAGGCATCAATGGGATCCCACGATCCATGCTCATCAAGTATCCAACGTCCAGCTTCGAGACCATCGGATACGCTTGTTACTTCGGGACCGTATTTCTCAATATCTAAAGGGTGAAAGCCACGTTGGTGTCGAAGGAGTACGGGGTGAATGAGGGCTTCTTCCCAGCGTTTCCAGTGTTGATCACCCATTTGAAAGAGCGCTAAGGATGCATAATACCAATAATAAAAATCAATGTTCAGATGATCCCAACTGGGAGGACTGGTCTTTGTCATACGGCTGGCATAGCTTTTGAGGGTTTTGTCGCTGGATTTGCTGTGTCCAGTGAAAAGCCTTACCATAGCAGCACAGGCGTCCATAGATGGATTAAGATTGTAATCCTGGGCCATTTCCAGGCGAGAATTGCCCGGAGTCAGTGGAGAATCTCTGTAGCTGGTGGTAACACCATAGCCGTCATCATTTTCAATCGTAACGCGATCATACCAGTTATTAGCGCCAGCATAGACTTCTTCTTCAGGGAATTTGAGCCCAGCAAGCTTGGCACTTTTAAGCGCCAACACCATCCAGGCGGTTACGGAAGAATCGTTATCGCCCGTGTTTATGCCATAACGCCAGCCCAGGCGATTCTTTGTTGCATCGGTCTGGTTTTGGGCTTCAACAATAAAATCAACAGCGCGTTGAGCTTTTGATTTGAGGGCAATATCACCATTCATGCCATAGATTTCCACTAAAGCCATGGTGCAAATAGCGTGGTTATAAACGAACTCTTCTTCATCGCGAGCACCAAAACAACCGCTGGAGTCCTGCTGGGATAAAATCCAGCGTAAACCCGTACGAACATTGTTGCGATACTTTCCATCTTTATGGGTGTTGCCATTGCCGGCAAAAGCCAGTAGTGCAAGGCCAGAGAGTCCAATGTCAACGGTTTCCCAGCCGGTATCTTCTGTGTCATTCAGATATTCAATAGTGCCGGTGCGTTCTGCTCCTTTTTTGAGCCTGATGGAGTGATCGGAAAAATGCTGTGAGCTCCAGTGGCCGTCCGGTGCTTGATGATCAGCGAGCCATTGCAAGGCTGCGTCAGTACGTTCTCGAGGTGGTAGTTCTTCTCCACCGCCTGGTTTTGCTCGCTCATAAAACGATCCACCAGGACCGCTGGGACCACCGCCCCCGCCTGTGGGGCCTCCAACTCCAAAGTTTGAAGTCGGTCCTTTACGAGGGTCTGGTGAATCGGACTTGTTATCACTCTCATTGGGGTTTGGAGCTAAGTCATCAAAAGGATCATCGGTTGGGTCCTGGTTTTCTTCATCAACAGCTTCGTCAACAATGCTGGGATCGACTACTGGCTCTTCTGTGAATTCTTCATCTTTGGGGAACTGAACTTCTTCTGGTTTAAGCTCTTCAGGTGGTGGGGGAAGGAAAATTTCTTCTACTTCTCCAACAAGGACTTCAAGCTCGGGTCTTTCCGGAGTGATCTGCTGGATTAAAGAAAAGGTAAGGAGGAGAGCGCTGATAAAGGCTGTGGATATTGCCATCCAGGGAAACTGAACCAGAGCTTGATTCTTTTCGTCGGAAAAACTTTGAGTTTCGAAAATTTCTTGGTCCTGATCATAGCTGTCCTGATCGTATTCGGCTTGGATGAAATCCTTTGACATGGTAACCTCCTTAAGAACTATGGAATGAGAAGGGTAAGTGCTGCAGAGACTTTTAAACGAAGAAGATCAAAGGATGGTTCAGTCGTTTAGGAAATTTGTGATAAGATGGCGGGTGCAGTCATAAAACAACTTTAGGCAAGAGTTTGAAGCACCATCAACCTAAAGCAGGAACTGAGAGATACTTCGTATTGAAATAACGGAAGGGGAATATGGGGCTTTTTAAATCAAAAGAAGAACGTCGCATGCAGCGTGATATGGAAATCAAACGCGGCATTGGAAAGATTCGGCGTCAAATCCAAAACCTGGTCAAGAATGAACAGGAGTGGCTTGATAAAGCGAAGCGGGCAAAAGAACTTGGCTCGGAAGAGCAGCTGGCTTTTATGCGCAAAACATTAAAGGCTACGACCTTTCAGCGTCGCATGCTTGAGCGCCAGTTGCTTACAGTTGAATCTGCCAAGCAAATGAAAGATCAGGCTGAATCCTATAAAGCTTTTGCTGAATCGATGAATGCAGTGAGCCAGTCCATCGCTGAGACTTATGGCTCTACAGATCTTGAGAGAACACAGCTTGACTTTGAACGCGCAATTCAACAGGCTGATTCTATGGCCCAGCGTATGGATATCTTTCTTGACATGTCTAAAGATTCACTTTTTACAACGGAATCAGGCATGGGCGAAGAGCTTATTTCTGATCATGAAATTGATCAGATGATAGGCATTGATTCCAAGGTCGCAAAGGAGAATCAGCGGGCTGAACTTGACCGAGAAATTGCCCAGGAGCTCGGAGAGCTTTCCGAAAAAGATCAAGAAAGCTAGCATAAGAGAATAAGGGCAAAAGAAGTCTTTATTCATGAGAAATTGGAATTTTATGTTTTTTGTGTTTTTATGAAAACGAATGGTTTGGTAGAAGCTAGTATAGAGATTGATTGAAACTCATTTGCGCCCAAAATAATAAATGAAATAGTCAAAATGTTTTAGGGAAAGCAGCCCCATGACAGATAACGATTTCGGCGAAGAGCTTGATGAAATTATAGCTGACTTTATTGTTGAGACTGAAGAACTGATTGAGCGTCTTGATCAAGAGCTTGTGCGACTTGAAGAGACTCCAGAAGATTTAGATCTTTTGAACTCGATTTTTCGAGCAGCCCATACAATCAAAGGCACCAGCTCTTTTCTCGGGTTTTCCCGGATGACCGAACTTACCCATAAGGCCGAAAATGTTCTTGATAAGCTGCGGAACGGGGCTTTCAAAGTCAGTTCGGAAATTATGGATGCTTTGCTTGATGCCCTTGATGGTATTAAGGCTTTGCTGGAAGAGATCCGTGAAGGGCGGGGGCAGGATGGAGATTATGATCCCCAGCCGACCATGGATATTTTAATTGAAATAGCCGACAACAATGGCGTCCGAGCTTCAGAGGCTGGAGCTGCTGCGCCTGTTTCAAGTTCAGAGCCTGCACAAACGGAGACTACAGAGTCTGAAGAAGCTAAAGATGATTTAATTGTTGTGGCTGCTGGAAGAAATACAGCTCATATTGAAAAAGAGGGGGGTAACGATCTTGATGCCCTGCTTTCTTCGGCTCCAAAGGTTGAGCCAAAAATTGAAATCCCTGGAGAGGCTGTTGGAGGGGGCGATGATCTTGATGCTCTGCTTTCTTCGGCTCCAAAGGTTGAGCCAAAAATTGAAATCCCTGGAGAGGCTGTTGGAGGGGGTGATGATCTTGATGCTCTGCTTTCTTCGGCTCCAAAGGTTGAGCCAAAGATTGAAATCCCTGGAGAGTCAGCTGCGAAAGAAAAAGCAGAAGCATCGTCTCAAAAACCAGCTGCTCCTGCTCCTCAAGCAGCTTCTCCGAAACCAGCTGCTCAAACTCCGGCAAAAGCAAAAGCTTCAGCTGCTGGTGGAAAAAGTGGAGTCGCGGTAGAACAAACGATTCGAGTTGATGTCGAGCGTCTTGATGCTCTTATGAACCTTGCAGGCGAGCTTGTGCTTGGGCGTAACCGTCTTGCTAATATTACTCGTACGATTGAGGCTGCCGATCACGAAGTAACCATGATGGCAGAACTATCCCACGTTGTCTCAGCTATTTCTCAGGTGACAAGTAACCTCCAGATGGCTGTCCTGAAAACCAGGATGCTTCCAATTGGGAAAGTCTTTAATCGTTTTCCAAGAATGGTTCGAGACCTTGCCCGTGAGAAAAAGAAGCTCGTTGATCTCAAAATTATTGGCGGCAACACCGAAGTTGATAAGTCAGTGATTGAAGCTATTGGTGATCCACTTGTTCACTTGATTCGAAATGGGGTTGACCATGGCATTGAGGCTCCTGAAAAACGCAAGGCTGCTGGCAAGGCTGAAATGGGGAATCTTGAGCTTTCTGCACAGCACGAAGGCAACAACGTTGTCATTCGGATCAAAGATGATGGGGGTGGGATGGACCCTGAAATCATTTCTGCTGTGGCTCTCAAGCGTGGAGTTGTAGATGAAATGCAACTTGCCCGCATGAGCCCAAAAGAAATCCGCATGCTGATCTTTCAACCAGGATTTTCTACTGCTGAAACCATTACAAACACTTCTGGGCGAGGTGTTGGCATGGACGTTGTCAAAACAAATGTAGAACAGCTTGGTGGAACAATTGATGTTGAAAGTGAGCTTGGCAAGGGAACGTCAATGTCAATTAAGCTTCCTCTTACCCTTGCAAGTATTCAGGCGTTAATGGTGAAGGCTCAGCACGAAGTCTATGCTATTTCACTCACGAATGTGATTGAAACGGTTCGCATTCCTCGTTCAAAAATGCAGTCGGTCGAAGGGCGCAAAGTTGTTCATTTACGCGATAGTGTGATCCCTGTCTTTATCTTGGGTGAACTTTTTGATTGTATCATTAAGGAAGGGGCGGAAACAGGTTCAGGACCTGATGCTGTTGAGCAGCCGGTTTATATTGTTGTGATTGGCCTTGGAGAGCAAAGGGTTGGACTTGTTGTTGATCAGCTCTTGGGCCAGGAAGAAGTTGTGATCAAGAGTTTAGGAGAATACCTTCAAACCGTTCCTGGTATTGCAGGCAGTACGATTCTTGGCGATGGGGAAGTCGCTCTTATTATTGATGTTGCAGGGCTTATGAACATGATTCATGAGATGCGTTCGTATGTAAGAGTGTAGAGAATAATTGTATACGATTTATGAATGTTGAATATATTAACCCTTTTGTTGAGGCCACGAGCAATGTCTTTAAGACAATGCTGGGGCTGGAACCTGTCGTTCATAAACCTTATTTACGCAATCGAGAAGACCCAAACCAGAACCCAAAGTTTGAAATTTGTGCTCTTATAGGCATTAGTGGCAAAGAGCGAGCATCAGTTGTAGTTGGTTGTCAGCTTGAGGTGGCGCGAAAAATCGTAGGAAAATTTGTTGGCTTGAGCGAAGTCGAAAATTTTCCACTTGAAGATGTCTCTGATGGTATTGGTGAAGTCGTAAATTTAATCGCTGGTGGTGCAAAAGCAGGTTTAAGTCTTCGTATTGACAGTGTGCTTTCTATTTCTGTGCCGAATGTCGTTGTAGGAGATGATATTCAAATTGTAAAGATGAGCCAGTATCCATCCCTTATTATTCCCTTTAGTGGAGAAATAGGGGACTTTGCTGTTGAAGTTTCTTTTCACTCTCAGAAACCTTAATAAGCAGGAATTATGCTCGTTAAAACAGGAAAGAAGAACAGTTTTGGGTGGTAAAATCCCTCAGGAAGATTTTTTTGCCTTGAATTTTGGACGAAGAAGAGAAAGAGCGTTGCAAAAAGAGATTGGAAAAACTACTCTGGGTGGGTTAAGTAAAGTATAAGAAGTTTTGGCAGTGTTGTTCAGATATAAGTGTGGGGATGTGTTGGGAAAAGGGGAAGGTTTCCTCTTAACTGTTGCGAGCAGATAAGGTTAAAGAGCAATGAAGATACTTCTGATTGATGATTCTGCAACGATGCGAAAAATTCAGCGCAATGTTTTAACCCAGATGGGCTATA
Organism: uncultured Planctomycetaceae bacterium; assembly: GCA_964548115.1. Lineage (GTDB taxonomy): Bacteria > Planctomycetota > UBA8742 > UBA2392 > JABWBM01 > CAZJPQ01. The sequence continues at coordinate 152,048 of CAZJPQ010000001.1, forward strand.
CGGATGTTGTAGAGGCTGAAGATGGGGAGCATGCCATTCACCAGATGAAGGCTCAGCAATTTGCTATTGATCTTATTTTGTGTGATTGGAACATGCCAAAAATGAATGGCATTGAATTCGTCCGCAAGATTCGTTCGGTCGAGAACCTCCAAAAGATTCCAATCATTATGGTGACAACAGAAGCCGAACGAGAAAGAATTATTGAGGCCTTAAAAGCTGGTGCTAAAGGGTATGTTGTAAAGCCTTTTACTCCTGATGTTTTAAAGGCTAAGATTGAAGAAATTATTTCGTAACAGAAAAGCACATCTCAACATGGGAAGAGGCGCTGCTCTTTAGCACCAAGGGTTTACTTCATGAGTACAATTGCGGAACGCCTTCAAGTTGAGATTTCACCTGATCAAACAAAGGCTTTTTTAAGTTTCATCCCAGGCAGTGAACAAGAGGGGATGGCAATTCCTCTTAAGATAGAGGAAGTTCTTAGCTTCGTAAAAGAAACCCATAAAATTCAGAATTTTAATCAAGAGCTTCTCAAGGCTACTATTGATGATTATAATAGCGATTTTGAGGATTTTGGGAAGCTTGAGATTGCTTCAACGGCCAAGCCCATGGTGCCTGGTGAAAACGGTCGAATTGAATGGTGTATTGAATCTGAAGATCCTTCCGAAGATGCTCAGGGTCGAATAAATTTCTATTCTTTTTCAACGCTTAAAAACGTTTCAGCTGGTCAGTTGATTGCGCGTCTTGTTCCTGCAAAGCAAGGAGAAGTGGGACTTTCCGTACAAGGGGAAGAGCTTCCTTTCCCTGCCGTGGAGGAAGTTGTTTTTGTCGCTGGTGATAATGTTTCCTATGACGAAGAAACCTATGAGTTTTATGCGGAGCAGAACGGCCGAGTTGAAGTCCGTGGTCAGGTTATTCTCATTTCTCGGGTTTTTGAAGTCGAGGGTGATCTTGACTTTTCTATTGGAAATGTCAATTTTGATGGGCTTGTCCGAGTTCACGGTGCGGTCAATGATAACTTTAATATTCGGGCGACTGAGGGGGTTCAGGTTGACGGAATTGTTCAGGCCGCAACAATTCACTCTGGTGGTACAGTTGTAGTCATGGGAGGGGTTAATTGCAGAGGGCGGGGGCGAATTGACTCTGCTGGAGATCTGCTGACTCGTTTTCTTAATAATTCAACAGTTCTTTCTCAAAGCAGCGTGAAGGTTGAGAACGAAATTATTAATTGCACCGTTCATGCTGAAGAAATTCATGTCCCAACAGGACAGGTTGCTGGCGGCGAACTTGTTGGAAAGAAGGTGATTGAAGTCAAAGAAGCTGGGTCTCAGATGGGAGTTCGGACCGTTCTTCAGGTTGGCTATGATTATCTGCTTGAAAAAGAAGTTGAGGAGCTGGGGCGCAAGTTTGACGCTTTAGTTGCTCGCGTCAAGGAGCTTGATCAAAAAATACGTGCCGCAAAAGAAGTCTTTATGAAAGTTTCAGAAGAAAAGCAGCTTTTCATCATGCAGATGGAGGAGCGAATTGACTCCATGCGCAGGCAGATGGAGGAGCTCCAGGAGGACCTTGAGCTTAAACGACGTCAAATCCATTCAACGGATGCAGAAATTATTATCCATCAAGTTGCTTATCCTGGTGTTGTTATTCGGATTGGACGTTATGAAAAATCCTTAACAAAAGAATTTGAGGGCTATCGACGATACCGTTTTAACCCTCATAAGTACGATATTGTTGCTCATTTTGATAACGATAAAGAAGGATGAGTTTACGCGATATTGTTCTACGTTCTACGCGCTGAAGAATAAAGGTCTAGGAAGGCTTTGCTTTTGAGCTGGAAAATGAATTCAAAAAAGCCTCAACAACTTTTTCCATCTGCATACTTCGAGAGCCTTTTACTAATAAAACATCATCGGTTTCCATTTCTTGGACAAGGGCAGCAGCGGCGCTGCTGGCATCTTCATAATACCATACAGGGATCCCGAATTCCTCAACTCGTTTACCGCAAATATGCATTAAAGGGCCAACGGCAACCATTAAATCGATTTGTTTTGTTGCTCCGATGAACCAGCCAAGAATTGAGTGGGCTGATTCAGCTTCTTTCCCAAGCTCAAACATATCACCTAAACATATAATCCGATAGCGCTGAGCTTGATAGTCGTTGAGAACTTTAAGACTTGCTCGCATTGATGCTGGGTTTGCGTTATACGTATCATTGAGGATTATTTTGCCATTAACCTCAAAAGGCTCAAGACGTCCAGGCAGTGGTTGAATTGTTGCTAATGCATTTTGCATGGCTTCAATGGGAATTTCTTGGGTCCAGGCTGCGGCGATAGCTGCGAGTGCATTTGAAACATTATGCCGTCCAAAAAAGGGAATTTCGAAAGTGTAGCGTTCGTTGAGAAGAAAGCGGCTTCCTTTGGAAGTATTTTGAAAGGAGCTCGCACGAATTTCACAGCGCTTATCAAAACCATAGCTTACAACCCGTCCAGTTGCTTTTTTGCGAGCACAAAGAGAATGTGGATCATCAAAATTTATGATTGCAATTCCTTGAGAACCAAGTCCTTCCAGAAGTTTTGCTTCCTCTTCGATCACACCTTCAATGCTTCCTAAGCCTTCAAGGTGCTCTTCACTGATATTCGTAAGAATGCCAAGATCAGGGCTCACTATTTCTGTGAGACGCTGGATTTCTCCAGGTAAACTTGTCCCAATTTCAACGACAGCAAAGCGGTGATGTTCTTTTAATTGGAAGAGTGTTTGCGGAACACCTATCAGGTTATTATGGTTTTTTTGATTTTGAAGGCTTGGAAAGCAGTGGTCTAAGATAGCGTGAAGCATTGTTCGGGTTGTCGTCTTGCCATTAGAGCCACCGATTGCAAGGAGCTTAAGGTTCTCAAATTTTTTACGCTGGTATTGAGCCAGCTCTCCCATAGCATAAAGTGTATCTGGAACAAGAATAGCAGGAAAATTCTCGGGCGGTGGTGGAGTGCTTTTTTGAACTAAAGCACAAAGGGCACCAGCCTCTTGTGCCTGAGGCAAAAACTGGTGGCCATCAAAATGCTCTCCAGTTAGAGCAATGTAGAGGTCGTGTGCTTGCAAGTTTCGGGTATCGTTGCTTATGCCTTGTACTGTGGAATGCAGGAGTGATGGTTTGTGCAACCACTTTCCTTCTGTGACGTTCAGGACTTCCTCGAGCTTAAGCTCATACACAGCTCACACCCCTTATCCTGGCAAGAGCTTTTTGTACCTCTTCGCGATCATCAAAATGATGGCGGACTCCTTGAATTTCTTGATAGTTTTCATGCCCTTTTCCTGCTACTAAAACAATGCCATTTGGACCAGCATAACGCAGGGCTTTTTCGATAGCTAGAGCTCGATTTGCTTCAACTTCATAGGATTGAAAACTTTGGGACTGAGAGGTTGGAACTTTCTTGTGGTCAAGACCCTGGAGGATATCCTCGATAATCGCTGAAGGATCTTCGCTACGAGGATTATCAGAGGTAATGATCATATGATTGCAGTACTTCTTAACACTTTTAGCCATTAAGGGGCGTTTTGATCGATCGCGATCGCCTCCACAGCCGAATACACAGACAAAATTTTGATTTTTCGCCAGTTGGGCAATATTTTGGCAAACCTTCTCAAGAGCATCGGGGGTGTGGGCATAGTCAACAAAAACCTTTGGAGTCTGATTGTTATGGGAGCCAGTCTCATTGGCAGAAGCAGGTAAAAACACAGGCTCAAGTCTGCCAGTTGCTCCAGAAAAGGTTGCAATCCCTTCTGCGATAGTTTGGATATCAACCCCAAGGCTTAAGCAAGAGCCAATTGCCCCAAGAATATTAAGAGCGTTGTACTTTCCGACAAGTGGCGAAGATATTTCTGTTTGAGAATGGTCAGCATCATGAGCAAGTCTAAGTTTAAAGCGCATGCCTGATAATGACATGGAAAGATCACTGGCCCTTATCTGGGCACCTTCAGAAAACCCAAAGCTTAAAGCTGAGTTTTGAAGTTCTTGGGAAAGACGCATTAGCCAGGGGTCGTCAATATTGAGTATGACACGAGCCCGAGGCTTCAAGTAATGAAGAAGGCGTTTTTTACTTTGAAAGTATTCTTCCATAGTTTGGTGGAAGTCAAGGTGATCTTGAGTTAGATTCGTAAAAAGTGCCAGATCAAAGTTTATGCCGCTTACCCGTTGGTAATAAAGAGCATGGGAAGAAACTTCCATGGCTAAAGCTTTTTGATCGTTGTTGCAAATTTCAGCCATCCAGGCTTGGAGCTCTGGAGATTCTGGGGTTGTCATATTTCCCGCTTTTTGCTTTCCTGAGAATGAGCAGCCTAAAGTTCCAATGGTTGCACAGGGCTGTTCGGCATGATCAAGGATGTGGCTTATTAAGGAAGCTGAAGTCGTTTTACCGTTTGTGCCTGTGATCCCAATGGTTTTAAGCTTAAGGCTTGGCTGGCCGTAAAAAAAAGCGGAGAGCAGTCCTAAAGCACGGCGTGGATTGTGGCTGACAAGTGTTGGAATCTTTGAGGTTTCAGGTTGACGTGAACTTAAGATGGCGCATGCTCCCTGCTCAATGGCTTGGGGGATAAATGCTGCACCATCGCAACGATTCCCAGGTAAAGCTGCGAATAAAAAGCCAGGCTGAACACGACGGGAATCACAGGTAATTCCTCGAATGATTTGATCTTTTGCGTAGAAAGAACTTACCGCGGGCTCAACCCTGCGTAAGAGTTGGATTAAAGCTTTATACTGCACGTGAAGGCCTTTCTAACTGGTAGTTCTTTATTGTCAAAATATGATCTTTATTATCAAAAAATGTAGAGAGAGCTTGCCTGTTGTGAAATGAGTCACAAAGGCTTTTTATTCTCTTATTTTTTCAAGATCTTTATTCTCATCCTGATCTTTAGGAACCCCTAAATATTCTAAGCTTTTCTCCATAATCCTGGAGAAGTATGGAGCAGCAACGGTACCGCCATAAAAGGGAAGTTTATATCCCCATTTGTTCTTGATATGTTTGCTTGGTTTGCGGGCAGTTACAATGATGCTTAAAACAGGATCTTGAGCAGGAGCAAAGCCAACAAAGCTACATGTTTTTCCACTTCCATAGTTGCCGTTTTCTGCAACCATGGCTGTTCCAGTCTTGCCTGCAACCTTGTAGCCTTTAAGCTGTGCTCGCCTGGCAGTGCCCTCACTTGAAACAACTTTTTCTAGAATTTTGCGCATTTCCTGGGCCGTTTCTGAAGAAAAACCAGAGGTGCTCATAACTTCAGATTTGTTTTGAAGGAGAACTTCACCATCAGCCGAACGTATTTGATCAAGAGCAAAAGGACGCATACGAATACCTCCTGTTGCCAGAGCGTTAAAACAAGCCAGCATTTGGATCGCAGTAACTTGGACCTGATAGCCCATGGCGATTGAAGGAATGACATTACGAATAGCATTCGGAATTCTTTCCCACTCAGATTGTCGAGGAAGGCTGCCGCGGGACTCTCCAAAGCGTTTACCGCCAATATCAATGCCTGAGTACTTGCCATAGCCGAAGCGAGCAAGCTCTTCTGCCAAACGTCCAGAATCTTCAAAGGGTAAGACCTGGTCTGGTAGAAACTCTAAGGAATCATAGGCGTGACCAGCATAAAGGGATTGTGCTACATAACAGGCCGTTACGTTTGAAGACTTCATGATTCCAACCCAGGCAGGGATATGACCACCCTCAGGATCAGGGTTCCCGAAGCGGTCAACATGATAGCTTTTTTCAACAGGGTGATCGTCTTCAATTACCCGTCCTCTAATCCTAATTCTTGCTTTGTATGGTATGGGCGTATCGGCTTCTAAAATCCCTTGTTCAAGAGCACTTGCAAAGATTAGCGGTTTGAAAATTGAACCTGGTTCCCAGGCATCCGTAAGAGAGCGATTTTTCAGAGCTTCTTGCTCTGCTTCAAAATAGGATGAAGGGTTGTAAGCAGGAAAGTTTGCTACTGCTAAAATGCGTCCTGTACGAGATTCCATCACCAGAGCAGAAGCTGATTCTGGCTGCCAGTCTTCTACGAGTTCAGCCAAAGCTTGATCTGTAAACTCTTGAATAGTTGAATCAATGGTAAGGTAAAGATCTGCGCCATCCTGAGGAGCTTTGAACTCATCATCCAATTGAGCAATACCTCTGTTCAGCGCGTCAATCTGAGTTTTTTGATAACCGGCCTCGCCTTGCAGAAAAGTGTTATAAGCACCTTCAATGCCTCCAACCCCTCGACCATCAAGATTGACAAAACCAACTATATGGCTGGCGTTTATGCCTCGAGGATAAAGGCGCTCAGTACGGTCGCGAAAATGTATACCAGGCAAAAGCTTGGCTTCAATCAAGCTTTGAACCTGGGTTGCTTGTGCATCATTAAGAAAGAACTTGATGGGAAGACCAGCACAATCGTGATATTTTTCTAACTTTTGACTGAGTTTTTGGGCATCGATATCCAGAAGGTTTGCAATCAGCTCGGCTACTATTGGACGGTCTCTTGCGGGAATAGCCCGTACATTGGCATAAAGGGAGGATCCGGAAAGTGAAGTGAGTGCAAGAGGCTTTGCATCAGCAGAGAAAATTCGACCACGAATGGCAGGAAGGATAATTTTTTGAGAAGCGTTTGAGCGCGATTTTTCTTCGTAGTAATCATGCTTGAGGACGCTAATGGCAAAGATTCTCCCCAAAGCTCCAAATAAGAGCATGGCAAAAATGGTATAAACCAGAAGCATTCTTTTACGAAGAGATAGAAAGTATTCCATAGTCGAGCTTGGAGTTTAGAATCTATTGTTCTGTTTGTAGGGTAAGTTTTTGTTAAGGTTTCTTGACTGAAGCTTTTCCTGGTGGAATCAGAGGAAGTTGAAAGTGTTGAACCTGTTGAGAGATAAACCGATAACTACTTACTCGTGAAAGTTCTGCCCGGGCGTGTCTGTTATTTTCTTTTAAGGCTTGAGCTTTAAGACGAAGTTCTGAGAGTTTATAGCCGTTTTGGACTAGCACGAGTTTTTGAAAAACAATAACACTGCCTAATACCACAAAGATAAGTGCAGCAAGAAAGAGAAATATTTTTTGCATAACTTTGTTCCCAAGGTTTCATAAACAAGACAATTCTTATTGCGAGACTTTAATCTTTCATTTTTTCTTTGCCGTTATTTTAAGCCCTCAGGACTCAAGACGTTCTGCAATTCTTAATTTTGCACTACGAGAGCGTGGGTTTTCACTCATTTCTTCTTGATCGGCACGGATTGGTTTTTTCGTTAGGCTTCTTAACAAATCTTCTTGCTGGTATTTGCGGAAAGCTTCTTTGACCATTCGATCTTCGAGTGAATGAAAAGAAATGATAGCAATTTGGCCACCCTGAGTTAAAAGGCCTGGTAGGCTTTGAAGCAGCTCATGAAGTTCCAGGAGCTCTTGATTAACAGCGATCCGCAAGGCTTGAAATGTTCTGGTGGCAGGAGAAATCCTGTGTTTGCTTTTTCCAGGATACCGAGCTTCACAGATCTTTCGGAGATCAGTGGTTGTTTGTAACCGCCCTTCGTTAAAGGCGGCTTTAATCTTAGGGGCAAGTGAACGCGAATAGCGCTCTTCACCATAATGATAGAGAATGTCGGCAAGTTCGTCTGAAGGAAGCTCGGCAATGATATCAAGCGCACTCTTGCCAATCTTAGGTGTCATACGCATATCAAGAGGAGCTTCATGACTAAAGCTGAAGCCGCGCTCGGGATTGTCAAGCTGCATGGAGCTTACCCCCAAATCAGCCAATATGAAATTAGCACCTTGAATATTTTCCTGCTTCAAAATTTCAGGAAGACTTGAGAAAACACTATGAATAAGCTTGAAGCGGCCTTGAAAAGGGGAAAGTTTTGATTGTGCGTATTCAAGAGCTTCTGAGTCTCGATCAATTCCAAGCAAAAAGAGGTTTGGGTGGGCCTCAAGGAAAGAGTAAGCGTGGTTGCCAAGTCCTAAAGTTGCATCAACCATGGTGCAAGGCTCTTCAGGCTTAAACCATTGAAGCAGAGTTTTCTTCAAAACAGGAGTATGATGAAAGAATTTTTGGTTCTTCAAAACATGATACTCCTCAAGTTTACTACAACTGAAAGATAGTGCTTCGGAGCAATACTGAAACAACAGGCATAAAAGCAAGAAGAGTAAAGATAATTCTTATCAGAGATTTTAGATTGCGCAGGCATAACAATAAGATCATTTTAGGTAGCTTCTGTAGGAGCAAGAGAAGGTACTCAAAATCACTTCGATAAAGCATTCACTCCATAGCACAATTAAGCTGCTGCAGAGATCGAACCTTCAATCTTTCCTTCTTGAGATCCAGCAAGACTTTCATCAATAATGCGTGCAGCGCGCGCTATATAGGGAGAAACAGCAACATCAGGAGCGATCTGCCTCACTCGTTCAACAGCTTTCCGTAAAGCTGTGAGTTGACGACGGTGCTGGAGAACGAGTTGCTTGAAGTTCTCGGATTTTCCTTGGGTGATCAGTTGACCGATGGAATTAAGGTCTTCTGTACAAAGTTCTGACATGCTTGCTCCTCCCAAAAATTCAAAATAAGAAAGTTTTAACTTCTCCAAATCCTCTGAATACAATGAGGAGAAGAAATAAAGAAAAGTCCTTTTCCTGAACCTTGGAGGAGCAGGAGAAGGGCGAAGGTTTCCCCAACCTCTGAGGAAAAAATCCTTCAGTAACAAGATTGTTGTGGTAAGTACGGAAAGAGGAGAGTCTTTGAAAGTGTCGCGTCAGCCCGCACCTGATGCAAGAAAAACAAATGGTAAATTGATTGAAAGCTTATCGTATATGTCTCATACGCGTTATCCTTTAATCTTTAATAGGCTCTAATAAAATCCATATCTATGAAATAAAGCATGATCAAAATTTTAATTTTTATCTTCGTATTTGGGGTTGGAATCAACCAGAGTCTGAAATTCGTCCCAGAGGTCTGCTGAGGAAAGAGAGCTTCGTTTATCTTCCCAGCTCTTCTTAGTATGAACCTCAAGATGATCTCCATTTCCTGTAATCGTGAATTCTTTCTCTTTGATCTGAAGGTTTTTTAAAAAAGTGTTTGGAATTAATGCTCTTCCAGAACGGTCAATTTCAACCTGCTCGCTTAGTGCCAAAAGTAATTTTCGGCGGGCAGCTTGGCCTCCACCAATAGTATTACCCATCAAACGCTGAGCCCACTCTGAACCATAGGTATTATCCATCACGATAAACTTAGAATCTTCATAGCCTGGGATGAGCCATATCGTCAGCTCACCTTCGGGACCAAGGGGCATTATTTTGCGATATTTTTTTGGAATTGTGAGGCGATTTTTATCGTCCATATTTGCTTCCGCCTCACCTACATAGACTGCCAAAACATTTTCTCCCATTTATTCCCAAAACTTGCAGTAATTTACCCAATTCTCCCCACTTTGATCAAGTCATAAACCACTATTTTTTCTAGAAATAACAACAATTTTTTAAGACTGATTTCTAAGGCACTAGATAGAGTATGTGAGCAAAAGTCAGCCTGTTATTTCGTGGTTTTTTTGGAAAGCTTGATTGAAAAAAAGTGATATTTTTTTTGAATAACGATCACTTAATGGACGGGCTCTTTTCGAAGCTCAAGTTGAGGAAAAGAGCGAAGTGAAAATAAGCTTGAATGTCTAAACTTTGAGTGAAGAGCAGGCCAGAGGATTGTGTTGGCGTTTAGAGAGGCAAATTCTCTTGCTTGAAGAGGACTACCAGAGGATTATTTGAGGGATAAGTAGTTTTTCTGGAAAGCTTGTACCAGAGAATAAGACTTATAGAGGAAATTAAAGAGGCTCAATCAGTTTTTCAGAAAGTAGAGTTGTAAGGGTTTCTTTGGTGTCACGAAGAGCTTCTTCATGATTGACTTCAAATTCTTGCGTAAGCTTCTTAGCAATATCAAGAAGAGAGTGTTTTCCGTTGCAAGCAAGAAAAATCAGGGCTGCGCTTGGAAACATGCGATGAGAACGGCGGTGGGTGAGATCGACCACCAGAACTTCTGGCCCTAAAGAAGAATAGGAAATTCCTTCAGAGTGTTTAAAGAAGGCCGTATCTTCAGGTTCAAATGGAAAAGAGTGAGTTGTCATAGTGGAAGTTGTTTAAAAGGATCGTAAAAACGATTTATAAAATAAGAAGCGTCCTGACCTTTGCAAGACACTTCTTATTTTGTAATGGCTTCGTGGGTTGCAGTAACTGATAACGAAACGCATGGTTTCATAATTGACTAGTAATTGCGCTTGAAGATGTCCTCTAGTACAGTTTCAACACCTGTAAAGTCGTTGTGAACATTTACGATAGTTTGAGCAACACGTAGCATCTCGACGATTAAAGGAGCTTTCTCTTGGTGCAGCAGAATAAAGTCGCCATCCTGGACATCAATATTAAGGTTCGGATTCTCATAGAGTGTTTCTTGAAGGTTCACCAGGATAATTAAATAGTATTCAAAGGGTAGCCCTGTTTCCTGGTCGATTCGTTCCGTACGAATTTTGCGATAAAGTGCAATTTCATTCCAGTCGTTATTTGAGCTGTAAATACCGCGATCTGAGAGTACTGTGAAGATCGTATCGTTCCCTTTTAAATCGATGTTGCCACTGTTGCCACTGTCGCCACTACTGTTAGTATTGCCTACCGAAGTGTTTAGAATTGATACTCTTCCAAGGTTTGAACTTGGATTCAAGGTGCTTTCGGTTAGGCTTGGTATATTGATTGTTACTCGTGGCTTATCGCTGCCAAGGGGGTCCTTGAACCATTGGGCAAGAATCGCCTGAAGTTCGTTTCTTACTTCTTTGGCTGTTTTCCCTGCTACTACAAAATCCTGCACAGGACCAACATCAATGGTGCCTTCGGTTCGGACCTGTAGGATTTTATCATCAATAGAACTATCATCATGGTAAGGGAGGTCAATTTGGATTAATGAACCTGGACGAAAACGAAAGGGGACTCCTGTTCCGAATCCACCCTCAGAAGCACCGACCTGAAAGCGTCGCACGGTTTTCAGATAGTATTCCGCTGTCATAATGAAAGTATTCCCCATGTTCCCAATTTCTGTATTAAGCTCAATCGGGATGCCTTCTTCAACTTCGGGGTATGTTGCTCGAAATTCACGAGCTTCTTTTGGTGTTGTAAGCCTTGTATAACAACCTGAAAACAAGAGGCTTGCACTTAAGGCAAATATGAGAAATGCGAAAGGTCTTAGCGTATTTCTAGTTTGCATGTGAGCTTGATTCCTTTGTTTGTGTAAAAGCTTTTCTTGTGTGTTGCTCTTTATAAAAAGAGGCTTTATGAGAGTATGGGCTTCAAGGCTTATTCTTTATTGGAAAGCCCCAGCAAGCTTTGATTTCAAGCGCGATTTGATTCGAGATGCTTTGCCGCGATGAATCGTGTTGCGCTTTACAGCCTTGTCTAGAAAACTTTCAACGACACGAATCTCGTTGTTTGCGTTTTCCTGTTCTTTTTGCTCAATAAAACGCAAGAACTTTTTGACGTGAGTTCTGTAAGCACTTCGAATCCCATGATTGTGGCGCCGGCGTATTTCATCCTGTCTTACTCGTTTGCGTGCTTGTTTACTGTTGGCCATGGGCCTTTCTCCATTATTTTAAAGTGCTTTGATGATTCAAAATTACCTTGTGTTACTTCAACTTTTATTCAGCTAATGAAAGAACAGATACGAGAAATCCTTTCAAAAAAGCTTTCGTGAGTTTATGTTTTTCTCATAAAGCGACAAGCCAAAACTTATTTTATCTTAGGATCTATCACAAACTCTTTTGAATCTCAAATAAAAAGATTTTTCGAGTTCCTAGAGTTATGAAGCAAAAACGTCAAGAATGAAAATTCGGCTTCATAAATAACGATCTCTTCTTTCTAGGTTTGCAGCGGAATAAACATAGGCCTGAAAAATGACCTCTAAAGGTTCATGAGCGCCCTTGAATTTTATCAAGGCGGGCCCCTACGTCCTTAAAGCTTGCATTTTGCATGAAAAGGTCCTGAAAGAGTTCTTTTGCCAGCTTAGAATTTCCTTGTTTCTCGTAGACATCAGCAAGCCAGTAACGGGTCTCAAGCTGAAGGTCATCATCGTTTTCGTTGAGGCTTTCCTGAAGACTTTGAAATTGTTTTGCTGCAAGTTCAAGACGATTCATATGGATAAAACAGCGCCCTAAGAGAACACCACTTATCTTCCCAGCTCGAGGCGACTTGAGGGCTTTTTGAAGGTGTTCAACAGCATCTTGAAAGCGTCCAGCATTGATCAAAGTCTTTCCAAGCAAGTAGCGTTTGTCAAGGTCTGCTGGGGCTTCGTCAACCTGCCGCTGATATTCCTGAAGCTCAAAGGCTTTGCGCTCGCTTGTGATTTCTTGAAGCTTCTTTTTATAAGCAGCAGCTTTGGCTGGTTCTTCTTGGGCTTTTTTTTCGCACAGCTTTGAAAGATAGCTGAAGTATTGCATTTTATATTTTACTGCCAACTCCATAATATCTGAGGGCTGACCTAAATCATCGTAGCGCGAAATAAGCCATTTATGGGCGTTGTCGTATTGGCGGGCCTTGGTGAAGATTTCAGCTTTTTTCTTAATCATGCCCTTGTCAAGAGGGGTTGTCTTGAGCCGATCATTGATGATCCCCATGGCACGTTTAAGCTCGTCAGTGCTTAAAACTTTTTTATTCAAGAGCTCCAGTTCTGAAGTTTTTTGAGAATCTTTAAGCATATGCCGTGAAGATTGAGCCGAAGAAATACTTTGAAGTGTAGAACTTGCCGCAATATTCCGTTGTAAATCTCCAAGTTCTTTGTCGTGGGGGACTAAGCGCAAGGCCTTACTTAAAAGCTTTGTTGCAAGTTCTGGTTTTTTTGCTTGAACATAGGCTTGGGCACCTGCTTTCATAGCTTCAACATTATCCTTGCCCTTGTCACAGTGATCAATGACGAATTGATAAACAGCTGCTGCAGCTTCAAAAAGCTCAAGTTTTTGTAAGGCATCGGCCACGCGCATGTTGTATTTTAAGCTGCGAGGATCCTTTGCGACTGCTTTTTCATTTTCAGCCAGTTGAACCTTTGGGTCTTTACTGAGAACCAGGGTGCGAGCTGCAGGGGGTTTGATTTTGCTCCCCTCTTTTGTCGCATGGATCAGTACCTTGCGAAAGTTTTTGCGAGCTTCTATGTTTTCTGGGGCGACTTGAAGAGCTTCCAAGTACATTTGAACAGCGTAATCATAGTTACGGCGTTTAAAGGCTTGATCAGCTCGAGCCAAAAATTTTTCAATTGACTTTGCCATTCAGTCGATCACCACACTTTTTATCAAAGAATATAAAATCCAAGACTTTAAGCTTGGTTTGAGGTCTTTATGGTTTCTTCACAAATTAAGATGTGCGGAGTACTATAAACGGCCTGGATTCTTAACGCAAGCTCTTGGAATGAATTAAAAAGAAATTATACGCTTAAAAGTAAAATAATACAAGCATAAGGCTTTTGGGAGAAAGTCCGAAAAGATACGAAAGGGTTTTGACTGCTATTTTCAAGGAGGGAAATATTTCAATCAGATAAAGCTAGAGCAACGCGCTTTTTCTTTGTTTCAAGGTATTTACGCAAAAAATTCAATCTTTGCCTGTCGTAGGGGTTTCTGCGGGGTTTACGGTTTCGAATGTTTCTATGATTTTTTCGGGACCGGGACCTTGAGAAAAGGGAGTAGCTTGACGAGAGTACGAAAGTGGCTCCGATACATAGGGGGTAGCAAGAAGTGAAAGTGTTATATAAAAGACCATTGGAAAGGGGAGGATCGCGCCTATGATAGCGTAAGCTAGTCCATGGAGCTTGCCTTTGGAAAGAGCAATTTGGAAGATAGCAACTACTCCTAAAACAAAAGCTAGAAAAACAAAGATTCCTAGTACGATCGTAGATGCAAAAGCTATGGTCTTTGATTCTTCCTTAAATGTAAGTGTTAGAATAAACGTAAGGAATATAATTCCAACTGAAATACAGGTCATAATAAATGCCCAGCGAGCAGTCGCTGCAAGCTGGCTTTGTTGATTAACGATTGGCTGATTGAGAGTTTGAGCTGCAGCATTACTATTTCTTGCTGCAAAGGCCTGGGGTGGATCCATGCTTGCCAGTACGTCTTCAAGGTCGGATCGGTTTGCAGGTTTTCCTTTGGTTTTTTGAGCTAAGGCCTCGTAAATATGAGATTCAAGATTAGCTAAAACATCTCCCCGTTCTTCGGAGGAAAGTTCCTTAAGCTCTATCGCTACATCTGCCAGATAGGCTTTCATTCTTTGGTCAAGATCAAAATTTGTCATTATTCATTCCTTTACTTAAAGATTATATTCATTCGTGAGCATATTTTTTATAGAAGCCCTGCTAACTGTATCTAATTTGGTCAATGGCATTCATCAGCGAATCCCAGTAGTGATTCATTTCTTGAATACGTTTTTTTCCCTCAGGGGTAAGAGAGAAGTACCGACGCGGTGGACCGTTCGGTGAAGGCAAGGCCCTAATTCCAAGTAAACCTTCTTTGCGAAGACGACTCAAGATTGGATAAACAGTCCCTTCGCTGATTGCAAGCTCTTGAAGAATCTTCAAGTTTTGAACAATCTCATAACCATAGGTTTCACCTTGGTTCACAACGTTAAGCACGCAAAACTCAAGTAAACCCTTGCGTAATTGAGTAATCCAACTTTTCACGGGAAGAACCTTTCTTCTCACTACTCATTATTAAAGTATATCGCATTACATAGTAGCTTGTGAAATGCCTTTGTAAAGCGGAAAAACGCTTTCTCTGAAATAAAAATTTACTTGATATCATTAATGAGAGTTTCATTTTTACAGGTATCTTTGGTCAGGAAACCTTTATCCCTAAACAAGCAGGTATTTTACCTGTTTATGGTTTTAAGCAGTTGTAAAGGCCTGTAAAAATAGAGAGCAATGGTTTTGGCTATTTGAACTATTATACGTTGTAGTAGCCGCCAGGGAGTTGTTCAACGTTCAAGCGTTTGAGAAAATACTTCATGCCGAAAACAAGTATTGGAAAACAGGGGGCTGAAAGCAGCCCAATTTCCAGGGCGTAGAGTGAAGCATTCTTCCAGCCGATTCCTGAACCTGAGATGAGGAGTAAGCCGTGGTAGCCCAGGTTGATGGCAAATACGCTGAAAAAGCTAAGAGAGAGGTTGGTTGAGACGCGGTCACGAAAGATTTTTTGGCGTTGTGCGGCGAGAAATTTATGAGCTAAACCATAGAGGATGATGTAGCTTCCAAAGGGGCTGACGCTTAGAAGGTCACGCGTGGCGCCTATCAGCATGGATGGAAGATAGCCTGAACGTGGGTTGCCGTAAAAGACGAAAAAAAGTACGTAAAGGCTTACAAAATCAGGAAGAAAATTGAATGACGGAAAGGAAAGCCGGAAGGATAGAAAAGCACTTAAAGCTGAAAAACCGAGCCCACCTATAAGAAGGAAGAGATAGCGATATTGAGGACGAGGCGAATAGGTCTTTGCGTAGAACATGTTTTATGGACTTTGTTGTAAAAATGCTTTGAAATTCGTTGAGCCTGAGTATTACGAGCTTTTAAGAGTTTTTCTCGCGAAGAAAAAGCTGGGCGCTTTTGCCAAGGTTGAGTGGCTCATGCGGTAAAACAAGCACCAAGTCGTTTTGAGCCAGGTCTACAAAACTTTCAATACTAACCTCAAAGAATGCTTCCTTTTCGGAAACTTCTTTAACTTCTCCAACCAATAAACCGGCTGGAAATTTGTGTCCTCTTTCATTGGTCATGACAAGCATGCCTTCTTCCAGCTGAGCTTCGGGGTCGATGTCCGAAACAGCTAAGCGAGGAATGCGTGGAGTCGTGCTTGCGTTGCCACGTAAAATTCCACGGCTTGTACCCATTTTTACATGAGTTTGGGTTTTCGTTGAGTGCTTTCGCTCTTTGAGTCGGTTTGGAAAGGCTGAACGTGGAAGAAGATCAACTGGTGCTCTAAAGTTTGGGTCAGTAATCAATTCAACAACACTGATGTGAGGGGTTACGGCAATGACCTGGCCAATAAGATGTTTTCCAATCGTTACAGGGTAACCACGCTTTATGGCATGCTGAGAGCCACGGTTTATGTGAACGGTACGTCTCCAATGGGAAGAATCCCCGCGCATTATAATGCGAGCGGGAATGGGGTTGAGTTGCTCAAAACTTTGTGGGTAGTTTATTTCAAAATCTTTGAGTTGAGTGTAGGCTTGACGGAGAAGCTCATTTGCTTCACGGAGTTCGGCAATTTTTTCTTGATGCTTCAGGAGAGGGTGTGGTTTTTGGTTTTGAGGAGTACTGTCAAGGGCAAAGGCTAAGGGTTCAAGCAAAAACAGGCTCTGTTTGCCTCGCCATTCCATGGTTGATAGAGGAACATAAAGTAGAATTGCGATCAGAAGCGGATGCCGAATAAGTGAAGAAAAACCTTGGGATTGCCGCTTCATGGTCTCAACCTTAAATGTCAAAAAATGCCAAATGTCTTATGATCTTTTGTGGAGGGTCAATTAGGTAAGGACAGGGCAAATACTCTAGCATGCATGGAGTTGAAAATTTTTTGGAGGCTTGTGGTTTATGATGGTTCCTCAGGGGAAGAACTGGGTTTCATGTGGCTTGAGTCACCTTTTTCGCTTTCTTTACGATGGAAGCTAGACAAGAGGCTTGCCAGAGGCGATGGCCGCTTGAGTTTAAATGATGTGCGTGGTGATTGTATTCTTTGTCGTATCATGGCAAGGCAACGTTTGAAATTCAGGTTCAAAAAATATCGAGTCTTAAAGGTGTTTTTAACCTTTAGCTTTTGAATGATCGTCACGGAATAAAAAAAGGTGAATGAAAAATACGTCAAGCATCGAATTTTCATCGCTGAGCGTGGTGGGCGGGTTTGGTGAAGATGGCCCCTAAAGAGTGAATTGCAGCTTAGGGAAGCTCCTTTCTAATGTTTTCTTGGAGATTAGGTTTTGATGCATGGACTTTGCTTTTGTAGTTTTTGCAGGCTTAGGTTTTTATAGGCTTAACGGTTGCAAAGTTGCCAAGAGGTGGTATTCTTCCGAGCCCTGATTCAGAAAAGAGCCAGAAGCAGATAAAAATCTTATCTATGCAGTGATGAAGTAGTGGCGGATCTTGGAGAGGTGACAGAGTGGCCGATTGTGCTCGCTTGGAAAGCGAGTGTACCTTAACCGGTACCGGGGGTTCGAATCCCCCCCTCTCCGCCAGTATTATCTTAAACTTGTAGGCTCTCTTGTGTTTCCATTTTCTCTATACAATTACTTTCAGGCTTTGGCTCCGCCAATTTTAGTTCGGTAGGCTTGAATTAAGCTTTCTTTATGTTTTTCAGGTAAAGGCATTACGAAGCTCGATTACTTATCGAACCAGACTTTTTACTTTTTATGCCTTGAGGGAAAATAGAGACCATGTCCTTAAGAGCCTGGCCAGTAAAATATAGGTTTAACGTGTTGTTGCTGAAGGTATTGAGTGCAAATATCGGACTCAACACAGCCTATGAGTAGGTTTTCATTAATCCCACAAGGCATGTGCCCGTTAAAAAGAAAACAAAGGCTTCTAAAATTTTCTTTGTTGTTGTAGCGGGGGTGGGGCCAAAGTGGTTTCTATTCACCACATCTGTATCTGTTGGAATTCTGGCGGGCGGTCATTATGGCTAAACTTGAGAAGAGGAGTTGTCAAAGTGGCAGATGATGCGGAGGAGATCTAATATCTCAATACAAAGGATTTCGATCTCATGCATTCTTTTTGGAAGTGAGAGTTTATATTGCTATCAGCGGACTTATTCTTTCAGATCGAATGATATCAGGCCGCTTGGGAAGAAGTTTGGGCTAAGGTGTGGTACAGAATTTGCTTTAAGCGTTGCCTATTGGTAAACACATTATAGCCTGATGATTGAGACCTCAAGTTTGGATCCAACGCGGTAAGAACTTCATTGGGTTGAAAAATTAAAAAAGTCTTATTTTATAATGGTTTGACTTCTACTCATTGTGACTTCATGGAAAAGTAGTAAGAAGGAGTTTATTGACTATGGGAAGTAAACAGTTGACGTTTGATGTGGATGCACGGGGAAAAATCCGTAAAGGCGTAGAAAAGCTTGCTCGTGCAGTAGTTTCTACCATGGGCCCAAAGGGAAGAACTGCTCTTTTAGATAAGGGATGGGGTTCTCCAAATGTAACAAAAGATGGGGTTTCTGTGGCAGAAGAAGTTGAGCTGAAAGATGCCTACGAGAACTGCGGGGCTCAAATGGTGCGCTCGGTTGCTTCTAAGACTTCTGATGTTGCCGGTGATGGTACAACGACAGCAACCTTGCTGGCAGAAGCTATCTTCACCGAGGGTTTGCGCTATGAAGTTGCTGGTCACAGCCCTGCTGACATCAATAGAGGCATTCAATACGCTCTTCAAGAAGTTATTAAGCGCTTGAAGAAGCAAGCCCGCCCAGTTGATACCAAGCGAGACATTGCATTTGTTGCAACCGTTGCTGCCAATAACGATAAAAGTGTTGGTAAGATCATTGCTGATGCCCAGGAGAAGGTTGGCAAGGATGGGGTTATAACTGTCAGTGAAGGCAAGACAGCTGAAACAGAAGTGAAGGTTGTTGAAGGAATGGAGTTTGACCGAGGTTATCTCTCATCGCAATTTACGACGAACCAAGAAGAAATGAAGGTCGAGTTCGATGATTGCTATATTCTCATTCATGAAGATAAAATTACGAATATTCAAAAGTTGGTGCCTTTGCTTGAGAAGATGAGCAAGAGCGGTAAGCCTCTCTTGATTCTTGCTGAGAATGTTGAAGGTGAAGCCCTTGCAACTTTAGTTGTGAATAAATTACGAGGCATTCTTCCATGCTGCGCAGTGAAGGCTCCAGGCTATGGCGATCGTCGCAAAGCGATGCTTGAGGATATTGCAATCCTGACGAATGGTAAAGCTTTTACGAGCGATCTTGGTCTTGACCTGGCTAAGGCTGATGTGGCTGATTTAGGCCGTGCTAAGAAAGTTGTTATTACGGCTGACTCAACGATCATTCTTCAGGGTGCTGGCAAAAATGCAGATGTTCAGGAGCGTGTGCAACAGATTCGCCGTAATATTGATGAGGCAACTTCTGAATACGATAAAGAAAAGCTTCAGGAGCGTCTGGCTAAATTAGCTGGTGGTATTGCTGAGGTGCGAGTGGGAGCTGCAAGCGAAACAGAAATGAAGGAGCTTAAAGCTCGGGTTGAAGATGCCCTTCATGCCACACGCGCAGCTACTGAGGGTGGTATTCTTCCTGGTGGGGGAGTTGCTCTTTTGCGGGCTTCAAAGGCTCTTGAGAAGGTAAAGGCCTCTAACGAAAGTGAGCAGGTTGGGATTGATGTTGTGCGAGCTGCTATTGCTAAGCCAACGAAGCAGATTCTTCGAAATGCAGGCTTATCCGAGGCAGTGATTGCATCAAAGATCCTGGCTGAGAAGTCTGACTCTTATGGTTATGACGTTGTCAGTGATAAGTATGGCGATATGTTCGAGCTTGGAATTGTTGACCCAACAGAGGTTACGATCTCGGCTCTTACCAATGCGGTGTCGGTTGCCACTATGCTTTTGACTACGGACTGCATCATTACAGATGTTCCTAAGAAGGAAGATGAAGCGGACGGTGCTCCGGACGAGATGGATTACTAAGCAAAACTCTTGATCTTGTCTACGTTAAGAAAGTTTGTACTTTGGAGTTAGCAGGAGTGTATGACCGCGAATTATGATGAGTCAGCCTCTTGTATAGATGAAAACAAAAGCATATTGTAAATAATTCAATAAGAATAAAGTGAGGAGAAGAGAAGCATGGCAAAGTCTTCAGTAGCATCAAAAGTAAAAGTACAGCCTTTAGATGATCGTTTACTTATACAGCCTGATGGAGCAGAGGAAGTCACTGCAGGTGGTATTGTATTACCTGATTCTGCTCAGGAAAAACCAACCCGTGGCAAGGTTGTTGCCACAGGGCCTGGCAGGCTTTTGAAAGATGGCAACCGTTCACCACTTGATGTTCGCAAGGGAGACCTTGTGCTTTATGGTGAGTACGCTGGCTCCAGTGTCAAAATTAACGGTGAGGAATACAAAATTTTACGTGAAAGCGATGTCTTAGCTAAATTTGAGTAATTCCATTGGGCTGATTGAGGCAAGAGTCCAATTCTGAAAGCTACTCCATAAGGTATAAAGGACTTGAGGTTTTTAATTTTATAAGAAAATCCAATCAAGGGTTGTGAAGGATAGAGGGTTATGAGCAAACAAATTATTTACGACATTGAGGCTCGTCAAAAGCTTCTTAAAGGCATCAATACTTTAGCTCGAACGGTAAAGTCAACACTTGGTCCTGCGGGTCGACATGTGATTCTAAACAAATCCTTTGGTGCTCCTCAGGTTGTAAACGATGGAGTTACAGTTGCCAAGGATATTGATCTTGAGGATCCTTTTGAAAATATGGGTGCAAAGCTTATTCAGCAGGTTGCTTCGAAGACCAATGATCAAGCTGGCGATGGTACGACTACGGCTACAGTTATCGCTGAAAGCCTTTTGCGTGAGGGTTTAAAGGTTGTTGCTGCTGGTGCTAACCCAATCGAGGTCAAGCAGGGAATTGATAAAGGACTGAAGGTTGTTCTTGAAAAGATCGATCAGCTTTCAGCAAAGGTTAAGAATACCAAGGAGCTTGAAGCTGTTGCGACTGTTTCTGCTAATCATGATTCTGAAATTGGCAAGCTGATCGCTCAAGCCATTGAAAAAGTTGGCAAAGAGGGGGTTGTAACGGTTGAAGAGGGCAACGGCCTTGAAACGTTGCTTGATTACGTTGACGGTTTGCGCTTTGATAAGGGATATCTTTCGCCTTATTTTGTTAATGACGTAAAATCAATGACAGCGGTGCTCGAAAGTCCTTATATTCTCTTCTTCGAGAAGAAGCTCAGCAACATTCGTGAAGTTTTACCTGTGCTTGAGAAGGTTTCGGCTACAGGCAAGCCATTGCTCTTGGTTTGTGAAGATGTGGAAGGTGAGGCACTCGCAACTCTTGTTGTTAATAGACTGCGTGGTACCTTGAATGTTGTTGCAGTAAAGGCTCCTGGTTTTGGCGATCGTCGCAAGCAGGGCATGGAAGACATGGCTTTAATGACTGGTGGAGAGTTGGTTTCAGAAGAGCTTGGAATTAAGCTTGAAAATGTTGAGCTTGCTCAGCTTGGTCGCGCCAAAAAGGTAATCGTATCTAAGGATGATACTGTTATTGTCGAAGGATCTGGCAAGAAGGCTGATGTTAAGGCTCGGGCAGAGAGTTTGCGCAAGCAGATTGAAGCTACTGAATCAAACTATGACCGCGAAAAATTAGAAGAGCGTTTGGCAAAGATTGTTGGCGGTGTTGCAGTGATTAAAGTTGGCGGTGTTACTGAAACTGAAATGAAGGAGCGAAAGTATCGAGTAGACGATGCTTTTAATGCAACGAAGGCGGCTTATGCTGAAGGCATTGTGCCTGGTGGTGGCCTTGTTTATCTGCGCGCGGCTGAAGCCCTTCAAGATCTTAAAGCTTCAAAGGATCAAAAATTTGGAGTTGAAGTTCTAGCGAAAGCGCTTGAGGCTCCGGTTGCTCAACTAGCTGAAAACGCAGGTTTTGACGGTGAAGTGGTTGTGGCCGAATTAAAAGAGAAGCAGGGGAATATTGGCTTTAATGCACGCACTGGCCAATACGTCGATTTGTTGAAGGATGAGGTCATCGATCCTACCCGAGTTGCCCGTTGTGCGGTGGAAAATGCTGCTTCAGTTGCTGCTACGGTATTAACAACAAATGTAATGGTGACCGAGCTTAAAGAAAATGAAGAAGCTGCTCATGGAGCCGTTGTCTAGGAAGAGTACCCTTGGGCTTTGAAGTTTTCATTGAAAAGGAGCGGCTCTTATCAGAAACTTTGAGGTTGGTATTTATAAGCTTGAGAGAGTTGGCCGAAGATTTTCCTTCGGCCACTTTCTTAGGTCTTTGTTTTGGCCTCAAAATGGATGTTTGTTGAGATGAGTGGATGCTGACTCTAGGGACGCAGGAATTCGATTTTATTTATTAAAGTATAGATCCGAAGGCAAAAGGTAAAATGGCAGATCGGGATTATTACGATGTTTTAGGGGTTGGTCGTGATGCTGATGGCGGCTCGATAAAGAAAGCTTATCAGCGTCTTGCGATGAAGTATCATCCTGATCGTAACCCAGGGGATGCTCAAGCTGAGCAGAATTTTAAAGAAGCAGCTGAAGCTTATGAAGTCCTTTCGGATGAGCAGAAACGCCAGGTTTATGACCGTTATGGTAAGGATGGGCTGAGGGGGCAAGCCAGCGGGTTTCAAAGTAACGAAGATATTTTTTCAGCTTTTGGTGATATTTTCGGATCCGGAAGTATCTTTGAGCAGTTTTTTGGAGGTTCAGGCGGCCGAGGAGGTGGGGGAGCACGACGTGGTGCTTCTTTGCGGGTCAGATTGGAGCTTGGTTTCACGGATCCTCTTGAAGCGGCCACTCGCACCATTGCTTTCAAACGGTATGAAAATTGTGATAGCTGTAAGGGAACAGGTGCTAAAGCTGGAACTTCTGCTCAAACGTGTTCAACCTGTGGAGGAGTGGGCCAGGTCTCTATGAACCAGGGCTTTTTTGCTGTGCGTACAACGTGTCCTCAATGTCAGGGTAAGGGTAAGGTCGTACTTGATCCTTGTAAAACTTGTGGAGGGGAAGGGCGAGAGCGAAAAGAACGCGAGGTTGAAATTCGCGTACCTGCTGGTGTTGATGATGGCATGACGTTGCGGGTTGCTGGTGAAGGTGATTATGGCGAAGGCGGTAGTGGGGATCTTTTAGTTCAAATTCAAGTGAAGCCTCATTCGCTTTTTAAACGTCGAGATGCTGATGTGCTTGTCCAGCTTCCCATTGGTTTTTCGCAAGCAGCTCTTGGGGATAAGGTTGAAGTTCCAACTCCTCGAGGCAAGGCTATGCTTAAGATCCCTGGCGGAACACAGCCCTATACACTCTTGCGTCTTCGTGGAGAGGGGTTCCCTTATATCGATGGGGGAAGCGGTAAGGGAGATATGCTGGTGGAGGTTGCGATTGAGGTGCCAAGTAAACTCAGTAGTGAACAAAAGGAGCTTTTGCAGCAGTTTGCCGAAACAGAAAGCAAAAATTTGACAGGTGAGCGCAAGAATTTTTGGGATAGGGTTAGGGGCATCTTTGCCTCTTAAAAGAGGGGTACTTTAGAATTTGAGAACCAAAAACTCAGGGAGTGGGGGTGAAGAGCTTATGGAGGAGTCAAACAAGCAGGGCCAAAGCGAGGAAGCCTTAGAAAATAAAGAAGAAAATGCTTTGGAAGAGAGTGTTCAAGAAGAGCAAATAACAAAAGAGGCTCGACTTCAAGCATACCGTGAAATGTCAGACCAGGAGCTTGAGGCACTGATTGAGAAAGCTGAAGCATCAGAACGTCACCTTGATCTGGCCCGTCGCACTCAGGCAGAGTTTGATAATTATCAAAAGCGGCTTGAAAAACAGCGTGAAGTAGAAGCCCGCTATGCGATTTCAGGGTTTGTTCGAGAGCTGCTCGGTACTATTGATAACTTGGAAAGAGCTTTACAGGCGGCTGAGCAAGCTTCAGAGTTCGAACCTCTTTTTGAAGGGGTCAAGATGACGTATAAAGGGTTTTTACAGTCTTTCGAAAAGTTTGGTGTGAAGCCTATAAAGGTTCTTGGAGAAGAATTTAACCCAGAAGTGCACGAAGCTTTAAATATGGTTCAAGACCCGGAAAAAGAGGCAAATAGTATTGTAGATTGTTTCGAGCAAGGCTGGCGCTTACATGATCGTGTTTTACGCCCTGCTAAAGTAAGTGTGAACAAACTGGCTTAACAATCTGCTTATTATGCTTATGAGATATATAGAAAAAGATGAGAAACTATTATGCCGACCTATGATTATATTTGTGATGCGTGCGAGCATACATGGGAGCTCTTTCAGTCGATTTCTGAGAACCCTAAGCGCAAGTGCCCAAAGTGCGGTAAGCTGAAAGCTCGGCGCTTGATTGGAGCTGGTACGGGCCTGATTTTCAAAGGTACTGGATTTTATGTAACAGACTATAAGAAAAATAGGGGCAAGCAGGAGGCTTCTCAAACGAAGGCTTCGACCAAGGATTCTTCGAACTCTAAAGCTTCTGACTCCAGTACATCCTCGTCAGAATCACAATCAGCTTCCAAGAAAGCGACATCGGATAAGAGTGGAAGCTCTTCAAAGTCAGGTTCTTGATAGACGTATTGTGAACTTGGTCGTTGCGTTTCTAAACAGCTTTATCAACTAGCTTTATCAACTAGCTTTATCAACTAAGGAAAAGAATGGAGCATGCGGAAAAGATCGTGTCCGAGCTGCAAGCGAATTTTTGAGTATGAAAGTCTTGAAGCCTGGAAACCTTATCCTTTTTGTTCTGATGCCTGTCGCTTGGCTGATTTAGGCGCTTGGCTTGATGGCGAGTACGTTATTATGGAAGACGTTTCAGACAATCAGGAAGCTCTTCAAGAGTTGCTTGATCAATACGAGGATGAGAACCCTCAATAAAGTCATGAATGCTTATGGATCCTAGCTCAACTTCAGGAGCAAGACCTGTCCTGATTCTGTGAACAATCCTAAAACCTCTTCTACGCCGCCGCCAGCAGCAATGCCTAAGGCGTCTTTTTTTGTTGCTCCAGTGTCATTATCATCCAGGAACAATGTGTTTATCGCTGTGATACGACTGCTCAGCCGCACAGGGAAATTCGACAAGAGAGAGCCTTTGATGCTTGAATCTTCAGTGTTCCAGGCTCCACCGCTGCGCCAGCCGTAAAGCAGACCAGCTTCTGTTATGCAATAGATTGCTTCTGTGCTGTAGGATTGCCATAGTTGGGTCGGGCGACCAACCACCTCTGCAATGCCACTGGAAAAACTCCCTATATTGCCATCACCTGTAAAGTGCAAACGGTCATCAGAGTAGCTCGCATCGAGAACCTCGTAGCTTGCATCTGAGTTCCAATCGTTTTTATATTCTACGGCAACAATTGAGCCAAGACCTGTAGTGCCGTTGTAATAGGGCAGGAACATGAAGCCACCGTTGTAACGTCCTTCAGGGAGAACTCCAAGAGGCCCCCCATAGCCGTCGGATAAGACGTTGAGGCCGCTTGAGCCAAGATCTATGGTTGTAACATCACTTGCATTCCAAGGAGCCAGCAGTGTGGCTTGAGGAGAATTCGTATGAAGTCCTAAGCGGCGGCCATCAGCTCGAAAGAGTGGTAAAGGATCAGCTGAAAAACTACCGTTTTCACCAAGGTTGTGATTGAGGTGAGTCAGTGGACTATCAATCGTTTCCGTGACTCCATTGTTGGGTCGATCAACAACAACAAGAACTTCGTTGTCCGTGCTATCAGCTGTACGTACAAATGTCATAGTCCCACCGCCGTTACCGCTTCCAAATAGGATGACCGGAGCGTGTGGGTTTGGTGCTAGATTGTAGCTGCCACTGACATAGCTTTCTGATGCCTGGCCTGAAGTTGTAAACGCTGTTGTTGAATAAAAGTCTCCACTGGACACTGATTCGTTCATATAAAAAGCATGGATCTCTCCGTTGTTTGCCAGGGTACTCAAAGCTACCTGGACTTCACTTGCTCCTGTTGCCACTTCTGTTTGCAGATAAAGAGCACCACTCCAACCACCAGAACTTCCAAAGTCAATGGCATTGCCTCCAGCATCACTAAGGGAACCGCTGCCAACATCAGCACCATCGTTTGTGCCAGTTATATCGACATTATTTGGGTACTGCAACGTATCATCCCCAGCATCATTGAGCGTTCCTTTAGTATCATGTAAAAAGCGACGGACAGCATCATAATAGCCATCACCATCTGAATCATAACTCACGTAAAGCCAGTGTTTATTGGCATCGCTACTTTGTACGCGGCTTACCCAGCCAGCTCGTGCACCGCTCCACTTTGCCGTAAGGCGTAGGGTTTGATTGAAACGATCAAAAACAGTGAGATAGCAGTGAGTGCCATCTGAGCCAGAGAGATAAAACGTTTTTGATAAGAAATTATAAGCTGGGCGTAATCCAAAAATGATGGCCGATGGATCCGCAACGCTTATGCCAGTGGTGACATCATTGAGAGCCAGGATGATGGCGTTATCTTTACTATAGTGGGAAGCTCCTGCATAGGTGTTGTTCGCTCCACTTTCGCGGGTTGAACCATTCACATCGCGTATGTAGGTCGCATTGCGGGTGGCTGTGCTCACGTTATCAGCACCGGTTTTTGTGAGGTGAAGATCACGGTTGGTATAATCTACAAACCAGCTGGAAGAATCAATTCCGAAACCGTTTGCTCCGTTGCGATCAAGGCTATTGGTGATAGTTGATAAACCCGTGCTTTGCCCGTCAATGGTACAGAAGTCAGCATTGATCGTTGAGGCAGCATTGACTAATGTTCGTCCCTGAGCTGTGGGATCATTTGTGCTGTCATTGGGGTCAAGGAGCATACAGTTATAGAGATTTACTGTCCCGCTTGCATGCCCTCCACTGATAAGAGTTGCTGAGGCTCCCGTTGTAACAAAGACCACACCGTCAATATTCAAGGTTCCTGTAAAGGTATTTGGTAAATTCAATGTACCATAATAATAGCCAAAGGCTGACTTCAAGGTGGAACCATCAAGATAGTGGGTGCTGATAGTTCTTGTTCCCCCATTAAGTCCAGAAATAGCAGCATCCAAGGTGTAGGCTCTTGTTGTTATGTCGCCTCTAACCCTGTATTGAATTGGGCTATTGGTCCAGCGAATTTTATTGCGAGGGTCATTATCAAAAAGTTCGCCACTGAGATTTCCTGAATAGCCTCCAATGATGAACTCTGGAGTATCAGCATCTGCTTTGAAGTTGCGGGCACTGGCTGCTGCTACATTTGTGCCACGCTCAAGGCTGATAGCTGCCATCTGAATTGCTCCAGCGTTGGTATTGTCCCAGCCTGAGAAGTCGATGAACTCAGTGGTTCCTGTTGGCAGAGAAGAGAAGAGAGTGTTTGTAATTCTGAATAGAGCAGGCGCAGGTGAAGCATCATCAAAATGAATGACTCCATCAACAAAACGTGCCCCACTGGCGCTCATGGAGGCAGTATCAACCAGGCTTATGGACCAGGAACCACTTGTTGCAATAAGAGAAGCTGCCGTGCTTGCATGAGAGGGATTGCTTCCGCTTAAGCTCAGTGTTGCATTGGCGCCAATATTGAGGGTTGAAGTATCTGAAAGGGAAAGGACTGAATTATCCGCGCTGAGTGTTAGTGTTCCATGAAGAGTAACACTATCGCAAGTCAGTTTTCCATTTCCAGCAATGGTAAGGGAAGCACCATTATCTATGGTTAACGTTGTAATAGCGATAAGGGTTGTAGTGATATTTGGATAATATGGTGTTCCAGTAGGAATTGTAACGGCAATACT
The DNA here is from genome assembly GCA_964548115.1 of uncultured Planctomycetaceae bacterium. Taxonomy (GTDB): domain Bacteria; phylum Planctomycetota; class UBA8742; order UBA2392; family JABWBM01; genus CAZJPQ01. Next base: position 179,513 of record CAZJPQ010000001.1, read on the forward strand.
ATTGGGTACATTGTTATCATTCCAGTTAAGAGTATCGCTCCAATCAGTACTGCTCTTTCCGTTCCAAAGACCAGGAATTCCAGTCCCAACTCCTGTAAAATTTACAATAAAGGGGGAAGTTATATCTCCGTCATTATGAGCAAAACTCAGAGTTAAACTTTTTGTGCCTGTTGAGGTGGGGTCAAAACGGACTTGAATAGTGAAATTCTCTGCTGCCCCAAGAGTTGATTGCCAGCTTCCGCTATCCAGCTCGAAATCGGCAACGTCTCCTCCAGAACTCAGAGCTCCTAAACTAAGGTCGGCATCACCTGCATTTTCAATATAGATCATGCTCCAACCCGTTTCCCCATCATGAACTCCCTGGTTTCCAAAGTCTCGCAGACTGGTTGCAGAGTCATTATGGGCTAGAAGGAGGCCAGAATTATCTGTTTCTCGAATTTCTAGAATAGGAGTGGGAGTTCCAACTCCTATAAAGTTTATAATAAAAGGGGATGTTTGAGTGCTATCATTGTGAGTGAAGCTCAGAACGAGGTTCTTTGTGCCTGCTGAGGTGGGGTCGAACCGGACTTTAAAGGTGAATTTTTTTGTTGGTTTGAGAGTCGATTTCCAACCACTATCGTTAAGTTCAAATTCACTAAAGTCTTCCGTGGCAAATAGAGTTCCTAATTGAAGATCAATATTGCCTGCATTTTCAATGTGAATTGTAGTCCAGCCCGTTTTCCCATCATGAACTCCATGATTTCCAAAATCTCGCAAGCTGGCCGCAGGGTCGTTATGATTGAGCAGTAAACCAGAACTGTTTGTTTCTCGAACTTCCAAGGTCTGGCCTAAAAGTGTTGGAGAGATGGTAAGTAAGAAACAAAAAAGAAATGCTTTAGAGAGAAAAGAATGCTCGAAGAGCACAAAATTTTTTTGAGATAGAATCATCATGTCCCCAAAAGATTCACATGTATGAGAAGGTGTAGAAAATAGCAATAACTTCGCCCGCCATACGAAATTACAAATCGCACATCAATGACAAAATGTCGGAGTGCAATAATTTTTATCAAAATTATGATAAAAATAAAATAAAGCTCCTATAAAGTAATACTTTATAGGACGTAACAGTCAATTACAAAATACTATTTCTAGTGGGTTGATAGAATAAAAAATGCTTTTTATAAAAGTCGAAACATTTGAGCTTTATTTTTACGAGATCAAAATAACGATGAGCGTTTAAACGCTGGTTAAACCTGCTTTTCATCCCTGTTGAGTTTTTGTATTGAAGAGAGCTTCTAAGGATACTTGTTCTTGTTGCTTTAGGCTTGCACCTGTTATGCTTGCGTGTTAACCTGAAACCCTGATATTTTCTAGGGGCGTGTTGATTTCTATTTTGCAAAATCTTATTTGCGAAGCCGTTTTATCGTTTTGAGTTTGAAAAGAGACGGTTCATAAGGAGTTTAAGTGTGGAAGAAGTGAAGCCAGCAGAAGAAGCAAGTAAGACGAGCGGCGGTGAAGCTTGGCAGCGCCTGGCTGAGATTGTGGAAAGCTACTGGGAAGCTCTTCGTAAGGAAGAGGCTGGGAGCCTTGATGCCGAGGGGGGCGATCGTACTCCTACTGACATTAAGCCGGCTCTTGATACGGCCTATTGGCGGCTTATGACTGAGAGTGTTTCTGGATTGATTTCAAAGGATACTCCTCAAAACGAGCTTCCGGATAACTTGATATTTGATGAGCGGCTTGGCTATGCCCTTTGTTATGGGGTACTTACAGATCTCGAAGGCTTTGCATGGGCTCGTGAAAAAGTAGCAAGCTTCTTTCCAACTCCTCCCAAGAACGATCGCTGTGAGTGTTTTTATGTGACTCAAACTATCAACCAGGCTTATCGGGATATTCGCAAGGTTGATATTCTGAAAAAACTCAATGATCAGCTGGAGCGCATTAAAACAGCGATTGAAGAGGAACCTCAAATACGCGAATTAGCGATTAAGAATCGTAACGGTAGTGTTGAGCGACTGGTGGATACTCCATCTGATAAGGAGAAGCTGATTCAATTCTTTACTCAGATTGATAACGAGCTTGAAACCTTTAAAATGATGGAGAAGAAGATGCGTGAAGGAGGCTTTTCCGGTAAGGAAGAGCGTCAGCGCTATATTTCTTTAACCCAGAAGGCGGAGGAGCGTCAAGGGCAGATTGATTTTATCCTTGAACGTCAACCTCAGGCAGCTGAAGAAGTTCGCCGTTATCATAAGGAGTCTGATGAGTCTTTGACTCAGTTGATTCAGCTGCGCGATGAAAAGCGTCAAAAAGAAAAAGATATTGATCAGGAAAAATCGGCTGTTCGTAATATTTCAGTGATTGACATTAAAGCTGGTCTTGAGGAGGAAGTTGGTAAGCTTAAGGGCAATGGTCGTTTGACATCGAAGCTTGGGAAGTCAATGCAGATTTCTTTGCCTTTGGAAGAGCGCGATATAATAACGCCTGATAAGGCTTATAAGGCGTTGGAAGAAATTGAAGAGATGGATCCTAATCTCTTTAATAACAGGGGTGTAAAGAGAAAGGGGAAGCCAGCTCTTTTCATTGTACCGGGAATTGGTGAAGGTATTTATGATTGGGAGGGCCATCGTCTTTTAATTCCTACCATGTACACTCGTTCGATTCTTGGGAGTGTGGCATCAGCGGTTGTGCTTTATCGTGTTGACGTTGATCAAAGCTATAATGATCGTGAGCTGATCTTAAGTTACAAGAATGATATTAAAGATAATAAGAAGATTCGCAGTATGATTAAGCTTCGTCAGCAGCTGATTAAGGAGTATCTGCTGTGGATTACAAAAGAAGCTAAAGGCTTTCCATTGATGGAGAAGCAAAGTCGTATCTGGTTTGAATATCGGATTGCTCCAAATAAATACGAACCAAAATTTCCTCGAGATATGCATGGTTTAACGTTGAAGGCCCAGCGTGAAGGGCTTGAGGCTGAGCTCAAAAAAGAAGAGAATCCTCAGACCCTTTTCCGGCAAGCTCTTTTTTACTATTTAATGGATGGTGAAAATCAGGATGTTCTTAAGGACCAAATCTATGCTCGGTTGGAAAAGGCTTTGGAGCAGGATCCAGGTAACCTTGATGTTATCTACTCCCTTGGAACGATCTACCGTAAGAATAAGAATAAACGCTGTATTGAATTGTTTGTGGATTATACAAAGAAGGCGCCTCAGTCGTGGTGGTCTAAGAAGGCTCTTGAGCTTGTAACAACTTTCAAGTAGGAGTTTCCAGTTTTATTGTCTTCTGACGAATGCGGGTTCAAGGAGAGAAAGCCATGGGAGTGATTCAAGGAAGCTATTCTGGAGGTCTTGTCTGCCATGTGACTGGTGATGGTCATTCCTTGAAGACTAGCGCTCTTCCTGGTGCAGACAAAGAGGAAGCTTTTTCACCAACAGACCTGCTTGTGATTTCGCTTGCTACGTGCACTTTGACAACCCTTGGCGCTTGGGCTGAGAATCGAGGCATCAGTTTTGAGGGAGCCTGCT
>CAZJPQ010000002.1:0-158932 GCA_964548115.1 uncultured Planctomycetaceae bacterium
CAACCCCGGCACTCCGCTCTCGCTCCAAAGTCTCCGTTTCGGAACGACTTGGTGGCCAAAGAAGCTTATGTGTACGAAGAGAGCAGCAACTGAAGATTCAAGGTTGCCAGCTTTTGCCAGGCCTTAAGGGTTTGCTGGTACTGTTCAGGCTCAGCGCACAAGGATTCATAAAGGGTAGTGCTAATCCATTCCTGGGTCAACCCAAGAGCCCCAATATACGCGGCTGCCGGAGGCTTTTGGCTGAGCCCCTTCCACAAGCTCGAAACTTCGTCGCAATAAGCCTCGCTGAAGCCTGCACTCGTAACCTTCATAATGAACTCCGAAAAGCCAGAACCAAAGCTTTGGAGCAAATCAGCATCATCATCAAAGAGCGTCTCCTCTACCTCTGGAGACTGAAAGAACTTAGCCGCCAGAAGCGCCATCAAATTCCCAATGTTAGCAGTAAGGGAAGGAATAGAAGCTTGAATCAGAGCTTGATCCTCTTCAGAAAACCCAAGAACTTCCTTGAGAATAAGAGTTTGCTGATATGCACTTGCCATAGTTTGATGCTCCCTCTAGCCTGCCAGGCTTCCTTTGCCCTGAGGTCCGTTTATTCTGGTAAAGCTTTCTCAAGTTCTTGAAGACGCTGTGTAACCTCAAGCTTACGCATGCCCTGAATAATGTCTTGAAGATTACCCATCAGAACCTGATCGAGATTCATGTTTACCTTGCAACGATGGTCTGTACAGCGATTTTGAGGCCAGTTATACGTACGAATTTTTTCTGATCGATCCCCCGAACCGATCATAGAAGCCCGAGCAGCACTGCGTTCGCCTTCAATCCGAAGACGCTCTTGTTCATAAAGCTTAGCACGCAAAAGGTCCATGGCTCTATCACGATTTTGATGAAAGCTTTTTGTCTCCTGACACATCACCTGGATACCACTTGGCTTGTGAAGGAGGATGCATTTCGACGCAACTTTATTAACGTTTTGACCGCCTGGACCACCTGAACGAGCGGCTGAAACTTCAAGGTCTCCAGGGTTAATATCAATTTCAATGGTTTCTGGCTCCGGCAAAACAGCGACCGTTGCGGCAGAAGTATGTACCCGCCCCTGGGATTCTGTCACAGGCACGCGTTGAACACGATGGGTCCCCCCCTCGTAGCGCAACTTCTTCGTGGCATCTTCGCCCTTAACCCGAAAAACAATACTCTTAAGCCCGCCCATTTCAGAATCAACACGATCCATAAGCTCAACCTTTAAACCTTCGCGGGAACAAAAACGCTCATAAAGCGTAAAAAGATCATTCGCAAACAGGCTTGCTTCATCACCCCCTGTGCCAGCCCGAATTTCAAGGATGCAAGATCGAGAGGAAAGCTCATCGTCCAAGAGCAGGACTTCCTGCACTTTCTCCTGATGAAGAGCCAACTGCTCTTTTAATTCTTCCAGTTCCTCTCGGGCAAGCTCCAGGATTTCGGGCTCATTATCTGGGTCTTGAAGGATTTCCTCATCATCCTGAATAGCACTTTGAAGTTTCAGATAGTCCTGATAAAGCTTCGCTGGTTCTTCAAGCTTTCCCCGCTCCTTCAGCAATTCTGCGTAACGGGCTGAATCAGCAATCACTGCAGCGTCTTGAATAAGACTTTCAATTTCTTGAAAGCGCTCATAACGATGTTTAAGAAGATCAATCATAGTATTTGTCTTAATTTACAGCGACTTCACTTCAAAAGTCTTTTTGAGCTTAAGCTTTTTATGAAATCACTTGTAAAAAAGGGAGGGCTCACTTACCAGTTTAAAACCATCTTTGAAGCAAGACTTTTAACTGGAAGAGTTATCTTAAGCGTACTTTTTGATGGCTCTTAAAGCATTACTACAGACAATCCGATACTTCAAGCGCTCCTAGGACAAGAGTCTGAGGAGCAAAGCGATGAAAAACTCAAATACTTGAGAGCTTCAAGATAAAGGTCGCAAAACTCCCGTGTATAAGACCATCCTCTTTGGAGTCTTGGGTCAAGCTCAACACAATTGTGTTGAGTCCTGGTAAAGCTTTAGCTCTGGCTGACTTTTGAGTTTCTTTTCAAGCTGATGAATTTGGTTTTGGGCGCTGACAACGATCTCCATTGCTCGGTGCGAGATGGTTTCCCAATGTTTCATTTCTTCTTCTAAGCTCATGACATTGCCTCTTGCATCAACAAAAATGCCCCTCTTACTTGGAGTGCTGCGATTCCATAAGAATCTTTATCAGACCTTTATCTTTTAAGTATCGGCATTTTTGAGCGAAGAGTTTTGCCATAAAAAGGAATTTGTCAGAAAATTGTGGGTATCGTGTGCATATAGGCATAAAAAGGTGAATAGAAAGGTAACAGAAAAGCATAACCACATGGTAACATTGTAGACATGATCAAAAACATGAGAGGGCTAGAGAGTCTTAACAATCTTTTTTTGGCAGGAAAAAAGATCTTAAAATACTACAATAAAATCACTTAGGAAGATCAGAAGATGCTATCAAACTTAACTGTTGGATGAACTTTTGAATAGGCATTTATTTTGCTCCTTGCTTATCACTCTTTCATGAATCAGCTTTTGGGTATATGCATAAGCTCAAGAGCTCGATGAAAAATCCTGAAACTATAGACTGTGAGTGGAAAGAATTTTCTGACCTTTATTTTTTAAACCTTGATTTCATAGAACAAACAAACGCAAAGGAAATTCACAATGGCATTTCGACCTGGGATTATAGGTAGCACTTTTCTCTTGTGCTGCTCTTTCTTCCTTTCTTTTGGCATCAGTGCTTGCGATACTGGTCTTGCGGATACAAACAGTGGTGACTTGGGAGGACTCATCCCTCCCAACACTTTCCCCGTTGATTTCCCCATAAACATCCCAGATATCAACACCGCAGAAGTTGCACTGGCAGCTGGTATGAGTGAAATCGAACCAGAAACTCAAGACACCATAACAAGCCAGGTCAGTTCTGCCCGTCTGGCAAGTCTTGGTATCACGGGCTTTGATCAAGTCTATAAACTCACTACACCACTCCAAAGTGGGTTCAGCTTCTCGGCTGTTGGCACCAGCTTTGGCAATATCGGTCGCACAGAGCTGCAGATAGCCCATATCGAAGCCGGTGGCCAAGTTCCAACCTTTGGGGCTGAAAGCATTGCTGTTGAAGGGGTTATGCTTGATGGGCCTGGTCTGGTCTACGAAGGAGAGTGGATCAGGATCATAGGTGATGGTTTTGCACGCCTGGATTTACGTGGAGAAATTGAACAAGAGCAAGTATTTGCTATCCGTGCCCCGAATCAAAACGGTGGTTTTTTCACCATCGGAGTTCGTATGCAGCTTGCCGCTTTTCCCAGCGCTATTAACCTTGAACCAATCGCTGTAGAAGATGAAATCCTTACAGAAACCTGTATTTATTCCAGTGACTCCTGGCACTTTGGTCTGCCTGCCATAGCAGTATCAGGGGATCGCTACAGTGTTGTCACTTATGATGGTAACCCTGACAATCCCAATAGTTATGATCGTAAAAGGCGTTGGCTGCAGTATGAACCTGCCACAGGTGATGTCAGTGGTGGCGAAGCGACTTCGGCTTCATTTGATACGGGGTTTTGGAGAGATCAGGAAATTGCCAGCCGTGGCAACGTCTTAGGTATTGTTTATACTGGAGATGGAGTTGTACGCCTTGACCTCAGTCTTGATCGCGGTGCAAGCTTTCCAATTCTCCACTACGTTGATGAATCCAACGGTTTTTCCTCTTGGGGAGAAAGGCTCGTTCAGGTTGAGATTGCATCAGATTATACCCTTGGCATCCTTTATTGGGCCCAAAGAGGTGATTTTACGCAGCCAAAATCTCAGCTTTTGCTGGTTGAAGCGTTTCCTCAAGGTTTTGATAGTAACAATACACCGACCAGCTATCTTTTCAGTGATCCAAAGGTCATTTATGAGCAAACAGTGTTTGTTACCCCAACCATTATGGATCTTGAATACAGTGATGCTGGTGACTTAGTCATTGGTTATGGTTGTACGTATAGCCGCACTCCTCCAGGAGTAATAAGTGTAGTACGGGAAAACACCAGTGAATTTCGTTGCTTTATCCGTTCTGCTGGCTCTTCCCAAGGCAATGACATCCTGATTGACAGCGAAAGAGAAATTGTTCCGAACGACCCAAGTGTAGCGCTTTGGGGCTCAGGGCCTGACCTTGAGATCTTCTATGCCTATGAGAAATCTGACGGGGTTCATCTGATGCACCGTCAAAACGCAGGAACTTCCTTTACAGAAGTTGCCTCTGGTGGGCGGGCTGGTTCTTTCATGCCAAGCGTTCATTTACGTGAGCAAAACGGCTTACGACGCCTTGATGTGCTTTATCTTTCACCGGAAATTTGGGGTACAGAACTCCATAGCCTGCATTGGGATGATTTTGACAGTGGCAGTGCCCCTCGGGTTTTGCGTTTGACTCAAGCAGAAGAGCTTCCTGGCTGCACACCTCCAGCTGGTATGCCTCAGTTAAGCTGTGCCCGAGGCATTGGCTCATTTGGCTATGATGCCGTTACCGATGGAGATGATGTGGCCATCGTAATCCACGAACAACGAATTGATATGTACGATGCTCTCAGCAGATTGACCAATATTGTATTTGGAAATCGAGGTGGATTTGGGTTTGCTCTAGCGGGAAGCAGCGCCGAAGCATTTGATGCTGCTTCAGCTCCGATTCTTCTGCCTGGTATGACAGGCAGTGTTGCAACGCCCAATCCTGATCACCGTAACAAGCTTAAAATCCTGGAGCTCGACTAACCGAGCTGTCGAAAACAGATACAAGGGGAGAGCCTCATTTGGCTTTCCCTTTTATCGTTATTATAACCCTAGATACCTATGTGACTTGAAGGTTCACAAGGTTTGGAAAAATCCAGAGGGTTGCCCAAAAGAGGATTTGAATGAAGAGTTGGGCAGTGACGTTCAAAGCAATCAGCCAGCGCCGAAAGAGTTTATGCAGAGCCAAATCATCTTGAAGCTTTGAGCGCAAAAGTCGTAAGTGAAGCAGCACTGTAAAAAATACAGAGCAAAGAGCTGCAAACACGAATGCAATCAAGGTATAGCTCAATGATTCAAAGGGGCTTGCGTTTGTATCTTGAGTAAAACCAAGCACATCTGAGAGTTTTGCCAAACCTAAAAGCCCGAAGCTTAAAAAAAACAAAGGCACACAGCCACTGCTTAAAACACTGCCGATAATCTGTCCCTTACTTAAAAGCTCTTTGCCTTCACTAAAGTAGCAGAGAAGTCGGTTCTCATAGACCGAGACTAAATAAGCGAGAACAAAGGGAAACGTCAAGCTTCCAATCACAAGCAGGGAGCCTGCCAATGAAAAAGAGCGTTCAACAGTGTTTAAAAGAGTCATAAATTTTTGATTTCAAGTTCAAGAGTACTTTGAGCTTTACGATACCCTAAGCTTTTCCTTCAACTTTTTGCCAATCCTTAAGAAAACGCTCAAGCCCGATATCTGTCAAGGGGTGACTTGCAAGTTGAGATAAAACTTTGAAAGGAATCGTTGATACGTCTGCTCCAACTAAAGCGGCTTCTTTAACGTGAAGAGGATTGCGAATCGAGGCCGCCAGAATTTTAGTCTGAAAACCATAGTTATCATAAATGATCCGCAGCTCGCGAATAAGATCCATGCCTTGATAGCTGATGTCATCAATTCGCCCAATAAAAGGCGAAATATAGGTCGCACCAGCTTTGGCAGCAAGCAACCCCTGGGTGGCAGAAAAACAAAGGGTCACGTTTGTCTTTACCCCTTCCTGGGTAAGTGCTTGACAGGCTTTCAACCCTTCCTCGATCAAAGGCAGTTTAATCACGACATTATCCCCCCAGGCAGCAAAGCGCTGGGCTTCTTCAAGCATATCTGCCTTGGTCGTGCCTGTTACTTCAACTGAAACAGGACCATCGACAAGCCCAATAATTTCCCGAGCGACTTCTTCAAAGTTTCTACCGGATTTTGCAATCAATGAGGGATTGGTTGTAACGCCATCAAGAATGCCAAACTCTTTTGCTTGTTGAATTTCAGCTACATCAGCAGTATCAATAAAGAAGTCCATTGTTTTCCTTTCAAATACGTAACTTCTGCCATAATTCTATGGGATATGTTTTAAAGGTATTCCCAGCAACCTTTGTCGCTTTTAGGCTTTCGGCAAGTTTTATACAAGGGTATTCCGAGTTCTATGAGCTCGAACTTAAGATTTTTTGGAGGCACAGTTGGTCAAGAATTTATGTACACCGATACCCCTGGTGTGTACCACGCCTTCGCAGTTCTTCAGAAATAGCGCTCATAACTTGCAGCTTCGATTTCCCCCATTGAGGAGCCAGTACTCCATGAGCATTGATCTCTCCAACTAAGCGCTGAACAAAAGTACTTGCAGGCAAACGCTCAAGCACATCGGCCGCCAGTCCAATATATTCTTCAAAATCCAAAGCCCGGTATTTTTGAGCGCGCCAGTCGTCAGCAAGCTCCGTGCGATCATAAACATAGCAATGATGAATTTTCACACTATCAGGGCGCAGACGCCCGCACTCTTCAGCTGAAGCCCGAATCATGTCGTGATCTTCGCCAGGCAAACCAATAATAATATGCAAACAAAGATGAATGTCAGGGGCAAGCTCGCGGGTTGCTTCTATAGCCTGGACGGTAGAAGCATGGTCATGGCCTCGATTGATGATGTCTGCAGTTTGATCATGCATGGTTTGCATGCCGTATTCGATAGAAATCAAGCGGCTTGGATCTTCGTCCTTATAGCTCTGAATCAGTTTCAGTTTATCTGAATCGATGCAGTCAGGACGAGTCCCAATAGACATGCCCACAATGGCAGGATGGGCCATCGCTTTATCATAAAGTCGTTTTAAACGATCAATGGGGGCATAGGTATTTGAGAAGGTCTGGAAGTAAGCCAGAAAATGTTTGGCTCCAAAGCGCTCCTGGTAAAAGCTTGAACCCGAATTAATTTGTTCTCGAATTGAAGGTTGCTTTGCACGAAAAGCAGGAGAAAAGCTAGTGTTATCACAATAGGTGCAACCGCCTTGAGCCACTGTGCCATCAATATTTGGACAGGTCATGCCAGCATCGATCGTAACCTTATAAACCTTATCGTTTGGGTAGTAAGCTTTGAGTAAGTGACTGAAAGGACGATAGTATGGAGGAATAAACGGGACCTGATTCGTTTGAGTTTGTGCTAAAAGGCTTTTCATGGTTTTTCGCTTCTCAAAAAGTGCTAAGCAAATACAGAGTGCTTTAAATGAGACCTTGAAGTCTCCATCTTTGCTTGAAGCAGGAAATAAGACTGGTAGCAGGGGCGGGACTTGAACCCGCGACCTACGGCTTATGAAACCGTCGCTCTAACCGGCTGAGCTACCCTGCCATCGATCACAATACTTTTAACACTCCAATATAAAATTTACAACGAGCAAAGATATTCCTTCCATACTTAAAGTCCTTTATTGATCAAGAGCTTTCGCATGGTCTCGATGGTGTTTTGCTCGGATCTGATCACCAAGTTTTTCATAAACGTCTGCCAAGAGTTCGTTAACGTCTGAAGTATCAAGCTCCTGACGAGCATCGGAGAGGTGGCGCAAAGCCTCTTCGTAATCTTCGAGCTCCAAGGATTTTTTTGCGTCTTTGATTTTTTCTGTATAGTAATCGATTCCTGTTTGAACTTCGACCTGGCTATAAAGAGTCCCAATAAAGAAGTGCGGGGAAAGCCCTTTGCGTTCAAGCTCAGGAAGCCCCTGAGATATTTCAACACTTCTGATTCTTAAGACTCCAAGCGCATCATCACTAAGCCCTGCCTCAGAAGGACACTGCCAGTCATACGAAAAGAAGCGGTTTTGGAGGAAAAGCTCATCTATCATTTCAGAGCCGTGGGGATTAAAGTAAGACCCCTCAAGCTCCTGGGTTTCTGTTGGAATAATTTCTTCCTCTATTCCCCAAGTTCTCCCGCCATCAGTACTGAGCGAAAGAAAGAATTTTGTCGTTTCTGCAACAGGCCCATCGGAAAGCAAACTCCACTGAAGCCTGTAAGTTTGGCCCGGATCAACACGCTCAACAATTTCTAAACCATGGGTATAGTCAATGTTCTCAGGAGCTCGGTAAAGAGGAGCCACATCAAGAATATAACCTTTGGTATAAACGAAAACTTCAAGCTCAGGCTTCGTGTCAAGTTTTGGCTCACCTTCAAATTCAACCCTATCATCCCGGGAACGGCTTGCGACGATAAATTGATATAAGCCAGAACTCGTGGCATGAAAGGGCAGGGTGATTTGAGTTTTATCCACAAAACGCAAAGGAAGAACCTGATGCTGCCATCTTGGAGCAAGGTTCATGGGAGTCACCTTTCTCCAATAAAGCGTGATGCTTTGAAGGCCTTCTGGCCACAGGTTTTTGCTTGCCGTTACAATCTGAAAATCTGCTCGACGTGAAAGGTTTGGTCCGGTATAGCTTTCTTGCGACCCCTCGGTTTCTGTGGCTTGGAGAGCCCGGTAATCAACACCTCCAGGGTAATAATTAGAGGTTGCTTGAGCATAACCAAGGTTGCCCACAGCATCCCAAATCCGAACTCTGAATTCATGGTCTTCCGCATTTGCAAATGTCTCAAGATTATAAAACCCAGCAACAGTATCCGCGCTTTGTTCTAAGTCTGGTTCGAGATAAACAGGCTTCCAATCCTCTTCAACCTCTTTAAGTCGGGCTTCGAAAACTAAACTCGAAGCATCTAAAAAAGGATCATAGGCTTTGAAAAAGAGAAGCTCAGGAGTTTTATAGTGAAGCTCAACCTGCGGAGCGCCAGCATCAAAAGTCAGGATTCTATCTGGTTCAGAATCCTGGTTCGGTTCAAATGTTTTGAATCCATAAATATCTTGGAAAAAAGGAATGATCTCGTATCTTCCTTCACCCATAAAAGGAAGAAAATTACTTTTGTACGTTCCAAGCTCTACTTCGTTGCTTTCTTCTAAGAGCGATTCCCAATAGGAAAGAGAAACTTCCTGCTCTTCCCAATCAGGGTAAAGTGGCGTTTCTGAACCTGGAGGATAAAAACGATAAAAGAAAGCTAACTTTTGAGGAGGCAATTCATAAAGACGTTCTTTATGCGTAACGACAATATCTAAAGGATACTCACGAATACCGCGAACCTTTAAATCCTCAGGGTTTCCAATTTTTGCCTTAAGCTCGGGTTTTTCGACATAAAACACTTTGGAATAGGTTGCCCCTTGCAAAGGATCCCCTTCAACCTCCAAAGCAATGCGATAAAAACCTTCTTTTTCAGGTAATCCCGTTTCAAGGTAAAAACGACCAGTGTCTGGAACATGGTCTGCAAATTTTTGAAGCGGCCCAGCTGGCTGCCACTCTCCCTGACCTTTTTCCAAGCGCTGAAACGAAAGCGTAAGAAACTCTTCGTCTTTTGAAGGGAGTTGCGGCAGGTTCCAGAAGAGCATACGCTGCGAACGGGTGTAATAAGGAGCATCTTCGGAAAAACCAAGGACTTTATGATTTAAAGGACTTAAAAGCTGGTAACTCACTTCAGTAGTAGAAGCATTCCCAAAACGGTCACGAGCCTCTATCATGATCTGATAATTCCCAGGCTCTTCTGCAGGAATTGCAACCTCTGCCCAGGTCTCATTTTCGAGTCCCAAGCTTGAAAGTGAGTGAGTTTTAGTCTCTTCCTTCTGCTCAATTTTCAATGTTATGGTAACGCCTTCTTTTTGAAAGGAAGGATCGCTGACCCTAAGGCGCAGGTTTGGAGTTTCCCCTCCGATTAAGAAGCGTCCTTTATCGGGCGTAAGCTTCGTTTCTATTTCTGGGCTTTCACGATCAATGAATAGGGAGGCTTCGATGTCCCTGGGGTAAAGAGGAGCTGCTTCTTCCAGCCCCTTTTTAGAAAGGCCTGTAAGGGAAAAAGCATAACGTCCGTCCTTGGAAGGGGTTTCGTAGATAAGGAGCCCTTCTGCCACTGAGTAAACTTCTTCAAGCTGCCAGGTTTTTCCACCATCATCACTCCGCCACAGTAAAAGCTGATCGAGATCTTCTACGGGAATGCGGTTTGCCTGCCAGCTAAAGGAAAGATTTTCATCAAAATCCGTCTGCGCCTCCAGGGCAAGGCTGACTTCTGGCACAACTGAGCGCGAAAGCTGATAAACAGGTGTGGCTATGCCTTCAGCAGAAAAGCTGCTTTGATTGCCCGACTGGTCTCTTGCAACCACAAAAAATTGCAAAGAAGAGCTTGCTGTTGCTGGAACTTCTATTGCACTGACCCCATATGGCGAAAGCCCTGTTTCCAAAAGATTGATTTCTCCTTCATGGTTGCGCATATATATGCTGACAGGCGAGCTTCCAAGAGAATCAACAGTGTCATCAGAAGCCTCCCAGCTTAGAGTCACGATATCTCCAACCTTAAGTTTATCCGCAACCGGCAAATAAGAATGAAGACTGACCTCTGGAGCCTGGTAATCAACGAAAAAATTCCACTTTGGCACTTGATCAATGGCAGGCTTATCGTTTTCAAAGTTTGAGTTTCCAGCATAATCAAAAACCTGCAAATCAAAAGCAAAGCGTCTCAAGGCTTGCGGCTCACGCTCCGGTTGGAAACGGTAAATTCCAGCGGAAGGAAGCAGCCTGTCTGGCTCTGTCGCTCCAGGGTGAAGATTACTCCACTGAAGTTCTGTTTGTTCGCTCTCTTGAGAAGATGCGTGCCAAAAATGAGCGTGGGAAATCCCAGAAGCTCCGTCGTCAAGGGCTCGCCACTCAAAGGAGAGTTCTTTTGAATTGGTGTACTGCCCGGGCTTCAAAGGACGCTTATTTTCATCAATAACTCGAATGATTTTGGCCTCAAGGGGGGGAAGGTCATCGACAACAATGCCTCCTTCCATGAGATCCTGAACTCGGTAGATAACCCCTGATTTTGAAATTTCAGTGACAGCTCGCAAAACACCGTAGGCTAAATCTGCTTCGGGGATTTTCCAGCTATAGGTGTTTAAACCATGGCTGACAGCTATAGGCTCTTCGGTAATAGCCTTCCAGTTCCGTCCGCCATTATTGGAGTACTCCAGGATCAGCTGAGCGTTTCGTGGCACAAACTCAGAAACAGTATACTGAAGTTCAAGAGCTTGTGATGAACGAACAATTCTGTTTTCAAGAGGAAGGTCAACGAGAGTGACACGTTGCAATCGGTCAAGGCCAATGAAGATTGATTCAGGCTCTGTTGAAGCATGGGGCTCTTCTTCATTGAGGTTGTTCTCTGGGCCGAAATAAAGACGTGCACAATAAGCCTTATCTTGTCGATCAACAGCAAGACGGATCTCGCTGCGATCTGCGTCAACAAAAGCAGCATCTCGTATGGGATTTTCAGTATCCCATACAAAACGACCTGCTTCTTCATTCCAGGTTCCTTCGTAGATATGTAACGAAAAGTCAGGATTTGCAACCTTTAAAGCTTCGCTATGGACGTAATCTATTTTGAAGATAACCTGGTCTCCTCCTCCTGCCCGTTCACCTACAATAACGGCGTGAGGAGATTGTCCAAAAAGAGCAAAACTTTTACTTTCTAGAGTACTCAGGTTCCCAGAAAGATCCCGAGCGCTGAAACGCAAGCGGACATCTTCATAGTCTTCCCGAGGAAGCTCCCAGTCAAATTCTCCATGGGTTTTATCCTGACCAGGGTCCACATAGCCTACCGTATTACCATTGGAAAGGTATTCAAAAGTAAGGGTTTGAGAGTCAATATAAGAATCATCAGCGTGATAGCGCACTTTAACCCGCTGCCCCCCTTTAGCATAATTTTCAGACATTTCGACCTCAAGCCCAAGCTTTGGGGGCGTTGTGTCAACAAGAAAGTTTTCAAGGTCTGGTTTGATCTTTGTTTCGACATTACCGACCTGGTCTTGAGCAAGCAGAGTAAGATCATAAAGCCCATCTTGAACAGAGATAGAAAAGCCTTCCTGGATGGCTTGGGTTGGAGATAAACTTGAGCTTTCCCACGTTTGCCCATTTTGAGAGCGAAGAGCAAGATGGAGAGATTGAAGATCGGGACCTTGGGCAAAAAAAGGAATTTTGATTTTGCCTTCAGTAAGATAAGGGATCCCGACAACCCTGCTTTCAGGAGGAACAGAATCAATGGTGAAAAGATCCGAAAAAAGAATGCCTCCGTCCTTAAGAGTCACCTGTAACTGTGCCGTATTGCTATTATATCGAGGAAGCTTGACCTTAAGCAAAGCAGTATCCCCTTCTTCCGAAGCAAGTATTCTCAGGTCCTGCCAGGAATCTGAGAGCGTAGCCCGGAAGGCAACTTTTTCAGCCTGAGCACCAGAGAGTATAATTTCGTATGGGGCATTGCCCTGTATAACTTCTCCAGCTCGGGGGGCAAGGAGGAGTGGGTTCTCCTGAGCATAAGCAAAGTCCGGATTAAAAAGCTTCTGATCCTGGAGAGTCAGAATTATTCCAAAAGAACAAAGTAATAAGAATAGAAGAATGTGCTTATAGAGCATATTACTGACTCTTCCTTTCGATTTGACGGGAGACAAAGCATTGAACCTGAAATAAAAGCAGATTGCTTCAGGTTGAGTGCCAAAGTGCACATGCTTTCAGGCTGAGAGTTTATAACTTTTAACCATGGTTCTATCACCATAACATATATGTAACCTTAGAATTTCTTACTTCTTCCTTTTATAAATAGAAAAGGCCTTTCCCGCCAGGCTTTATTTCTTCCGTTGGGTGAAAAAAGCCAAGATTTTGAGCTTGGGTAAAGATGGTATAAAGGAAACTTCAGCTTTTAAACCAAAAGGGTTTTTGATTCAGAATCAAGCCTCTCAAGATAGGTTATCGAGAGAATTTTCTGAGGTTGATGAAAATTGATCGTCAACCTTGATAGAGGTGAGATTGCGAGGTTCTTCCAGAAAAGTATCGACTCCGCATTTGGGACAGGAAACCTTTGTTTTTGAGTCATAGTGAACAACATTAAATTTAGAAAAACAGCTTGGACAACCGAGAATCGTTATATTTTGGGCTTCAAGCAGGGAACGAACCTTTTCAGCGCTCAGAATATTTTTGCTGACCATAATTTCACCGAGCCTGAAAAAAAGGTTAAAACGTTCCATCTGAGCCTGCTCCCGAATGCAGGCATAAACCTCTTCTTCAGTACAAAGATTTTGCTGGACTGCAAGCGTTCCAAGATTTGCCCCAAGGGTACGAACAGGATCGCTTGTTTCAACCCGTGAACGATTCTCTCGTTGAATGGCGAGCACGGTCATAAGCTCTTCTTCAGTCAGCATGGAGAGCTCGACCATCAGGCGACCCAGGTGATTTGTTTCGCTTTGTTGAGCCTGCTCTTCAATGGCCTGATCAAGCTGAGCAGGAGTAATAAAACCGCAGGAAACAGCAATTCTTCCAAAGAGAAGTTCAACTTGAGTTGCTTTTGTCACGTCTTTTCCTAGCACTGATGCGATCTCAGGATTGAAGCTTTAGGATCAGCTTTCACTCCCCTCATTGTAGCGAAAATTCTTTTTTTATCTAGCTTATCTTCACAAGCTCTTTATCGCTTCTTGCTCTTTTTAAACTCTAACAAGAGGTGAAGCCAGCGTTTGAAAAATGGGCAGGGCTCGTAAACGATCAAAAGGGTCAAGCAGGTTGACAATATCGTTTTGAGAAACCCATAAAAATCCGCGTTTTTGGTTATGAGCTTTTGAAAGCTTGTGAAAGCTTTGAAGTCGATGGGCCTCAAAGGCAGGACATGGGATTCCCAGGGTTTCTGAAGGAGAAGAAAGTTTTTGGCTGTCTCCGCCTTCCTTTTGGGCAGGCTGAAGATGAATAAGCTTGTGAAGGGTCGAACTTTTCAAGGGGAAGGCTGGTTCAACGTGGTGAACCGCGGGTGTCCTTTGCAGGGCATATTGAGCCTTTTTCAACGTTTGTTCGCCGTTCAAAAGCAAAAATTCAGAGCGCAAAAGAATAAGAATATCTTCTGGAAGGGCTTTTGAGCCTATTTCAGCCATTTTTTCAAGCCAATGGAAGGTTTGAAGCTCCCTGACGCCGAAGCGTTCAACCATCTCAAAAACGCCTTCGTCAGGTTGCTGATGAAGAATCCAAGTTGTTTTTGGAGCACTGAACTTGAGAGCAAGCCGAATATTATATTCAAGCAACGACTTTCCAAAGAACTCCCACTTTCCTGGAGGGAGAAACCCTTTACCTGGAAGGTATTGAGGAGAAGAGGGCAGCTGGATTGCTATCTGAAGCACAAAAAAGAACCCTTTCAAGCTGCAATTTCAATAGATTTCTCAAGGTTTTCAAGCAACTGAGGTTTATAATGGAGAGTAAGCCCCAAAAGCTTAAGGTCCTCGGAAGATCGAACTTCAAAAGCTAAAATATCACTGAGAATAGCATGGGCAAAATCTTTATCTGCTTCTGGATGGAAAGAAGTAAGCGCATCACTCTTTTCATAATAGTTTTGCTGGCCAAGCGTTTTTGCGTAAGGCTCCTCTTTTTGCCAGCGAAAATCCATACAACCTTGTCGGGGGACAAAAGCTTGTGAAGGATGATAGCCAGCTTTTTTAAGAGTCTGAAGTTTTTTATACCCTGTTGCGTGCTCTAGGATAGCCAGGATAGCCGGCAGAGTCATAAAGGGGTGGTAAAACGAGAGAAATACTGAATCATTAAGCTCAAAATCGTTCAGCTGCCCTGGTTGAAGAAGAGGAATCTTTTTATTTTTCCAGGCCTGACGCAGAAGCTTATCTTCTGCGAATACAGAGCAGTTGGGAAAAATCGAGAGACATTGCTCTAAGCGCTGATAATTCCAATCGAAGAGCGAAAGCCCATTTTGAAGAGGCATAAAAGCCAGAGCAGGATCAATCTCTGTTTGTGAAATACAAGATAAAATACAGCTTTCTTTGATCTCTAGTGTTTGTTTTTTTACGTCAGCTGTCATTTCCGGCTACTCTTCAACGCAGGAGAATTCTATTCTTCTTTAAGATCAGAGAATTCTTCGTTATCTACCCCAAAGCCCACAAGAGGAAATTGGTTGTTATGGAACCACTCGTGGTTATTTTTCGCCAAGAACTCTTCTGATGTTTGCTTTTTAGGAGCAAGATAACCTGTGCCGTCATAGTTATCTTCTCCTCCAGTATCAAGAAAAACTCCAATGGTTGGCATCTTGCCTCGGAAACCCTTATCCGCATTTTTTTCCGTGCTGGTAGCTCCGATACATGGGGTTCTTTTGAGTGGTTTTTGCCCTTGAACACGATACGTATCTTTGCCCTGGCGATCCCAGAAGAGACCAATTCCGTTAAGATCTCCTTCTCCAGCCGCACGATTTGGAATCACATAGCTATCATCTCCACTTCCGTCAAAAAAGACTCCGATACTGGCATCGCGCCCATTACCAAGAACCTGGGAAACGACCGCATCATTGTTGTAGCTATCGTTTCCTGAAAGATCACTGAAATTCCCAAGGGCAAAATGAGCACCAATACCTTGAGCATACCACAAGCCCCGGTAACTATCATCTCCCCCAAGGTCTTCAAGAAAGCCATAACCCCACCAATATCCCATGCCCTGGGAAAAGATATTGGCATAGTAGGTATCATCGCCACCGCCATCAACTAACCCTCCAAGGCCGCCAGATAAGCTTTTGCCATCACCAAAATCTGCACGCCTTCCAGTGCCACAGCCCTGAGACATTGATAAGGGACGGTTTCCATAAGCTTCAGAAATAATGGTGTCATCAGAAGCCTTGTATGCATCAGCGCCTGCTTGATCAAAAAGAATGCCAATACCACCGGTAAGACCTAACCCTTGAGCATAAGCACCACACTCATACGTATCATCGCCTTTAAGATCAGCAAGTAAGCCTAATCCAGCAAGCCCCACCCCCTGGCCATAGAGTTTGGAGTGACTATAATGATCGTTGCCTTCATGGTCCATCAGAAGCCCTGCTCCAAAAAAACCACAACCAAGCCCTGGGCCTTTGCAGGTGTATTTGTCATCACCTTCAAGGTCTCGTAAGACGCTCAAAGAAAAACAGCCATAAGCAGCCCGGCCCTCGTATTGGTCATCTCCATAAAGGTCAAGCAGGGTCGAGATTGGAGCTTCAAAAGGATATTTTGAGGAATGAAGCTTTGTATAGTGCGTATCTTCACCCGCTTCGATCACGATAGCGTATTTATTGGAATTCTGGTATTCCTTAAATCGGCCAAGGAGCAGCGATCCAATGGGAGTGTTCAGCTCAAAACGAAGTTCCTGTTTTAATTTTTTGGGCTTTGCTGTTTGAAACTCCTGGAGAGCGAAATCAAGATGGGCTAAGTAGAGCGAAACTCCAAAACCAAGCTTTTTAAGATCAATATGCTGAAGAGCTTTGATGGCATCAGGGTGGGCACGTGCAGATTTCCATGGTGCAAGTGCCAAGTCTTGAAGGTTCCCGCGGAACAAGCGCTCTTTTTGAGCCTGGCTGAAAACATTATTTTTAAAGAATTTGTAATCGTAGGCTTGAGTGAAATATTCGCTGGCAACCAGACTTCCAAAGACAAGGCGCACGACTAAACGCTGGTAATCTTCTGGGAGTTGACTCCAGTTTTTCTCATGTTCCTCACTAAGGGCCTCTGCGACTCCTTGTTCTTGACAAAAGTTTACAATGGCTTCAAAAGCTTTTTGTGTATCAGCTTCTTCCGGGGCCCATTGGGCTCCCCAAGTTTTCTTTCCTGGCAGGAGTGAAGTAAATTCGCTTTGCTCTGTGCTTTGAAGTGCTGTGGAGCCAAAAAGTGGTGTTAAGAAAACCTCACTGGCCTGGCCAAGACTGGAGTTGCTTTGCATTAAACCTTGAGCAAAAGCAGCACTGGTTTCAGGAAGTTTAAGGGCGTCTTGAAAGTGTTCATAGATGAAATCAATACGATTTTCATCGCTCGGAAAATGCTTCATTTCCTGATCTGTATAACCGAGTGTTTTACCTTCAAAACCAACTTTTTTAAGAACATCTTTCCAAAGAGCTGCTGGAATTTGAAGCGATTGGCGTTCTTTGAGTTTCTTGTCGTCGTCTGTTCCTTCTTTTGCCAGAAGTTTATGTTTTGGAGTTATTGTAAAAAGTAAAAAAAGAATGCTTACTCCAAAAAATCCCAATGTGAAAAGAAGTTTGTATCGTGTTGTGAAAAAGAACATGATGGATAAATACCTTTCTGACTGATTCTCATTTACACCTATGCAAAGCGTTATAAATTCAAAGGGCAAGGCCTTGGGGGCTTACCTTGAGTTCATCTTTGAACGCATCTTTGTTCAAGGTTTCTCTTTGTATTGATTTTATCAATCATCTATACGACTGAAAGCTTAATACATTGAATTCAAATGCAACAAAGTATAAAGAAGCTGTGCGTGATAATTATTTACAACAAGAGTTTTCGTTCACACAATAGTTCTACTATACTTTGATTATGTGCAGAATTCTCAACAATATCGTTTTCATAAAGCAAAACACAAGAAGGTTATTCAAAATTGACCTGTTCCAAAATTTCGTAGAAAGGGTAAGTGGCAAGAGCCCATGAAACATGGAGTAAAGCTTGCTCTTGATGCTCTAAGCTCGCTTAAGGTAAGCTATGGAGATGTTCGGCTGGTTTCCACGCGTGAGCAGGCGCTTGGTTTACGCAATGCTCAACTTTCAGAAATTCAGGAAAATGAAAGTTTTGGTATTGGAATCCGAGTGCTCAAAGATGGAGCCTGGGGGTTTGCCTCTACTCCTGAACTCAATGACAGCAATATTAAACAAGCAGCTCAGCAAGCGGTGAAAATTGCAGAAGCTTCCAGTCTGTGCAAGGCCGAAAATGTTGTACTGGCTCCTGCAAAAGCTTGCCAGGATTACTGGGCCACTCCTTATGCCATAAACCCCTTTCAGGTTTCCCTTGAAGAAAAGCTGGAGTTTTTAACGCAGCTTGATCAGGTTCTAAGGAAACGATCAGCGATTAAAGTCGCCCATAGTCGTATGGCATTTAAACGAAAACACCAATGGTTTGGGAATACTGAAGGCAGCTTGATTGAGCAGGATTTCCTCTACTCAGGTGCTGGCTACAGCGTCTGGGCTAGTGAGGGCGGTAAAGCACAGTTGCGCAGCTATCCTCAAAGCTGGGGTGGAAACTATAAGTCAATGGGTTATGAGCTGCTTGCTCATTATGGCTTGCTTGAAAATGCTGAGCGGATCAGGGATGAAGCAATAGCGCTTTTAAAAGCTCCAGATTGTCCTCAAGGCAAGAAAACTTTGATTCTTGACGGTCCTCAGATGGCCCTTCAAATTCATGAATCGGTTGGGCATGCTAATGAGCTTGATCGAGTTTTAGGTTTTGAGGCTAATTTTGCCGGTCGCAGCTTTATGTTGCCTGGAATTCACAAAAAGGGGTTTCGCTATGGCAGTGAAAAAGTGAACCTGGTTGCTGATTCTACCCTTGCTGGCGGACTTGCCAGTCTTGGGTATGACGATGATGGGGTGCCTGCCCAGCGTTTTCACGTTATTCAAGATGGGATCCATAAGCAGTGGCTAACGACTCGTGAGAGTGCTCCGCTTATTGGAAACTCTGAGTCAAATGGCTGTAGTCGAGCTGAACGCTTTTATCACATGCCCATTACCCGCATTCCAAACCTTTCTTTGATGCCTGGCCAAGAGAGTCTAGAGGAAATGATCGCAGAAACAAAAGATGGCATCTTAATGGAAGTCAATCGTTCGTGGTCAATCGATCAGATGCGTTTGAATTTTCAGTTTGGATGTGAGCTTGGACGGATTATTCGCAATGGCAAGATTGTTGGAATTTGCAAAAACCCGACCTACCAGGGGGTTACGCCCGAATTTTGGCGCAGCTGCGATGCGATTGGAAATCAAGATCACTGGGATTTATGGGGCGTGATTAACTGTGGCAAAGGACAACCGATGCAAGTGGCAGCTATGTCTCATGGTTCAAGCCCAGCTCGCTTTCAAGCTGTTGAAATCGGCGTGGGCTCAGATTTGTCCTAAAAACCAAAAGTCAAGCAAAACAAAAGCACAAGAACGGATAAAGGGTATGGAAGAACATCAAAAAAAGCGAATCATCCTTTATGGAGATGGCTACAGGCCTAATGTTCGACATGCTATTCAGCAAACTTTGCCACTGGCAAAAGACCTTGCAGAAGATGTCAAGGTCTGCACAAACCAGTCTTTAGAATTATGCGAGCTTGACTTTGATCTCTTGATTAATTTCGGGGGTGATGGCAGCATTATTCGAGCGATTCGAACCATGAGAGAAAACCAAGTCCCTGTTGTTGGGGTTAACTTTGGCAAGGTTGGTTTTTTAGCTAATTTTGATTTGCCAGCACTTTTAATCAACCTTGAAGGACTTTTAGCCCCAACTTTGCCATCGAACCTACAAGCTCGCCAGGGCATTATTCTGCATGTTGAGATTCAACATCATGATGGTCGGAACGAAGAACATTTTGCCATTAACGATGCGGTGGTATCTTCTGGCAAGCTTTCCCGTTTAATTGATCTGGAATGCCGTATCAATGGAAACTATGTCACACAATACCACGCTGATGGCGTGATTGTGGCTTCCCCGACAGGATCAACAGCCCACTCTTTAAGCGCTGGCGGCCCCATACTTGACCCTGAAATCAGAGCCATCGTGCTTACTCCAATCTGTCCTCATACTTTAGCAGTGCGTCCTTTGGTGATCCCTTCTTCTCATGAGATAGAGCTGGAAGTTGTTGAAGCTCGAGAAGAAATAGGGGTGACTATTGATGGCCAGGATTTTTCTACCTTAGAAGTCGGTGATACTTTGATCATTCGAGCTTTCCACAAACCCTATACCTTATTTGAGCAAAAAAAACCGGACTTTTATGATCATTTACGCTCAAAGCTCTTATGGGGTGGACACGTTGAAAGACTCCGGATGCGAAACCGCGAAGACTAAAGGAGACTCTTTGTTTCTTGCTTTATTTTGGGAGTTCTTCGGGACAAAGCGCCTTTCAACAAATATACTGGAGAAAGAAGCAAACACTTTTAGAACTGAAAATCAAAACGTATAAATCTACTTTGGTTTCGTTTTGAAAAGAATATTTTACCGGAGAAAGAAAAGGCTCAACCAATGGCAAGTATCCGCCAAACTTCGTCACGGGTTGAAGTGACTGCCGGTCGGCAGCGCCTCGATGTGCTTTTTCTGAGTTTAGAAGAGTTCAAAAGCTCACCTTTTCTCCAAAGTTGGGCAAGACACCTTCAAGCAACTCTTGAATTAGAGGACAACGATACATTTCATGTGCTTGGCGACCTTGAAGCTGCAGAGGAAAAGGCTCGTTCACTTATTCACCCCTTACTGGTGCTTGATTTAAGGTTGCTTGATGCCTGGACGATTAAGGATCTTCACCTTCTTCTTGATGCTGCCGGGCCTGTTTCAGCCGTTGTTGCGCTTGCTCCAGAACGAGATGATAATGCTTTTGCTCGACTTGCAGAGTACTTTGTGATTGATGATTATCGTGTAGGGCTGGCTTTACCAGCTTCTGCGAATATGATTATAGGCGCCTCGCGTGAGAGAGTCTATTTTCGTTCGAGAATTGCTTCTGGCGAAACAGAAATTCGAACACAGGAGCGCTTAAAAAAACTCAACCGCATTGGGTTGCTTTTATCTCAAGAGCGGGATCTCAGTAAACTCTTAACCATGATTTTACGGGAGTGTCGAGGGTTACTCGATGCTGATGCTGGTTCAATTTATATCCTGGAATCCCTCAAGCAACGCCAACGCAACTCAAAGCGCAAAATTCGCGGGCATGTTCGTCGACAGTCTCAGGCTACAGCCATTCGAGTTCGAGAAGACCTTGAGCTTGACCTTGAAGGATATCAGTTGCATTTTGCTGCAGCTCAAAACGATTCGGTAAAGATTCCATTTGAGGAAATAGTTTTCCCAGCAAACCTTCAGTCAATTGCTGGCTACACTGCTTTAAAAGGTGAAGTTGTTAACCTTGAAGATGTGTATCAGATTTCTGAAGAAGCTCTTTATCGCTTTAATCCTGATGTTGTAGATAAAAAGTATGGTTATCGTTGTGTTTCCATGCTCTCTATTCCCATGCGGAATATGCGCGACGATGTGGTTGGGGTCATTCAGCTGATCAACAAAAAGCGTGATCCTCTTCGACACCATGAATCTGAGGCGGCAATTCTTGAAAATGTTATTCCTTTTAAAAGAGATGACCTCGAGCTTGCTCTTTCACTTGGCAATCAGGCTGGTACGGCGATCGAAAATGTACGTCTTTACGATAGCATCAATACACTTTTTGAGTCTTTTGTAAATGCGACAGTGCGTTCTATTGAACAGCGAGACCCCTCTACAGCCGGTCATTCTGCTCGGGTTGCTCGTTTAACTGTTGGAGTCGCTGATCTTATTGATAAGTCTACGAGAGAGCCCTTCCAGGATGTCCATTTTTCTGAAGAAGAAATGATCGAGCTGCGTTATGCCGGAATTCTTCACGATGTTGGTAAAATTGGCGTTCGGGAGCATATTTTAACCAAAGCAAATAAGCTTTTCCCCGGACAATCCGAGACTCTGAAAATAAGAGCTGAGCTGCTTCAAGCGCGGATCCAGGAACACTGTCTTGAACAATGCCAAAAGTTGCTGAGTATTGAAAATGGAAAAGATGTTCAAAAAAAGATCCAAGTTTTGCAGCAAGAAGCTGGCGAGGCTATTGCCCAGGTGAAATC
Organism: uncultured Planctomycetaceae bacterium; assembly: GCA_964548115.1. GTDB lineage: Bacteria > Planctomycetota > UBA8742 > UBA2392 > JABWBM01 > CAZJPQ01. The sequence goes on from CAZJPQ010000002.1 coordinate 21,694, forward strand.
TGATTTAGATTTTATTCTTGAGATTGATCTTCCTGGTTTTATGTCCGATGAAAAAGTTGAACGCTTGGAAATGATTCGAACCTATTCTTATCCCGTTTCTGAAAAGAGTACTGTCAATTATTTAATTACTGAGGAAGAGTACCATGCGCTTTCAGTTCGCAAGGGCTCTTTAAGCGCCGAAGAACGTGGCGAGATCGAGAGTCACGTAGTTAAAAGTCGTATTTTTCTTGACCAGATACCCTGGACCTCAGAGCTTGCAAATATTCCTCTGATTGCTGGAGGGCACCATGAAAAGATGAATGGCAAGGGATATCCCGATGGGATTCCAGCGGCAGAAACTCCTTTGCAAGCCCGAATTATGGCACTTGCTGATGTATTTGATTCTTTGACTGCATCTGACAGGCCTTATAAGCCAGCAATTCCTTTAGAACGAGCGCTTCAAATTCTTGGTTTTATGGCAAAGGATGGCGAGCTTGACCCTGATCTAGTAGAATTTTTCATTGAGGAGAAGGTTTGGGAAAAACTAAACCTCAAGGTTTTGCGTATGGCCGATGCCGATGAGAGAAGTCGTAATGCCCAGTAGTATTTGTTCTATCACTATTTTACGAGAATAAGTAAAGTCTTCGTCTGTTCATGAATGAAAGCACCATTACTCCAAAGCCTCAGAAACGTTATCCCCATATACGGGAGGTGTTTTTAAGTCAAGAGCTGGTTTGCAGCCCAGCAAGCATGCGTTCAGCTGCTCTTCAGCTGCTTCTCTGCCCCCCTTTGCTTATGCTTATCATGTGGTTTTCTGGGGAGCCATTAACTCGAATTTTACTTTTATTAGAAGTGCTTCTTGTTTTAGGGTTTGCAGCTTTAGAGCTTTGGAAAGCTCGAGAAGCATCTCGTAAGCTTGCGCTTGGTGTGGTGCTTTTAAATTTTTTACTTTTTGGTTCCGTTGTTTTTTATATGGGCAACTTTTTAGTGCTTTTAGGTTTGAGCATCAGCACCTTTGTCTTTTTGCTGCAAATTTTTGAGGTTCGATTTTGGATTTCTTCTCGTCTTACAACCTGGTCTTGCCTGGCTTTTGGATTCTGCATACTTTGTTCATTGGCATTTTTTGGGCAGTGGCAGGTTCGGGTTGCCGGAAAAGCTTATCAAGATGGAGACTACCAGCACTCTTACCAGGCACTCAAACGTGCAGGGTATGTTTTTCCTCTTCGTGGAGGCAGTCGCATGGAACAAGCCTTTCTTCTGTTTCGACAGGCAGAACTCCAGCTTCGCATGGGAAAGGTCGAGTCGGCTCGTCAGGCATTATTAAGTTGCCAAACTCTAAGCCAGCAATTGCCAGGGCCAAAACAAGACGCATCTTTTAAAGAACGGAGGGCTTCACTGGCTTATGCTTTAATCAATAAAGGCATACCGGAGCTCTTTGCAAAAATTCATCGATTTCGAGCCTGGAAGGAAAAGCCCTCTTTGGAAGGAGATCCTTTAGGAGAAGGTGTGCGCTACCAGAGTTATGATCAGCTTTCATGGGGGCAAGCTTTTTTTGCTCAGGTCTCATAAAGTTTAGAGGAGATTTCTCTTTCAATTGCACTCTGGCTGCTTGTTTGCTTTCAAAGCAGGTATACACGTTTTGATAATACATAGCATTTTTATGCTATGAACCTGCTGAAATATGTTTTGAGTTAAACTATAACCTATAGAATGTTTGAAAGTCATCAATTATATGACAGGTAGTCAGGTCCTCATTTAAACAAGGAAAGAGCAATGAGCGAAGAATCTCAATCACAAGAAGATTGGTTCCAGCAGCAAGCAGAACGCAAAAAAGTTATTGCTGGGGTTCTCTTTGGTTTTGCTGGAAGTGCTGCTTTAATCGCCTTTATCTGGGTTTTGCATGCAATTTTTGGTTCTGGTGGTCACTAAACAACGCTTTGGTTTATTATTGTGGCTTTTATCTTATTGACCTGAAAAGTTGAGGAGCTGTTATGAAAGTCCTTGCAACAGCTTTCGAAGCTTTTAATGGTATGCCATCGAACTCCAGTTGGCAGGCTTTAAGTGGAGTTTTCTCTCAATCCAACCTTTTAAAAAAATCTCAAAAACAGCTTATCATTGCTCAGCTGCCTGTGACGTACCAGGGGTCTGAAGCATCTTTCGATCAGCTTTTTCTTGAGCACACCCCAGATGCTTGCATTTGTTTTGGTATGCACTCAGGAGGGCAAAAAAGAGAGCAAACAACTTTCTACTTTGAAGAATACGCTTACAATCTTGATGATACACGTATTCCTGATAATGATGGGGATAAACGAGAAAAGCAACGGATTGATGCTTCACTGCCGTTCGATCAAGCCTGTCCAACGAATTTTTCTGCCCAGAAAGTATTACAAACAATGCGCATGGCAGGCGCCCAGGCAGAACTTTCCCAAGACCCTGGTCGTTATGTTTGCAACCATCTTTACTACCATGCTTTAGCTCGAGCTCTCGAACACGACAAAAAGGTGCTTGTATCTTTTATTCATGTGCCTCCCAGTCTTGAACTTCTGGAGCACTTAACACAACACGAAGAAAATGCTGGATATTCTTCACAAAGAGAGCTCAAAAAAGAAAGTTTTCAAAAAGCTCTTTGCGGAGAGGAGTTAGCCCAAATATGTAGCTTACTGCTCTCTGAGCTGGTTATGGGCTCTGTCTCGTCGTGGATAAAGTAGCCTTTCGGTGCTCTCCGTCTTTGAGAAAAAACAAAAGATCTTTTAAAATCATTTTTAAACGATTAAAGAGGTTCACTTTAAAATAAACTTCTAGGCTTGTTTCAAGCTTAAGCCCTTGTTATAAGCTGCTCCATAAGTCAGTCTTTTCTCAACAAAAAGGTAGGTACGTTTTTACAATATATGAAGCGGTGAAAAGGGGTGGGTATGTCAGAGCACGCAAAAGGAAGTATTGTTCAGGTTATTGGTCCAGTCGTTGACTGTGAGTTTCCCGAAAACAAGCTTCCGGATATTTATCATGCTCTTAAGATTAAGCAGGATTCTGGTCAAACACTGACACTTGAGGTTCAGCAGCACATCGGTCGAAATCAAGTTAGAGCTGTTGCATTAGCCTCGACGGATGGCCTTGTCCGAGGCGCTGAAGTTGAAAATACTGGAGCTCCTATTTCAGTTCCTGTCGGTGATGCTACCCTGGGACGTATTTTTAACCTGCTTGGTGAACCCATCGATAACCTTGGTGAGGTGAAGGCCGAAGAAACTCGTCCCATCCATCAAAAAGCTCCAGAGTATGTGCAGCTTGGAACCAAGACAGAAATTCTTGAAACGGGAATCAAGGTTGTTGATCTTCTTGCGCCTTACTCAAAAGGTGGAAAAGTTGGGCTTTTCGGTGGTGCAGGTGTGGGCAAGACGGTTGTTATCATGGAGTTGATTAACAACATTGCCAAGTACCATGGTGGAAACTCTGTCTTTTGTGGAGTGGGTGAGCGAACCCGTGAGGGTAATGACCTGTGGCTTGAAATGAAAGAGTCTGGTGTGCTTGAGAAAGCAGTGCTTTGCTATGGCCAGATGAATGAGCCCCCAGGAGCACGTCTGAGAGTTGGCCTGTCTGGTCTTACCATGGCAGAGTATTTCCGTGATTCTACAGGTACTGATGTATTGCTCTTCATTGATAATATCTTTCGTTTTACCCAGGCAGGTTCAGAAGTTTCTGCTTTGCTCGGTCGTATGCCTTCTGCTGTGGGTTACCAGCCAACACTTGCAACAGAGATGGGCCAGCTGCAAGAACGTATTACTTCAACGGAACGTGGTTCAATTACCTCTGTCCAGGCTATTTACGTTCCTGCGGATGATTTAACTGACCCTGCGCCAGCCACGGCCTTTACACACCTTGATGCAAAAACAGTGCTTGAACGTAAGATTGCTGAAAAAGGAATTTATCCGGCTGTTGATCCCTTAGCTTCAACAAGCCGTGTTCTTGATCCTATGGTCGTTGGCGAAGAACACTACAGAGTAGCCCGCCAGGTACAGGAGATTCTGCAGCGCTATAAGAGCTTGCAGGATATCATTGCGATTCTTGGTATGGATGAACTGAGTGAAGAAGATAAGGTTATCGTTAGCCGAGCCCGTCGAGTTGAAAAATTCCTCAGCCAGCCTTTCCACGTGGCAGAACAGTTTACAGGTTTTCCAGGAAAATATGTAAAACTCAGTGATACGGTTCAAAGCTTCAAGGAAGTCGTCGAGGGTAAGTGGGATCACCTTCCTGAACAAGCTTTTTATATGACTGGCTCAATTGATGAGGTTGTTGCAAAAGCTGAGGCAGAAAAAGCAGAAGAAACAGTATCCGCTTAAATCAAACTGGAAAAAACATAACACATTAAAAAGGCGGTCTTAAGGCCGCCTTTTATGATGGTAGAATACTTTTATGAAGCTCATCGATTTTTTTATGGCTCATTTGTCAGCTCTGAAAGATACCAAAGAGCTGTTAAAACAAAGTTTATCAGAGCTAAGGGAGTTAAACGTTTCCAGCCAAGGGTCATCAGCTGATCGTAACGAAAACGTGGCAAACTCCAGCGTACCCAGATCATAATGAGGAGGAGCAGGAGAACCTTTGCCAGGAAAATCCCAAGCCCTGCCCAACCAGCAAGAGCCAGATGAAGCTCTGGCATACCAGGCATCAGCCATCCTCCAAGGAAAACAAGAGTTACAATGCAACACTGATTAAACATGGCAATGTACTCTCCCAGGAAGAAAACGGCAAAGCGCATACCACCAAACTCCGTATGGTAACCGCCAACGAGTTCTGGTTCAGCTTCTGGCATGTCAAAAGGATGGCGATTTGTTTCAGCGAATACACAGATATAGAAGATAATGAAGGCCAGAGGTTGACGCAGGATCATCCAACCACTCATGGCTTGATCACTGACCATGGCAAAGAAACTGGTGGAGCCATAGGACATCAGGGTTGCCAGGAGGGCTATAAACATGGGAGCCTCATAACTGATAAGTTGAGCAGAGGCCCGTATTCCTCCCATTTGGCTATATTTATTATTACTGGACCAACCAGCGATGCTTAAACCGTGGACACCCAAACTTGTAACTGCAAGGACAAAGAGAATGCCAATTTGGGAGTCAAAGATCACAAGGCGTGTGGATGTTCCTAAAAGGTTTACCTGTCCTGCAAAAGGAATAGCAGCCAGGCCTAAAGCTGCTGGCAAGAAAACCATGGCAGGTGCAAGTCGATAAAGGAGTTTGTCCGATGTTGCTGGTACAAAATCTTCTTTGAAAACAAACTTGAACATATCAGCCAAAGGCTGAACAAGCCCCCAGCAGTGAAAGCCAGCCAGTGGACCAAGAATTTTCCAACGTGGCAAGCCAACCATGATCGGGCCATAGCGCAACTGAATACGCGCAGAAAGCCGACGCTCAGCGTACACAAGCATCGGCACAAGCGTCATGACGATGCCAAAAATCAGCCCAATTTTGATAAGTCCGATCATTTCAAATGAAAACAAAATCACTGCATTTTCCTTTTGATAATTCTCTTAAGCATTTTGTCTTGTTTTCATCTATTTAAAAATAAAATGAATTGAAAACAAGTCTGTTTGGAACTTTGAGCTTTCGCATAAGAATTCAGGGAACATTATCTCAGCTTTGAGCTTTATACTATACCTTGTTTCAAAAAAGAACTTCTTCAAGCAAATAAAGCAATTTTTCTTTCTATTCTCTTTTGTCCCATTCAATCAAAGATCCTTCTTCATAGTTCAAGATTTTATGAATAAATGAGATCAAGAGAGTTCTGAGAAAAATTTTCTTTTGGTTGTCATGGTTTTGAATAAGCTAAAACTTCTTTGTTTTTGAAGTTCAGCGTGCTAAAAGCATTTTCTCTGTTCACGAAGCATAAACTTCAAACTTTTTAAGTTGTATTTTCTCTTTGGTTTTTACTTAAAGAGACATGAGTATAGGGAAAGTGCAAGTAAAAAGAACTTCGGTAAGTACAACATGTTTGCTCGTACGCTTCTTTCAAGTAAGGATTAAGTTATGGCATTGTATCGTTATTTTCCCTACTGGCGTCATATTCGGGATGATTTGCGTGAAACTCTGGACTCGCTTGCTGAGGATGTTTTGAGCTATAAAGCTCACCCTGCTCAGGTTTCAATTGGCGAAATCTTGCTTGAACTGGCATCAGCTCAAACAACTTTCTTGAGTTGGATTGAAAATCCTGATGCTGAAGCAACATCCTATAGCCTTGAGGACTATAGCACCTCCGAAGCCCAGCGAAAGATCCTTGAACAGCAGTGGGCAAGACTTGAAGAGTACGGCAAGCAATTAAGCCGAGAAGATCTTACCCGTCAGCATGTACATCCTTTTGAAGAAGCTGAGTTCTTCAGTATTTACGAGCTTTTGTGGGAGCTGATGCGGTATGAGATTCATCATATGGGAAAGATAGAACTTCAATTAGAGGCATATAGGGCTGACTTTAAAAGCTCGGATTTACCTTCATTTACGACTCGTCGGGTTACTCAAAGGATCACGATGCCTCGTCCAGAAGAGGAAGACGCAAATGCTTCAGATCAGGAGGGTGAGCAGGAAGAGATTGTCGTTGAAGAAGATTTGAATACGGAAACTTCTTCAGAAAATGAGGAGAATCCAATTAAAGAAGCTGATACTGAAAAGCTTCCTGCCCCCGAAGCTGAAGAAGATCAACAAGAACCTTCGGAAGAATTATTAGGCAACGAAGAGGTCGAAGAACTGCTATCAAAAGAAGAAAAAGAAGAAGCTTAAAGGCCGAACTCCATCGAGCAAGTTTGATAGAATTCCAGCCTCTCCTTATGGCATTCGTAGTCCTATTATTTTTATAAGCCTTATTTTTATAAGCCGCCCTTTTCCAAGTTACCTGGCTTTTAAAAAGGATTTTTTCTTTGTGCACCTCGGGGTTTGAGCATGACGAACAAGCCGGACCTTTTAATTGTTGACATTAAAACTTTGTTGCCAATGTCCAAGGGTGAAGGCCCATTGCGTCAGGGTGCTTTATCTTCTCAACCAGAGATTCAGGATGCTTGTATTGCTCTTCACAAGGGAAGAGTTTTTGACCTTGGAATTCAAACTGAGCTTGAAAAAAAATATCAAGGAATTCCAAGAGAATCATTTTCAGGAGCCTTTGTCACGCCAGGTTTAGTTGATTGTCATACGCATACGCTTTTTGCCGGAAACCGAGCTTCTGAGTTTGAGTTGCGCATACAAGGGGCAAGCTATCAGGAAATTTTAGCAGCTGGCGGCGGAATTTTAAGCAGTGTTCAAAAGCTGAGATCTGCCAGTGATCAAGAGCTTGGAATTCAGTTGCGCAAGCATCTTCGCTGGCTTAAACATCATGGTATTGTAGCGCTTGAATCAAAGTCAGGTTATGGATTATCATTGCAGGATGAACTTCGCTCCTTACGCATCATTAATGAAGCCCAGGGTTTTGAAGGACTTCATATTGAAGCGACTTGCTTGGCAGCTCATGTAATCCCTCCTGAATATAAAGAGCAACGAGACTCTTATGTTGAACTTATTTGTAACGACTTGCTTCCAGAGGTAGCAGCTCAAGGGCTTGCAAGTGCTTGTGATGTTTTTGTCGAAGAAGGAGCATTTCAAGCAGAAGAGGCGCTTCGTATTTTGAAATCTGCTCAAGAGCATAATTTAAGAGGGCATGTGCATGCGGATCAGCTCGGGCCAGGCCAGGGAAGTCGCGTGGCCCTCAAGGCCAATGCTCGCAGTGCAGATCATCTTGAATATATTGATTCCGAAACCATTCAGGCTATGGCAAAGCAAGATATTGTAGCAGTCCTTTTGCCGGGCAGCACCTTTTTTCTTAAACAACAAAAATGGGCACCAGCTCGTGAATTAATTGACAAGGGGGTAGCAGTAGCCCTTGCTACTGATTTTAACCCTGGCACATCACCGATTGCAAACCCTGCTTTCATTATGAGTCTTGCTTGTCTTCAGCTCGAAATGAAGGCGATGGAGGCCCTTGCGGCTTTTACTCGTAATGCTGCATACTCTCTTGGGATTGAGGCTGATTATGGCTCCATTGCACCAGGCAAGCGAGCGGCCTTTGCGCTTTGGGATATCGACCATGTCAACGAAATCCCCTACTATGTGGGGAACTCGCTCGTACGAGATGTTCGAATTTACTCCTAAGTGGGCTTATGCTGGGAAGTAATTTTGGACGCAAAAAGGACTTAACGATAAAGCATGCTATAAGTTAAGGTTAGACAAAAAAGGCAGAATGTATGGTTCATGAAGAAGGGATCAAGGTGCAGGAAGTTTTACTTGAAAATAAGGAAGACTTTCAACGTTACCTTAATCTCTATGAGGAGTACTACGCTTTAGAATGGCCTGAAGAGTATAGGAAACCAAAGTGGCGTCAGCGCTTTGAAGCCCATTTGCGCAAGCAACATCATGATGAAAGAAAAGTTTGGTCTTGGATTCTCTTTTTTAAAGAAAAACAAGTTGGGCTTGCTCATTTTTACCTTTCTGGCCCTGAAGGATGTTTCCGAGGGGTTCTAGAAGATCTTTATATCCAGCCAGCCTATCGTAATCGTAAACTGGGACAGCGTTTTTTTGAAAGAATAAAAGTTTTGCTTCAAAATTATCAAGCTTACGAAATACAAGTTCCTGTTCAGATTGATCAGCTTGATCGTATTCGTTTTTGGGAAGCTATGGGTTTTCGTATTGGGCGTTTCAATATGATGAAGGAACTTGCTTAGCTGGCAACGAAAGTACGTGAGATCTCTTCTCTGTAATAAATATTTGATAGAGGAAAATTTTTGTCCTCTCAAGCTCTTTCCTTAGTATGATACTACTCTTATCTTGTTCATTTCAAGTTTCTCAAAACTTTCTGTACCATAAATTATAGAAGCATTTTGGGGCTCTTGTTTCTTCAATAGTGTGGTGTGTAATGACTGTTCGATGGCTGACCGGGAAAGCTGATAGCTTATCCTTTCCCCTGCAGGCTAACCGGAGGAGGTCTCTGAAGTATGGAAATAAAAATAGGCATTCCTGTATCGCCTGGCATTGCTATTGGGACGGTGCATCTCCTTGGCTCTGATGATTTACGAATCGCTAAACGTTTTATTCGCAAGGATGAAGTTCGGAACGAACTTGAACGTTGGGAATCAAGCAAGGAACAAGCCAGACAAGAAATTGAAAGTCTCTTAGAAGGCATGCGCAAGGTTGTGAAGGACGAGATAGCACTGGTCTTTGACACCCATATTCGAATACTTGATGATCCTAGTATTCAAAAAGAAATCGTTGAGCGAATCAAAGTTGATCGTTATTCGCCGGAATATGCTGTCAGCCGCACGTTTCGTAAAATTGCAAACACGATCCGAGAATTAGAAGACAGCTATTTTGGTCAACGGGTTTCTGATTTTATCGATGTTCAGCGCAGGCTTCTCAAGGCCCTTTCCGGTTCTCAGGCAGATTCACTTGAAAAAGTTGAGGGTGAGGTCGTTGTGATTGCCTACGACCTGACACCTTCCCAAACGGCAAGTTTTGCTCGAGGGCAGGTTCTTGCCTTTGGAACAGACCAAGGCGGAGCTACCAGCCATACAGCGATTTTGGCGAATGCTTTAAACATTCCAGCTGTGGTAGGACTAGGGGATATCACTCAGGATCTTTCCGGCGGTGAAACAATCATTATTGATGGAAGCAAAGGACGGGTGATTGTTAACCCTGATCCTGCAACACATGAAAAATATCAAAAACGTTCGGAAGAATATCGTAATCGTGAGCGACGTTTACTTGAGAGTGCTACTGGAATTGCTGATGAAACTGCTGATGGAGTTTCCATTACTTTTCTGGGAAATATTGAATTTGAAGATGAAACTGCCACGGCTTTAGAGTGTGGTGCTTCAGGATTAGGTCTTTATCGCACAGAGTTTATTTTTGCTCGTCATCAAAACCCTAGTGAGGAAGATCATTTCCAAAGCATTATGAAAGCTTTGAACTTGCTCGATGGTCGCCCTTTAACCTTACGCACCCTTGATTTTGGAGCTGATAAGTTTGCTGAGATTGTCGGACTTCAGGGAGAAGAAAACCCTTTTCTCGGGAATCGAAGCTTGCGTTTATGTCTGCAAAGACCAGAGATTTTTCGAGTCCAACTACGAGCGATCTACCGGGCTTCACATTTTGGCGATTTACGCTTAATGTTGCCCATGGTCGGCTCTCTTGATGAGCTTTACCGGGCAAAAACAGAGATCGAATCAGTTTGTGAAGAGCTGAGTGCAGAAGGAATTGTTTTTAACCCAAAGGTCCCAATAGGAATTATGATTGAAGTTCCCTCAGCAGCCCTAACGGCTGACTGTCTGGCAAAAGAGGTTGATTTTTTTTCAATTGGAACAAATGATCTTGTACAGTATACCTTGGCGGTTGATAGGAATAATCCTTCAGTCAGCCATCTTTATAATCATACTCATCCGGCAGTTTTGGGTCTTATCCAAAAGGTTATCGATGTTTCCCATGAACAAAAGATTCCACTTTCAGTTTGTGGTGAAATGGCAGGAGATGTTGAACTGGCAATACTTTTGCTTGGTATGGGAGTAAGGACCTTTTCATGTAACCCTTCGGCAATCCCTGGGCTTAAGACTGCTTTTCATCGAATAACTCTTGCCCAAGCTGAAGAAATTGCAAAAAAATGTTTTGAATTGAAATTGATAGAAGAAATTGATGCCTATCTGGACGAAAGACTATCAGAGCTTTTAGGGGAAGATTTTGGCTATGCTTCAAGGAGAACAAGCAAAATTACAGAGGCATAGAAAGAAATGGCAGTAGTTGTTTATTTCTCTAAGGGTTTTAGAGGTGCCCCCTAAGAGACAGTTTTGCAAGCTCTAAGAAAAGAATAAGTGCTCTATGTTTCATTTTGTTCAGCTTTTAATAGCTTTTCTCATCATTATGCTCCACCCCCCTGGATTCTCGTTTCAGGGAGATGCTAGAAGAAGCTTTATTGCACTTGTAGCTGCACCACTTATTCTCATTTTCTTTGTTCATTCTCTGGTTTTTTTCGTTCGCCAGGCTCGCCAAGAAATAGAGATGCTTTTTGCTTATGCTCAGGAAAATATCTCTGAGACCGAAGGTGCCAGGTTAAAGCAAGCTCACCAAACTTTGCTTCAAAAGCTTCACCGCAGGGTAAACAATCTTGGTCGTTTATTCGATTTTGTTGGGCTTGCGGCATTCTTCATACTCTTCTCTTTTTTTCATTTTTCTCCTTATCTTCGATATTTTCTGGGCATTCCTGAAGGTCTTGACTTCATTTGTTTTTTAGCATTTTATTTTCTCTTACTCTGCATCATTTGGAGCGGACGAGCCCGTATGCAACAAATCATGAATACGGGAAGTTCGCTGAGCGTTTTGGGCTATTGTCTCTTTCATTTACGCATGGGGGTTTTCAGTGCTTTGCCCTTGATGGTGCTTGGAGTCGTCCTCTGGTTTGTGAAGACCTTTTTTATAGACGTCTTCTTGCTTCTTGAGAGTTATCATTTTCTTCATTTTGTTTTTACTCTTGGGTTCATGCTTTGCATTGTTTATGGTTTGCCCTTCTTTGTCCGTTTTTTGTTGCCAACAGAAGCTTTCCCTGAAAGATTGGGACGGGCAAAACTCCTTCAAACGAGTGATCGGTGTCAGGTAAAGGTAGACCAAGTGTATCTGTGGAAAACAGGGCGCTCAGGGTTTCCAACAGCTTTTTTAATAGGACTTGGCTGGCCTTTTCGTTATGTGTTTATTTCAGATGCCCTGGTGAAAATTTTAACAAAAGCAGAGCTTAAAGCTGTCTTTGCTCATGAATTAGGACATGCGCGCCATAAGCATTTATGGCTGATACTTTTTTTTCTGATCTCTTTTGCTTTGCTTCAAAATATTGTAGGCATGGCTTTTTCTTTACCTGCTTTTTCGAGCCTTTTCACTTCGAGCACTGAGCTTTACTTTGCAATCAATGGTGAGACCATAGGACTTCTTTTATCACTGCTCATGTTCGCAGGTTTTATTCTTTGTTTCGGTTATCTTTCGAAGCGACTTGAGCGCCAAGCTGACTTTTTTGCAGCACGTCATGAAGCCCCAGAGATGCTTGCATCTTCTCTTGACAAGCTCGCTACAGCTGCTGGAGGAATCCACTTCAAACGAGGGTGGCGTCACTTCCCAATTTTTCAAAGAATACGAGAGCTGGGGATTCTGACTCAGGACGAAGATAAAGAGGGAACGAACTCACATTCAAATGAAGAGCGGCGGCAAAATCTGCGACGCTGGGAACGAGAGCGAAAGCGTTTTATTACAGCTTTTATAGTCTGTGGAGTTGTTTCACTCTGCTTATTAGTTCCTTTTGCTATTGAGGATTTTCAAACGGGAAAAGCGAGTTATGCCTTTGCTCGAGCTGAGAATCTTCGTAGTACCGCAAAGGCCGATGAAGAAGCCGTAGAACGTTCAAAGAAACTTTATCAAGCAGCGGTTACGTATACTGATGAATACCTTGATGGCTGGAGTTTCAATGCTTCAAATCGTTTTTTGATGAAACTTCAGGCCGCCAGCGCAGAGCTGCTCGCAGGTAAAGGCAGCCAGCGTTTTCAAACTTTAAAAGAAGAAATAAGTCAGGAAAAAAGATCGCAGACTTTCTCCCAAAGCATATACGCCCTTGAGTATTGGGAAGCCGCTTCCAAGCGCGCATTGCTTCAAGGAGTATCGCTAGAACAGGCTCTTGAATCTGCTTACTCTAGTTCTCAGTAGGGCATATAGAAACCCCCTCTGCATTCATTTTATATCTCGTTGAGGTCCCCTTGAAGCTGAAATTCAATTTGAAGATAGCCGCATCAGGCTCTTTCAGCACCTTCAGGTTTTTATCTCACGATAATCTGAAGCTAAAAAAAGAAGTCTCTTTACAGCAAAATGGAAAATTTGTACAATTTTTGCCTGTGATGATTCTGATGTTGATGATGGAGTAGTGGATAGTTTTCAAGATTTCTCTATTTTAAAGCCTATTTTGATAAAGCTTAAGTCGCGTCTCTCTTTCTAGATTCTTCATTCCCTTTTTGGGAACTTGTATCATGTAATTTTAAATTATATGAGCTCTTGGGTTACATTTGGGTAAGCTGAAATTTTAAAGAATATAAGGTAATAAAAGCGTACAAACGTGAAGGTTTGAAATAAGCCTATAAAGTGTAGACACATAAGTTTTTTAATTGTTTTTCAGACTTTATTAAAGAGAGATACGTGTAAGGATAACTCTATGAGATTGACTTCCTTTTTGCTTTTGAGTTTTTTAGTTCTCCTTGTTTGCTCAAAACTTTCAGCTCAATACTTTAAGCCAACGTTCGCAACAGGAACAGCCAGTAGCGACTACTGCGATGGCGTGCGCTTAATGGGTATTGATAATTGGACAAATAGTGGTGGGGCCCCTTTCGTTAAGGATTATACAGGACTTACAACGGATCTTGAAGTTAGCTTTGCCTATACCCTTGTTTTGCTGAACAATCCCCAAAATACGGGGCATATAAGTGCCTGGATTGATTTCAATGCAGACCAGGATTTCGATGAGGCTGATGAATTTCTCGGTACAACATCCCTGCTCAATCCTGGAGAAAGCTCAAGCCTTTCTTTTGTGGTTCCAGCTTCTGCAGCACTTGGCGGAAGCCGTTTAAGGGTTATTCAACACCAACCGCTTGCTCAGGGAGCGTTGGCGCCTGATGGAGCATTTGACCGTGGAGAGGCTGAAGACTACAGCATCCAGTTTGTCCATTCCGCCCAAGCTTTGAATATCACAAATGGAAAAGATCTTCCTACGATGACCTTTTTTCAAGCTTGGGGCCCTTACCAGTTGGCAGCTACAGGAGGGCAAGCTCCTTATACCTGGACACCCGTAAATTCCAGTGATCCTATTTGGAATTGGGTTCAGCTAACACCCCAAGGAGAACTTTCAAGTGCTGGCTCGGCCACAGGCATAGGGTCTTTTAGCTTTGATGTTCAGCTCGAAGATACTTTAGGAGCGACTGAAACAAAGACCTTTCAGTTTGAAGTTGTACTTGCTTCCGTTACAGGTTACTGCTTCCCCCACAATGGAACGGGACCTTCCAAGTTCCAGCACTGTCGAAGCGTTCGTCTTGGATCGATTCAAAATGATAAGAATGGGTTTGCTACAACTGGTCCAGAATACTTCCAAGATTTTACAAATTTGAGTACAGACCTTGAAACAGGCAAGCTTTATACCCTTGAAGCCCAAGTTGGTTCCGTCGCAAATGATTTTCATGCTCTTGCTGCCTGGATTGATTTTAATGCAGATCTCGATTTTGATGACCCTGGAGAAAAGCTTGGCCAGGCAGATGCTCTAGCGCCTAATACCCAACAGAAGTTTAATTTTGCTGTTCCGGGGAATGCTCAAGTTGGTCAAACGCGCATGCGGATTCGCTATGTTTTTGATGTTGCCCCGAACACGATCGACCCCTGCTCAAGTATTTATAATATAGGCGAAACAGAAGACTATACGATTAATATTCTTTCTCTTCCTCAAGTGATTTCAGATTCCATCCTACCCCGAGGTGACAGTAACACGGCATACTCCCATACCCTAGACGCAAATTATGGAGTATTACCCTATCAATGGTCATTGCAAGAGGGACCTTATTGGCTTGGACTTGATACTCGGAGTGGGGCTTTAACAGGAAATGTTCCTGGTGGTGCCGAGGGGCAAACCTATGGATTTGAGGTTCAGCTTGAAGATGGAAATCAATCGGTTACAAAGAAAAAGATGAGCCTTTATATTAACGAACCTCTCGGCTCTTTACCTTTTACAGATAATTTCAATGAACTTGGTTCCCATGCCAGATACGACTTGAGTTTAGGAAGTCAAGCCCGCATCGATACATTGGCTGATGCTGGTGCATCAGCAACGGGAGGATTACAACTTGACGCCCAACCAGGAGACTCAGACTGGACTATAACATCACTGATTGCGGATGATCCAAATCAATGGCCAACAAACGGAGCTTCTGAGCATACGGCGATTTTAGCATATAGCTTTGATAGTACCGGGATTTCGCATGGGGTGCGTATAGATTTTGATTACAAAATCGTCAACGCAGCGACATCTTCAAAGTCCTGGTATACAAACTTTGTTTTTGAATGGAGTGATGATGGAGCCCAGAGTTGGAATCTGGCTTCAGGAGCCGGGGCTAATGTTAGTGGTATTTATCGAGATGATACCAATGGTCAGTTCATCCATAGCCAGATTGATATCCCCAGTGTCCAAACAAGCCAGGGAACTTTTCAATTCAGGCTTCGTTGGCTGGTAAGGGATGCTCGAGAAGACACTGAGAGCACCTGGGTAGCCCTTGATAATCTGAAAATCGAAGCAATTTCGACCTCTCCGCCTCCTCAGGTTACGACTTTCTCTTTGCCTGTCGGGCAGGAAAATAAGGTATACAAGGCGACAACAGGCACAGCAGTTCAGCTTCAAGCCAGTGGCGGGACTTTGCCTCTAACCTGGGGTGTAAGTGCTGGAAGCTTGCCACAGGGGCTAAGCCTTGATACCCAAACTGGAATTATTCAAGGCACACCCGTAAGTGGAACGGTGAATACTTATTTTATTACTTTTGAAGTACGTGATGCTCAAAATCAGGTTGATACACGTAATTTGAGCCTTCAAATTACAGCAGGTACTGGTGGGCCTCAGCCTTTAGTAATTCAGACTTTAAGCTTGCCTGATTCTACGGAAGGAAAAGCTTATAATCAGACGCTTCTTGGGGCTGGTGGAACTGCCCCTTATGTTTGGAGCATCAACATTATAAGTGGCAGCGCTGCCTGGCTTCATTTAGACCCTTCCACAGGAGTTTTAAGTGGTACTCCGGGGTTTGGAACAGGGCCAGCAACACTTGTTATTGAATTGATTTTAGATGATGCTGGAAATCCAGCCGCTCAAGCGACAAAAAACCTTTCTTTAGATATAATACAAGCAACCCAATCCGTTGGCTTGCCTGTGATTGATACGCAATCATTAAGCTCTGCCACAGAGAGTGTAAGCTATGCCTTTACTTTTCAAGCTAGTGGAGGACAAGCGCCCTACAGCTGGAGTATTACAGCAGGAAGTCTGCCTCAAGGTATTACTTTAAACCCCGCAGGAAGCTTAAATGGAACGCCCGGTCTTCATGCTACGTCAACGGTTTATTCCTTTACTTTAACGCTGACAGATGATCTCTCTCAGAGTGTTGATAGGCAGCTTTCCTTGACGGTATTGCCTGCTTCATCAGGCTCTGGAAGCAGTGGAGGAGCTTCAGCACCACAGCAAATTGCAGGTGGTGGTAGCGGCGGAGGCTGCTCAATGTCATCAAAGGACCAAAGCACTTTTGCTTTGTATCTTTTTGGAATCTTTTTGCTGAGTTTTTTCTTGTTTAAGAAAACGAAGAACTTTCATAAAAACATACCACTTCAATAGTGAAGATAAAAGTTCAATAGATTTCTAAGAGAGGCTTTAAATAGGCCTCTCTTTTTTATTTATGAGTTTTTATTAAAACAACATAACGCCAGCTAAGGCGTTTAATGTTTTATTCTCAATAACTACGTTTCACTAGAGACAGTCAAAGAAGATTAATATCAGTAAAAATATTTTCTGGATATTTCATTTTATTGAGTACTTTTATGCTCTTTAAACCGGTTATTTAATAAATATGGACAGCTCTCAAGACAACTCTCAAGGATCAACACTTTCACCGAAGGAATTTGAAGCTTTCGTAAAGCGTTCATTTCGTCCTTTGCACCTTTATCTTTCATCATTGGGGTGTGAGATAAGTTTGTGCGACGACCTTGTTCAGGAGGCGTTTATGGTAATTTTACGCAAGGGTGTTAAGTTTAATGATCAGGCAGGGCTCATGACTTATCTTCGAAAAACAGCTTATTATCTTTTCCTGGAGGAACGGCGAAAGATGGCCAAAAAACCCACCTTCTCTTTTGAAGAGTTTGATGGTCTTTGGCAAGAGCAGCCCTCTGAAGAAAGCGAACATCCTTACCTTGCAGCATTGCGACAATGTCTGAAAGAGATTAGCACAAAAGCATTGACAGCGCTCAAGCTTTTTTATGCCGAAAGATATTCCCGCCAGCAGCTTTCAGAGGCTTTAGATATGACCGAGGATGGTATTCGAAATCTTATGCAGCGAAGTCGTAAAAAGCTTGAAGTTTGTGTTCGCCGTAAAGTCCACCCAGAAGAACAAACACTCCTTCAAACAAAAGCCAAAAAGTAAATATTTAAACCTTAAAATAAAGGTTACGACATGGAACAGATTCAGGACAAACGAGAGCGCTTTCGTTCTCAACTTTTTGAAGCTGCCCTTAACCAAAGTCTTGATCAAGAACGGATTCAAGAACTCGAACACAACTTCTTAAAACACTGTCGTTCTCTTATCGAAGAAGATCTTTCACCTGAATCTGATTTACTTAAAGAGAAACGTCATTCAATGCTTGAGCAACAAGAAGAAAAGAGTAATCGAGGAACTTTTCTTTATTTTCGAAGACGCTGGGGAATTCTAGCAGCTTGTATTTGTATGGCTTTTGGTTTGGGGTTTTTGCTTTCTCCTTACTTTTTTGATGTCTTTGGAAGCAACGCAGGGAACAAAAAGCAAGAAGTAACCGCAGGTTTAAGGGGGATCTATGCTAGTGAGGGTGCTGGGTATGAAAAAGATGGCGATACTATCAACCTTAAGGGAGGCTGGTTTTTTCTTAATCAGGATCAAGCCTTAGTATATCTCGGTAATCAAAGGGTTGAGCAGTTTTCAGGAAGAGCTTTAGCCTTTGTCGGCAAAGATTTTTCGGTAAAAAAAAGAGATGAAGAGTTCTTAGGGAAACTTCAAGAACAGGGAATTATTTTAAATAAGGAGAAAACTATGTTTAACGAAGTAAAGCGTTGGTTTGTAAAGGGCAGCCTTGCTCTGTGTCTAGTGAGTGGCTCTGCTTTGGTGAACGGTGAGCTGGTCGTTGCCCAAGAAAGAGAAGAGGAAAAGAGCAGCGAAGAGAGTGTATTTTTTGAGCCAGAGAGCCAAGAGTCGTTGCAGAAAAAGTTTGAAGCTCTGAAACAAGAATTTAAAGATAATGAGACCATGGAGCAGACTTTTTCGATCTTTGCTTTTAGAAAGACGGAAGAAGGAAACCACCTACTAGTAGAAAAACAAGAAAAGTTAAAGGTTTTCTACTTTCAGCGTCAAAGTAGTGGAGACAAAGCCTATGTTGGGGTTCAAGGTGGAGAGATTGTTGCTTATGAAAAACAAAATGGAAAGATTGAAAATATTGTTATTGATGAAAACAGTAGAGAATTTCTTATTCGTGGAAACTTTAGGGTTATAACAAAGAGAGAAATCTATAATAATGATAGCGGTACCCTCCAGACATCAGCATGGGAATCATATACTTTACAGGATCGGATAACAAATGGAGATTTTGATACGCGCTTGCATACAGATGTATCAGGAGAACACGCAGACGACGACAAATGCCTTGTTATAGCTAAGTCTCATCTTGTGGGAGCATGTCGAGAGTGGGATTATAAGGGAGCACTTGAACACCAAGCTTTTTATAATAGTGACGGTAAAAAAGTAGGAATTGAGCAAAGCTGGCATCGTGGAAAACTCCGATTAGAAATCCACTATAATGCTCAAGGTGAAAAAGAAGGAGTTGAACGAAGATGGAATTTTGACGGTGTTCTTGAGTACGAGGTTCACTGGCAAGCCAATCAAAAGCATGGGCTTGAACAACAGTTAACTGGTTCTTTCCCGCACGAAATTTCTTGGAAATACGGCCAAAAAGAGGGCCTTTTTCGAGAATGGTATGATGGTCGCATCGAAAAAGAAGTGAACTATTCACAAGATAGACGTCATGGCAAAGCTATTTCTTACGATTATAAAACGGATTATAATCGTAATGAAATTGTTATTACTGTTGTTGAAGAAGAATGGCAAAGAGGCTTTAAGCATGGAAAAAGCAGAACAACTCAGCGGATAATGCAGGATGGAAACTCACAAGAAATCCTTAAAGAAATAGTGGTTGAAGAAAAATATTTCCAAGAAGGGTTTCTTCACGGCACATGGACAAAATGGGATGAGGCTGGCAACGTAATTTTTGAGAAAGAATACGAAAACGGCCTGCTCGTACCTGAAAAGTAAAATCCAACTCGAAAAATAATTTAAATTGCATTGAGAGAACTTAAAAACAAGAGGCCTTTTATGGCCTCTTGTTTGCTTTAAGATTTATTTCATATTGAAGTTTACTCTTTTCATAAAAAAATCTCAGAAAGACTATAAAGAAGGCATAATAACGCCTTGTATCTCAAACATCAGGAGCTAAAGTAGAGAAGTAAAAGCTTCTGATCTGATTGAAAGCTTTGCGCTCATTAAGAAAATAAAGGCTCTTGTATTTATGGAAGAAGAATATCAACCAGATGCCACTGCCGAAGGCGATGAAGCCGATGCTCTTGGTATAGACCAAAGCCTTTATACAATTCTTATGAACAAGGTGAGTGGAGGAAAGCGTCTTACACTCTATACCGATAAGCCGAATCTAGAGGCTTATCTTTGGGTGCAACCAACATCTCCTTATTTTGAGTTAAGCTATTTGGAAATTGAAGAAGCTATCCAGCATGTTGGGCTGAGCATACCAGCACCCATGATGCAGAAAATTAACAGCTACCTTGAAAGCCTTCGACGAGCTCAAGAGGAAGAAGAAGATTTTGATCCAGAGAGCTTTAAGCCTATTGAGATCAATAAAGGGCGTCCAGCAAAACATGGTGAAGATGGTCGCTTCGAATGGTTTATTACTGAGCCTGACCCGGAAAAGCTGCGTTTTGAACCTGATGTAAATGGACGAATTGATTTTCGTGAAATGAATACTGTGATCAATGTTAATATTGATGAACCACTGGTCAAGATACATCCTCCAACAGAAGGGAAGTCCGGGATTGATGTTTTTGGAAATGTCATTCCTGCTGAAAATGGCGAGGCGAAGCGTTTAGGACAAGGTAAGGGAGTACGTTTCGATGAAGAAAACCAAACCATGTATGCCGAAACAAGTGGGCATGTAGAGCAGAAAAGTGGCATGCTTTCGGTTTCTCCAGTCTTCGAGGTTCCTGGAAATGTGGATTTCAGCGTTGGAAATATTAATTTCCTCGGGGCTGTCCTGGTGCGTAAAGATGTGATGGAAGGCTTTACCATTCGAGCGACTGAAGGCATCCTTGTTGAAGGCATGGTTCAACAAGCCAACCTTTTTTGTGATGGTGATATTGAAGTTCGGGGAGGGTTGACAGCTTCCCATGGAAAGGGCTTCGTTGAATCAAAAGGGCGAGTCCTGGCGAAGTATATGGTCAATGCCAGGGTTGATTCTCAGGGAGATATGCTTGTTGATACTCAAATTGTGAACTGTGATATTTCATGTGTAGGACGCCTGCATATCCCAAACGGTAAGCTTTTAGGTGGAAAAACTATTGCCTTGGGTGGAGTAGAGGCTGGAGAGATTGGCACTGAAGTCGGAACACGCACAACTGTCATTGTTTCGGTTGAGCATTTTACAACAGCCGAAACCCGTGCAATTGATCGAGATATTAAGAGATCTGAAGAACGACTACTCAAGTGCGAGAGCCTGGTTGGTCCTTATATGAAGGATCGAAGCATGTTGAATGAGTTGCCAATCCAAAAAATGGAAAATATTGTCGAGCAGCTTGAGCAGCTTGATGAGATTCAAGAAGAGCTTTTCCGCCTTCAAGAAGAGAAAAACAAAATTCTGGAAACCTATGCAGATATGATCAGCGATGAAATCATAATTCATAAACGCATTCATCCTGGCGTTGATGTCCGTATCGACTCATCACGACAAGTCTTTGCCGATTATATAGAAGGACCTATCCGATTAAAACCAAACTATTCTCGTGGTACAATCGCAATTCACCCCCTTTAAACTTAGCTTATATATGGGATAACAGGGGCTAGCTCTCGTAAGCCAATCTCATAAAGATATGTTTTAAGATAAGGTGGAAGGTGGAGTTCTAGTGATTTGTAATAAACTCTGAAGAGGCAAGTAGCGCCCAGAAGATATCTTCATAAGCTTCACGAGAATCGTTTTCACTTTCTAGATAATGCGTGAAATCTTTGAGTTCTGAATGGGTTGGTTCACGTCCAAGAGTCACGAGATAAAAAATCTTTACGCGTTTCTGAGCTTCCTTTTCTTTCCTAAGAACAGCTGTTAAGAGTTGGCCTTTACCAGCTTCTGGGAAAAGTTTTCCGTTCATTATTTCCAACACTTGAGGAAGAGTACCACTAAAGTTTTCAGCATCTTGAGCTTCGTCATCACTCGATTCGATCGTTGCTTTACGAAGGAGTTGCAAGCGGGCTTTAGCAAGATTGCGACGAAGTTTCGGGTTTTCATTGTGGTGCAACCCTGTTGCAACAACGAGTGAATCAAAGAGTTGTTCTGGACGCAGGGAAATAATATACCCCTTACTGTACCAGCGTCGATCATCACTATTGTTTGAACTTTCTTCGCTTGAAAGCCCATAAGCGCGAGTGGCAAGGATAATGTTTTCAAGTCGCCTGAGATCATATCCTGAGCTGATGAAATCTTGGGATAAAAGCTCTAAAAGCTCTGGGTTTGAGGGTTGGTTGACTTCACTGAAGTCATCTACTGGTTCAACAATTCCACGTTTAAGATAATATCCCCATAAACGATTCACCAGTGTTCGAGCAAACCAGGGATTATCGTCACGCGTAATCCATTGTGCTAACCCTTTACGAAGCCCAAAACCATCTTCAGCTTCAACGCTTTGACCATCAAGAGTTTGAGGCTTAGCGTTGAGGAGTGTTAGGCGTTTTTTCTGCATTTCATTAAGGTTTTCATCTTTTTCAAGCAGGTTTTTGGCGCGTTTTTGGACCTTTGCTTTTTGAGCTCGATCAGGGATATCAATCAGGCTGAAGATTCTTTTGTTTTCATCCTCTTGAGATTTTTGCAGCCCTCCACGGCGGCTATAGGTTGCTCGGAAGAATGCTGAAAAATTGATGAAGTTTTCCTGGCTCCAATCTTCGTAAGGGTGGTCATGACATTGGGCACACTGGATTTGGATGCCAAGAAAGGCCCTGCTGATATTGCCTGCAATATTTGCTTTTTCGTTGTTAAAAGCTATCAGGTAACCGGCTGGAGAAGGTTTTGTTTGGAAGAGTTTTTCTAACTGCACTTCTCCACGAGCACTGATCAATTCATAAACCATTTGATTGTAGGGCATATTCTCTA
Source organism: uncultured Planctomycetaceae bacterium (assembly GCA_964548115.1). Taxonomy (GTDB): domain Bacteria; phylum Planctomycetota; class UBA8742; order UBA2392; family JABWBM01; genus CAZJPQ01. The sequence continues at coordinate 43,932 of CAZJPQ010000002.1, forward strand.
CAAGCTTTTCCTGCAGCCAGGCGTAGAGAGGCAAAAGCCCTGCTCGCTGACTACCAGCGCCGACCCGAAGAAGTGCTCGCAACCAGAACAGGCCCATGTTTTGAGCGTGCTCAGGACTGGCTAACAGTGTTTGAATCAGTTTTGAACGTTTAGCCTTGTCCTTATCCTCAATATACATCTGGGTTTCGGTGAGAGTTGGAATCCGCCCAAGAGCATCCAGATAAACCCTGCGCACCCACTCGCCATCGAATGCAGGTTTTGAAGGCTCAAGTTCTTTGTCCTGCCACTTTTCTTCAATCAAAGCATCAATAGCTTTTGCTACTTCTAAGATATCAGGTGGAGTAGCCTTTTCTTTTTCTTTGGAAGGAGATGTATGGTCCTTGGGAGATTCTTGGCTGATGGCATTGTGAGGGAAAAGAGCTAATACAAAACATAGAAGCGCAGCAAGGGCCAATGTGCTTTGAAGTATTTGTTTTCTCAAACTTTTTACTCTTTGGTTATGCATCACAAATGTCCTGTCTCAGATAATTTTTGAAAGCTTCCAAGATGAACAAAAGGTTCTTTCTCTCATCATAATCCCTGGATTGAGGCTCATGCAAAAAGCCCGAACCTCTTGTATCGATTGCAAAAACATCAGAGGTTCAAGCTTTTTATATTGTTCGTGGGTATAAGTATGGGTGAGAACTAGCTGCGCTTTGGGGCAGCACCTTTCTTGTCTGCTTTTCTTTTTCCTTTAAAACGACGCATGCCCTGCTTCAGGTCTTTTTTTGCTTCTTTTTGTTTTTGAGCAAATTCTTTCAGCTCTTCTTTTGAAAGGCTTCCATTGCCATCTTGATCAATTTCCGTGAATTTTTGTTTGATGCGTTCAGGCGCTTCGGTTTCAGAAAGCTCACCGTTACCATCAGCATCGTGCTCTTCAAAAACCTTCTTTAAGTGCGCTTTCGCTTTTTGGTGGTGACGGAACTTAGCGGCCTCCTCCTTTGAAATCATGCCGTTGCCATCTTTGTCAATTTTGTCAAAATTTTCTTTTAAACCTTCAGGGGCTTCAGCTTCAGAGAGCTCGCCATCACCGTTTGCATCATTTTCTTCAAAGCGTTTATCTATTCTTTCTTTAAGCTCATTATCATGTTTTTTGCGCTTAAAGGCTTTAAGCTCTTCTGGGGAAAGAGTGCCATCACCATTCTTATCAATGCTGTCAAATTTATCTTGAAGCTTTTCAGGAGCTTCATAACGAGAGAGCTTGCCGTCACCATCAATATCGTTTTCTTTGAGCTCTTCACAGATTTTCTCTTGTTTTTGCTTATCAACTTTAGCTGCGATACGAGCCTTGAGCTCTTCTTCTGAAATGAAACCATCACCGTTACTATCAATATCATCAAAGTTTTGCTTTAAACGCTCAGAAGCTTCATCGCGGGAGATCTTGCCGTCACCATCAGCATCTTGCTTATTCCAGAATTCTTCAAATTCTGCGGCTTTCTTTTCAGGTTTTGGCTGTAGACGAGCTTGGGCGAATAAAGGTCCAGCCATGAATCCTGAAAGAATCAAAGCAAGATATGGTAAACGAGTTTTTTTCATAAGAATCTCCTTATATTAAGAAAATACAGAGTTAGGTGCTTTCTTCAGGCATAACGTTCGTGGGCAGCCAATCATAACAGGTTTTTCTGAAAAGTTTTTGTTTTTAAACTCTGTCTATAAATTAAAAATGAAAGCACCCAGCATAACCCTTTTAAAATCATGAGGTTATGTTGGGCGAACATGATTTCAACAGCTTTTCAAAAGCTTTTATGAAGACGCTTTTAAGCGTAAGGGTTGGAGAGCATTTTTGATGGAATCAATAAAATCAAGCATGTTGATGCATTCATCATGAGGAGGCAGGCAACCATTTTGCTTATATTCACGTAAATGAGCTTCCCATTTACGTCCAATTTCACTGATCTTTTTGAAGCCATAACTCCCTGCGGTACCATGAATTTTATGAACATGGGTATAGAGCTGATCAAAGTCTTCTTGATCTATTGCTTTGTTTTTGAGAAGTTGCTCCACTTCCACAAGTTTTTCAATCAGGCTTTTGCGGTACTTTCCTTGGGCCTGAGCAAGCATTTGAGCCAAGCCTTTTTGAGCGTCTTGTTGTTTTGGGCTTTCGAGTAAGTTTTTGAGGTAGAGTAGGATTTTCTCAAGCTCTACCGGTTTCATAAGATAGCAGTCAACAACCCCTGGGCCGTATAATCTTGAAAAAGAATTCATGTCCTGGTAATGGGCAGAAAGAAAGACAATTTTTGCGGCCGGGTTTGTACGCTTTAATTTTTCGCAAAAGAGCCGACCATCTCCATCGGGTAATTGGCCGTCTATCAAATAAAGATCATAGTTGTGATGATCGATTTTTGCTTGAGCCTGGGAAAGGGTGCCTACCCCTTCTACAAAATAGCCCTGTTGAGCAAAACAAAGAATAAAGTCGTGCCGCAGGATATCATCGTCTTCCACAATAAGAATCGAAAGAGCCATAGCACACCTCCTTTTTATTGGGTTTTACGATCAAGAGTTCAGCGATCTTATGACCCAAGGCCCAAGTTCTGCAAAACTTCTTGAGGAAAGCTCATGGGTTCAAAGGGTTTTGTCATGATTGCCTTAGCGCCTAAACGTGCCAAATGTTCAAGTTCATCCTTCTGGGCTTTAGCCGTAAGGAAGATGACAGGTATGGAGGCGGTTTCAGGGTCTTGTTTTAGCTTTTGAATGGTGGTTGGTCCGTCCATTTCAGGCATCATAACATCAAGAATGATCGCATCAGGCTTTTGTTCTTTTGCGTATTCAAAACCAATTCGTCCATTTTCGGCTTCAATCACTTCCATCTGCCCCACTGTTTGGAGGGTTAAAGCTGCAATCTGGCGAAGATCTGGTTCATCATCAACGATCAAAATTTTCATGTTCTCCTCCTCTTATTCTGTGGTTTTTACTTCAATCAAGTTCTTTTGTTTTTGCGGTTGGCAGCGTAAACCAAAAACGGCTGCCCTGACCATAGTCACTCTCTACTCCAATTTCACCGGCATGTCTTTCAATAATGCCCTTACAAATAGCAAGACCAAGACCTGTACCACCACGATCTCGAGAATCAGAGGCATTGACCTGCTGAAAAGGCTTAAAGATGCTTGCAAGGGCGGAAGCAGGAATACCCCGTCCTTGATCAAGAACTTCAACTCGAATCATTTCAGCTTGCTTTAATGCTTGGATTTTTACTGTGCTGCTGGGTTCTGAAAATTTTACAGCATTTGAAAGTAAGTTGATTAAGACTTGGGAAACTCTACTCTTGTCAGCCTCAACACAAAAATCTGAGTCAAAAACTTTAAGCTCAACACTGGCTTCCATGGCAAAGCCCTTGGTCGCTTCAAGACTTTCTTGAATGATGTCCTGCAGCCTGTGGCTCTTGATTTCAAGTTGAAAACCTCCTGCTTTTAAACGCTGATGATCAAGAATATCATTAATGAGGCTTACAAGCCGAATACTGTTGCGTTCTGCTAGAGCAACAACTTTTTGAGCTTGTTCTGATAGCGCTCCTAATGCTCCACCAGCCATTAATCCCAGACCTCCTCGAATTGAAGCTATGGGGGTGCGCAGTTCGTGGCTGACAGTGGAAACAAACTGATCCTTCATGCGATCAACTTCTTTGCGCTCAGAAATATCTCGAAAAGTTACGATCACTTCTTGTCTATCACTAAGCTGAAGTTCAGAAAGTGAAACCTCAATAGGAAAAAGTGTCCCGTCATTTTTAATGGCATCGAGTTCCTGGATCTTTCCAAGCAAGCTATTGAGTCGTCCTTTTTCAAAAAGATCAGGTATCAGGGCTTTAAGGTTTACGCCCTCAAGTTTTTCAGGAGGATAGCCGAAAAGTCTTGCTGCTGCTGGATTTGCTGCCTGAATGAATCCAGCAGGGGTCGTAGAAATCAGTCCATCAAGCATGCTCTCAAGAATGGCTCGAGCTCGTTTTTCGCTACGACGGATTTCACTTTGAGCAGCCTTAATTTCGGAAACATCAAGAGCGTGACAGAGTATGAAGTTTTTTCCCTCATGCTCATAACGTTCTACTAAAACACGCACAGGGAAATCTGTTCCATCTTTGCGAATATGCTTATCTTCGAACCTTAAGGGCCTCCTTGGAGCCAAGGTTTTCCATAGATCAGGAACATTTTTATTATCCTTGATTTTACGAATATCGGATACCTTAAGCCCAAGAAGCTCTTCATAGCTGTAACCAAGGCTATTGCAAGCTTCTTCGTTAGCATCGATAATTTGACCTTCAGGTTCGAAAATAAAGAAAGCTTCTTCACTGACCTCAATCAAAGTGCGAATCATGGCCTGTTGATTCTCAAGTTCAAGATTCTTCAGGTAAAGAGAACGAGTCGTCCCTTCCGTAATGCTTTCAGCTTCTTGGCGGGTTTTTCGCTCGCGTTGTAAACGTCGTTGAAGTTGTTCGATCTTTTGCTGGAGTTCGGATATTGTATCGTCCATGATAAACTCCTTCCCGTAAGAAATAAAAGCCATGAGAATACTGCTTCAGGGATCGGCCTACGTTTTCAAGCATAAACGCAACCTTACCTTTGCAAGGATTATGAAAAGCTTTGCGTTAAGAACTTTAAAGCAGAGAAAATATGTTGAAAGCTTTAAGCAAAACGACAGTGAATGGTATAGCTTGTGTCTGATACCTGCTTTGAACTGATTTCAACACTCTCACCGTAGTGAGTCGTAGCTCCCTGAATCAAACCTTCGCCAAAGGCAACCAGGTTTCGAGGAGAAGTGTATTGAATAAGAAGTTCTTTTTCTCCTGGTTCTTCGAATTCAAAGTCTGGTGCCTGGGCTCCGGGGTAAAGCTTTCGGACTTCTGGGTGAATTACATCGTTGAGTGTTTTCAGAAAAGTAATCGTATCGTGATGCGGTTCAAAAAAATGGGAATAGCGTTGAGCAAGCAAAGGCAATGCCGAACTTCCAAACCAACGTAAGATTTCGTCTGCAGGTTTTTGAAGAGCAGCACATGCAGCCCCTACAATTTTGAGAGCCTCTTCATCGGGGTAATTCCCAAGTGCTGTGTAAGCACCTTCAAGTCCTGCACTTTCAAGCAAAGCATCCCACGTATCAGCTCCAAAATCTTTCTCAACGCACTCTTCTAGCAAGTTAAAGACAATGCCCTTCATAACTTTACCCTCCTGCTGATTGAAGCCTGAAAACTCTGACCTGCAAGGCTTCAAGCTATGCCCCCCTTTTCTTTATCGCTTTATCTAGCATACTTTTAGGGGATAAACCATCAAAAGCCACGTCTCTTTTTGATCTGGATTTTATTTACAACTTGACGAATTTTTGAGCGAAATTTTTCGATGTCTTGAGCTAATTGAAGCCCATATCTGTTTTCACCTTCGGATTCTATTTTACACCAGGCAACGGTATAACGAATCCATTCGCTGAGATCACTAAACAAAGGAACCCGTACATAAACAGCGCTTTTTTCCTTAAACAAAGCCTTGCTCCTTAAACCCAAACCGTCTGCAGAAATGTTATCTACCTGAGCAATAAAGTGTTCCTCGTAAGGATCTCGACAGATCTTTCCCTCTTCCTCGACTTCTTCACGATGAAAACGCCGCTGTTCAAGTCGTTGCCAGGTATGATCGGTGCGTTGATGCCGAAGAACTGTATTGTTTCGTTTGATAAGAACTTCTTCGATCGTTGAAATCAAAGACTCAGGAGTAATGGGTTTTGAGATAAAACCTTTTGCACCATGCTCAAAACAAGCATTGCTATCCCGCTCATCAAAACGCACTGTTACAGCAATAATACTTGTAAGGGCATTTTTACGTGACTCTTGAATTTCATCCATCAATGCCAAACCATTCATGCCTGGCAAGTTAAGGTCAACCAGAATGCAGTCAAACTTTTGACGATGAATAAGCGAGAGACAGTCCTCAGCATCACCGCGGACAGTGACCTGATATCCTTGATGCTCCAGGATCATCTTCATAAGATCGCTAAGATCCTGATCATCATCACAAATAAGTATGTTTTTAGACATGGTAAACCTCCTTTCAAAAGAGGCTGTGTTCAAGATCTACAGTTTCTGAAAAGACCCGGATAAGTTTGTTTTCAGAGATCAAAAGCAAAAGAGCAAGAAGTATGCCAACCCTGTGCAATATGTGCACTAATTCGCAGAGCATAGAAAACACAGAGCCTGCGAGCATCCCTCTTTAAACGTGTTGCTCCAAATTTTCAAAAAGCCTTGAAGATATTTTTCCTGAATAGAAGTCTGCGCAAGCCTAAGGGCCATAACCAACTCAAAAACAATGGGTTGTGATATTTTTTTCAATACGCTTCTGATTTGAATGATCGTATGCAGGTCGTGGTTGCAGTGGGCAATAAGCCCCAAGACAAGTCAGGATGAATAGATGTTTTTGATTGTGAGCCTTTTATAAGAAAGGGATTTTTACTTGAAGGATAAAGCTTCTCAAGATCTCAAAGTGAAACTCACCTTGTCTCATTTTGCTCAGAAAGCCTCTATTTTTTAGCTTTTTGAGCCTGGCATCTTACTTGCTCTCTTCTCAAACGAACCAAACTGAGCTTCTTATCTTTTTAGGTTTCTTCTGGCCTTTGGTTTTCATCTTCAAAACAAAGTGCTTTACTCCAAGTGCTGACAAAAACAGAGCGATGTTTTGTTGAAGATTTAAAAAGGGGGGACTTGATGTACGATATCCTGATCGTTGATGACGACCCAGATTTGCGTTTCCTTCTTAAATCAGCACTGGGAGGAAAAAGATACAACATCCAAGAGGCCAATTGCATTCAAGAAGCAAGTCAAAAGATGAATACCCAACGGTTTGATCTTGTGGTTGTTGATGGTCAGCTGCCTGATGGTTCAGGAGTTGACTTTTGTCAAGACTTGAAAAAATATGACGCAAAGCTGTCTATTATTTTTTTATCGGCCTATTACCATGAGATTGAAGTTTTCATAAAATTGATCGAGAAAATTTCAATAGACTATATCTTTCATAAGCCTTTTTCCCCTTTAGGCGTCACTCGTTATATCCATGCCTTACTAGAGCAGAAACACCATAATCTTGCTGTCTTCCGGAAAGTAATAAATAAATGCCGAACTTTTACGATTTCTCTATCAAAACGTCTTGAACATATTCAGGCTTTACTTGTTCATCTTGGAGATAAGAATTTTTCCCAGGCTGCAGCTGCCCGGATCATGATCATGCTTAAGATTATAGTTCAAAATGCTTATCAAGAAGGATATCTGCGAGTGGGTAGCTTATCGGAGCAGTGGCAGGAGCTTTTAGCTCAAATTCAGGAAAAACAAAGAGTAGCAAACCAGCAAGAATGTATTCGAATGGAAGAGCTCTTTCAGAAAATAAAAGTTGCAAGTCAAAAATTACCAGCATTAGAGGGCTTCGACACGGGCTCTGAATATGAGTTATAAGAAGAGTGGGAGAGTGGTTTGAGACCTGAAGTATGAAAGCCCTTGAGGGCTCTGAAATTTTTCTCTTACGATAAAGCAAAAAAAATAAACCCCTGCTGGCACATTCAACAAGGGCTTACTTCCTTCGTAAGATTGGTGGCGGGGGCAGGATTCGAACCTGCGACCTTCAGGTTATGAGCCTGACGAGCTGCCAGCTGCTCTACCCCGCGATCAAGTCGAAGCTGTTGTAATGGAGAAGATACTTAAATAAGTAGAAATCGTCCCCAGGCCAGGAAGGTTATTCTTCCTGGACTCTTTACGCAAGCCTTTTCATCAAAAGTTATGGGACTCTTTTTCTTACACAATGATGGAAATAAAAAGAAAGAGTCTCAAGCGAGGCAAAGCTTAAGTCTATACTCGTTCGGACCAAGTGTCGTGAACCTTAAACGACCACACAAGGCTTCCAAGCAAAAGGAGAAATCCAAAAACATACTGGCTTGGATGACCTCCCAATTCATCGAGAAGAAAAAGAAAGGTCCAGGGCAGCATTGAAAAAGCAACGACAATTCCAAGGTAAAGCAAAGCTAGTATGTTTTTTGCCCGTGCCTGCACGAAATCTGTGAAAGGCAAGAAGATAAAAGGAATGGTAAACGCCCCTATCAGGCAGACAACAACTCGCCAGCTACTCCACCAGAAGGCTTGAAAACCCCCTGAAGCTGAACTTTCTTGTTGCTCGGCCCCTCTTTCACCGGTGATAAAACTTGCAACTCCAGCAGCCTTAAATTTTTTGCGCTGATAACCATTGCGTTGAAAGTTTTTATCAAGCTTCCATTCATAGAGCTCTGCTTCAAGATCAAGATGAGCATAGCGTGAAGTATTGCCTCGCCTTTGAACCTTTGTGAGCAAAACAGCATCAAGCTCACCTTTACTTGCAAGCAAATTCTCAGCTGAAGGCACGCTCCCCGAACCACCAAGCCAATCTTTGAGCTTACCCTGAACCTGCTTTAAAACCCCATCGGAAACGGGGTGCAAACGTTCATTCTCTTCGATCATCTTATGTAATACAAAATGAATCTCGTGTTGACTGGTGTCGCCCTGAACCTCTGGGAGGGCCAAATTCATAAAACGCCGATCACTTTGATCAAGGTGGTGGCCTACTTTTTGGATGAGTTGTTCACAAGCATGCTCAAGGGCTTCGCGCTCCACAGGATGGTAATCTCGCGGCCCAATGACAAAAGTTGCAATAGCCCAATAGCCCATGGCAAGGAGAATGACAATCCCAACACCTGCTGAAAGGTACTTCCAGCCAGGAATAATATTCATCAAGCCCATGATATATTCCTTTCGTTACTCTTTTGTATGCAACCTTCTTTTGCGCGTAGCTTTTCCCATAGTTGATGATAGAGGGTTTATAGAGAGAGGTAAACTTAAGAATGTATTGTAACAGACCTTGTAAAAAAGAAGAAAAGCTTTCAGCTTTGACTTTAAGATTCTTCTTGCTCTACTTTACTTGGGTTGTTTTTGTTGTGATTGTGGGTTGGAGTATTGGGAAAATGGTTTTGAGATTCTGACAAAAATATTTCCATTGTATTTTTGAGATAGTTTGAATCTATTATGTGATCAAGCTCTATTTGCTGGGCAGCATTGATCATAAAACCTTGGGAGAGCATGAACCAGGCAAGCTGGTCTGCTTGAAGCTCAGAAGAAATCGTTTTTTGAGATTGTGCCTGCTTGAGAAGCTTTTCTAAAAAACCATGATAATGCTGATAGTTTTGTTTCAAGATTATACGAATTTGAGGATCACTTGAATCTGCAAGGGCTTGAAGTTGAAGCTTGAAATAAAGCCAAAGCTTGTCATCGCGTTTTAATTGAGCTTGGAGAATTTTGGTCAGGCTTTGGAGTGCGGAGTTATTTTGAATTTCAAGAGTTTCCCATTCCCGCAGAATTTTATTGCCCCCCCAACGTAATACTTCCTGATAGAGTATGTCTTTGGTGGCAAAATGCTGGTAAAGCACCGGCTCTGTAATGCCAGCATGTTTTGCTAAAAGTGCTGTTGTTACGTTACTAAAATTTGTTTCGGCGAAAAGTTGAGAAGCGATTTCCAGCAGTTGCTCCCTGCGTCTTTCCCGGGTAAGACGTCGTGTGATCTTTCGCTTTTGCGAAGTCCCCTTCAGAGTTGTTTTCTTCGCAGGCATAGGTTTTCGCAGTGATTGCTATAGAGGGCTGTACTCAAACGTTGATTTCATTAACGCTGAGAATGTGATCCAAAATTCTTTCCTGACTGATACTGATGCCATTGCTCAAGGACTTCAGCATGATTATCAATGGATTTTGGTTCAGTCATGCTTTGATAGCGGATAAAGAGATTTTGGCATTGATTAAAAAGTTGGAGCTTTTTCTCGTCTGGAAGCTCTCCAGGTGTTATTCGCCATTCAAGATATGTAATGGCATTGTTATGCTCAATCGCCATCCATTTTTGTGGAGGAGCAGACATGCCAGCCACTGTTTTTGAAGGTTCTTGATAAATTCGCTGGGCACCACTTCCCGGCTGGAAAAGGCCGAGTTCTTGTAAATCTTCGAGAAAAGAAAGCATCAGATCATCTTGTAGAAGAGCTTCTTCTTTTGAAAGCTTAACTTGAGAGAGTTCTTCACCGTGAAAATGGTGATGAGAAGTATTCAGCATAACCCAGTAAAGATCTTTGGATCCTATCTTTTGGGGGTTTTTATAACTGCGGTACCAAACCCGGACACTGCCTAAATTTTGAACCGCTGCTTTTCGTTCGGTGTTATCTTGAGGGGCACAAGATCCTAATGCCATGATACCAAAAATGAATCCAAAGAGTATAAATCCAATACTTTGAATTTTGAGGTTGCTCTTCATTTGTATGTCGTACTCCTTGTTGTGCTGCTTGCATAGCACCAGGGGACCTTGTTTCGAAAGGGAGGTTCTTAAAGCTTAAATTGTATCTCTCCTTAGCTCAAGTTTATTTATTCAAGATCAGCATCCAAAGCAAATATAAAAAGCTGGACGTTATCAAGCTTGTAAATAAAGTACCAGAAAAGATTGTTAACCCTAATTGTATATCAGAGGCTATTGAGGAGAAGCTATGAGTGAATATAAAAACCTTACCATTGAAATCGATGCGCCAAGCGCTGTGCTTTATATCAACCGCCCAGAAGTGTTCAATGCCTTGAATGATCAAACGGTTTCTGAAATTGGTCAGGCCATTACTGAGCTTGAAAAGAACGAAGAGGTTCGTGGCGTTATTATTACGGGAGCTGCGTTACCCCAAAAAGAAGGCAAGCCACAGCGTCATAGTTTTATTTCTGGTGCTGACATTAATGAGCTTGCAAAACAGAGTGTCTTAAGTGGCAAGGGGAAATCCTTGCTCGGTCAGGCTGTCCTCAATCAAATACAAAACTGTTCAAAGCCAGTGATAGCTGCTATTAACGGTTTTTGCTTCGGTGGCGGTTTTGAGTTGGCACTAGCATGTCATTGGCGTTATGCGAGTCAACATGCTCAAATTGGCCTTACGGAATGTTCTCTTGGTATTATTCCAGGGTATGGTGGAACCCAGCGTTTAGCACGTCTTATTGGTTCGGGCTTAGCTCTTGAAATGCTTACCACTGCTGAACGACTTGATGCTGAAAAAGCACTTGAATATGGAATTGTGAATCGACTTGTTGATGCTGATGAGCTTCTTAGCTTTACAAAGTCACGAGTTGAAGCGATTGCAAAGAATGCGCCTATTGCGGTTGCCTATTCTATTGAAGCCTTTAATCGAGGCATTGATACGACTCAAGAAGAGGGCTTGCGCATAGAAGCTGATCTTTTTGGAGTGATCAGCAGCAGCGAAGATATGCGTGAGGGATTAAATGCTTTCTTAGAAAAACGCGCTCCAAACTTTAAAAATTGTTAATTCAAGAATTATTAAAGTATTCATATTTCATAAGCTTTCAGAAAACTGGACCTTCAGACAGCTTTTGAGCTGGGAATGAAGTATAAATATGGATGAGAAAACCCGAAAACCTGATACTGGGAAGCTGGAGGGCGACCTCAAGCTGGAAGCAGAGTGTGAAAGACTCGGGCTTGAGTTTGAAATAACGTTTTTTTTACAGGCTTTAAAGCTTAGCCCTGACAATCCTCAAATTATGGAAGCGCTGGCGCTGGCTTATACTGAAGCCGGGCGTTATGAGCAAGGTTTAGAACTTGATAAAAAGCTGGTAGAGCTTGCTCCAGGTTCTGCCATTGCCCATTACAATTTAGCCTGTTCTTTAAGTTTAATGCAAAAGCTTGAAGAGAGCTCACAAGCAATTTTGAAAGCGTTTCAACTCGGCTATAAAGATTTTGATTACCTTCTGAAAGATTCAGATTTGCAAGCTTTGCGTGCTTCACCCTATTTTCAACAGATTCGAGAAACCTTTCGCTGTCTTTCTTAGCTCACATGAGTAAACAAAAGCTTTTGGAATAGCTATGAAGAAAGCGCTTCATTTTCATCTTTCGTTTAAGTGCACTCAAGGAATTTACATATGGCCTCTCAAACCTCTGCTTCTTCTGGCATGATTAATCGAAACCTACGCTATGCTTTGTTGATCGGAGGCAAAAGAAAGGCTTTCTTCATTTCAACGCTTGTATCAATTGCTCCGTTAGTTGTCGGGATTCCTCTTTTTCTGCTCTGGCTTCCAGATCCTCGTATTATCTCTTTAATCTTCCTGGGACAAATTGGAGGTCTGATTTATGCTGCTTTTCAACTTCGTGGGATTGATCAGGAAAAGCGCGAGTCAAAACCGTCAGGACAGGTCAAGCTGCTCTTTTTTTCAGAACTTTTTATTTCACTTCTCAGCTTCTTAGCCTTTTTCCTGAGTCTTTCCGTACGCCCGGTAACTTTGCAGGGAGATGAAAAAAGCTTCTTAACTCAAAACCAGCTTGGCAGCCAGGAAAGAGGAAAGAACTATGTTCTTTCGTTGAGCGAAGAAGAGCACATATTAGCGCGTTACCAGGAAGATGCTGGTGAAAAATTCTATCAGGTATTGCCTGGCCAATCTCAAGCTGGTAGCCGTTTGCGTGCGAATGAAGTTGAAGAGATACGCAAGGCCCTCTTTATACTTTCTTTTCAGGCCTTTATTTTTGGAGCTCAGGATCGAGAAGGTCAGTAGGCTCTCAAAAAGCGCTTCTTTGAAGGAAGCTCCTGAAACAAACTCTATTTAAGAAAATTCAATCTTTGCAACATTAAGTATGGGGATCAGCTTATCCTCTGAAGACCAATGTCGCATGCCAACAACAAGGCGAATATCTCCATGTAAAAGCTTCAAGAAAGTTTTACGTCCCTGCTGGACATCGGGATTTATACTGAATTCTGTAAAAAGATAAAAAAGTGGCACAAACCCTTTGACAACTTCTCCGCTACGATAGTGCACGAAAGCCTCAAGAGCGTTGCCATAGACTTGTGCATCCTGGTCCTTGGCTCCTGGAGTCTGAAATTCTACAGATTGAAGTTCTGAGAATGGAATGAACCCTGCGCTGCTATCGCTTCCAATCAGCTCAAGACTTCCAAGAGTCAAGGCGTCCAGGTCAGCGAATTGAGAGGATTCCTGGATGCTGCCATCTCGTAATTCAAGTTTTGCAGTGCGAGGACGATAATCACGATTCGCGTGCATGGAAATAAGAGCAGCCTCAAAGTTTCGAGCTAAAACGTCTAAATCTGCTGCGGCTTTCTCTTCTAATTCTTGGGACCAGGTCTGGAGCAAAGGGGCTTCCTGTTCTGGGTTTGATTCATCTATGAGCAGGTGAATAAGGCGTGGCCTGACAATTTTAGCAAAGCACTGGTGAACGAAATAGCCAACTTTTTCTGGCGGAAGTTGAGAGGCTTGAGCCAGCGAAAAAAGCTCATGGAACGTCTCAGACCGGTAGGTCCAATAACTGCGTCGAACCGCTGCGATATATTCTGAAAGAATTGCAGGATCATGAGGAGCCGTATTGTGGGCTTGGGCAACATGCTCTAAGCCTTGGGCGTGTGCCCCTTGAATAAATGAGATGCGAGAGAGTAAGAGCTCGGCCGCAGGTTCTTTATGATCGTTGTCAATAACCCTGTGACATAAACGCGAAGCATTTTCAAAGTCACGCTGATCAAAAGCAATCGAAGCGAGATTCAAAAGAATTTTTGGATTATCAGGGTTATTGTTCAAAAGCTTTTTGTAAAGCTCTTTGGCTTTTTTGTGATCGCCTTTGCGGTGGAACTCCAAGGCGTTGTGAAAAAGGTTTTGGAACTCATGATCGTGCTCTTCAAAGTCATCCCTTGCTATTTCGGCTTCGAAGGCCTCTCTTCCAGAAGTATGATCACTTGCTTCATATCTCTTATTCTCAGGGTCTTCTGGCATGCCTATCTTTCTTGCTATACAATATTGAGTCTTTCAAAATACCTGAAGCTCTATGATGAGGCAACCAAAATGAGACAATCAAAAAGCTTGAAGGCTCCAGCCTTATGATTAAGGGCGTTGTTCTCAAAAAAGCGCAAAAGAAAGCATCCTGAAAGAACTTAAAAACCCCTGATATTTTTTTCAAAGACTTATTTGGACTTGAAGAGTCCGATTTGATATGCTCAAATATACTTAGGTAGGACCAACCAATTAGAAAGCATTCTTTGTTAGGTGAAGAGCAATGACAAAACGCATATATCTTGATTATCAGGCAACAACTCCTGTAGACCCTCGGGTTCTTGAAGCCATGCTGCCTTATTTTAAGGAGTGCTTTGGTAATGCAGCCTCCCGCAACCACCCTTTTGGCTGGGATGCAGAAAAAGCGGTAGATCAAGCCCGTGAGCAGGTGGCGAGTTTGATAGGGGCCTCCCCTAAAGAAATTATTTTTACTTCGGGGGCAACCGAATCAGATAATCTAGCCCTTTTCGGAGCAGCTCGTTTCTATCAAGAAAAGGGCAAGCACATCATTACAACGAACTTCGAGCATAAAGCAGTGCTTGACCCTTGTAAAATCTTGGAACAACAAGGCTTCGAAGTTACCTACTTACCTGTTGATAAGCAGGGCCTTGTGAGTGTGCAACAGGTCACTGAAGCAATTCGGCCCGACACCATTCTTGTTTCTATCATGCATGTCAATAATGAAATTGGCACGATTCAGCCTCTTGCTGAGATAGGAAAGCTTTGTAAGGAGCGAGACATTCTCTTCCATAGTGATGCGACCCAGGGTGTTGGCAAAGTGCCAATTGATGTTGAGGCTATGGGTATTGATTTGCTTTCCCTGAGTGCTCATAAGCTCTATGGACCAAAGGGTGTTGGCGCATTATATGTTCGCCGTAAAGCTCCTCGTGTACGGCTTAGTCCAGTTCTATATGGTGGAGGACATGAGCGGGGCTTTCGTTCTGGGACATTGAATGTTCCAGGGATTGTGGGACTTGGTAAGGCTTGTGCTCTTTGCCAGGAAGAAATGGAAAAAGATAATGTCCATGCAAAGGCCCTCCAGGAGCGCTTTTTGGGCAAGCTTCGTACAGAGCTTGATGAGATTTATGTGAACGGTTCTTTAGGCCAGCGCGTTCCTTTTAACCTCAATATAAGTTTTGCTTACGTTGAGGGGGAATCACTTTTAATGGGTATTAATGACGAAATTGCTGTTAGTTCTGGTTCGGCGTGTACTTCGGCATCTCTTGAGCCAAGCTATGTATTGAAAGCTCTGGGAGTTGGTGAAGACCTTGCTCACACTTCAATTCGCTTCGGTTTTGGGCGTTTCACAACAGAAGAAGAGGTTGATTACGTCGCAGAAAAGATGATTCATGTTGTTCGTCGCTTAAGGGAGATGTCTCCTCTTTATGAAATGGCAAAGGAAGGGATTGATATTTCAAAGGTAGAGTGGACCGCTCACTAATATTACAATAAATGGGTTCAGAAGTTCCATAGTGCCTACATTGAGAAGTTTTGAATCAAAGAAAAGACATGGATAAGAAGTTTGTTGAGATTTATTTTGTAAAGAAAGAAAGAGGTCATGGGATACAGCGATAAGGTAATTGATCACTATAATAATCCTCGCAATGTTGGTTCGTTTGATAAGAACGACCAGCAGGTTGGAACGGGCATGGTTGGTGCGCCAGAGTGTGGTGATGTTATGAAGCTTCAAATCCAAGTTGATGAGAACGGCGTCATTACTGAAGCAAGGTTTAAAACTTTTGGGTGTGGCTCTGCCATTGCAAGTTCTTCTTTAGCAACAGAGAAGCTGAAGGGGAAGACCCTTGAAGAGGCAACCACGATTAAAAACACTGATATTGTGGAAGAATTAGCATTGCCACCTATTAAGATTCATTGCTCTGTACTTGCTGAGGATGCGATTAAAGCAGCTATCAATGATTATCAAAAGAAACAAGCTGGCCATTCACAACCTGATGCTTCGGAGCCATCTCAGGAGACTCTTCAGTCACAGGGATAAAGCGCTTTGGGAAATGGTTTTGGAAGTAAATCTTGGAGGTGTTCAAGACTTGTTCACAAGCACAAAGATTCATCAAGGACATTTAATAAAGAAGGCTCAGTACTATTGTTTGTCAAAAGGAAGTAGCTATGGAAACACAAGCACAGATTATTACGCTTACTGAAAAAGCCATTCAACAAGCCAGGGGGTTGATTGAAAAAGAAGCTCGTGAAGGCTTGGGGCTTCGTATTGGCATTCAGGGTGGTGGTTGTTCTGGTTTAAGTTATAAACTTGGTTTTGATCTTGCGACTCCAGCGGATCATGTTCATACCTTTGACGGGCTCAATGTCTATGTTGATCCCAAATCAGCACTTTACCTTAAAGGAGTAGAGCTTGATTTCGATGATGGTTTACAGGGAAAAGGTTTTATTTTTAAAAACCCCAACGCAGAAAACACCTGCGGTTGCGGGGAATCTTTTTCTATCTAAATTATAGAAGCTCTTGGAGAGCATGACTCAGAATACAACTATAGTGCGATGGAAAACCTGGACGCTACTTCTTTGTCACCGAACCTTCGTCATTCAAATACGTCTTCTCATAAAGTGATTGTTCTGGAAACCGTTGATCTTGAAGCTTCACAGCTCCCCTCGAGTCTTTTTGAAGCAAATTCTTTCGAGCTTCTTGGGCTTAAGCCTCATATCAAGATCGATCATAAGCAGCTTCATCGTGATTATATCGCCCTTACGCGAAAATTTCATCCTGATCGCTTTGTCCAAAAGGGTTCACAGGCTTTAAAAAATGCTCAAGAGCTCTGCACCTTATTAAATAAAGCTTACCAGGAACTCAAGGGGCTTGAATCTCGAATTTATGCTCTCCTTTGCGCACGAGGGTTTCTTCAAAAAGCAAGTGACGGATTATCTCAAAAGCTTCCTCAGGAATTTCTTTTTGAAGTTTTTGAAATCCGTGAATGTCTGGAAGAACTTCAAGCTCAGGAAACTTTAGAGCCAGACCAACTGAAAAACCTTCAAGAGCATCACGTTGAGCTTCAAGCAAAACGTGAGCAGTTTAGCGAAGAGCTTTCCAGCCAACTTGAAAGCTGGGAAAAAGAAATAGAAAAAGCAGATATGAGAAGAGCAGATAAAGCTTCTCAAGAAGAACAAGAGCTGGTTCAATCTATTCTCGTAACTCTTGGGAAGCGACGCTATTTGGATGAGCTTCACGATAAAGTGAAGAGAGAGCTCAAGGCTTAAGAGCTTTACAAGCAGGAAGAATAAGGTATGTATCGAGATTTACTCGCAGAGCAACGCAATACCATTCTTGGCATAGATCTTGGAACGACCCATTCCCTGGTGGCCGTTGCAACGAATTGTTCTGTTCGGGTCATCCCTTCACCTAAGAGTGGAGCGACGAAGTTACCATCGATTTTAAGTGTTGATTCACAAGGCAACTTCCTGGTTGGAGAGGCGGCAAAAGCAGAGCGTCTTCAAAAGCCAGAAACGACGATTACTTCTATTAAACGCTTCATGGGGAAAAGCTTTGAAGAAGCCCAGGCCAGCATGGAAGGCCTTGCCTATTCCCTTTATCGGGATGCAGAAAATCAACAGGTTGCTCACGTAAAGCTTGGAGATCAGGTTTTGAGCGCACCGGAAGTTTCAGCCCATTATTTACGCGAACTCAAAATTTGGGGTGAAACCGAACTTGGGAAAAACCTTCAAAAGGCTGTTATAACTGTACCTGCTTACTTTAACGAAGCTCAGCGTCAAGCCACCCGAGACGCAGGAAAAATTGCGGGTCTTGAAGTGCTTCGCATTATCAATGAGCCTACTGCAGCAGCTTTGGCTTATGGTCTTCAGGAAGATCAAAAGGGCAGAATCGCTATTTATGATTTTGGGGGCGGTACTTTTGATGTTTCTATCCTTCATCTTGAGGATGGTGTTTTTCAAGTGCAGGCAACTGGTGGTGATACTCAGCTCGGTGGTGACCAGATTGATTGGGAAGTGGCCCAAAAGCTTTTTGAGCGATCACCCTTGAAGGCTTCTGGTCATTTGAAGGATCAGAATCATCAGGTTTTGAGTCATTTTCTATGGCTTGCTGAAGACCTTAAAATAAAGCTTTCCGAACAAGAAGAGGTCGAATTTACACAAACTTTTTCCAGTGGTGAGGTTTGGTCAGCAAGTCTTAACAGCCAAGAGCTTGAAGAGTGGGCTGAGCCAGTTGTTCAGGATACCCTTGCAATCTGTCAGGAAGTCCTTGAGAGCTCTGGTCTCCAAAAAGCGGAGCTTGATCATATTTTACTTGTGGGGGGTTCTTCCCGTATGCCTCTGGTCCAACGAAAAGTGAGTGAATTTTTTGGTAAACCTGCTCGCTTTGAAATTGACCCTGAAGAAGTAGTAGCCCTGGGAGCCGCCGTTCAAGGTCGTATCCTTGCAGGAGGTCTAGAACACATGCTGCTTCTTGATGTCACTCCTTTGAGTTTGGGGATTGAAACCTGGGGAGGAGCATTTGATATTTTGATTCCCCGCAATACGACTTTGCCAACGAGTGCCAGTGAAACCTTTACAACTCAGGTTGATGGTCAGAAGCACATCAAAATACATGTGCTTCAAGGAGAGCGTGAATTGGCCGCAGATAATCGAAGTTTAGGAGAACTGGTTTTAAGTAACCTTCCCCCAATGAAAGCTGGAGATGTCCGCATTCAGGTTACTTTTTCTCTTGATGTGAATGGCCTTTTGGAGGTTTCTGTGCAAGAGCTTCAGACAGGGCAGTCCATCACTTCGACCCTGGAACCAAGTTCTGGTTTAAGTCAAGAAGACGTAGAGAATATTATTCAAGAATCCTATCAACACGCTGAACAGGATTTGGAGCAGCGAATTTTGCTTGATCGTCGTAACGATGCGGAAAGAGTTTTGAAGGCTGTTGGCAGAGCGCTCGAAATTTCTGGTGCTGAGCTTGAGCAATCCGAACATGATGCAATCAGAGAAGCCCAGAAGAATTTAGAAAAAGCGCTTGATACGAATCAGGCTCAAACGATTAAGCAAACCCTTGAAGCGCTGAACCAGGTGACAGAAAAGCTGGCAGAACTTCAGATGAACCAGATTCTTAAAGTAAAGGTTCAGGGCAAGAAGCTTGAAGAGATTACGCGAGAAGGGATTGTTTAAGTATAAGGTTTAAGACCTCAATCTTAACACAAAGCTTCCATAGATAATTCATAGATAAAGAGATAGAGAGTTCAGTATGGCACGGGTAGTTTTTGAAGATGATCAGGGTAAGGTGCACCAGGAAATTGAAATTTCTTTGGGACAAGCTCCTTTTGATGATCATGGGAAGCCGGCGTCGCTTTTGGCACTCGCCCTTTCAAAGGGTCTTTTTATTGATCACGCTTGTGGTGGAGTGTGTGCTTGTTCGACCTGTCATGTCCTGGTTCAAAAGGGTGGGAAATACTTAAGTCAAGCCTCTGATGGTGAAGAAGACATGCTTGATAATGCCCCTGGTTTAACGTTGCACTCACGGCTTGCCTGTCAGGCCGAAATCCTTGATGATCAGGCAGAGATTGTTGTCCAGATTCCCACTTTGAACCGTAACCTTGTGAGCGAGGGATAATGCTCGGAATCAGACATATACCCAAACGGGAAAACTTTCTGTAGAAATAAAAGCCTGCTTCTAACGTGACTAAAGTCACACTTCGGAATGGGAGCAGTGATCCAGTGAATCACTGCGAAATGGAGAAGCTTTCAAGAGCTATTTTCTTCGAAATAATTTTATACTTTTGCAACCCTTCGGAGTGAGAAGAGAGTGCCGGGGTTGGCACTCTCTGGAATGAAGACTTTGGAGCGGAGTGCTGGGACTTTGGAGTGAGACTTCGCAGTGGGAAGAACAGTCTGGGGGACTGTTCTGAAACGAAGAAGCCCCCAAGCCGTTTCGAAACGGAAAAGCTTCTTTACCCCAAGCTCTCTGAAGCGGAGAAACTTCTTGGGTTTCTTCCTTGTCTGCGGGGTGCTCAATAAGCACCCCATTCTCGCCTCAAAGAGGTGTCTTTTTGCGGCACCCAGCATCGCTTATCCGCTTCACCTTTTGAAGGAGAACCAGCGATGTCTAAAACCCCAAATGTTATCTACTTCCACCGCGACGAAATCTTTCGAATCACTTTTGCCCAGATTCTGCGCAGGGAAAGCATGGTCGTCCGAGTCGTCGAGAATACCCAACTCCTTCACTCTTACTTAGAAGTCCTCAAAGTAGACATCATTCTTTTAGACGAGTACTTTCTTGATGAATGCTCTGCTCTTTCCTGCCAGCATCCGACCTTTCCAAAACTTTTGGTTTTCACCTCAAAGCGTTGCACCCAAAAACATCAGGAGTTTAAAAACCGCGGAGCCGACGAGCTGGTTGTTATGCCAGAAGACACTAACCTTATTATTGATAAGATCAAGAGGTTATGTTTGTGATCGAGGGGCGCCCAAAAAGTGACTAAAGTCACTTTTCGGGACGGGGCTTTTCTTGGCGTAAAATGCTCAAATAATTATGACATTTTGCAACCCTTCGGAATGGGAGGCTTTGGAACGAGAAGGAAGTGCTGGGGACTTTGGAGTGAGACTTCGCAGTGGGAAGAACAGTCTGGGGGACTGTTCTGAAACGAAGAAGCCCCCAAGCCGTTTCGAAACGGAAAAGCTTGAATTTCCGCGAAGTAGAAAAGCTTCTTTACCCTTAAGCTGTTCTGAAACGGAAAAGCTTGAATTTATGCGAAGTGGAAAAGCTTTTTTATCCCAAAATCGCACTAAAACGGAGACTTCGGAGCGAGAAGGGAGTGCCAGGGTTGGCACTCCCTGAAGTGAAGAAGCTTTCACCTTAATAAAATCTTTCGAACCACCTTTGCCCAGATTCTGCGCAGAGAAAAGACTTTGGAGTGGGAACGGAGTGCTGGGAGCACTCCGTGAAACGGAAAAGCTCCAAAGTTTTATGAGCGTAAAACCCTCAAATAATTATGACATTTTGCAACCACCCAACCATTTTTGGTTTCGTTTGTAAGTTGTTATTTGAAAATAGGTTACAGCTCTAAAATAGCGCCTGAAAAACACCGTACTGTGGTTGCAAAATTACTCTTAAAAGACCCTCGACAAGCACTAGGGCTTTTCCGTTTCGAAGCGGCTTGAGGTAAAGAAGCTTTTCCGTTTCAGCGCGATTTTGTGATCGCGCCTTTCACTTCAAAGGGTTGCATAATACCCCTTCGTTTGAGTGCTATGGTGAGAGGCTGCTCTACCTGAGCCTGTCCGACTCTTAAGCCCGAGAATCCGAAGTCGGAATCAAACCTTGATCTGAAAAGAAGCCAACCAGACGGGACTTAAAAAGCTTCAACGCATTCGCCCGGTGTGAAACAGCATTTTTTGCCTCAGCCGAGACCTCGCCAAAAGTCGCATCATAAGGGGGGTAAAAGAAAAGAGGGTCATATCCAAACCCCTTATCACCTTTGGACTCATGGACAATCAAGCCCTCAACTTTTCCTTCGACACAGAAAAGAGTTCCTTTTTGGCTGGCACAAGCGATAGCACAAACAAAGCGCGCCTTGCGTTTCTCCAAGGGAATATCCTCAAGCTCCTTTAAAAGCTTAAGGTTGTTTGCCTCGTCATCGCCATGCTTCCCAGCATAACGAGCAGAGTAAATGCCCGGCGCTCCATCAAGGGCATCAACAACGAGACCAGAGTCATCTGCAATTACAAAAATATCATTTGAATCTGCACTAACGATTTTTGAAGCATCGCCTCCATGGATCTCACTACTCTCTTGATGCCCAGCCCGACCCTGAGCCCTTTTGCTTGATTCAAGACCAAGGGCCAAAGAAGTCTTCTTGTTTTTGCGTTCAGCAAGGATGCTTGCAATACCATGCGCTTTTTTTGCAGCATTTTCCATAAACGTACTGCCATCTTCAACAATTTCAGGAAGCGCTCCATAGGTGGAAGAAGGGACTAATGATAAATGAGGCACCTTCTGAAGCATAGCCCGAATCTCCTGAGCCTTATGAAGGTTGCCCGTCCCGATAACCATCTCAATAAGCTTCATGTTGTATTCCTGATCCAGCCAAAGGAAACCCCGCTGTGCCCCCTCACTGTCTTTGAGAAATATGAAGAGCTACTCCTTTTCTGCTTGCTTCTCTTTTTCTTCTTCTATTCGATCCCAAACATCAAAGTCATCAAAGAAATCAGTTACAGTATCATAGAAGGTAATTGGATCTTCCAGCCAAGGCAGCCTGGAAACATTTTCCATGGTGACAAAACGGGCATTCTTGAAGTACTTCTTCAACTGCTTCTCAGTGCCTTTTACATACATGGGATCGTCTTCACCCCAGATGAAAAGCGCAGGAACATTAATGCTCTTACTTTCAAAAGCATAACCAGGGTCAAGCACAATTGATCGCCCACTGCCTTTCATAGGTTTTTGTCCAACCGCTGAAACATAATAATGATCAGGATTTTGCTTATTCGAGAAGAGGTGGCTGACGGCACCCGTCTGTGCATCAAACATTTCTTCTGGGGTGTGGTCGGGGCGTGGATAGGTTCGAAGAATACGAGCGTACTGCTTATCCTCTTCTCGCTTGCTTTTCCGCATATCCTGAAGAGCTTCGACCTGTTCTTTCATGCTTGCCCATGAGCCAATGCAGATGATAAAAACGCAACCCTCAGGGTCATTTGCCGCATACTCCATGGCCACAAAGTTTGACATCTCAACGCCAATCATCCCCACAGTACCGCCCTGTTCCTTGCGGCGCTGGGCAAAGATCTCAGCAACCCCCTTCATTGGATAGTAATAGGCATTAGGATCAGTATTGCCCATCGCATCCTTAACAGGCTTGCCAATCTTCTCCGCCAGAGGCAAAAAGAATGAAGTCATTTTGAAGTACTGAGTAAACTCATAAAGATAAGGGTCAAAATAATCTGTCCCGAACCCAAACTGAGGTAAAACAAGCAATTCTGTGCTCGTCAGTTTTTTAGGCTTTTTGCGAACAGCCGTGCGTCCTTCAACCTTGACCCCTCCATATTCACCTTCTGTGGTAACATCCTCACGATACTTTAAAGGGCTCTCCTTATTATCCCGCCACCAGCTTTCCCAGGCAATGATAGAATCTCCCCACTCTTCAGAGGTAATCTTCTCAAGCCCATAAATAGTCAACCATTTTAAAAGCCGCAGTTCCTCATCTCGGTTGGCCTTCTTCTCCATTTTCTCGCTCATGAAGAATTTCAGCATACCAAATAAAGCTTCGAAGTTTCCCTTCATCTGCTTTTGAGACAGCTTGCGGTTCATAAGCCGCAAGGCTACCGCACGACAAGAGTTGTCTTCTCGGTCGTCTTGGGCTACTTTATGAACAAACTCCCAATCTTCGACCTTCATCTTCTCCATGCGACCCCAGGCCCAAAGCATTTGGTCTTTAACCGCAGCATCTTTTTGCTTTTCAAAAGCTTCTTGAAACTCTGCTTTGACTTCTTCAGACTCAAGTTTTATCAGTTTATTTATGACTGGGACTCGAACAGTCCAGGAGTTATCTTTGAGAACCGTTTCATAATGCTCCAAGGCTTCTACCGAATTGAGAGGAAGCAACTTAGCAGCTTTTTGTCTTTCTTTGGCTACCTTGCTTTTCCAGCCATCAAGAAAATCAGCAATAGCTTTTTCCTCGGCCTCATCACCTCTGGCCTGAATGCTTACAATTCCAATAATCATGATAAAAAAGATCATCCCTAAACGCATGAAACGTCCCATAATAAAACTCCTTCTGCTATTCTTATTCCAACCCCTATAGTTCAATTGTGTTTGTTCCAAAACCAAAGACAAAGAGCCCAATACCTCAAGCTGAGCCTGCTTATTGCTGGTGGAACAGCTTTTATTCTAACAGCAAAACCGACTTCTATGAACACTATTTAAAACCAGTATAAAAGTTTCCTGGCTTCACTATTACGTATACCAGGCTTCCAACAAGAAGATCTTTTCAAAAAAGCTGCTTAAAGTGGTCCCATCAAGCATGGCGACATATGAGGCCATACCTCTCTCAAGACAGCTTGCCGTGCTCTTGATCTATTAAAAGACTTTAAAACTTCAGGCTCTTTTAAATATCAAAGTATTGAATAAACTCAAAGGGATGAGGACGCAGTGCCATGGCCTTCACTTCATGCTCATACTTATAGCCAATCCAGGCTTGAAGCACATCTTCGCTGAAAACTTCTCCTCTGGTTAAGAATTCATGGTCTTCTTCCAGCGCCCGTAGAGCCTCTTCCAGACTTGCAGGTGTAGAAGGAACGTTTAAGAGCTCTTCTTTAGGCAGATCGTATATATCCTTATCAAGGGGTTGACCAGGATCGATCCTGTTTTGAATACCATCAATCATGGCCATGCACATCGCTGAAAAAGCAAGGTATGGATTACAGCTTGGGTCAGGACAACGAAATTCCAAACGCTTAGCCTTAGGAGAATTTGAATACATTGGAATCCGAATACTGGCAGAACGATTGCGCGAACTATATGCCAGACGCACAGGAGCTTCATATCCAGGGACTAAACGCCGATAGCTGTTCGTGGTAGGGTTCGTCAAAGCGAGCAAAGCTGGGGCATGCTTTAAAATACCACCGATAGCATAAAGCGCAAGATCAGAGAGCCCCGCATAAGCATCACCAGCAAAAAGCGGTTTATCATCTTTCCAGAGGGAAAGGTGGCAATGCATGCCCGTACCATTATCGCCAAAGAGTGGTTTTGGCATAAAAGTCGCGGTGCTGCCATGGCCGCGGGCCACGTTTTTCACAACGTACTTATAAACCATCAAGCTGTCAGCCATGGATACAAGGCTATCATAGCGCATATCAATTTCACACTGTCCGCCGGTGCCGACCTCGTGATGATGGCATTCTACATCAAGCCCTAATTGCTGCATGACATTAACCATCTCAGCCCGTAAACCATGTAAAGAGTCACTTGGCGGTACGGGGAAATACCCTCCCTTTACACGAGGTTTATAAGCAAGGTTTCCTCCTGGCTCCTCACGGCCAGAGTTCCAGGCTCCCTCTTTACTATCAAGAAAGTAGTACCCAGAATTAAGCGTCTGATCATAACGAACATCATCGAAGACAAAAAACTCGGCTTCCGGCCCGACAAAGCAGGTATCAGCAATACCCGTAGAACGCAAATAGGTCTCTACTCGGCGAGCAATATTTCGAGGATCTCGAGGGAAATCTTCTTTTGTAATCGGATCAAAAATATCACCGATCAAAACCAAAGTTTTGTCATTCATGAACGGATCAACAAAAGCGCTGGTAGGATCTGGAATGACAATCATGTCTGAATCATTAATGGCTTTCCAACCTCGGATAGAGCTGCCATCAAAACCAAACCCATCCTCAAACTTATCCTCCGTAAGCTGCTGGATAGGAAATGTATAATGCTGCCACAATCCCGGGAGATCCATGAAACGGATATCAAGGTAACGACACCCTTGCTTCTTCGCAAATTCGATCACACCCTTTGCATCTAAACTCTGCTCTCCGAACCCCATTGTGTTCAACCTTTAGCTTTCGAATAAAGTACTTTAAAAAATAAAACCCATGCCTTGGGACTTTACGAATTCATGGCCTAAAACCAAAGAATTCTTGCCGCTTTTTTACTTCATTTCATACCTCACCAGCAAATAAGAAAGACCAGATATAAAAGTATTTTACCTCTAGAGTTCGTAGATGCTGGCCTGGAAACTCTTCAAGGTGATTTGTTTTGAATCAAAGCAATAAAGAACATGTCTTGAGGTGTTACTCTAAACAAAAGGCTCTTTGAAATAAACTGATAAGAGGAAAACCTGCCAGCAAGCGGCTCCATAGTTATGGCTTTTTCAATATCGTATCTGATTCATGGCCGCAGTTAATTTTATCTTGAAACGTTTGCTAAAACGTGCCAGTAACAAAATAAAACCATAGCCCAAGGAAAAGAGAGGAAGCTAAGAGAACAAAGCCGAGAACGCCGACCATAATCTTATAAGGAGCTTGCTCACCTACTCCAACAAGGTTTTGAGCAGCTTTATCCATCTCAGCCCGAGAAACCATCATGGTATTCGCTTCTGAGAAGTCTATGGCCTCATCAATTTTTTCACTGAATCGATCCTCTGGAGTTTCAGCATCAGAAGCTTCAATGCGTTCTGTTACTTTTTTATCCTGCTCAAACTCCTCTTGAACAGATTCTTTTCGGGCAGACTCCTCTTGAACAGGTTCTTTTCGGGCAGACTCTTCTTGAACAGGTTCTTCTTGAACGGTAGCTTCTGGTGGCGGTGCTTGTTCGGGGATCTCTTCTCCACTTGCTTCAGGCTGAGGCTTGGTGGGCGTTTCTGCCTCAGGACTGAGAGTGCCTGTTTTCTTAGACTTTACTGGAGCTGTGCCCCGAGCTTGAGCAATAGCCTCTTTAACAGCCTTTGTTGGAGGTTTTTTGCCTTCTGGGAGATCCCGCGTGAACTTTCGAGTTCCAACAACCTTTGCCAGCGTTTTCGGAACCTCATGTCCATTTTCTCGAAGCTCAGCAGCAATATCGCCAAGCAACTCGTCCATAGCATCGACAAGCTCGTCCTCATGGAGCTCTTCAATCTTTTCATAAGATTTCAAGTCAGGATTATACTCTGAAACAGCTTCTGGCTGAACGTCCTGTTCAAGCAAGCTCTCAACAGAAGGTTCCAACCCTGCTTGAGATTCATCCATTGACTCTGAAAGGCCAACGGACTCTGATGGTTCAGCAACTCCCGAAAACGGATCACTCATTTGCTCGGAAGAGGCTGCTTGATCTTCAGCATCCGAAAGTGCCCCCTGAAGTAAATCATCAATCGACGAATCAACTTCTTGATCTGCTTCTTGTGTTTCCTGAGCAGGATTTTCAGCTTCTTGAAGCACTTCTTCTTCAGAAGAAATGCTTGCAGGCTCTGTTTCCTGATCCTGGGTTTGCGTAGCCTGAGGCTCTGACTCAAGCATTGAAGCAATGGGGTCTTGAGGTGTTGCTGCTGTCTGAAGCTGTGTCTTTTTGCGAGCTTCCTGCTTTTCCTTCAACAGCATCTGAGTCTTCTTGACAACCTTCTTTTCGATGTCATTGATAATGGCATCAATGTCATCTTCTTCTCCTGAAGGAACCTCAGAATCACTTAAACTTTCATGGGGAAGCTCAGCATGACTTTCAAATGATGTTGGGCTTTTATCTGCTTCTTCTCCTGATCCTGAAGCATCACCCAAAACTTCTGCCAAAGCACTGTCAAGAGGGCTATCGGTTTGAGCTGGCTCCACATACGAATCACTGGCGCTTTCGCTGGCCTCTGTAAGCGTTGCTTCATCAAGATCTGCAGGCGAAGAAAGCCTCTTCGTTTCTTTTTCCTCCTGCGCGTCTTCCGAGGCGGCTTCAAGGCTGGGTTCTGCAACCACACCACCTTCACTGGACGCACCTTCTCCTGATCGTGCCTGATGTGGTTCTTGGAGGGCTTGGCTCGAGCTCTCATCCTCAAGGCTTTCAGCTTTTGTTTGGCCCTGGTCAGGCTCTACTTCTTGACTTGAAGCTTGATCTTCTACCTGAACAGACTCTTCTTCAGCTGGCAAAGAATCAGCAGGAAAGGGAGTCGCTCCAGGTTCAGAAGTTGCTTGAAGAGCAGCCAGTACTTCTGGGGATGGTGGAGCAATAGTACCACTTTGAACCAAACCTTGAACAAGCCCAGAAAGGGCGTTCAGCTCTTCTCCAGGAAAAGATCCCTTGAACGATTCAAAAATATTTTCTGCCTGATCTTCTGCCATACAATCTTTACCATTATTCAGGGCAAATAAACTTCAATACAAAAAATTACTCCTGAAAATTCCTACAACTCACAACTACAGGCTAAACGCTAACTCAAGAAACGTCCTCTTCATCATTTCTAACGAGGCAGTCCTTGAATTATGTATCTCTGTATTTCTTATTATCGACTCTTTTGCCGAAGTTCTGAATCCTTCTTTATGAGTATTCAGAAAAAAAGAAATCTCAAGCTTGTTGCTTTAGCCCTGTGTACAATCTGTTATGCTCTTGGGCACCGAAGTATAATGACAAACATAAGAATCTTCAATTCAGGCTTTTGAAGACCCAGCGAGTTTTCTATGGATGATCAGATTGCAAAGCTCAATCCTGCTCAAGCAAAAGCTGTCTTACACGACAAAGGACCGCTTCTTGTTTTAGCTGGCCCGGGCTCTGGAAAAACCAGAGTCATTACTACTCGCATATCCTATTTAATCAAAGTTCGTGGAGTTTATGCCCGTTCGATTTTAGCCCTCACCTTCACGAATAAAGCTGCTGGAGAAATGCGGGAGCGAGTTCTGCGGGAAACTGGTGCAAATATCCCAGTTGTAGGAACATTTCACAGCTTTGGGGCTTCGTTTTTACGACGCGAGGCCGATGCCGCAGGCATTTCATCGAACTTTTCCATTTATAATCAATCAGACAGCCGTAACCTGATCAAAAAAATCTGCAAAGAACAAGGCATTGACAAGGATAGTATCTCCCCTCAACAGATTCAGAACGCCATCAGTGACGCAAAAAATCGCGCCCTCACTCCAGAGCAGTACCAAACACAAGCACTCAGCTGGCAGGATGAAACCACAGGCTTGATTTACGAGCTCTACACCAAACGTTTGACAGAAAATGCGGCTCTTGATTTCGACGACTTACTACTCAAAAGCGTCCATACTTTGCGTTCAAACAATGAGCTGAGAGAAAATTATCAAACCCGTTTTGAGTATCTTCTGGTAGACGAGTACCAGGACACAAACCAGATTCAATATGAGCTTACGAAACTCTTAGGTGGCGGGCACCAGAATATTTGCGTGACAGGAGACCCTGATCAATCCATTTATTCCTGGCGTGGGGCTGATATCACCAACATCTTGAACTTTGAGAAGGACTTTCCAGAAACCACTATTGTAGTTCTTGGCCATAATTATCGTTCGACAAAAACTATTGTAAAAGCTGCCGATGCCCTCGTGCGCTACAACCATGAGCGCAAACACAAGGATCTTTTCACCGATAACGAAGAAGGCAGACCCATCCGTATCCTTGTAACCCAAGATGAAACCCATGAGGCAATCAAAATCACCGAAATGATCCGTGACGTGATTGAAGTTGAAGGCCTCTCATATAAAGATATTGCAATTTTTTATCGCACCAATGCACAGTCAAGGGCTTTAGAGCAAGGCTTAAGAGAAGCTGCCATTCCATATTGTGTTGTAGGTTCTGTTGAATTCTATCAACGCAAAGAAATTCTTGATCTCCTGGCTTGGCTACGGCTTCTTATCAACCCTTATGACGAAGTGGCGTTTTTACGAGCAATTTCAAACCCCAGGCGGGGAGTAGGGAGCGGCAGCAGCACTAAAATCATTAACTTTGCTCGGGCAAACTCTCTTGATTTCATCAATGTTCTAGCGCTTCCGGAGCTCCTTCAACAGATCCGAGGGAAACCTAAAAAAGCTTTAGGCCCCTTTTATCAACTCTGTAAAAGGCTGCAAAGCAGCCTTGACAGACCCATTGCAGACATCGTAGCCGAACTTGTTCGAGATTCAGAGTATGAATCTTTTCTCCATAAAGAAGACCCACTGCGAGCCTTTGATCGTATTGAAAACGTCAATGAACTGATATCTGATGCGGCTCAGTATGATCAAAACCACCCCGAAGGAGATTTGGGAACTTATCTTGAGCACATCGCTTTAATCAGTGATGTTGATAAATGGGACAGTGAGGCTTCAGCAGTCTCAATGCTGACCCTGCATGCTGCCAAAGGGCTTGAATTCGAAGCCGTATTCATTACTGGCTTTGAAGATGGTTTTCTTCCCCATAGCCGCGCCATTCAAGGAGAGTCAGGCGATATCGAAGAAGAACGACGTCTGCTTTATGTTGGTATTACCAGAGCCAAACAGTTTTTAAATCTCAGTCTGGCTCGTCATAGACAGCAGTTTGGAACTCAACTTCGTAATACACCTTCTCGTTTTCTTCTCGAATTACCCCGCGAGACCTTCATGCTTGAAGATCTCAGCGGCAGCAACGCTTATCTTGGTTATGGCCAAAGCTCAGACTTCTTTAAAGAAGCAGCTCAAGACAGAGATACGGATGAAGTCCCCTTTGATATTCCAGATGAAGAAGACTTCTTGCTTGCGGATCAGGATCATGAGCAAAACCAGATGGTAAAACTTCAAGTACGGAGTGCCTTTACAAAAGAAATGGTCACGAGTCATGGTGAGCCTGCCTTTACTCGTGGTGATCGCGTCCAGCATCGTGTATTTGGCGTTGGAACGATTCAAAACCTTCATGGGCGGGGACAAAAAAAACGAGCAAAAATTATTTTCGACAACTGGGGAGAAAAGAACCTGGCCCTCGAGTTTGCCCAGCTGAAACGCCTTTAAACACAAAACTCCTGGCTGCAATCCTGACACAACGAACTCTATACTTTTTAGAGCTCAAAGTCCTTGAATAGAGACTCCCTTTTAGGGTTCCCTCTGGCAACTCGAAGGCCTAGCCAAGAAAAAGCTATCGAAAAAGCCTTAAGAAAAGTTAGAATGGGCTCATTCCTTCGTTTTTTGAAGCTGGTGTTTCCTGGGTGTCTGACTTAAAAAAAGATAGAACATCATGCGGCCACAAAGCATTCTTGTTATTGAATCAGACCCCAAGGCAACTCATATTTTTGATGACTACTTTAGCAGTAGAGGGCATAGTGTTTTCTTAACTGATAACGGCAAAGAAGCCTATGAACTCGCACTCTCAAACGACTATGATTTGATCACAGCAAACGCCGAACTTTCAAAAGCCGATGGCTCCTTGATCGCTGAAGCTATTTCTTTTATTAAGCCTGCTTCACGTATCGTGCTCGTATTTAACCCGAAACATGTTGATCAAAATCTGGAGCGAACCATGCAGCGAGTTGCTGCCACTATCCAATTGCCCTTAACCATGCAAGAATTGGCTCGCACAATGGCAGCCTTTGGAATCTGAGCTGATCACAAAGACGACATAATTGATAAAAGCTCTAGCACAAATAAAAATTGGGATCAAAACCTTGGAACCTCCGACAACAGCAACTTTCAAAGATAATGCCCCCCCAAAAGCGCAGGCTATTGAGGCTCACAACCTTTATAAAAATTACGAAAACGGCACGGTACAAGCCCTGCAAGATGTAAGTCTTAGTATCGCAGAACAAGAGTTTGTTGCAATCATAGGCAATTCTGGCAGCGGGAAATCAACACTCCTTCACGTTTTGAGCACCCTTGAGCAGGCAGATAGTGGAAAACTGAAACTCCAAGGACAAGATCTCAAAGATATTGCCCGACTGGATCATTTCCGAGCCAATAAACTCGGGTTTGTTTTTCAGCTCCACTTCCTGTTGCCACACCTCTCTTTGCTGGATAACGTTTGTCTGCCCCTTGAAGCAGGCTCAGTGCTCCCAAGCAAGGAAAAACGCCAACGAGGCGAAGAGGCTCTCATTAAAGTCGGGCTTCAAGATTGCCTGAAGAGAAAGCCAAGCGCAGTATCCGGAGGGGAACGACAGCGGGCTGCAATTGCCCGAGCAATTGTAAACAATCCTGCGATCCTGTTTGCAGATGAGCCAACTGGCAATCTTGACAGCAAAACAGAAGCTAAAATTTTAGAGCTTTTTCAAACTATTCGCTCGGAGCTTGGAGCTACTCTGGTGATGGTCACCCATAATCAAGCCCTTGCTGAACAAGCGGAGCGAATACTACGCATGCAAGATGGCAAGCTTCAAAACGAATCTTTGCCTGCTACTCACTAGAGCGTTTGCCCTAACTATTCGCAGCATATCCGCAGTGCTTGAGTACTTGAAAGAGTTGCCCCACTCACGTGGGCTGAAATCAGTGATCAACCTTCCGATACGTTTCCAGAACATGTCGAGGCTTCGTTCCTTGTACTTTCGGAGCAGCGCCTTGAGCTTGGAAAACCCCTTTTCAATCGGATTGAAATCTGGACGCTGAGCACCAGCTCTTCAGGCCTTTTCTGGACATCTTCCCACTCCTGTTCGGCGGCATGATGAATCGCCTTCTTTTTGAAAAGAAAAGTCCAGCTTCAAGATTATGTTTTGAGCTGCTCCAAACGAAACAGAGATCGGAAGCTTACGGCGAAGCTCCTCCAGAGTTACATCCACGAGCCAGTTTGCCAAGAAGCCCTAGATGGACCAGAAAACCAGTGCTTCGGGCCTCTTGAGGGAG
This sequence comes from uncultured Planctomycetaceae bacterium, assembly GCA_964548115.1. Taxonomy (GTDB): domain Bacteria; phylum Planctomycetota; class UBA8742; order UBA2392; family JABWBM01; genus CAZJPQ01. The sequence continues at coordinate 75,991 of CAZJPQ010000002.1, forward strand.
TCTTCGGAGTGATCTTCTCTCCTTCCTTGCGACGCTCTAACCAGTTATAGATAGTGCGACCCCACCTTGAAGCAAAGACCTAAGATCCTGTAATTACCCGCCGCGTTGTCAGGCGGAAAGAATGCGCTCTCGAAGATCAACTGAATAGGGTCGTCCCATGGTGGCATGGGGGATTCCATCAAAAAAAAATCAATACAATCGCTACAGACGGCTCAACAAAACGCTCTAAAACAGTGATTGAAAAGGTATAAGCTGCGCCTTGCTTTTTATTGAAGCTTCTTCATTTTGCTTCCATGTTTTACTTCCATGAAAAAACTGGATATGAAAAAACCCCTTGCTATGGAAACAAGGGGTTTTCTCTTTATTTGAGTACTTCTGATAAGATTATGCGTTAGAAAACTTCTTCAAAAAGCTTATTTAAAGCAATCTCAAGCTTTCCATCGAGATCATACTCAGGATCATTGACCTCTCCTGAAAGCCGCTGCACAAGTTCAGAACGCACTTCAGGCAAACTTGAAAGTTGCGAAAGAGCACGCCCCTCTACACTCAAAGAAGTGGCATCTGAAAGACGTCCACTACTTTCTGTATTTGATTCTGTCGAATCTTTCGTCGAACCAACACGCAAATCCGCTTTTGAGCGTATACTTTGCAAGTTCGAGGAATTATTTGTTCCAGATATTTCGTTCATATTTTTTCTCCACAGCGACAAAAACTGTGCTCAGGCTCTCTCTGGACAACTTATTTTGCCTCTATCGCTTAAGCGATCCTGCCTGAAAGTCCTTGTCTTTCCCCTATATCTATCTTATCGGATTTCTTGAGCAAGTTCTACACTAAAAAATCCTTTTCCTAAAATCCTTCGTCTCCCTGATCGCCAAATGAAATAAAAAACTTAAGCAAAAAATATAATTTTCTTTTTGTATTTTATAAAACTCAATGGTCGATTCTATCAAACTCTACTTTTTTAAGCTGAAACAAACTCTAAGAAAATTTCAAAGCAGAAGTGCAGATTGAGTGGTGATTTATCGCTTTTCGCAGGCTTGTCAGGCTTGCGAATCCGACTCAAATTCTTCGTTAAGAAGGTTTTCAATGCCATTCAGGGTACAATAAATTTTCTTTAAAGTATGAAAAATTAAGAAGTTACTGACTATTGGCTCTGGGGTCTCTGGAATAATTCTTGAAAAAACTCTGGGATCAGGTGCAAGATTTTACGACTTTTATCAGACTACCATCTCCATAAGTACCTCCATTTCGATGATTGGAGTAACCCTGAGGATTTTATGCTTCAATGAATGAAAGGAACTTTGGAGTTCTACTCCAGGAAGATGTTCACGGGCTCAAGAAAACCAATAGTAAAACATTGCTTGGAAGCCAACCACCCTTTGAATCGCTTCCGATAGAGAAATCGCGCAGCACTATTTCTTGTGGAATACCACTGCTTATGAAAGCAACTTCTTCCTAGCGAAGCGTAGCAGTAAGAAGCTGCCGCCTATCCCACAACAAAGCCAAAACAAAAGCATACTTTGACCTTGACGAGAAGCATCAAATGCACAGCCCCCTCCACTGCTTCCGCTGTTTTTACTTAGACCAGGAGCTGGAAAGCGCAAAATCTGACTGGTAAAGGTTGTATTTGCTGGTGTGACCTCACCACTCACATCAAGATCAGAGGAATCAAAACTGATACGCAATTCCTTGTCGTGAAGTGTTGTTGTGTTTAAAGAGTCAAGCACAAAAAGCAGGTTTACAACTTGCCCAAGATTGATTGTCATTGGAAGATTAAAAGTAAGATCTGCTTCAAAGCTTGTTGAAGAAAACGTTTTTCCTCCCCCCACGAGTTCTGGCTCGCCGGGATCAACAAGGCCGTTGGCATTATCATCTTGAAAAACTCGAATGACATCAATCCCAACGAGGAGTGAAGGGTTTGAAGCAAGTATGCTCACCGTAATACCATTCAGAGTATTGACCCCAAAAGTGCCCGTAAGTGAAAGCTGGTAAAGCTCGATTGAGGTATCGCCCGGGCTGGCGTTTTGAGCTGCTGGAGAATTTGCTCCCTCACGAAGAGTTAGCAGGGTATCAACGGCTCGTGAACTGGCGCTTGTTGTAGGAAAAGCCCCTGATACTGTGACATTTGCACCTACGGTAGCATCTGAATTGCTGTTTATGGCAACTGAAAAGAGTGCTCCTAAGCTATCATTACCAGAAAAGTCGGCAACAACCAGAAGGTGAAGACCAGGTCCCTGGTTAACCACAAGAAGTGGAGAACCGCTAAAACTTAAGCTTGTAGAAGCTGCTGGGAATACTTGATCGCTTCCAACTTGGGCTTCTCCTAAGTCGACTTGTCCATTTTGGTTATCATCACGAATTAAACGAAGAGCACTTATCAGACTTGATGCCTGCGTAGTTGTTCCGCTGATAGTAGCATGCAGTGTAAGAGCATCAATCAGCACACTATTATTCATGGCTTGTAGAGCAAAAACTCCAAGCACTACGTTATCTTGGCCAATACTCCGTAAAACTTCACTGGCAGGGTTTGTGGCCGCTGGATTGATTGCCAAAGTTGCGGCAGAAACCGTTCCAAAATCAATTGTTGCGCCATTATCTTCTTGTTTTAGCGGGTTAACATAGGGCACCGAAGCTCCAAAACGAATATTAACGGTATTGCTAGCACCATCCCCCCGCACCCAGACAAATCCAGGGGTATTATCAAAAGTGCAGTTAATAAATTCTGGGTCACTGCCACTTACACGATGGTCCGCAAGAAAGCTTAAGTGCACACCAGAAGGAGTTGTTTGGGCGTCGTGAAAAGCAACATTGTTCAAAGCTAAAACTTTGGCACTGACCCCGATATTAAGGCCGAAATTATCATAAAAACTGATATCAAGGTTATTCAGAGTAAGTTCACCAAGAACAGTACAAGCCATGGGATTTGTAGCATTCGGTCCGTGGAGACTTGGGGCTTGGGTACCTGAAGCAAAAAAAGCAGCCCCTGCTTCCACCAAAAAAGTACCCGCAGAACTGACCCCAATTTGGAGCTCAGCAGCACTTTCAAGATTAAACCGTCCTCCTGCACGAACGGTAAAGGTTGTTTCTACCTGCAGCTGTGTTTGAAGGCTTGTGGTACTTCCGCTTTCAATGGTTATTGCTTCAAGAGTCAGGTTTGGCGAGACTGTTCCGGCAGAGTCAATAACCTGGGTTGCCCCATCAAAGTGGAGATTCCCACCAACACTTTGGTTCAAGCTGAGATCTCCAGGGTTCACAACCTGAAAAAGCAACGAGCCCGCAAGCTGGTGAGCAAACGTGCCAAGATCAAGAGTCCCTTTCATAAGGGTTAAATCTCCTTGAAGATCAAAAGCATCCCCAAAAGTTAAGCTGTCCCCAGAGTTTGCCAATGAAACTTCAAGCTCATTAAAATCGAGGTTGCCATTGCCTGTAACACTAATACTCCCAGTACCAGTAAAACGCACATTGCCAGCATCGGGGATTTGAGCGCCATCTATGGTATAGCTTGTGCCTGAAAAAGTGAGTATTCCACTGCCAAGATCAAGGCTTGCCTGGCTTGCGATCATCAGGTTTGCACCTTGAACATCGATGGTGAAACTATCTATGTCGAAGAGCCCACGAGTAAGAATAAGATCTTGAGTGAGGCTCAAGTTACGGGCTAATGTCACCTGCACCGCGCTGTTTGCTTTATTAACCCTAAGGTTTGTTAAACTCAGACTTCCGCTGCCTGATAGTGTGGCAGCATTTGTACCTTCAAGAATAAAATCTCCAGTAGTAAAATTTAAAGTGCCAGCAACATCAAGCGATCCTTCCAGGGTAAGATTTGCACCACCATCAACTATATCTCCAGAGATATTAAGCTCCCCACCGATTCGATGGTCATGGGCTGCTCCAGTACTCAGCGTGAGAGTGCTTCCAGAAGCAACATCCAAACTTCCTGCACTTAACTCAAAAGGAACGTTTAAAGTGAGGCCAAAGCCTGAACTTTTCGTTAGCATGAAATGTGCTGTTTGCAGCGTAGCACTCGTCCCGGCAAGCTGGGCATCAATTCCACCGTTGCTTTCAAGAGTCCCATTTCCAAGCACCTGGGCATTCAAGGTTATATCGCCTGAAACTCTCAGTGTTCCTGAAATGGTCAGTGTGCCATCAACCTCAATACCGTCATTGCCAACTTCAAGTATGGCCCCGCTATCAACCGTTAGAAGAGCATTCGCTTCAAGAACCAAACTTGCAACACTGATGGTCCCACTGCTTAGGTTTGGAAAAACAAAAGCAGGATTGATTTGGGTTACATCTGGAATCGTAACATCATCGGTGGAACTTGGCAGGTTGCCACCACTCCAATTCCCGGCTGTATTCCAATCGCTACTGACACTGCCTTCCCAGGAAAAATCACCAATCCAGCGAATTGTTTCACTACCATTCACCGTACGATCATCACTTTGAGCAAGCGCAATATCCCCAGTTGCAGGATTTGTGCTGCGATCATAAAGGAAATTCACGAAATCGATCACAATAGCTGTGGCTCCACTATCATCAGCACTGACAATGATGCCTCCAAGATCTTCTCGGATATCACCAAAGTCATGACCTCGAAAGCGGATGCCTCCAGAGCCTGTGTCGTGATCTGTTTCAAAGCTCAAGAAAACACCATTGTTGCCAACGTTAGCCCATCGCCAGCGCAGGTTATTAAAATTCGTAAGACTTGCTCCTGGGCTTAATACCATTGAAGTTGCGCCACCTCCGGTATCCTGAGTGACTTTTAAACCATCGACATCAAGTGTTCCAGCAACGCTAATCATGTTTACAGGAGCTGCAGTATTTGTACGAATGATTTCGGGCGCAACGTTAAGGTTCCCTCCTGTAGTCGTTATGCTTCCGTTGCTTGCTACAGTGATTGTTCCACTGTCAGCATCAAGCTCAAGAGTGCTGTTATTTCTCAATACAAGATTAGCCGCGTTGCCAGCACCTGAACCAATATCGAGGGAAGCACATTCAAAAATTCCACTAAGACTCAAAGTTGTCCCGTCGGCAATAGTAGTAGCGGGAAGGTCAGCTGTAGAAGCGCCGCTGACACTGCTATTCAGGGCTATGCTTGCAGCATCAAAAGTCAGGCTGCCAGCAGCTCCGCTGTCTAAAATTGCATCAATACTGAGATTTTCCTGAAAAGTTGTATCACTGCTTTGAAGGTGAAGTACACCAAGCTGCGAAAGAGTTGTTGAAGCTGCAATGGTGTGGGTTCCACTACCAAGATCAAGCAAGGCGCCCGAGCCGCTCACCCCTACTGTACCAGCATTGACTGTTAAATCAAAGGTAAGACACTGAAGTTGGGCACGATTTTGGATGCTTAATTGATTTTCGATCGTAAGGTTTGCTCCGAGTCGAACGCTCGTCGTCGTTGTCGTGCCCGAAATCGTCAGGCTGCCTAGTGAACTTCCCGCCTCAAGTGTGTGCGGACCTGTGTTTGAAGAAAAGTTTAAAGTGGCAGTGTTGGCAGTCAAACCTGCAGGAACGTTGAAATTTCCAGAACCTGAAAAGGTAAAGGTGCCATCAAGGTTTAAACTTGAAGTGGCATCACTGCTAACGGACCCACTGAAACTACCACCTTGCAGGAATTGGGCTTGAGCAACACCACTACCTCCTGCTGAATCAAGTGTCAGATTACCCGTAAGCTGCAGACTGGCATTGCTGATATCAAGACTTGCATTACTGTTATTGGCTGTTTGGAGTGTGAGGTCCCCAAGGATCTGGACAGGGTCTGTAGCACTTATTGTGAGCGAAGTACTGGGAGTGGTTGAACCTGCACTGCTTTCAACTACAACTGTACCAAAACTTGTTGTCGGCTTTAAAGCTGTGATATCCCAATTTCCATGAAAAGTCGTCGTTGCAGCTACGCTCATAAAATTTGCATTGAGTGTAATATCCTGAGTGCTTGCACTTCCTCCACCTTCAAAACGTATTTCTCCACCAGCGCTGTCATCAAGAACAGAGTTCCCATCAAAGCTGAAATCCCCCTGGGTTTCCAAAGTTCCACCGAGTGTTCTTAAGATGCCGTCACTAAACTCTACACTGCCTGCGCTAAGAGAACGAGGGGTGCCATCACTGAGTTCAAGAGTTGTGCTTACTTCAAGAAGCTCGTTAAGCTGGACATCTGAGCCAAGCCTCCAGGAGCCTGTTCCGCCTAGGGATAAGTTACTGATAATTGCTCCTCCTGCTCCAAGATCCAAAGTGCTGGCAGCACTTGTAGAGAGAAAGACGAGAGAAGTGAAATCAGCATGAACAAGAACCCCAGCGGCGCTCGCATCGAAGTCTCCTTCGTGTACAACTAACATGCCTCCGCTTCGGACTTCAAGAACTCCTGATTGCAGATCAATAGTGTTTACTTCAAGTCTTTGGCCTGCAGCAATCACGAATTGTCCTGTAGTATTCAGTACAAGATCAGGTCTGCCCGTGACTTGGGCGCTGTTAAAAAATACGTTGCTGGTGCCTTCAACAGTGAAGGTAGGGGTTCCATTTCCGTTAGAATCAAAGGCAAGCGTTGCTGAATTATCGAGTGAAAGGGTAGTGCTGTTTGATAGGGTAAGCGTTTCTACCTCTGCGTTAATGCCTGGGCCATTGGAAAGAACAACATTGAAATTATCAATGCTGACAAGGTTGTCTGGACCTGGAAGAATGCCATTATCCCAATTAGGCACATCATTCCATTCATCCGTGCCAGCACCACCGGTAAAGTTATTTTGAGCATGAAGTCCTGCGCACAAACAAAGTAAAAGCATAAACAACATGCCGTAAATCAGTAAAGTTTGGGGCGAGCACAGCGTTTTTGTCATAATTTGTTCTCCAAAATTCTCGGGTACAACTTTTCCAGTTCACTATGAAATGCTAACTCAAGGCTTTGCGAAGCACAAGCAATTCACAGACGCAAACTCTTGAAGCATGAAGTAAAATTCTTTAAGGGGATCTTTTTCATTCCCATTATAGTTAAGATCTTTTGTTGTAATAGAAAGTCCCATAAATAAAGTCTATAATTCTTTCATAATAATATCAAAAGCTGGTTGAAAGGATATTCATACCCTGAAATTACTCAAGAAAAGACAGAAAAGAGAAAAGAGCTCAACGACATGCAAATAGAATGTGATTTCCTGGGTACAGGCACCAGTTATGGGGTTCCTGCAATCGGTTGCGGCTGTCCTGTCTGTACCTCTTCCAATTCAAAGAACAAACGTCTGAGAAGTTCTGTTTATCTGCGAGTTACTCCTGAAGGCCAGGAAGCTCGTTTTTTTCTTATCGATGTAACACCTGATTTTCGCACCCAGGCTCTCAGGGCAAAGATTGCAAAACTTGATGCTGTACTTTTTACCCATGAGCATGCCGATCACACTCAAGGGATAGACGATTTACGAGCCCTTTACTGGTTGCGCAATCGAAAAGACATTCCAATTTATGCTTACCCTGAGTGCATGGCTGCACTTCATAAACGCTTTGCTTACATGTTTGATCACGAGCATGAGTACAAAGGAGCAGCAAAACTTCAAGGAGAGACTTTTGAATACCAACCTTTTGAAGCCTCTGGTATTCCTGTTCATCCCATTCCTTTAGTCCATGGACCGATGCGAGTAGCAGCCTTTCGGATTGGCGACTTTGCTTATCTTACAGATACAAATTATATCCCTGATGCAAGTATAGAAGCTTTGCGTGGAGTGAAACTACTCGTCATTGACGCTTTACGTCGTACCCCCCACCCAACACATATGAGTTTACCCGAAGCCCTTCGATATGCTGAAAGAATAGGACCAGAAAAAGTTTTTTTCACTCACATCAACCATGACATGGAACATGAAGAAATCGAAGCAAGCCTGTCCGATGGAGCCCATCTTGCTTATGATCAGCTTCGCGTCAGGCTTACCTTTGATAAAAAAGTAGAAATTCTTTCTTAGAAGCACATAGTCCGAAAATTGTTTTTTGCATCATGAACCGAGACACTTTTGATACGAAGGCTTTCAAATTACACTCTTGAAAAAACAACTCTGTGAACAAATAATGTCAAAGGAAGTTGATTTTAAGACTAAAATTTTCAGGCCATGAATCTAAACTGCCACTTGTTCAGAACGACTTCTTCTTTCCAACACCTCAAAACATAAGGAAAAACTCGATGTCAGCCCTTGATAAGATCAATGTACCTGATTTTGAACGTCCAATTGTAGAGCTTGAAATCAAACTTGATCAGCTTATGTCAACCCTGCACCTGGTTCGAAACCATGAAGAAAAAGAAGCCAAAGAAGAAGAAATTCAACACCTTAAAGCAGAGATTAACAAAGCCTTAACTCAAACCTTTGAAAAGCTCAAACCCTGGCAACTCGTTCAGCTTGCCCGCCATCCACAACGCCCTCTTTTCGGGGATTACCTTGAAAGCATTTTTGATGATTTCACAGAACTTCATGGTGACAGGGCATTTGGCGATGATCCTGCTATTACCTGCGGTTTTGCCAGCATCGAGGGACATAAAGTCCTGCTTGTCGGGCACCGTAAAGGAAAAACATTAAAAGAAAGAATCCAGTATAATTTTGGCTGTGCTCATCCAGAAGGTTATCGCAAGTCAATTCTCAAGATGAAACTGGCAGAAAAATCTTCTTTACCAATTATCTCTCTTATTAATACACCGGGGGCTTACCCAGGCCTTGAGGCTGAAGAACGCGGCCAGTCAATGGCTATTGCTGAAGCTATCCGTGATATGTCAGCACTGCGCACTCCGATTATTTGTGTTACGATCGGAGAAGGGGGCTCTGGCGGAGCCCTTGGAATCGGAGTTGGCGATCGTTATCTCATAATGGAAAACGCCTACTACTCTGTGATCTCTCCCGAAGGTTGTGCTGCTATTCTCTGGCATGATGGAAAAAAAGCAGAAGAAGCAGCCAACGTTTTAAAACTTACCCCTCAAGATACCGTGCGGCTTGGGATTATGGATCAGATTGTAAGCGAGCCTCAAGGAGGAGCCCATCGCAATCCACTTGAAGCAGGAAAGCTTCTTAAAACTGCTCTTGTACAAAACCTGGTAGAGCTTAAGGCAAAAAAACTTGAAGATTTACTCGAAGAGCGCTATCAGAAACTCCGTGGCATGGGAGAGTATAAGCTGGTTCAGCTTTAACCCCAATTTTTTAACATTTATGGTTTTCAAGGTGCGGTGTCAAAATAGAAAAAAGCAAGATGCGAATTTTGAGTGGCGTCCAACCAAGTGGCAGACTTCATTTAGGCAATTACTTTGGAGCTATTGAGCAATTTCTGGCACTTCAAGACCAGGGTGAAGCCCTTTATTTTATTGCCGACCTTCACGCTCTCACAACCTTACGAAATGCTGAAGAATTGAAGCTGCGCAGCTTTGATCTTGCTCTTGACTTCCTGGCATTAGGCCTTGATCCTGAGCGTTGTATTTTGTTCAAACAGTCTGAAATTCTTGAAATAACACAGCTTACTTGGATTTTAAGCGCTCTCACTCCAATGGGTTTACTTGAAAGAGCCCATAGCTATAAGGATAAAACCGCCAAGGGACTGGATGCCGATGTTGGGCTTTTCACCTATCCCGTTTTGATGGCTGCTGATATTCTGGCTTATGGTTCAGAGCTGGTTCCTGTTGGAAAAGATCAAAAACAGCACTTAGAAATTACTCGAGATCTTGCTGTTAAATTTAACCAAAGCTTTTGTCCGGATTTTAATCCTGAGACAGGAGAGGGTGGAGTTCTTAAGCTTCCCCAAGGTCATATTCTTGAGGAAAAAGCTCTGGTGCCAGGGAATGATGGCCAAAAGATGTCAAAAAGTTATGGCAACACCATTGATATCTTTGCCCCCGAAAAAGAAGTGAAAAAATCTATCATGCGAGTGGTTACTGATTCAACACCCCTTGAAGCTCCTAAAGATTTCAAGACCTGTAATGTTTTTGCTCTCCTCTCTTTCTTTACAGATCAAAAAGAACAGAAAGAAATTAAAGCGCTTTATCAAAAAGGTGGCAAAGGGTATGGTGATTTCAAAAAACTGCTCTTTGAAAAAGTTCTAGAAACCTTTGGGCCTGCTCGCCAAAAACGAAAAGAACTGAGTCAGGATCACAGCTATGTCTTAAAAGTTCTTCAAAACGGAGCAGAGCGGGCTCGGAAGCTGGCATCACAAACTCTTCAAGCAGTGCAGCAGGCCTGTGGTTTGCGGCCTTGAGGCCTTAATTCTTCTATTTCATTTGCTTTGTTATTCAAAAAAAAGGGCCTCTTTAAAAGAGACCCTCTTTTTTTGTGCTGATGAAACCTGATCTAATCTTCTTCAGGCAATTCGCGGATAGCTAACTTGCGAGGGATTAAGCCCGGAACAAGGGTTGTACGCTGACGTTTGTTGTCCTCAAGAGCTTCTTCAAAAAATTCCCTCGTTGCTTCGGAAGGGAGAAGACGTTTTTGAGCTTCCGTAAGCTCTGTGCTTGAGTCTTCGCGCAAATCTTCAAAATCACGACTATTATAAATCTTTGGCCTTACAAAAATATAAAGATTGGTACGGCGACTTTGCAAAACTTCGGACTTAAAGAATTCTCCTAAGCCTGGGATATCTCCAAAGAAAGGTATTTTATTGACGGTTTTCGAAGTGCTTGAGCTCATTAAACCACCAATAGCAATTGTACTGCCGTCAGGAATTGTAATCGTTGTGTTAATAATTCGTCCTGTCCGAGGGGGAGGAGCTCCCGGCTCCGGTGGCTGACCAATAAAAGCAGAAACATCAAGGCTGATATCAAGCTCTACGCTGTTTTGGCGAATAGTTGGTTCAACTTCGAGCTCAATCCCATCTTCTTCGTAACGAAAGTCGCTGCTTGTAACGGTATTGTTTGTTGTGGTGCTTCTGATAGGAACATCCGTTTTGATATCTATTCTTGCTCCGCTGCCACTTGAATCTGTGCTATTATTCGTCAGAATTCGAGGAGCAGAAAGAATATTAATATCTGTTTGTTGCTTGATAAAACGAATCAGCAATGGAATGTCAAAGGGGCCACCCTTCGTAAGGGTAAAGATCCCCCCCTGTCCAAAGAGTGGAGAACGGCCTGCTGGAGAACCACCGCCAGTCCCAAGTGGAACACCACTAGCATCAACGATATCAGAAAAGCCAAAGAATGTCCCAGCATTGACGCGTAAGTTTTCACCTGCTCCATCAACCGTAAGCAACTCTGAACCAAAGGTGAAATCTTCATCATCTCGTACCTCAAGAATAGCAGCCTCGATCATGACCTGAGACTTCGGTACATCAAGCGCTTCAATGATTTTAATCAATTCGTTATAATCGCTTGGACGAGCATTAATAAGCAGCTTATTTGAGTTCACGTCTTCGATCACAAAAGGACGATCATCTTCGTTTTCGATGACAACACCACCGGGCGGGGCCGGAAGATTAGGATCTGCTGCAAGCCCAACACCTTCATTAATTAAGCTTTCAAGCGTTGTTGCCAAATCCTCAGCTAGTACATTACGAGGGGTATAAACATGAAGCCTGCCAGCAGCATACCCATCAAAACCTGGAATCTTGATATCAAGCTCATCAATAAGTTTTTGAACTATTTGAATGCCCTGATCGTAGCCTTGAACCAACAAGGCATTGCGGTTCGGAGCGACACTGATATCAACAGCAGTTTCAGGGTTCTGGCTTTGATTTGTTCCCGGGCCTTGCACCTGGTTCGAAACAGCATTGCGGCTTACGATCAACTGATCAAGAGCATCGGCAAGCTCACCAGCATCCATATAGTTCACATCAATGACTTCCAAACGAGGCGAAAGAGGAGGCTTATCAATTAAACGCACAATCTTCCCCATGCGTTTGACGTTGAAGGCGTAATCCGCGATTAAAAGCGCATTAACCCCAGCAACGGGTGAAACAACACCGCCTCGCCGGGTTGTAAAGTTTGCCAGCGCAGCTCGAACAGTATTAAAATCAGCATACTTTAAAGGAGCAATCAGGGTCACAAAACCAGCCCCATCGGTTGCTTCAAAATCTTTAATATCGTCAAGAACCTGGACATCCTGCTCACGACTTGACGTAATAGCCTCATTCAGTGGCAGAACTTCGTAAAAGCGAACTTCGTTTTCCTTGTCTTCTCCAAATGGGGCCAGGATAAGATCTTGAGTCTTCAGCATAACTTGTAGCATGCTGAAAAGTGCTGTATAAGGAACGAAGAACCCATCTTCTTCGCTTTGGCCAGCAGGTGCAATAATAGTGACATTTTTTCCTTCAGCCTGGGCGTTCGTGCCCAGGATAAACTTCATGTTTTCAACATTAGCAACCAGCTGAAGAAAGTTCCCAATCGAAAATTCTTTTCTGCCAGAAAAGCGAAAACCTCCGATATCACCCTCGGTTTCCTCTTCAACCTCCTGAGCTTGGAGAGGAGAAAAAAAACATGGCAAAAGAAGGGCAAAGGTCAAAATCAAAAGACGAAATTTCATGAGCAACCTACCTGTTATTATAAAGCTTTTTTTATCAATGAAATGTGAAAGCAGCGTTTCAATACCATACGCGAAACGACTTGTTAATGCCTGAAGTTGGAATATTATATTGAAAGAATCTATTTTCATAATACAAATATCTTCGAGGCCTTGATTTTTCAGAGGCCAAGACATCCATTTTTTCAATTTTCATCTCTATCATCTCTAAATAAAGAAGTGAATTCAGAGGAAAAACGAAATATTCAGCTTTTTATTGGCAAAAGAAACTTTCAAAGTATGTTTTTTATTTCTATTGAATATTAGACCTTCTAAAGCCGATAAAGAAGGCATAGGGGTTTTTATTTAAAATTGTTCTTTTCAATCAGATTTTTTTGAGAAAATCTTGACTGAAGAGTACAATCAAGGTTAGGTTTGTGCTGAATTCAGGTTGTCTTAAGGCTCTTTTGTTCGTGTGTGTTATGCAAATCAACACTTTCTTAAGCCGCTTTTATACAATAAAACTTGAATTTTCACTGCAAAAGGGAAAAGCATAGGTAAAGAAAATGGCCCTGCGAATAGCGCTTGCTGTTTTTATTCTCGTTATCATCTATATTGTACTGGGGGCTTCCGCCACGCTTGCCAGTGCTTTGTTGATGATTGCTTTAATCCAATGCCGACACATGATCTGGCACGCTCATCGACGTAACAGCCTTGAACAACAAGAGTTCCAACTGGTTAATACAGGCCAAAAGGAACCCGACCCAAGCTTTTTAACCAGGGTTTGGAGTTAAAACTTATTTTTCTATTCAATTTAAGCAGGGGGAGCTGAATTCAAGCTGTGCTCCTGACAACCAAAGTGTTCCAGTTTAAAGTTTCGGCGTTTTCCTAACCAAAGCCCTTATATAAGATTCTCCAGCAATCATAGAAACATCATGCCTGCTTATAATCAGAAAACAAATCTTGGGGTTCTCGTTTTTGTTGATCCTGTTGCGAAAACAGAAAAATCAGAGCTTTTAGCGTCCATCAAAAATTTTGAGCACGTTTTTTCTTTTTTAAAAGGCGCTCCTCAAATTCTAGCTGTCCAAGAAGAATCTGGAATAAGCGACAGCGATTTAGGAGAAGGTTGGCAAACCTGTCAGTGCAATGAGCACGATGCTTTGATTGCCATGCTCCAAAAGGCGATGCGCTCATTACCACTTGTGGATGCCTTCTTTCTGGTTCCCCATAGTACGAAAATAACGCCTTCATCTGCTTTATTAGCCCAATTGCGTGATCATTACTATACAAACAGGAAAAAGCTTACGCGTATTATTGTACCATATCAGGATCGCAAACCACTTTGGCCCTGGTTGGTTGATATCGGTTTTCGCCCTGTATTTATGATGCTCCAGCCTCAGGAATCTCTAGAGATTATACTTGAAAGAGAAGCCTCACAGGTTGCAAAATTTGAAATAGCATCAACGGAATAACTCCTCCAATTTTATAAATATTGGATTTAATAGAGGGAAACACCCCTTTGTATTACAAAGGGGTGTTTCCAAAATCACAAAACCTCAAGAAGAATCGTTAGAGTGCGACCCAAACCGATTTTGTTTGGAGATACCCTTCAAGGGCCTGCCAACCGTTGTCACGTCCGATACCGCTCATCTTATAGCCGCCAAAAGGCACTGCCGCATCGTAAAGACCATAGGTGTTGACCCAGCAGGTGCCAGCCTTAATCTCTCGAGCAAAGGTGTGAGCCTTTTGTATATCCTTTGTCCAAATGGCACTTGCCAATCCATACATACTGCTGTTGGCTTTTTCGAGTAAGTCATCCATGTTTTCGAAAGGCAAGACACTCAACACGGGTCCAAAAATTTCTTCCTGGAAAATCGTGGCAGCAGGATCGACATCCTTAAAAATGGTAGGTTGAACAAAATATCCCTCTTCTCCAACTCGCTCACCACCCGCCAGAAGCTTTGCGCCCTCTTGTTTTCCTTTTTCAATATACGAGAGAACGCTTTCCATTTGAGTCTGGCTTACCTGGGGGCCAAGGCGAGTTTCGGGATCAAGCGGATCACCATGACGCATTTTCTGTGTCCGCGCTTGCAATGCTTCAAGTACCTGTTCATAAACACTGTGTTCTACAAGCAAGCGTGAGCCAGCAGTACATACTTCACCCTTGTTGTAATAGATAGCCTGCTGTGCCCCCTTAACCGCAAAGTCAAGGTTCGCATCAGCAAAAATAACGTTTGGACTTTTCCCTCCAAGCTCAAGCGTAACTTTTTTGAGGGTATCTGCAGCACTCTTCATGATGCCAACACCGACTTCTGTTGAACCCGTAAAACTGATCTTTGCAACGTCTTTGTGCTCTACCAACGCAGCACCAGCTTCACTTCCAGCTCCAGGGATAATGTTAATAACACCTGGAGGAATGCCTGTTTCTTGAATAAGTTCAGCTAAACGGCAGGCTGTTAAGGGAGTTGCTTCTGCAGGCTTCAGTACAACAGTACAACCAGCAGCTAAAGCAGGAGCAAGCTTCCAGGCAGCCATCAGGATCGGAAAATTCCAGGGGGTAATTGCACCACAGACTCCAACCGGTTCTTTGATGGTATAGTTAAGCATCTTAGGGCTCACAGGAATTGTCTCACCATGAAAAGCTCGAGCAAGACCCGCATAGTATGAGAAAACATCCGCTGCCATAGGCACATCAATGGCAGATGTTTCGCGAATTGGCTTGCCAGCATCTAAAGATTCAAGTTCTGCCAACTCATTTTTATGCTTCATAATACTATCGCCAATAGCACGTATAAAATAAGCCCGTCTGGCAGCTGGCCAAGTGGCCCATTTTGAGCGACGAAAAGCATTGTCAGCAGCCTCAACAGCCTTATCCACGTCTTGCTTGCCAGCCCGTGCAACTTCCGTAATCACGTTTCCTGTTGCGGGGTTGATTGTGGCTATGGTTGCCCCTGATTCTGCATCAAGAAATTCACCACCAATATAAAGTTTTCCCGGTTTCACTTGGGCATGCTGAAGCTGTGTTGTCATAATTATCCTTTAAATTCTGGATATGCGTATTTTTGAGTAAAATGATTGACACAATCGGTACAAGAAAAATGAATTCTACAAAAATCTTTTTTGTGTTTTCCTTACAAAGTATTGATGAGAAACGAAGGATAATAAAAAGAATTTTTGTACGTGTTTGTTCAAAGAATGGTGACCCCTACGGGATTTGAACCCGTGCCGCGGCCTTGAAAGGGCCGTGTCCTAACCACTAGACGAAGGGGCCACACCTTATCTTTGCTTCCCTCTTACCTTCTTTTTTTCATGATAGCAAGCAAAAGCTTGTTCGATAGCTTTAAAAGCTTAAAGAGTTTATTGTTCAGGACCTGCTCGAGTAGCAAGAATGTATCAAAATATCTTAAAATTTCTTCTTTTAGCGCTTTTCTCTATTGCAATCCGATAAAACTTTATTTTGAAGCAAACAAAGCATAAAAATCCGGCTTCTTCTTGCTAGTCAAGAAAACCGCATTAGTCTACAATGACAAGAGAAAACGTATTAGAAAGCTGCTTCTTTCTATAATACAATGAACAATTATAAAATTGCTTTCGTTATTTGTTTGTACAACCTTTGAAATTATAACTTTTTTTTCTTTGAGGGAGAAAGCATTATGGAGGATGAGCCGATCACCGCATCGGATTATTACCATAAGGGGCTTAGCTA
This sequence comes from uncultured Planctomycetaceae bacterium, assembly GCA_964548115.1. Classification (GTDB taxonomy): domain Bacteria; phylum Planctomycetota; class UBA8742; order UBA2392; family JABWBM01; genus CAZJPQ01. The sequence continues at coordinate 92,125 of CAZJPQ010000002.1, forward strand.
TGTTCAATCTGGTGATTTTCCCCGAGCTCTTGACTATATCAATAAAGCGTTGGCCCAGAATTATTTTGGTGCTGATATAGCACTGATTAAAGGCGAGATTCTTTTTGAGCTTGCTTTATACGATGATGCTCTAGAGTGGATCAAACGTGCTATCGAATTTGACAAAACTCTCGAACCCGAAGGATTGCTTTGGCAGGGCCGCATCTTTTTTGAAAAACATCAGCTTGGAAGAGCGCTTGTCGCTTTTAACCGTACCATCGCTCTTATGTCTATGCCTGGAGAGGCTTACCTGGGAAAAGGTATGGTTCTTTGTGAGCGAAAAGACTACTTTTCCGCTATTGCAAGCCTTGAAAAAGCTCGTGAATTTCTTGGTGACAGCCTTGAAAAGCGGGTAGAAATTGCATTTTGGCAGGGTCGAAATTACGTAGGTTTAAAACGTTTTGCCGAAGCTCAAGCCCACTTCGAATATGTTCTTGAGCTTGCACCTGATTTTTCTGAGGCTTACTCTGAACTTGGTGACTTGCTTCGTTCCCAGGGTTTGGTAAAGCAGGCCTGTAAACTTTATCAGCGAGCAATAAAATTGTTTCATCAAAGCCCAAGTCTTTATAATGATTATGGTAATACTCTGCGGGAAGCTGGAAAATTCAGGCAATCCCTTATCATGTTGGAAAAAGCCTTATCATTTCATGGTGCCGAAAAGGTAACGCTTTACAATCGAGGCTTAACCCATGAGAAACTCAAAAATTGGGATGATGCTTTAGCTGATTATGAGCGTGTGATTCAGGATGATCCTGAGGATATTGAAGCTCGCTTACGTAGAATTGATATTCTTTCTCAATCTGAACGCTTTCGAGAAGCGTTTCATGAATCAGGCCAACTTGCAGAAGAAGACCGCAAGAGCTCTGAAGCAAGAGCAGTCCATGCGCGTGCTTTAAATCGTTATGCTCGATTTTTCGAAGCTTCGGGCAGGAAGATTCAAGCTTTAGGCATATACTACCAACTGCTTGAGCTTCACCCTGACTCTCTTGATTTTGACAGCACGGGACAGTATTTTTCCTCGAGTCGTGAAAGACAAAAGCACATTCTCGAAGAACTCACTTCACTGAGAAGAGTCCTTGATGCAGAAGAAAACCACACTCAAAATAAACCTGAGGAACTTCTTCCTGCTCACAGGGATTGTATTCCGCTCTTGCAAGCTTATCTTTTAAGCCGACTTGGTCGGGTAGAAGAGGTTCCCCAACACGAGCTTGATCCTTTTCTGAAAACGGGGCCCTTCCAGGCATTTGCCTATTATATTTTGGCTGACATTCACTATCATGGTTCCGAAAATTCAGAAGCAGCTTTAGAAACCTTGGAGTATTGTCTTGAACAACAAGAAGATTTCATTCAGGCGTTATGGCTTAAAGTACGCATTCTGGATGAGGGGTTGAACCAACCAGAAGCTGCCATTGAAACTCTTGAAAGGATTCTTCATTTTTCACCGAATCTGCCAGAAGTCCTGCATACACTTGGTGAGTTTCATTTTGAACAGGGCAATTTTCATCAAGCTCTTTTGACATTTCAACAGCTTCAAGCAGATATGTGCGGAGAAACACCCCTTGCACGTGAAATCGCAGAATGCTTTTTTGCACTTGGCTGTACAGAAGATGCTCTTGAGGTCTTTCATAATTTTTCAAAACAAGGGACTGATGCTTTTGATCTTTATATCTTCCATATTGATTTCTTATTACGAACAGGTTCTTTACAAAAAGCTTCAAAGCTTCTCAAGCAACTTGAAGCCAAGCTTCATTTGCAGCTGCAAATGAAAACCCATGAAACTCAAGATGATTATCTTTTGGCTTGCCGAGAACTTGAAGCAGGTCTTTTTAACCAGCAAGGGGAATCAACACAAGCCCTTGAGTGCCTATCATCGTATGAGGACCATGCTTTAAGTGAACGAGGGCGTTTTGAAAAAAGCCTGGCGCTTATTCAGGAGAATCAACCTCAAAAGGCTTCCAGCTATCTTTCTCAGCTGGTTAAGCAGCTTTCGGCTTACACTTTTCTTGGCTGGCAGACACGGGTAGCATTAGCAAAGCTACACCGCTCTCAGAACAACTTTCATACTTCCCTGGAACTTCTCAAAGAAGTCCTTGATGCTCATCCTTTTTTATGGCGCATTCGTGCTCTCTATGTCTGGATATTGAGAGAAGACAAAAAAGCTGAGGCTGCCGAGACAGAAGAAACCAAAGTTTTCTTTTACCGTGAAATGAGAAGAGGGACTCGCTTCATGTACAGCGGGGAGTTCAAAGATGCTGAACAGGTTTTCAAAGCTGCACTTATTCAGTCCCCTGATCCAGGGCTTGTTCATTATTGGCTTGCGGCGGCATACTGCCAGCTTGGAAATTTTGACCAGGCTCTTGAACACATGGTTGAAGCCTTGAAGGACTCACCCAGCTGGAAAGATGAGGCTCGAAAAAGTCCATTTTTTGAACATTTTGCGTTTTCAGAACTTCAGTCACACTCAAAACGTCCTTAAAACATCGCCATACTATTTGAAAAATAAATCTTATAAAAAACATAGATTGAAAAATGAAATCTCAGGGAGAATAACAAGGCATGGGAAACGCAAACGATCAGAAAGCACACGAGGAATCTCACGCTCATGGAGATGATCACAGCCATGGGGGCGGACCTGACCCTTACCTTGTGTTGCCATCAGCCCAAAAAGAAGAAAGTTCCCCGGGGTTTTTACTTATAGCTTTAAGCTTTCTCCTTATCATTTTATGCATTGTTTTAGTTGTAAAGTTTGCGGCTTAGCATTTTGCTCAAATACGCCAGAAACCGCCGAATAGAAAGCTAAGGAAAGCACTTCGAAAACGACATTTCAGGGTGAGAGTCTTCAAACAAGAGCCCCCTTCTTTTCCAAAGAGTTGACACTTCTGTTTTCTACCGTAGTATCCAAGCCTCGAGGTATTTTCCGTAAAGCCATACCGTCGAGCTATAACATTTGTTTGCTTCAATAAGAACACATAGAGACTGATGGAGAAGAGATGAGTGGTAATGATACAAAACCAGCTTTTGCAAACTTAAAACACCCGACCCAGGGTGAGCGTTTGAGCTTTAAAAATGGAAAACCCTGTGCTTGTGATTATCCAATTATTCCTTTTATTGCGGGGGATGGCAGCGGTCCTGACATATGGAAAGCATCAGTGCGAGTCTTTGATGCAGCGGTTGAAAAAAGTTCCAACGGAAAGCGTAAAATTGAATGGCTTCAGGTTTATGCTGGTGGTGAAGCTCATTCAAAGTTTTCGTCCTGGCTTCCTACCGACACTCTCGATGCTATCAGCTATTATGGGATTGCGATTAAGGGCCCCTTAACAACGCCTGTTGGCGGCGGCATTCGCTCATTAAACGTAGCTTTGCGTCAGCAGCTTGATCTTTATGCTTGTGTTCGTCCCGTTCGCTTTTATCCCCATGCCCCCAGCCCCGTCAAGCATCCAGAACATGTCGATTTTGTGCTTTTCCGTGAAAATTCTGAGGACACGTATTGCGGGATTGAATTTATCGCTGGCTCACCAGAAGCGAAAAAACTTATTGCTTTTCTTAATACCGAGCTTTTACCCCAAGACCCATCCATGAAGGGTAAAAAGATCCGAGAGTCATCTGGGATAGGCATTAAACCATCAAGTCGCTTCGCTGCTCATCGTCTGATGCGTCGAACTCTTGAATATGCGATTAAGCATAAGCTTCCGAGTGTTACGATCGTGCACAAGGGAAATATTATGAAGTATACCGAAGGCTCCTTTAAAGAGTGGTGTTACGAGCTTGCCATGGAGGAGTTCCGTGACAAGATCATACTTGAGAGTGAACTTGAAGAGCAAAGTAAGGGCATTAAAAATACGGTCACGCTTGATAAGGATAAGATCATCATTCGAGACCGCATAGCCGATGCCATGCTTCAGCAGATTCTGCTTCGTCCTCAGGATTATAGCGCCATTATTACGATGAACCTGAACGGCGATTATTTATCGGATGCCGCTGCTGCGCAAGTTGGAGGTCTGGGGATTGCCCCTGGTGCAAATATTGGAGATAGTGCTGCAATATTTGAGGCTACTCATGGCACAGCACCGAAGTATGCTGATAAAAATGTCGTAAATCCAAGTGCTTTGATCCTCTCCGGCTGTCTGATGTTCCAATGGCTTGGCTGGAACGAAACCGCTCAGGCCATTGAAGCCGCTTTGGTGAAAACCCTTGAACAGGGGAAAGTGACTTATGATTTTGCTCGACAAATGGAAAATCCAACAACCCTTGGTACAGCTGAATTCGCTGATGCCTTAATTGAAAATCTTTAATTTGAGCTTACTTGCAAGTTATGCAAGCAAGTCCTCTTTTTTGTATTTATGGAACCGTGAGTTTGCAAGAAAATCTCACTCAGAAGCTGATTTTATCAGGTTTTGAAAAAAGCTAAGGAAAGCAGGAATGATATATTCTTTGAACCGTACAGCTCTAAGCATCACTTTATTTTTGGCTTTAGCTTTATTGTTTTTTGGGAGCTTGGGGTGTCAAAGTGTCGATGTCCCAGACCTTCCAGAAGTTGAAGTCTTTTCTGATGTTCCACCTCCACCGGGTTTTTCATTGAGCTTTGACAACCCTGTACCACGCACAGAAAAAACAGATGGTGGTTTTCGTTTTGCTCGCTATGCTTTTGAAAGCATGGGCAGCTTTGGTAAAGAAGAATGTGCCGCTTTTTACCTTGGTGCTTTAGAAGCTCAGGGGTGGGAATTATTAGGGGATCAAGAGATACCAGGATCAGCGACTTGGGTTGGGCGCTGGCGCAAGGGACAGGACCCTCTGACTTTAACATATAGTGAAAAGAGTGACCCTGAGGACCCTGAAAAAATCACTTCTCGTGTGCTGGTTGAAATTCGAGCAGAATAAGAGACCTTATGAAAAAGCCTTCTCATTATAACATGAGAGGTTTTTCTTATGCTTCACATCATCTCAGTCAGGAGATAATATTTTTGCTTAAGTGAATCCTGCTTTTGCTTCTAAAAGTGCTTTTCGCCCCTTGGATAAAACGGTATAACACTCATTACGATCAAAGAAACAGTATTTTTTATGAGATGGTAAAATAATGGCAAAAACAAAAAACAAAAAACCACGTAAGCGTTCAAGCAATAAAGCCAGCACAAATGCTCCTGCTAAAGTTGCTATAAACGAGCGACAAATTGCAGGCTCAGCGGCTGGCGGGGAGAGCTTCGGAACAGAATTTGTGCTGCGGCTTTCTGACTGGCTTCAAGCAAAGGGAAAAATAGTTCTTGGGGTTATTGCTTTAGCACTCCTGGCTTCATTAGTATTTATTGTTTTAACCAGTCTTGAAAACCAGGAACGAAGCGAAATTTTCGCAGAAATTCTCAAGGCCCAAGAAGGTGAAGATCTCGAGGATGTTCAAAAGAAATTTGATGCTCTTTTAGAGAATGTTGAAGAAGAGCCAAAGTATCTGCCCTCTTACCATTATTATTATGCTAAGAGCCTATGGAAAAAAAGTTCCCAGGCTCAAGACCGAACAAAGAAAGAGCAAAAGCAAGATCGAGAAGAAACTCTTGATCAAATTAAACTTTACTTTGCTGCTGTTGAAAAACATCAAGATCAGGCTCTCTCCTATCGTAAACCAGAGCTGGAAGCTATTAAACAGGCAATTATTGCCCGTAGAGATTTTCTGGAAAAAGATTCTCGCAGCCAATTGCTTGAAAAATCTGACTTTAAAGCCCATCCTGATCCTGAAATTGTTTCTGAAGATCAACTCCCTGTGGTTGTCTTCCGAACAAACAAGGGTTCTTTCAAAATAACACTTTACGAAACAGCAAATCTTGAAAACTCTGTCAATACTCTGATGACCCTTGTTCAACGAGGCTACTTTAAGAATGCCCAGGCCAGTTTCGTCAAAGGACCTGGAATAGGAAAAAGTGATGATGCACTTTTCAAAGAGGCACGCTTGATTGGATTCGGAGAACGAGGAAAACTCAAAGAACTTCCCAAAGACTCCGAAGCTGAACCAGAAGCTTCAGAGAGTGAAGACGAAGATAAGGATGAAAAGAAGGAGCTTGAACCCTACTTTACCATCCGCCCAGAACATCAAAAATTCTTTAACGGAGAAGAGCTTTTAAATAAGCGCGGCTCTATCATGCTTTACTTCAATCCAGCTCAGCCTTTGAAACGCGGCGCTCAATTTGCTGTAAATCTTTCAGATAATTTCCAGCTTGATGGAATCTATCAGGTTATAGGTAACGTTTCTGAAGGTCTTGAGATCCTTGAAACACTGACCACCAGCGATACTCTTTATGACGCTTATATCGAGAAAAAGCGAGACCACAGCTATATTCCCAGCGTCATTTTTCTTGACCAGAATGAGACTCTGGGCATTCCACAGCCTTGGCTGGAAGTCCGACCAAAGCCTGAGGCTCCACGCATCAAGCGAGTCAAAGAAGCAAAAATCATTGGCGAAGGAGAAAACCCTCAGGTTGTTATCAGTACCGAAAAGGGAGATGTCTTAGTTGAGCTTTTTGAAGACATCACGCCAAATACGGTTGCTAATTTTATTTACCTCGTTGAGAGTGGCCACTACAAAAAGAGTAACTTCCATCGAGTTGGAGGGCCTTTTGTCGAGAATTCAGGCGACAAAAGTCTGCGTATTATTCAGGGTGGCCGTAAAAATAACAGCGAAAATTTTGATTGGACCATTCGTAATGAAGCCGTTGACAACGAAGCTTATCAGCAGGCACCGCTACGAAATATTACCAGTACGCTTGCCATGGCACGAACGAGTGATCTTGATAGTGCTGGCTGTCAGTTCTTTGTTAACCTTAAAGAAATGCCTCAATGGGATAACGAAGATTCTCCCTACTGCGTTTTTGGGCGAGTGGTTGAAAACCTTTGGACGCTTTACAACATTCGTAAAGATGACGAAATTATCGATGCCTGGGTCGTTCAAAAACGAGACCATTCATATGATCCCGAAGTTAAAGGGACAGGCAAAACCACGTATCAACCTGCCAGCGAGCTTAAGGCAAAGAACTAGATCACCTCATTTGTTCTGCACTCAAGCGGCTACCCTTTTCAGGGTAGCCGCTTGAGCTTTAAATTCTGATAAAAGCAAAGAGGATAGGGTGCAGACTCAAGCACAAATAAGCATAAAAAGCTTTGGAAAAACTTGGGCTTTGTTTGCCCCTTATAAGCTTTTAGATATCAACCTTTTAAGCAAAAATGTCGCCTAATTTCACTCGACCTTCTTCGGTTGCTTGTACTGCTTCGGTTTTTCCTGACTGGCTCGCAAATAACTGATCAAATTGTGAGAGAGGACTTCCAGCTTCTTCTCCTCCAGCACTTGTCTTAGCAAGCTCAATTTGGAAATCACCTGGGCGTGGTTGTCCTGGTTCAAGGAAAGTACCCTCAGGCGTTCGATAGGCTCCAGTCGCAAAAACAGCATCTTCAATTTTAATGGCTTCATCAGGATGTTCTTGAACATGACCGATGATGGCAGCAGCTTTCTCAACGTCAACATCTTTAATATTCATGATCGGCTCAGGCCCAGCGGCATGAATATCTGCAAAAGAATCAAAACCAACATCAAAAAGCTTGTAAGCAAATTCATCATCAATGCCTGGAATTTCCTTAAATTTAGCAATAGTCTTACCACGCCATTCAGCTTCCTGTGTTTCAGTGATAATATGGAAATCCCAGCGACAAAGCTTCGCACCAAGACGAACGTTTTGACCCCGCTTACCAATCGCAAGGGAAAGCTGATCATTTGGAACCACAACACGCGCTAAACGTTTATCGTAATCAAGGGTAATTGAATTGATCCGCGCTGGTTTAAGAGCATTTTGAATTAAAAGTTCTGGTTGGTCATTCCAACGTACAATATCGATCTTTTCACCGTTTAATTCATCAATGATCCCTTTGATACGAGAGCCCCGCACTCCAACACAAGCCCCAACACAATCAACTTTTTGATCATGGCTTGAAACCGCAATTTTAGTACGATGCCCAGCCTCACGCTCGACTGCTTTAATGTCAATAACATGATCAGCGATCTCAGGGACTTCAAGCTCAAAAAGCTTTTGCACAAAAGCCGGATGGGCTCGAGAAAGCATAAGCTTCACTTTTTGACTTTGTTTACGAACGTCCAGCAGAATTGCACGAATTCGATCACCAACGTTGAATCGCTCATCAAAAATTTGTTCTTTGCGGGGAAAGAAAGCTTCTATTCTTCCGCCAATATTGATAACTAAATTTGGAGCATCGCTCCGTCCTTCAAGACGCTGAATAACGCCGGAGAGGATCTCTCCTTTTTTCGTTGAGTATTCTTCAAAGATTTGGTCGCGTTCAGCTTCCCTCACTTTTTGAATAATCACTTGTTTTGCTGTCTGAGCAGCAATGCGACCAAGCTCTACGACATCAAAGTGTTCATCATTTTCGTTTGAGATGGAAATTTCACCCGTTTGACGATCAATTACTGATTGAATAGTGTCTGGGTCTTCTGCTTTTCGTCGAGCAGCAACGAGCAGAGCATGTTCAATAGCCTGGAAAATTAACTCTTTATCAACGTTTTTTTCCCGTGCCATGGTATCAACAATGCGCAAAATGGCTTCAGCTTCCATAGAGATCTTTCCTTATTTTATTAAGCTTATGTGTAAAGCTTCAAAAATTGTTGTGTCCACCTATTCTGATTTTGTTTTTCGCTCATGAAACCTCAATTGTAGAACCAAGGTCTTTCCATAAGATACAAATAAAAAAGACGAGCCTATGGGACTCGACTTCTCCTTAACACTAGCCTTGAAATACAGCAATTATTGTATCTTTTTAAAACGGATTAGCAAGAACCAGATCTCTAAAAGAAAGAAGCTTTCTGCATACTATTCTGGAAGTAAAATTATAAAACGCTATCGTGTAGCACCCCAAAGAGAAAGGCCTTCTTAACTTTTCATGGCTGCAATACCACTCCAAAAGCAACAGGCTGAAGAGAAGAATTTTAAAAGCTATGGGCGTAAAAATAACTTTGGGGATCTGCTTCAAAGGAGTATCATAGAGAAAGCACTCTTTAAAATAATCTTAAGAAAAAATGAGACGCATTATTCTGTTCAAGACGATTCAAACCAAAATGAAGTACTTACTCAGCATCAAGGAAAATATATGAAAATTGCTTTTGCCGGCGAGCGTGGGGCATATGACGAAGCTGCGGCTGCAGCACTCTTTGACTTTGATATCGCAACCTTCCCATTCCATTCTTATGGAGCTATTTTTGATGCCCTTGACAAAGAAGAAGTAGCCCTTGGAATTCTTCCAATTGAAAATAATTATACTGGGATTGTTTTTGAGGTTATTGATCTTTTGCGTGAGCGGGATGTGGCCATAACCCATGAAATAGAAATTTCCACAACATACGTACTGGCAGCCGTAAAAGGGAGCACTGAAGAGGGCATACGTCGTATCTACGGTCATCCAATAGCTTTTTCTCAATGCGAGGACTATCTGCGCTCGAAAAATCAGATGAGTCTTATTCCTCGTTATGATATTGCCCAAAGTAACATGGAAATGGCCCAACGGGCTTTGAAGGAAGATGCCACATTGTGCAGTCGCTTTGCTGCCAGCATGTATGGGCTTTCAATTTTGAAGGATAACTGCAACACCCTGCGTGATTCGAAAACTCGCTACGTAGCGCTTGCCAAACAACCCCGTTTACCAGATCCTGAAGAGGGGGAACCTCAAACCATGGTAATGTTCGAAATGCGCCACGAACCAGGAGCTCTGATGCGTTGTCTCGAGGCTTTTTCGAATGCTAAAATTAACATGTTGAACATCTTTACCCGCCCGACACGTGGTAGAAACTGGGAGTACACGACTTTTGTAACCTTTAGTGGTGGATACAATAACCCAAATGTCCAGTCTGCGGTTAAAACCCTGGAAAAGAGCACAACCTTTGTACGAAACCTAGGCAGTTTTTGTGTCAAGAAGGCTTAGCCCAGCTTTAAAAAACACCTGCTGGTTTTGAATATTTTTGAGGCTGAGCTTTGAAAGCCAAGCTTATGACATCCCTTTGGAATCACTCTTAGAGAAGGGTTTTCAAGACGACCATTTTGCCGCGCTGGCGCCATGATTTTTTCAAAAAGATCATGCATCCCTCTTGGCAACTTTTTCTTTACCTTTTCATCTGTGCAGCAGATTCCGCTCGACTACTAAAGAGCCCACCCTACAGACACTGCTGCTTTGCCTGGTGGCTGGAATCCGCTTATATTTGAAAGTGCGCACCTGACAAGGACGCCCGTGGTTTGCGCTAAAAGCCTAAGCCGCAGGGGCTGAAGCGTTAGCTTGTTCTATAGCATTTGCAACTCGTCCAGGGTTATAAAGAATTGGCAGCATACTATAACCGGCCTCTTGAAAACGAGTGATATTTTGAGCTGTTAATTCGTCACCCCTGGACATTCCTAACTGTTCAACCCCACGTCCAAGCACCATGCCAGGAGAGCATTTCGAGAGCTCTGTATCCATCAAGATCAAACGCCCCTTCTCAATGGCTTGTTGGATTTTCTTTTCACGCTCTTTCAGCTTTTGCTCCTCAGCTGTAATAAAGACCGTTCCTCGTTCGCGGGCAAGTTTTTCTTGAATAATCTCATCAATTCCAGGGGCTTCGGAAATATTAAAGTGGAAAAAAGGATCAGCTAAACGACGTGCTTCTTCAAGCCGCCGTAAACGCTCCTCTCTGCGTCCACGACGCTTCTTGAGCTCTGAAAAACGCTCGTCATTACGAATGGCCTGGTGCAAAAGCAAAACAAAATAAACCAAACCTGCTATAACGGGCAAACCGACCAGCAGCGTAATATAAAGCGAATAATGGAGAATCGCGTCAAAATCCAATGCTTTTATTTCCTATTTATATAATGAGAAACTCTTCGTTAGAAGCTGCTCAACAAAAGTTTGCCCCTATCGGACTTTCTCGACTCGGGCTTGAACCCCTAGCTCTATCATACCTCAGATTCTTTTATAAAGCTTTTCATTTTTTTTGAAATCTTTTTTAAACCCTTGCCCCTTGTTACGCTCTAATCTCAATGCAACAAAGATCGAACCCCTCAATAGAACAATACAACCCTCTTTTATTTCAAAGTTTACGTAAGAAAAGCATCTTCTAGCGCCACCAGCCTTACTAAGGCCTGCTCCTTCAATGAAATAAAAGTCTATTCTATAGAATCGGCATCAAGCCCCGCACTCTTTACTCTCAGCTCGTAAAGATTTCTGTTTTCCTTGGAGGTATTTCACGTAAGACGTTTTACCGAAATGATTTAGGGCAACGTTTTCGAAACCCTGTTATACTGCATTATATTGTTCCATGCTACAAACGATCAAAAAGAGAGCATATTTTTCAAGCATCTTTTTGCTTTTCTTTTTAAACTGTTCTTTAAGGTTTTTTCAAATTACCTTAACCGTTATTCATACTTAGTGATCCAGTTTAAGCTTCAACCTGATGGAAGAAAAATAAGAAAGAGAAGCTTCCTGGCAAAAGCATAATGTTATTGTATTCATAGAACTTAAGCGTTATAGGAATTGAGCAAATTGTTAGAATCAGAAGGCCTAGCCAGAGGTTGTTTTTGCTGCTCATTTCCCTTGTAAGTGCAAAAGAACAGAGAGTATGAAGGTCGATCTTGGAATAAAGATGGCTGCCAGAAGTGATATTGGCCTTCAGCGCAGCAAAAATGAGGACTCCTGTCTTGTCCTTGAAGACAGTGGACTTTGTGCTGTGGCTGATGGTATGGGTGGGCATTTAGGTGGAGAAGTTGCCTCTTCCATGATTATCGAGGTGATTCACAAGGAGTTTGAAGGTTTCTCACCTGAGTCTATGACTTTAAAAAAGCTTCGTTCTCGCTTCGTTCAATGTATTAAGGATGCCAATAAAGCAATTTACAAGCGTGGCCAAAAGGACGCAAGCCTCCGGAATATGGGAACAACCATTAGCGCTTTGATCTTTCATGCTGACCGGGTGCTTCTGACTTCTGTTGGAGACTCGCGCATTTACCTTTGTCGCAACGGTACAATTTCTCAAATAAGCGAAGATCATTCCTGGGTTGGAGAGTTACGCAAAAAAGATCTGATCAGCGATGAAGAGGCTCGCCACCACCCCCTTAAGAATATCATTACACGTGCTCTTGGGATGGAAGCAAGCGTTGAAGTTGATTCCTTTGTGCTTGATACCGAACCAGATGACATCTATTTGCTTTGCACTGATGGCCTAACAGACCTGCTTGACGATCAGGAAATTCTTGAGATCATTGAAAATAAGAAAAACAAGGAGCTTTCAAAAGCATGCCAGACCTTGATTGACCGTGCTAATAAACTCGGCGGTGTTGATAATATTACAGTCGGTTTATGCCGAGCTTTTGTAACCTAGAGAATTATTGCTGAAGAGTTTTGATACCAAACATACAAACGAGAATACTATGAGACCAACTCTTTTATTAACCTGTCTTTTTATCGGATTAGCAGGAGCAGGCCTCTTTTTCCTCACATCAGTCGGTGGCGCCGCAAAGGAAACAAACGTTCAAGACTTGATCAAAGAGGAGTTTGAAGGTTATGCCAAGCTCAAGCTTCAAGTTCTTGATTTTTCGAGCACCTATAAACCTGTTCAGTTTCGTGCTATCGAAATTGTTCCTGAAGGCCAGCTCCCCTCCTCTGATGCTCCTGCGATTGAGGTTCGCTACGAAGGGGATGATATTATCCCTTTAGAAGAATATAACCACGTAGCAGTTGAGGGTAAATGGGATAAGGCAACCCAAGTTTTTCATGCCTCGAAAATGGTCACACAATGCCCAAGTCATTATGAGGGACAAGGAACTCCTCCTAAACCCACTAAGCCCATGGTAAGTTCAAAGTGAGCATATATTTTGATATTGAGGTTGTTCTCAATAAAAAAACCTCTTCTTTATATGAAGAGGTTTTTATGTTTTATGCTTATAAGAAATGAAAATTAGAGTGCCAGAAAAGCAAAGTTTTGAAGTTCAATACCTCCGCCAAGCTCGTCTACAACATCCTTAATTCGACGTTTTGAATCCATGATAAACTCTTGTTCAAGTAATACGTGCTCTTTGAAGAAGCTGTTTATTTTGCCTTCTGCAATTTTTTCTACAATGTTTTCGGGCTTGCCTTCGCTCAAAGCTTGGTTTTTATAAACCTCACGCTCCTCTTCAATTTTGCTCGCTGGAACGCCTTCACGAGTAAGCGCCATTGGTCTTGTAAAAGCGACGTGCATGGCAATCTGTTTCGCAACTTCTTTGGCCTTCTCTGTTTCTTCCCCAGAAAACTGAGTGAGAACACCAATCTTACCGTTATTATGGATATAAAGTCCGAAGAAACCACTCTCAGTTTGCAGACGAGTTGTATCACCAATTTTGATGTTCTCGCCAATCACCCCAATTTGTTCCTTCAGTGCATCAGCAATCGTTTTACCTTCCTGGAAAGGAATGCTCTCAGTATTTTCGATGCTATCAGCCTGGACCAGAGCCTTTGAAAGAGCAGCTACAAAATCCTTAAACTGCTGATTCTTCGCTACGAAATCTGTTTCACAAAGCACGCAAGCAAGTATAGCATTTCCTCCAGAGACCTCTCCACTGACGAGTCCTTCACTGGTTTCGCGACTTGCTTTCTTTTCAGCTTTAAGAGCACCTTTTTCGCGGAGTTGCTTAATTGCAGTATCAACATCACCCCCAGCTTCAACGAGGGCTTTTTTGGCATCCATCATGCCTGCACCTGTGCGATCACGAAGCTCTTTTACCATTGCTGCACTAATTTCTGCCATCGTTCTTCCTCTTCTTATCTCTATCTATTCTTTTTTGTCTCCAGTAGCCTCTTGTTTATCCTCTGTTTTGGCAGCAGCTTCTGCAGGCTTATTCTCGCTCTTTGCTGGAGCTGATTTGGCCTGAGGGGCTTGCGCACTTGATGACTTCTTTTGAACTGGAGGCTTAACACGTACCGCTGCTCGTGGTTTTTTATCCTGGGATTCAGCTTGAGAAACAGCTTCTTCGGCCGCTTTGCTGACCTCTTCTTTTTTAGCCTTGCCACCACTTGGTCTGCTTCGGGTCTTACGACCAGGTTTTTGGCGGCGCTTATCGCGACTCGTTGGCCCAAGCTCTTCATAAGTTGAGACCTGCAACCCTGACTTATCCTTTAAACCACGGCCAGCCTCATGAAGCTTTTTACCTTCAAGGATTCCATCAGCAATATAGCGCAAGATAATATGGATCCCTCGTAAAGAATCGTCGTTGCCAGGAATCACAATATCAATTAACTCTGGATTTGAGTCACTGTCAATCAATCCAACAACGGGAATTTTAAGTTTACGAGCTTCAGCAATCGCATTTTTCTCATACTTACCATCAATGATCAGCAAAGCAGCAGGTAGCTTTTCAAGCTTTCTCAACCCTTCAAGGTTAAAGAGAATCTTTTCATGCTCTCGTTCTGTACGGGACTGCTCTTTTTTACTGATTTTTTGAAAAGCTCCGGTCGCCTTCATGTTCTCAATTTCTTCAAGGCGCTTTAAACGACTGCGAATCGTTGCATGGTTCGTTAACGTACCACCCAACCAGCGAGTTGAGACGTAAGGAAGTCCAAGCCTTTCAGCTTCAGAACGAACAGCCTCAGCAGCTTGTTTTTTTGTTCCAACAAGCAAAACATCTAAACCCGCAGATGCAATCTGCTTGAGGAAATGACGAGCCTGCACTGCACCACGAAGGGTTTCTCGAATATTAATAATATGAATTTTATTTCGTTTCCCAAAGATCATGTGCTTCATGCGAGGATCCCACTGACTCGCACTATGACCAAAATGAACCCCGGCTTCGACCAAAGACTTCCCGCTTAAGGAAGGAATCTCCATGGTTTGTTCAAGAGCTTTTGCTTGAATGTCATTTGCACTTGTTACTTCAGGATCTGAAACAGCTTCTGTCATAATTTATCTTTCTTCAATTCTCAATGAAGAGATCAATGTCTTTCAAGCAAAGTAAAAGGCGTTTTCGCTTTTATCCTAACACTGGGCCTCATATTGGCTTGTACTTCTTGCCAGCAAGCGCACACCCTTGTTCACTGATCCATTCAATACATATTTAAGATCACCACCCGGCAATCCTTTGTCATAATTAACCTATCAGAAACACTCTTCCAGGTTTTCTTTTCCCTTGAACACAAGAAAAGGGAGGGACTACTTTAAAATCTTTCTTTTCAAGGTCAAGGCTTCTTCAGCTGAAAGAAACCTGAATATTATTCATAAACAACTTCAAAATTATTGAAAAGTTCCTCTTCTATTATTTTCTATAGAAGTATTGTTTGGAGAAGGTCCATTTTTGAATTTTGATCATGTATTCAAAGAGCAATCCAAAGCGTTCATGCTCTATTGCTTCTCAGGCTTGTTATTGAAAGTCGTTAGAAGAGAATGGAGGTGGCGGTCGGATTCGAACCGACGTATGACAGTTTTGCAAACTGTTGCCTAACCACTTGGCTACGCCACCCTTTAACAATCACCCTTGCATAATCTTGCGGCGATACTTTGCTCAGGCACTGTATTTTTATATTAGCGCTTCAGGTTCTAAAATCAACTTCAAGTCTGTTTTAAAAACTTCTATCTTTCTCACCAAAAAAGGACGAGGAGTCAAAAAACTCTGCCAGATAGCAGGCAACTCCTCCTGCAATATCAAGGAAGGATTGCACCTTGACAAGAGACAGGTATAGTAGACACAGCAATCGAATTATAAAACCAGGTTGTTTTGTTGAGATTATTTTATATTGAAAGATTTTTATGGTGACACACAAAAAACTTCAGCTTGGAGATTATGAGCTCGAAAGCAACCTTTTAACTTCGCCTCTTTGCGGGATCAGCAATCGACCTTTTCGTCGTTTAGCCAAACGTTTTGGGAGTGGGTTGAGTTACGTAGAAATGACAAAAGCCCGAGGGCTTTTGGAAAGACGTCCAAAGGTTATGCAGCTGATGAAGTATTACGCTGATGAGAAACCTCTTGGTGCTCAGCTTGCTGGCTCTGAGCCTGAAGAACTCTCGGAAGCCTGCAAAATCCTTGAAGATATTGGCTTTGATACTATTGATCTGAACTGCGGTTGTCCTTCTGGAAGGGTAGGCAAGGGGCTTTGTGGGGCTCGTTTAATGTCGCGCCCGCAAATTGCCCGCGATTGCTTACGTGCAATGCGAAAGGCTGTCAAGATTCCAATCACGGTTAAAATTCGTGGCGGCATGAACTCTTCAAGCTTAAACTATCTTGAGTTCGGAGAAATCGCAGAATCCGAAGGCATGGCCTGGATTACCATTCACCCGCGAACTCGTATACAAGGGTATAAAGGGGATGCGGATCATTCAAGAAGTGCCGAACTGAAAGCTCATGTCAACATCCCGGTGATTGCTTCAGGCGATGTTAAAACGGCTGAAGATGCCATCAAACTTACTGAACATTATAAGCTTGATGGAGTCATGATTGGACGAGGGATTTTTGGTCGGCCCTGGCTTTATCGTCAAATTTTAGAAGCCCAAAACGCTAGAGCTCAAGAGCGTTCTTTTGAATCCTCTGAATATGCTCCTGCCCCCAGAGAAGTGATAGCGGTTTTACGCTGGCACTTTGAAGGGCTGGTAGAAGTCTTTGGTCCAGAACTTGCCTGCATTCTACAGCGCCGTTATTCCGGTTGGTATATCAAGGGCATACCGGGTGCAGCTCATTTCAGAGCACTTTTTGTTACCATTCAAACCCCTGATGAATTTTATGAGCATTGGTCTCATCTTGATCAGGTTTTTGCAGAGCTTGAACAAAGCGGAAAGATTCCTAAGGCATCTGAAGAAAGCCTTTCCTGGTCTTTCCAAACGCTCAAAGCCTGCTCGCAAGCACCTCTTACCCATATCTAGAACCCATACCTAGAAATAGAAAGCTCGTGTCAAAAAAATCTGTAAGCATGCTTAAAAATAATCACTCGTTTAACGCATACTTCAGCTTTTGATTCAGCTGAATAGAAAGAATAAGATTTTATGAGGAACACGCTTTACTCAATCCTCAAACAAAAGCATCTGAATGCTTATTCTTTGCTATGGCCTTTGCTTGTCTGTGCCTTCTTGCTTCTCCAGGCTTGTGCTTCAAAGCCTTCTCAACATCAGGATCAGCGTTCGAACTCCTGGCCATTTTATGACGATGAATATATCACTCACGAAAATCTTTCGTCTCGCAAAACACTCAGTCCTCTGGCAGAACACCAGCATTTTTCCGACGGTTCAGAATCATTCACGCTGCGCCCCTTTTATCGCTATACCTACGACCCTTTGCAAAAAGAAGTTGAACACCTGGCGTTTTACCCCTTTGGGCGCTATCGTAAACAATACCATTCAGGCTCTTCCCAAGATGTGCGCAAAGAGTTGCTGTGGCTCTTGCCTTTCTTTTACTACAGCTATTTCAGCCCTCTCCCAGGCGAAGAAGAGTACGACTATTTTGTGGCCTTTCCTTTGATTGCTGGAGGGAACTCTTATCAAGAGGGCGCCCACTTTTCCTTATTTCCCCTTGCTGGCAACGTAAAAGGTTTACTGGGACAGGATGAGATCTCGTACTTGCTTGCTCCTCTTTATCTCGAACTGAAACGTGGACAAAACACAACCTGGTATTTTCCTTTTCCGTTTTTGAAGTATGGAAGTGGTCCTGATTATTCTGCTTTTGCCATCTGGCCCTTGTACGGTACGAGTTCGCGCCAACACAAGTGGAAACGAAAGAGTGTCCTCTGGCCCATGATTTCATGGGGCACGAATAATCTCGATCAAGCACATCCTCAGCATTACTGGACTTTTCTTCCCTTCATTGGAAGAGTCTGGAGTGATCAGACAGAAAACATTTCTCTCCTTTGGCCCTTCTTCAATTACATTGAAGCAGAAAGCACCAATACCACAATTATTGATGCACCCTGGCCGTTTTTCCGTTGGGCTGAAGGAGACCGTTACAGCGAATTCCGGCTGTGGCCATTTTTCAGCCAGACTCGAATCGATGATGATCGGAGCTATGAAGTATTATGGCCGTTTATCTGGTACTTCGATGATGATGAATCGCATTTTAATGAAAAGCGCTTCTGGATTCTTCCATTCTTCACCTCACGTTATCGAGAATACAAAGCTGATTTCGATCAGGAAAACCTCTCTGAAGTTGACGTCCAGGGTTGGCCGCTCTTCCGCTATCAACGGGCAACAGACCAGCGTTGGAGCTTTACCTTGCCTGCGCTTTTTCCTCATTTTGACCAGCACTTCGATAAACTTTATGGAGAGCTCTTCGACCTTCTGCGAATCGAGGGAGGGCCTGATGAGTTTTCCTTTGAACTCCTTTGGGGGCTCTTGAATTATTACGACCAAACATGGCAAAGTGGTTGGGCGTTTCATCCTTTTGTTCGCTATCAATACGATAAATACGTTGATCCCTTAGAAGCTCGTCTTGGAGACCACCCAAAAGATCAGGCAGAGTTTGACCTTCTTTATGGACTTCTGGGTTTCAAAGAAAATGAAAATGAGTCAATTCTCAAGCTTTTATGGGGATTGATAGAAATCCCTTTTTAAGCGGCAAACAACGCAGGCTAAACGTATATTGCCTGTTTCATTACTTAAAGCAAGAAGGCATGAAGAATGCTTGCACTTCATAAAGCTGCTCAAAAACGCTTGATCTCTTTGCTAGAACGCCTGGAGCGTTTCTTTTCGGGGGTTGGTTTTACTCTCGTTTTATTAGGTCGAGTTCTTCGCTACTTCCCCAAAGCGTATTTTCGTCGTAAACAAGTCGTGGAGCAAATGTGGGTGATCGGCGCTCAATCTTTTCCTTTGGCCTGCTTCTTTCTTTTTTTGATTGGTATGGGGTTTGCGCTTCAAACCGGCATCGGGATGCGTCACTTCGGAGCTGAAGAGTACATTGGCCAACTGATTGCCCTTGGTATGGTACGTGAATTCGGGCCTTGGATGACCGCTTTTGTACTAGTCGCGCGCAATGGCAGCTCAATGGCTGCTGAAGTTGGAACGATGGTGGTTTCTGAAGAAATCGATGCTCTTGAAGTCATGTCTATCAGTCCTGCTGATTATGTCCTGATGCCTCGGGTACTGGCATTTATCCTGGTTGGGCCAGTATTGACAGTGCTTGCAACCTGTGTCGGCCTGCTGGGAGGGCTCCTCGTTTCAACCGTACAATTTAGTGTGCCTCCTTATCTTTATTTCGACCGATTGCTTGAAGGTCTGAAACCGCCTTTAGTCATATACTGGGGGCTGTTCAAAGCTGTGATCTTTTGCCTGCTTACGGCTATCATTGCAGGCAGTTTTGGCCTTCGCACAAGGGGGGGCGCCCTTGGAGTTGGTCAGACTAGCCGTAATACTGTAGTGTACAGCCTTGTGCTGATTGTCTTCCTGAACTTCATCCTGACCGCCTTTTACCAGGTTATTGAGCTTCTCTTTTCGCATAAGCCATAGGCATTTTGCAACCCTTTGAAGTGGAAAAGCCCTAGTGTTCGTTAGGGGCTTTTAGAGCCCTATTTTGCAACCACAGTACGGTGTTTTTCAGCTGCTATTTTTGAGTTGCAACTCGTTTGAAAATAACAACTTACAAATGAAACCAAAGATGTTTGGGTGGTTGCAAAATTCCATAATTATTTTATTGTATGACACCTCAAGAAAGAGTCGGGTTCTCTTGATTAAGGCTTCTCCATTTCGGTGCAGCTTGGGGGCTGCACCTCCCATTCCGAAGGGTTGCAAAATTCCATAATTATTTCTTGTTTTTATGCCAAGAAAAGCCTCTGCCTAAAAAATGACTTTAGTCACTTTTTGCCTCAGGAAGAAGTTAAGCTTTTGATCTTATCTATAATAAGCTTGGGATCTTCCGGCATGACGATCAGGTCGTCAGCACCGCGCTCTCTAAACTCCTGATGTTTTTTGGGACAGTATTTTGAAGTGAAGACCAGAAGCTTTGGAAAGGTCGGGTGTTGGCAGGAAAGAGCATAGCATTTATCAAGAAAGTACTCGTCTAAAAGAATAATGTCTATGCTGATCACTTCCAAATAAGAGTGGAGCAACTGAATGCTCTCGACAACTCGGACGACCATGCCTTCTCTGCGCAGAACCTGGGCAAAGGTGGTTCGAAAGATTTCGTCGAGGTGAAAGTAGATAACATGTGGGGTTTTAGGCATCGCTGGCCTCCTTAAAAAGGTGAAGCGGAAAGCGAAGCCGAGTGCCGCAAAGAGCCTCAAATAAAGAGGCCAAAACGAAAGGGCGCACCAGGCGTCGCTCCCACTACAGGCCTACTAAAGCCCCCTATAAAAGCGAACATCCCAATGCACCCAAAAGTGCAGGGCTATTCGCGGTTTATAGGTCAAACGCACAAGCGTTTGATTTAGTAGTTTGTAATGGACCGCTATTAAAATTGTCGTCGGGCAACTCTTGCCCGACTTGAGGACCATCTTAAATAAAGAGGCTAGATACTTCTAAACCATTCTTGAAGGGAGTATAGAATTTTATAGCTCTGGGAAGCCTGAGAAAATGTGACTTTAGTCACACCTTGGAGATGCAAAAACGGGATCTCTCACCCTCAGCTCAAAAAGTGACTTTAGTCACTTTAGAGGTAGGTATTGTTTGTACAAGGGCTTTTCCACTTCGCAGAAATTCAAGCTTTTCCGTTTCGAAACGGCTTGGGGCTTCTTCAAATGATTACAAAATAGGATTTTATTTTTAACGCTGTGACAAAGAGCTTTTCCACTTCGCAAAAACTCAAGCTTTTCCGTTTCGAAACGGCTTGGTGGCCGTTTCTCCCACTCCAAAGATGCCAGCACTTCCTTCTCGTTCCAAAGTCCCACTCCGAAGAGTGACTTTTGTCACATTGAGGACAATGGGCTCCTCGCAAACCGAGAGTAGCTTTACCCCCAAGCTCTTCTGGAACGAAAAAGCACCCAATCATCTTAAAACGAAGACTCCGAAGAGTGAAAAAGCCACTCTAAAAGTAAGACATCCAATGGTCCCCCAAAACTTAAAAAAGTTTTTTCGCTTCAGCTCCGAAGAGTTCTAAAAACCTGAAATTAACTCTTGAGTCACTGCCCCCATAAGGTCGATCTTAAAACTCATGAAGCTTTCAGGTTCTGTTAAAGACCATCTTCAATAAATCATAACTCTTCCAGACATCACACAAACTCGGCTTTCTTCCTTAAATCTCTTCCTTAAATATGAACAAAAACAAACAAAGCTCACTGAACCCATTCAAATGGCTCAAAAGTCTTTACTTCTGGACGATTGCCTGGGCCGACAAGCCCAAAGGCAGCCTTGCTCTTGGTGTTATCAGCTTCAGCGAAGCAAGCTTTTTCCCAATCCCCCCAGACCCCCTGATGTGGGCCTTTTGTGTTGGAAAACCAAAAAAAAGTCTGTGGTTCGCAGCACTGACGACGCTCACCAGCACCCTGGGTGGAATTATGGGCTGGTTGCTTGGAGCCTACTTCTTTACAGAAATTGTAGACTGGATGGCTCATTTTCTAGGCTTTGCTTCAAGTTGGTACGGCACTCCAGCATCGCTCAGCGATTCTGCTTATCAGGGTCTCAAGACCTATCAAAACCAAGGCATTACGCTTTATCCCGATGGCAGCTTCTATCAAGCCCACCAGCTTTTCCATGACTCAAACTCCGGTTTTTTAACGCTTTTCATAGCAGCCTTTTCCCCCCTGCCCTATAAGGTTTTCACGCTCTCCGCTGGCTTCTTCGGGCAACCACTAAGTACTTTGCTCGGGGCAGCCTTGCTTGGCCGAAGCTTACGCTTTTTCACAGCTGGCTGCCTCTTTTACTTTTGGGGGGAATGGGCCAAAACCTTTTTAGAGCGCTATTTCACACTGATTACTTTAACACTCGCCCTGCTCTTTCTCGCAGGAATCATGGCGCTACGCTGGCTGGTCTAAGAGGCTATGCAATAAAGAAAATAAAAAGCCTCCACTCAAAAACCTTCACTTTGACCATAGTCCACGCTTTGCCTGACGCGCTTCCTCTTCGGCCAACTCAAAGTGTTTTTCATATTTTCCCCGACCATACCTGGTATAATACCTGCTCCAGCCACTGCGAACCATTTCAAGGTTTATGTTAGCAGGCTGAACAGATTGCGACGAAAGAACTTCGCCACCCGCTGACACCCGATCAAATGGCGTGGCCCAAAGGTAACAAAGCTGTCTGCCGTGACGGTCATACCGCTCTCCCTCGTACTCAAGGCTTAGCTGCTTATCTTCCAAAAGTTTTTTAAGAACGTTTGAAGCTTCAAGGAACCCCTCTTCATCCCGCTCAGGGGTATCAATCCGAAGCAATCTGATTTTCTCATGCTTGCCCGCAAGCCTTACGATGAGAGTATCACCATCAATCACATGAAGAAGTTGTGCAGGAACTCGAGAGCTCGAAAGCTCAAAGGCTTCTCCTGGCTCTTCCGCACAAGCCAGGAACCAGCAAACGAAGAAACACAACAATAAAGATCGAAGCATAATCATAGTGGCACTTTATATCTTAAAAAAAACATGAAATTGAAAGGTTTGAGATTCTTTCACCCGCATTTTTTAATATATTACTTCAATGAAAGTTTTGAAAGCCTGCTTTTCCTCGCTTTCAGGACAAAGGTTTTAAGCTTTTTTAAGCAACAAGAAAGTTTTTCGAGATATACAAAAGCCTGCTTGATCAGGAGAAAGAGAAAGATTATCCTCAGGTAAAACTCTTCTTAAACCTTTTTGAAAGTGCTTTACAAGCAACCATGGATAAAGCAGATACAGGGCTTAACAGCCACAACCTCGCCTTTGTTGAAGATCTCTACACACGATATCTTGAAAATGCGACTTCGGTTTCCGAAAACTGGCAAGCCTATTTCAAAGCCCTTGAAAACGGAATAAGCCCCAGCCAGGAACCGCATTTCCGCCAGAATCCTTCGTTTAAACCCCGCAGCCTTTTTGCAGGTTCTGGCTCCGCAAACCAGGGAAGTAACGGCAGTGGAGCAACCCAACAAGACAGCATTGATCGTCTCGTTCACGCCTACCGTGTTTATGGCCATATGACAGCACGCATTGACCCTTTAGGCCTTCGTCCTTCGGAACAGCTCAAGATTCAAGAGCTCGACCCTCTATTCTATGGAATCAATGGAGAGGACCAGGATCGCCCCTGCCATGCTTCCAGCATTATAAGCGCCAGCTCTCAAACACCGAGAAAGATTATTCAGCAGCTTCATAATACATACTGCCGTTCGATCGGTGCCCAGTTCATGCACATTGAAAACCCTGAAATTCGCCACTGGCTTACAACCCGCATGGAAGGGTCAGAAAACCGCTGCGAACTTTCTCGGGACAAACAAATCCGTATTCTTCAGCAGTTGAACGATGCTGTCATGTTCGAAGAATTTATCCAGCGTAAATACCAGGGCGCAAAAAGCTTTTCTCTTGAGGGAGCCGAAAGTCTCATTCCTCTTTTAGGAATGGCCATTGAAAAAGCTGGCAGCCAGGGCGCAGAAGAAATTGTGCTGGGCATGGCACACCGTGGCCGGCTTAACGTGCTGGCCAATATCATGGGCAAGGGACTGCGTGATATTTTTAACGAATTCGATGACGATGACGACACCGTGGGGCCCCATGGGGATGTGAAGTATCATATGGGCTACAGTACGGACTGGGAAACTTCCGAGGGCAAAAAGGTCCACCTTTCACTTTGTTTTAATGCCAGCCACCTTGAGTTTGTTTCACCTGTCGTGATGGGGCGGGTGCGCTCAAAACAGGATCGCTTTCCTCAAGAGCTTCGCCATGAACGCTGCATTGCTCTTGTCATCCATGGTGATGCAGCTATGGCCGGTGAAGGAGTTGTTCAGGAAACCTTTAACCTAAGCCAGCTTCAAGGCTATTCCGTCGGCGGCAGCATTCATGTCGTCTTGAATAATCAAATCGGTTTTACAACGACTCCCAATGACGATCGTTCTTCTTCCTACGCCAGCGACGTGGCAAAAATGCTCCAGATTCCGATCTTTCACGTGAATGGAGAAGACCCTGAAGCTGTTGCTCAGGCAATTGAACTTGCTCTTGATTTCCGCTATCAATTTAAACGAGATGTCGTCATTGACATGTACTGCTACCGCAAACGTGGTCATAATGAAAGCGATGAGCCATCCTACACCCAACCTTTACTTTATAAAACGATTAAAAAACGTAAGTCTGTGCGTGAAAGCTACCTCCAGCACCTTTTGAAACAAGGTGGCATTTCAGCAGAAGAAGCTCAAGCACTTACCCGCAAGCGTCGTGAAGAATTAGAATCAGAACTCGCCATTGCCCGTAAAGACGAAGGCATTCGCCTGCCTGAAACCATGGGAGGAATCTGGCAAGGCTATCAGGGAGGAGCACTCTCAAAAGAAGATGCATCTCTTAATACCGGAATTGGGAAAAAAGAATTAATGCGTTTACTCGAAGCGCTTACTCGTTTCCCAGAAGGGTTTAATCTTCATCCCAAACTCAAACGATTTATCGATCGACGCAAAGCCATTGCAGAAGGCGAACCCGTTGATTGGGCAAGCGCAGAAGCATTAGCTTTTGCAAGTCTGGTTGCTCAAAATATCCCTATTCGTCTTTCCGGTCAAGATTCTGAACGCGGTACTTTCAGTCAGCGCCATAGCATCTTCCATGATTATGAAAATGGCCTGCGTTATTCCCCTTTGGCTCAAATTCAAGAAAAGCAAGCCAACTTTGATGTCTATAACAGCCCTTTATCAGAGATCGCAGTTTTAGCTTTTGATTACGGATATAGTCTTGACAAACCCCAGGGCTTGGTGCTTTGGGAGGGGCAATTTGGTGATTTCAGTAACGTCGCTCAAACTATCATTGATCAGTTTATTGTAAGTGCCGAAGAAAAATGGCGCAGGCTTTCAGGCTTAGTCATGCTCTTACCCCATGGCTACGAAGGAATGGGGCCAGAGCATTCAAGTGCACGGCTCGAACGTTTTTTATCCTTAGCTGCAAACGATAATATTCAAGTCGTCAATCCAACAACTCCTGCCCAGTACTTCCACCTTCTGCGCCGCCAAGTAATACGAAAATGGCGAAAACCTCTGGTTGTCATGACCCCAAAAAGCTTACTTCGTTCACCGGATGCCCTTTCGAATCTTGAAGAGCTTGAACATGGCAGCTTTCAACCAATTCTCCCAGACACTTCAAAAAGCAATACTCCTGTTTCCCGTGTTTTAATATGCAGTGGAAAGGTTTATTTTGACCTTGTTAAAGAGCGAGAGGCCCAACAACGCCAGGATGTTGCAATTATCCGAATCGAAGAACTTTACCCTCTGCCAGCAGAAAAACTTATAAGCGCACTTGCAGCTTACCCTGATGATACTCCTGTCTTTTGGGTTCAAGAGGAGCCTGAAAATATGGGAGCCTGGCAGTATTTTCGAATTCGTTTTGGAGAGGCTCTTGAAGGACGGTTGCGGATTTCTGGGATTTACCGCCCACGTGCGGCAAGTCCTGCGACAGGCTCAGCCAGCCGCCATCGGCGAGAACAGCGAGAGCTTGTGGAACAGGCTTTTGCCTCAGCCTAAAGAGCAAAGTACTTTTTAAATATGCTTTCTTTTTAATGAAGAAGTAGAAGTGAAACAAGGAATAATCTCAGAGGCCTATTTGGTCTAAGTTGAATAAAAGTTTATTTGGGCTATCTAAGACACAAGAAAATATCATAAGAAAATACCGTTGAGGAAAGGTGATGAAAAATGGCCGTAGAACTTAAGGTGCCTCAGGCGGGCGAATCCATAACCGAGGTTCAAATAGGACATTGGCACAAGGGCGTAGGCGACTACGTTGAACTTGATGAGCCAATTGTTGAAATTGAAACAGATAAAGTAACCATGGACTTGCTGGCACCAGCGGCTGGAGTCATTACAAAACTTATAAAGGAAACAGGAGAAAGCGCTACCATCGATGAGGTGGTTGGAATGCTTGATGAAACAGCAAGTCCTGACAAAGCTGCTTCTGAAAAACCAAGCCAGGAGAGTGCTTCAAAAACACCGGCTGAAGCTGAAGCTCCAGTGAAACCAGCTCAAAAGACAGCAGCCCAAGGGCATGTGATGCCAGCGGCCGAACGCGTATTAGCCGAAAAAGGGATAAATGCTGACCAGGTCAAGGGGACAGGCCCTGGTGGTAGAATTCTTAAAGAAGATGCTGAACGAGCAGCAGCAACGCCAACTTCTTCAGCTTCACCAAGCCAGCAAGGATCACGACAGGAAGAAGTGGTGCGCATGAGTCCACTGCGTCGCCAGATTGCAAAGCGTCTGGTTGAAGCTCAACAAACTATGGCTATGCTTACAACCTTCAACGAAGCCGATATGTCCGCGGTTATGGAGTTGCGAAAACAATATAAAGATGCCTTTTTGAAACGGTATGAAATCAAGCTTGGGTTCATGTCTTTCTTTGTAAAAGCAGCGGTTGATGCCCTGAAACAGTTCCCTGCAGTCAACGCTGAAATTCGTGACGACACTATTGTTTATAAGAATTATTTTGATATTGGGGTTGCCATTGGTGGTGGCCGCGGCTTGGTTGTTCCTGTGATTCGTAATGCTGAAAACTTAAGCTTTTCTGAAGTGGAGCAAAGCATTGCTGATTTCGCTGCCAAAGCAAAAAATAATCGTTTAACGATTGAAGAAATGCAAGGAGGCACCTTCACCATTACAAACGGTGGTGTTTATGGATCGCTCTTATCAACCCCGATTGTGAATCCTCCCCAGAGTGGAATTCTTGGCATGCACGGAATTTTTGAACGCCCAATTGCCGTAAATGGTGAAGTCGTTATTCGCCCCATGATGAACCTTGCTTTGAGTTATGACCATCGCATTATTGATGGACGTGAAGCAGTAAGCTTCTTGAAACGAATCAAAGAAGCCATTGAAGCTCCAGAGCGCATGCTGATCGAAATTTAAGGCTAACAATAAACCAACCCACTTTGTGATAGACAGACAAAAGAAAAGAGAAAGCTATGAGCAATTCCTATGATCTGGCAGTTATTGGTGCTGGTCCGGGGGGATATGTTGCCGCGATTCGAGCAGCTCAACTTGGTTTAAAGGTTGCCTGTATTGAAAAGGAATCAGCTTTAGGGGGCACATGCTTACGGATTGGCTGTATTCCCAGCAAAGCCTTACTTGAGTCAAGCGAACACTACGAAGCAGCTCAAACAAAGCTGGCCAAACATGGTTTGAAATTCCAAAAGGTTGGACTTGATCTTAAAACCATGATGGAGCGCAAACAGGGTGTTGTCCAAGGTTTAACCAAAGGCATCGAAGGTCTTTTCAAGAAAAATAAAATTACGCGCTATTCAGGCCATGCTCGTTTTATCGAGCCACTGAAGCTTGAAATTAAAGGCAAAAAAACCGAGACCATTGAAGCGAAGAAAATCATCATTGCAACGGGCAGTAGTGTCGCAACTCTCCCCGGGGTTGAGCTTGATGGGGATTTGATCGGAACCAGCACGGAAGCTTTAGCCTATGATAAGGTTCCAGCCCACCTGATTGTGATAGGAGCTGGTTTCATTGGGCTTGAGCTTGGCTCCGTCTGGCGGCGCTTGGGTGCAAAGGTGACAGTTGTTGAATACCTCGATCGCATTCTTCCAGGCATCGATAATGAAATCGCAGCCGAAGCATTAAAGATTTTCAAAAAACAAGGCATGGAATTTAAGCTTGGTGCAGCAGTCTCTGCTGCGCGGGTTGAAAAGAAAAAGTGCATTGTGGAGATAAAAGATGAAGCAACTCCCTTGCAAGCGGACCGCGTCTTACTGGCTGTTGGCAGAAAACCCAACACCGAAGGGCTTGGACTTGAGACCATAGGCCTTGAACTCGATGAACGTGGACGCATTCCAATTGCTGAAGAAACTTTTGAAACCAAGCTTCCGGGAGTTTATGCCATTGGCGATGTTATCCGCGGGCCAATGCTTGCCCACAAAGCTGAAGAAGAAGGTATGGCCTGTGTCGAAGGTTTCACAACGGGCTACAGCAAGGTTCATTACGATCAGATCCCAGGGGTTTGTTATACCCATCCTGAAATTGCTTCCGTTGGTAAAACCGAAGAAGAGCTCAAGAAAGCAGGCATAGCTTTCAAAAAAGGAGCGTTTCCTTTCTTAGCCAACGGCCGAGCCCACGCCCTTGCTGACACCGAAGGCAAAGTTAAAATCCTTGCCGATGCCAAAACCGATCGGATTTTAGGGGTGCATATCTTAGGGCCACGAGCTGGGACGTTGATTGCTGAAGCTACTGCTGCCATTGCTTTCGGCGCCAGTGCAGAAGATCTTTTCAGGGTTTGTCATGCCCACCCGACACTCCCCGAAGCCCTGAAAGAAGCAGCTCTAGGAGTTCATGGTCGCAGCATCCATATCTAAAACACGTTGAAAAATCTATGGAACATAAGTGGCTGGATCAGCAACAGGTGCTTATGTTTTGATGCTGGTTTTAAGCTTTATCTTTAAATTTCGAGCTTCTGTGTGAAGAACAAGCTCCCTTCAAAGCATAATAGAAACTCTGCTTTAAGGGGGAGGAACCTGCAAACTTTGGCGGCATGGTACAAATACGTTAATTTGAGTTGCCAAAAGGGTTGAAAGTAAATGAAGAGCGTTGTGATACTTAAAATCAAGACTTTGGAAATTTTCATTCGAGCTTGAGAGTTCTGAAAACTTCTCGGCAGGAGTCGCAAGAAAGATCTGACACTCATCTTCAAACTGGAGCTGAAGAAGGTTTTCTCCTTGATGGGCATGCAGGTATTTCTCAAGTTCTATAGCTATACCAAGTATGGCACAGCCCCACTCCAAGATTTCCAAAGCATGAACCCCCTGGACCTTGAATGTTGATAAATCCACACGTGCAAGATTCTTAGAGCTTGGTTTACGGTGATAACGTACGATTTGGGATACCAACAAACATTCTTCAGTAGAGAAACCAGGAATATCGAGATTTTCAATGATGTAGGACGAATGCTTATGATAGGCCTTATGGCTGATTAAACGCCCAAGTTTTGAAAGCATTGCTGCTGTTTCAAAGAGTTCGCGAACTTTCTTTGGAAACCCATGGTAAGCCTCCAGCTGGTCAAAGAGTTCTAAACAGAAATTCCTGATTTTTTTGGCCTGAGAGGTCGGGACCTTAAAGCTTTGAATCAGAAAAGCCAAGACTGCTTGTCTACAATGGCGAATTTCCCGTGTTCTTCGTTGAGTCTTTTCTCCACTCTCCCTGCATTCCCTTTGCAGAAGATCGATCACAGCCCCCTCTGCAAGACCGCGTTTTGAAGCAAAGATCATCGGAAGCTCTAAAGCCTTCATAACTTCTCGCAGAACAATCGAAGAAGCCACTATAATATCAGCCCGTGAAGAATTTAAACCAGGAAAGCTTTTCCGATCTTCAAAACTACTGACTCGCAGCGCTTTAAAAAGCTCTTGGATCTCCTGAAATGAAGCTTTACTGCGCTGGGCTGCTTCAAGATTTTTATTGCGGTTACGGCAAAGCTTAATGCATTCGTTTGTAGCCCCGCCAGTTCCAAAGCTTGCTTGAACTTTTCCCTTATACGTTTTGAAGCGCTCTAGTTTATGGTCTATTTCTTCTCGGATAAAACTTTTAAGAGCTTTATAGTCGCTTCTTGAGATGGGATCACTATCAATAAACTTCTCTGTAAGTCGAACAGCCCCCAAGTTAAGACTTGCAAACTCAAGCGCTCCATCTTCATGGGAACCGATAGAAAGTTCTACCGAGCCTCCCCCAATATCAATAAAACAACACAAACCAGTTTGCTCATCGGTATCCAACATCGTTCCCAGCTGAATAAGCCGAGCTTCTTCCAATGCGGGGATAACTTCTAACAAAACTCCTGTTCGTTGAAATATTTGCTCTACAACTTCTTCTTTATTATGGGCTTCTCGTAAAGCTGCAGTCGCAACAGCTCGCTTTCTATCAACCTTATAAAAATCAGCGATCCTGTCGAAGTGGGCAATGGTTTGAGAAGTCTTGGAAATTAATTCCGAAGATATGATATGGTCACCTTGAAAAGCTTCTTGTCCGAGCCTCAAAGGGATACGCTCTTCAAATATAACCTGAAAAGGGGCTACTCCCAAAGACCGAAATACTTTGAGTCTCATGGCATTAGAGCCAATATCAATTATGGAAGAAAGAAGGGGTTTTTGATTGTCCAAAGTTCCAGGTCTTTTCAAATCTCGAAGCTCATTGAGCTTTATTCATCGTTTAAAATTTTGAACGGCTTGTGGTGTAAGAAGTTTACTTTCATTGAAAAGCTTCTTGAATATAGAAGAGGGAAGACACCTACCATTATTCTAATACCTACTTATTTATAGAGATAGAGTGATCGTTTTAAAATAGATTAAAATTTCGACTCTGTACATGTCTTATTTCAATGCGAAAATCCTTGAAGAACTGAGTAAGAGCTTTAAAAATTGTACTTTCTCTCATAAAATAAAAAGAAGTCTTAGCAAAAAACAAGTATCATCTCAAGAGACAAAAATGACAAAAAGAAGATCAAGAAGTAAAACTTTTATTCTGCTCTGACCTGCTCGCAATTTCCCCAAAAGAAAGGGACGCCATGAAGTTCTTAAGGCCTGTACTTATAGTTTTACTTGCTGTTCTTGCTTTATTCGTTTCACACAAGAACCAGGGAACCCCCTCTTCCATTACTTACGCCCAAGCAGACTTAACCCAGGATGTTCAAGCAGAGTTCGAACGAATCATCGAGAGAGTTCGCAAGAATCAAAAACGCTTATGGATTTATACCTATGAGCTGCGAGAGCTTTTGGAACAAGCCCAGGAAAATGATATAGCGCCTCCTGAGGATCTCGTTTTCAATCTGCTTGATGATGAACATGTGTATTTGCGCTTTCTTGGAAGCTACTTGATTCTAACCCAAGGTTTTGATGGCGAAGGAGATGCCTATGAAGTACTGCTTGAAGTGATTGAAGAGAATATCCTGAGTTCTGAAGAGGAAAGCGATGTTGCGGTCTATGCCTTAAGGTTATTAACAACGTTTCCGCCATTTGAAGCAAAACAAGCTCAAATGCTTGGCGAAGAGCTCGTAGCATTGCTTACAGAGAACAATGATCAGCTTTCCGCTCAAGCCAAAGTTGCACTCGTAAGAGCTGAAATTGCTTTGCTCGAAAAAGCAACCCTTGGAATTGAACGCCTTAAAGAATACTTAAAATCTGAAGATTACGAGCTTAAGAACTATGCAGCCCTTGCACTGGCAGAGCTTGGGCTTGGTGATCAGGTTCAAGGACGCCTGCAGGCCTTAGCACAAGACTCTGGCGAACTTGCTATCATGGCTCGCATGGCTCTTGAACTCCAGGAGACAAACCGAGAAATAGAACGTTATCAAGAAGCTGGCAGCACATCAGGTGCGCCCGAAGAATTGCTCGAAGGCCTGATGACAGGAATCTTGAATCATTACGACCAGGACACCTACTACCAAGGTCAAGAAGCATTAGAGCTTAACGCTCAAAACCTTGTGGATAGTGCTGGCCGGGCCATGGTTTCATCACTTGATGATTTTTCTGAATATATGACCTCTGATGAATATCGCAAGATGAGTGAGAGCTCAAGTGGAAGCTTTGCTGGCGTGGGAGCTTTTGTCACAAAAGAAGAAGATGATCCAGCAGTGCGAGTCAGTCAACCGATTTACTCTGGCCCTGCTTATGAGGCTGGCTTGCGTTCAGGGGATTACCTTTGGGAGGCTGAAGTTGGTCAAAAAGAGCGAAGAAGTCTGGTTGGCCTTGAAGTTGAAGAAGTTGTCAAATTATTACGGGGGCCTGTTGGAACTCAGGTTAAGATTTGGGTCAAGCGTCCTGGCGTGGATGAGCTTCAAATGATCACCTTAACCCGTGCGATGGTAGACGTTGACACGGCACTTGAAGTTATGCTACCCGGAAAGATTGGCTATCTTCGCCTTACCCGCTTTGGAGGAAATTCAGCCGAAGATATGAGATCATCTCTTGAGAACCTCAAAAAACAAGGCATGAAGGGGTTAATACTTGACCTTCGAGATAACCCAGGAGGACGTCTTGATCGAACCCTTGAAATTTGTGATATCTTTTTACCACCGAATAAACCGATCACTCGTATTCAGGGCATCTGGGGTTATTACAAAAATCCAGTCGTTTACACTACAAAGGACGAACCGTTGCTGCCTGTAGAGTTTCCGATGGTGACGCTGATTAATGATTCTTCAGCCTCTGGAGCCGAGCTTTTAAGTGGTTCGCTCCAAGATCATAACCGTTGCCTGCTTATAGGAGAAAAAAGTTTTGGTAAGGGCATCGGACAAAGCTTTTTTCCAATTACGGAAGAAGAAACAGACGAAGGACTAGAAAAAGAAGTTCTCAAAAATTCTGGACGTATTCTCAAATGCACCATCTTCAGCTATTACATTATGCCCAGCGGACTTTCTGTTGACCGCAAAGATGGTGTCGGTGGCGTGACCCCTGACATAGAAGTTTATAGTCCCTTATTAAGCAGCTGGGAGTTCTATAAATTGATAGAGCTTCGCAAAAGCGAAAAAATTGATCGCCATATTCGTGAAACCTGGGAGAAGCACAAAGATACATACATGAACTTAGCCCATTATGACAGCTATGATGAAAAGGCTTATCCTGGTTTTGAAGAGCTCTATCAAAAGCTTGAAACCAAGCTTTCAACAGAAAGAGTGCGCAATGAAATGAGACGAGTCATCCGCGTACTTGCTGCGGATGAACGTGCAGAAGGCTTTCACCAGGACTACCAGAATGATTATCAACTTCAGCGATCTCTTCTTGAACTTTCAAAAAAGATCGGGCTTGAACCTGAAAAAATTCCGAATTATTCGCCTTTCCTGAAAGATCACGAGTCTCAAGCTGAAGAAAAATAACCTCTTGTGACGGTTAATCCAAAAACTTCAGACAAGAATGCTCAGAGCTTTTTCAGATTCTTTGATTATGAAAAATTCCAGCGAGTGCCAGCAAAAAGAGCTGCTGACCCAAGCTCTTCCTCGATCCGAAGCAATTGATTGTACTTTGCAACCCGATCGCTTCTACAGGGACTGCCTGTTTTAATTTGTTCTGCACTCGTAGCGACTGCCAGGTCAGCAATCGTAGTGTCTTCGGTTTCTCCAGAACGATGGGAAATCACCGTACGAATACCTTTGCTTTGAGCATAGTGAACACAGGCCAGGGTTTCAGAGAGCGTCCCGATTTGGTTCATCTTAACAAGAATCGCATTCGCAGATTGCTCTTCAACCCCACGCTGAAGCCTTTCAAGATTCGTAACAAAAAGATCATCCCCAACCAGCTGGACTTTGCTGCCAAGCGCTTGAGTAAGATCTTTCCAACCCCGCCAATCATCCTCCGCAAGACCATCTTCGATTGAGAAAATAGGATACTTATCACAAAGCCCTGCATAAAACTGAATCATTTGTTCAGCGCTTTTTAAAGTGTTCTTCGGTCCAAAACGATATTTTTCAGCTTCAAAAAACTCGCTTGCAGCAACATCGAGACACAGAGCAACTTCCTTGCCTGGTTTATAACCAGCTTTTATGATGGCATCATTCAAAAGCTCGAGCCCGACTTCATCGCTGGCAAGGTTTGGCGCAAACCCTCCTTCATCGCCGACGCTGGTACTGAGCCCCTGAGCACGTAATAAAGATTTTAAAGCGTGAAAAATTTCGGTTCCTGCTCGCAAAGCTTCTTTGAAACTTGAAAAGTTCCAGGGCAAAAGCATGAACTCTTGAATCGAAAGATTGTTATCAGCATGGGCTCCACCGTTTAAGACATTCATCATGGGAACTGGCAAAACCGTTGCTCCAAGACCTCCAAGATAACGGTAATAAGGCTGTCCTGAAAGCTCAGCGGCAGCTCGTGAAAGCGCAAGGGAAACACCTAAAATTGCGTTTGCACCAAACTTTTTCTTATTGGGGGTTCCATCTTTTTCACAAAGGATACGGTCAAGCTCGTGCTGTTCAAACACACTCATACCTTTGACAGCCTCTAAAAGCTCTGTTTCTATAAACTCGCAAGCCTTTTGAACTCCCTTTCCAAAATAACGCTCCTCACCATCGCGCAATTCATGGGCCTCATGCTTTCCTGTGCTTGCCCCGGAAGGAACCTGAGCACGCCCAACAGCTCCCGAAACGGTTTCAACATCAACCTCTACCGTTGGATTTCCACGAGAATCAAGAATTTCTCGAGCACTTAAGCGTTGAATAAAGGACATAACAGTTATCACTTTCTTTTGAGCGAGACGCTTACCTCCTTATATATAATGCATAAGAATGGAATCGCGCTTTGAAGCCTATAAATTGAACTTCCTCAATAGTATATTTCTGAAGATAAGGTTCAAGAAGCCAAAATGGACTTTGAATGATACTTTATATTGAAACTCAGATGCTCCTCAATATTTTCTTAAACTTCTCTTCTATAAAATATGGTTGCTCTCCACATGGGGATGGCCTTCGTTTATAAGAACCTCTCAAAAAAATCGCTCCTATTCGAACGAAAAGAGGGGCAAAAGTATAGAGCATCCCATAAAATTTTCCTAAGATACTATCCAAATGTATACCAAATTCATGTAAAGAAAAAACTCTCTCAAAACTTTATAAATCACAAGGAAAACACAAACCAACAAGTAGCCCCTTTACTTCCTTGAAGCTTCTTAAAAGGAAAGCTTTCAATTTGAAAAAGATTAATTCTTGCTTCAGAGCTTATCCTTACTTAAAAGGGATCCAAAAGAAGAGGTTTGACTTGTGATAAGCCTCTTAAATCTTTATAAGAACATCCTGGGGGAGGCTGTGTTCATAATGAAGCTTGTCTTCGTTTTTGAGTTAAGATAAGGAAATAGATAGGACCAAGTTATGGCTTCAAAGACAGGTTTTTGGGCAGCAATTCTTATTTTTTTAAGTGTACTTATAGCAGGCCCTCTGCTCGCTGGAGGCCATGGCCTTAAGGGCGAAGATGTTGCGGTTTGGATGGCAATTCCTTTTGCAGGCATCCTTCTCAGTATTGCCATTTTTCCGCTTGTTGCCCCTCATTTTTGGCATCATCATTTTGGAAAGATAGCTGCTTTTTGGGCTGTTGTGGGAGGCGGTTTACTCTTTCTTGTTTTTCCTGGAAAAGAAGGCTCGGTTACTGGTACAGCTTATCACGCCCAAGATGTCATCTATGATCTTGCTCATATCATCCTCCTGGATTATGTTCCTTTCATTGTTTTGCTTTTTGGACTTTTCACCATTGCAGGCGGCATACGTATCAAAGGAACCCTGCGTGGTTCTCCGAAGCTCAATACTTTGTTACTTTTAATTGGTACCATACTTGCCAGCTGGATGGGAACAACTGGTGCTGCCATGGTCATGATTCGCCCTTTAATTAAGGCCAATGCCTGGCGAAAACGCAAAGTGCATCTTATTGTCTTCTTCATTTTCTTAGTCTGTAATATTGGAGGTGCTTTAACTCCTCTCGGCGATCCTCCACTTTTCTTAGGTTTCTTGCGAGGAGTAAGTTTTACCTGGACTTTCAGTCTTTTACCATGGATGGGCTTACTCACTGCAGCACTCTTGATACTTTTCTTCTTTTTTGACAGCTGGATGCTTGGCAAAGAAGAACATAAGACCCCACCAGCAGAAAAAGGCGAAAGTGACCAGCAAGAAAAGCTCGGGCTTGAAGGCATCATCAACATACCACTTCTGGCTTGTTTAATTGGTGCTATTCTTTTGGGTTCTTCTCTTATCAATCCAAAGAACGGCAAGCTTTATGACCATGAACTCCATGCCAGCTACGAACCGATTATCACAGCAGCAGACAAACGCAATGATGCGCTTAAAAGTGCCCTTAAAAACGTTTCTCAAGAAGGGAAGCGAAAAGAAGTTGTTCAAGCCTATCAAAATGCCCTGATGATTACGAATCACCTGGCAAGCACGCCTCTTCCTGAACCTGGACATGGCGAAGAAGAACACTCCCACGAACACGAAGAAGTCAAGCATGAACATGCTGATGCTCATGTGAGCATGGCAAGCAAGCTTGAAACTTATGACCTTAAAGCAGAGAAGCTTAAAGAAGAACAAAAGAATTTTGCTGGAGGTCTTGAAGCCCGGCTTCAAGCGGTCCAATCTGGCGCATCCGCAGAAACGATTCAGAGCTTAATTTTGCGCGACTATCAGCACTCTGTCTCTGAAACAAATGGTCTTCGGGCAAAACGCTCCCATGATGCTGTTGCGTCGCTTCACCTTCCTGGAAGTCTGCCTCACGTCCCATGGGCGAATATTATTCGAGATGGTTTAATCATTTTATTTGCGCTTCTCTCGCTCAAGCTGACAAAATGGGAAAGCCGCAAAAAGAATGGTTTTTCCTGGTTCCCAATCGTTGAAGTGGCAAAACTTTTCGCTGCCATTTTTATCTGTATCGTGCCTGCGCTTAAAATCTTACAAGCTGGGATTGACGGACAGCTTGCTTCAGTTGTAGACGCTGTAACAACAGAACAAGGCGATGCCATTAATCAAGCTTACTTCTGGTTCACTGGGATACTTTCCAGCTTCCTTGACAATGCGCCAACCTATTTGGTCTTCTTCAATACTGCTGGTGGTGACCCCAGTTTCTTAATGGATCCTGACGGAGGGTTTTATACACTGCTGGCCATCTCGATGGGTGCTGTATTCATGGGGGCAAATACCTATATCGGGAACGCCCCGAACTTCATGATAAAATCAATTGCTGAAGAAAGTGATATTAAAATGCCAAGCTTTTTCGGCTACATGATTTGGTCATTTATAATACTTGTGCCTTTCTTTATCCTGATCAGCTTCTTGGCCTTGTAAAAGGATTGAACAATACAAAAAAGAAGAGGTTAAAGGCTTTTGGAAATCAGCTTGACACGCCCATAAGAAGCCAATAACGTCAGGTCAGGAAAAAAGGTTTTAGAACGAGGAAACTTCTCTCTTTAGAATTATTAGTTCGATAGAAAAAATCACGGGTAAAAAGGGCATATGCGATGAAAGCAGTTGTTATTTACACAACCGAAGGTGGAAACACCGAAGCTTATTCGAACTTTACCCTCAAGGTTCTTCAAGACCTTGGCGTAGAAGCGAGCATAAAACGAGTTACTGATGCTTCTGTTGATGATTTAAAAGCTGTAGACTTCTTCATCCTGGCTGAGCCTACGTGGGGTGATGGTGAGCACTACGACGATTGGATTCCTTTTGACGAGGCCATGCAGGCCGCGGATCTTAAAGGTACAAAAGGCGCTGTTATTGCAGGTTGCGACCGATCTTACTCAGCTTTTGGCGTCGCCATCGACCTGATTGAAGATACCATGACAAAGGCTGGCTCAGCGATCTTACAGCGTGGCCTTAAGATTGAACTTGAACCAACAGAAAAACTTTATGAGTACATCAAAAGCACCTGGGTTCCCAACCTTGTAAAGCGAGCCAAAGGTGAGCTTGAGGTAGAAGCAAACACCCCTCGCATGACTCTTAAAGAAGTTTGCGAAATTATGGGCAAGCCTATTCCTGAAGAGGATGATGAGCCTATGGCTGCAGCTGGTGATGCTGCTCAACCACCTAAAAAAGCTAAAGCTAAGGTCTTGCCACCACCAGAAGATCCGATTGCTCCTGCTCGCCAGTTTGAAAAGCGCTATACCTCTTTTGATCTTGGGCGCAGACGTTTTGTTCAAGGGTCAACCTATGCTTCTCTAGGAATCATCACAGGCCTTACTCATTACTTTTTCTTTCCGGGTGGCTTTTTATGGAACGGTACGCTTTTTGAACCAGCGATGCAGTTCAAAATTGGCACCCCCGAGGACTACGCTTTGGGCGTTGACACTCGTTGGCTTTCTCAGCGCAATATCTGGGTTGTGAAAGAACCTACAAAGCTTTATGTCATCATCGCAATCTGCACACACCTTGGCTGTACTCCCGACTGGAAAGCTAGCGAGAACAAGTTTAAGTGTCCATGTCATGGTTCAGGTTACTACATAACTGGCGAAAACTTTGAAGGTCCAGCTCCCCGTCCCATGGAACATGCAAAGGTTGCGCGTGATCCCCTTGACGGTCAGATTGTCGTGGATAAAAGTACTGTATTTCGAAAAGAGCTTGAACAGTGGGAAGACAATGGAGCGTTTATACCTATTTAAGCCCAATTTCAGGCTCAATGAGAAGCTTTTAAAGGAAAGTAGAAGTTAAAGTAAAAAAGAGAGTCTTTTTAATCTTCTTGACTCATAAACTTGAAGTGAGTAAAGAAAAGCGGCACGGTTCTTGAGTATTGTGAAGGAAAACAATGGCATCAGAAGAATCAAAAGAAAAACAAACGCAGGAAGAAAAAGAGAATATTCAACGCTCTTTCCTTCCCCCTCTGCCACGCATTGACGTTAAAGACAACCAGATCTTTAAGTCGATTATCCGGCACAAGCTTGATCAGTCTCCTCGTAATCGAACCTTGGCGGTGCTTTCGAACGTTTTTCTGCATTTACACCCACCAACTATTAATCGTGATGCTGTTCGCTATAACTACACCTGGGGAATGGGTGGTTTAACGTTTTATCTCTTTATCATCTTAACGATCACGGGTGTCTTTTTAATGTTTTATTACCACCCTACAATGGCGGACGCCTTTAAAGATATCAATTATCTTTCAAATGATGTGCCCTTTGGGAACCTGCTTCGAAATATGCACCGCTGGACAGCTCACCTGATGGTTACCTTTACCTGGTTCCACATGCTCAGGGTTTTCATGACTGGTTCTTACAAGCCACCAAGAGAGTTTAACTGGTGTGTGGGGGTTATTCTGCTGACCTTTACCCTGCTCTTGAGTTTTACCGGCTACTTGCTTCCTGATGACCAGCTTGGCTTTTGGGCTGTAACCGTGGGTACGAACATGGCTCGTGCTACTCCCCTCCTTGGATCTGAAGGTCCTTTAGGAGACGTCTTTGGAGCAACAGCCTTTAAAGATGTACGGTTCGCATTACTTGGCGGATCAATCGTTGATGCCAACGCTCTTTTACGGGCTTATATCTGGCATTGTATTGGCATACCTATATTCCTCAGCATTTTCTTGATTGTTCATTTTTGGCGCATACGAAAAGATGGCAACATATCTGGACCTGCTCCTTTTAAGCTTGATATTGACGAAGAAAAATCTGAACAAAAGCAGGTGATGGTTAAGGAAGTTGACAGGCAAGGAAATTATTAATCCTTTTGAAACAAGGGCAAACTTTACGAAAACCTTTAAAAGCTTGCTATACAAGAAGAATCTTTTGTAAGAATTAGGAAGGTATGCGACAATGTTAGGGATTCTTTCGGGAATCAAAACAAAGGCTTTATGTCTTCTAGCAGGAGGAGCAGCTCCTGCAGAAGATCAAGGCTGGAGTTATAAACTCTACAGCATTTCAGAGGATTTTGAGTTTTTTCGTCAATCGAAAAAGCCTGATAATATTCCGATTCTCATTCTGATTGTATTGCTTGTTTTCTTTCTTTATTTGAGTTTTAAACAAGCCTTTCGTAATGACAAGATTATCGCAAGGCTTGAGAAAAACCCTGAGC
Source organism: uncultured Planctomycetaceae bacterium (assembly GCA_964548115.1). Classification (GTDB taxonomy): domain Bacteria; phylum Planctomycetota; class UBA8742; order UBA2392; family JABWBM01; genus CAZJPQ01. The sequence continues at coordinate 131,686 of CAZJPQ010000002.1, forward strand.
TGGCACTGAAGCACCATCGCAAATGGGAGCCTTACCATAAATCCTGGCCTAAGAAGCTTCATGTTTGGCCTTATCTTCTAAGAATCGAGTTTGTTGGGGCGTTAGTGGTTTTTGCTTTTCTCATGGTGTGGAGCTTACTCTTAAATGCACCGCTGGAAGAACCCTCTAACCCGGCTTTTACACCAAACCCTTCAAAAGCTCCCTGGTATTTCCTGGGGCTCCAAGAGCTCTTGGTCTATTTTGATCCGTGGATTGCAGGCGTTATTTTACCAGGGGTGATCGTTGTTGGTTTAATGGCAATTCCTTATATCGATGTCAATAAACGAGGGAATGGCTACTATACTTTTAGGCAACGACGCTTTTCAGTCACAACATACCTTATTGGTTTTATTGTTTTATGGGTAGGTATGGTTTTTCTTGGCACTTATATGCGAGGCCCCGGTTGGCAGCTCTTTTTACCTTGGGAGACTTGGGACCCCCACCGGGTTACCCACGAACTGAACCTTGATTTGAACGAGCTCTTTCGCATCGAGAATGCACCAAAAGGCTTACCCCAACCCTTGAGTCGCTTTTTCACAGATAAAAGCATTCTGATTCCAACACTTTTTGGGGCTGTAGCTTTTCATGTAATGTTTTTGAGCCTCTTTGTTTTTTCCTGGTTTGGGTTTAAAAAGTTTAAGCCCAAAACTCACGATGCAATGAGTATGCTCCAAAAGTTAACCTGCCATCTCCTTAACGCAGGCATGTATTTCGTTGTCCTTAAGATGGTTTTACGTCTGGCTTTTGCTATTAAATATATTTGGGTTGTCCCAGGGGTCTTCAACGTTTAGTTCCATTTTCCTGTTATCGCAAATACATGGAGTCGGGTAAGTTACAAACGTATCATCCTAACAGAAGATAAACTGAAGAGAGTAATATGACGAATCGCGCACAAGCAAAACCAACTAACGATCCGAAGGATCCGATCCAACGTCAGAGCTTGCTGATGCCTGCCCTTATTTCGGCTGGAATCGTGTTGCTCTCAGTTGTTTGGATGATTGTTGATGACCTTGTCTGGACAAAACCCTGGGTTCATTATCAAAGTGAATACCAAAGTGTTGCTCTTGAATTTCTTGGGGAAGAACTCTCCGGATTAAACCAAGAAACGCTTGCAAACGACGGTGGTCAGCGGGCACTTTTAGAGAAAGCTTATGAGCAGGTTAACCAACTTTCACACGAGGAAATTAATAAAAAAATCACTTTCATCAGCAAAAATCTGGAGGATATCGACACGCAGCTTGATGCTCTGGCAGGTAAAACAGGTGATGAATATTGGCTTAAAGAACAGCGCTCAATTGCTGGGGCTCGTCGTTATAAGCACGAGCATGACTTCTTTGAATCCAGCGAAGAGGTAAAAAATTCGTACTATGCGATGCTTAAAGAAATTGAAAAGCGCAATCAGCTTATCACGAGTTTACGTTTACGACAGACCCAGTTGAAAAACCGAGAGCCTAATCTGAAGTTGGCTCTCTCAAGTATCCAGGCAAAAATTTATGCTCTAACAGGAGACCTTGACAGCCTGCGCCAAACCTTTGCCAGCTTTGATGCTTTTAAAGTAGACTTTGTTCAACGCTATAAAAACCACGGTGGCTCTGGAGATATTGTTGATCGTTGCGAAAGTTGCCACCGAGGAAGTAACGAAGTTTATCTTGACCGAAGCAAAATGTGGAGCTCCCACCTCTCTAATGATAAAGGCCGAAGCTTCTTCAAAGAACATCAGGACTTTGATTTTTGGGAACACAATCAGGATCGTCTGGAAGAAGTCATCTCCCTGGCCTATCTGAATAATGATTTTGGAGGCCCTGATTCTTTCTTTGTTGAGGAGCCTGAGGAAAGCGACCCTTTCCGCTCCTTGAGCATTCCTTCTCTCAGAGAGCTCGAAAACTTTGCTCAACAAAAACTGGCTAAAGCAGGAAAGCAAGAGCAGGAAGAACTCCTTGTCATTTGGAACAGCAAGCAGATGTGGCGAGGAAACTCTTTATTCTCTCCACTACGACTTGATGAACTTGAATCTGAAGAGGAAAACAAGGATAGTGTTGCGAGTTATGAACCAAACGAAACAATGGTTGAGCTTGCTGACGACTTTTATGATTCTGGCTACGACCCCCTCAATTACGAAGATGGTACTGTGCCTGCAAAACTTGAGCAAGAATTACCGGATTACTTTCTCAGCACCGAAGTTTTCATCTATCTTGCTTGCAAGGGGCCGTACCGACTTGATGGCATTCAGGAGTACCCCGATCGTTTCGACCTTGCTCGTCGTACATGGTTTCAAGAGATCGTAAACGATGTACGAGTCAAAGAAATCTACAAGCTAAGCTATCGACGTTTCTCTAAACACATCAAAGAGCGCCTGCTGATGTTTACGGCTCACCCACGCCACGACGAGCTGATTGCAGGGCATCACGAAAGCAAAGACTTCGGCTGCATGAGCTGTCACCGAGGATTTGGAATTAATACAAAATCGGTCAGGTCTGCCCATGGCAATCAAGCTCATTGGCTGACACCGCTTTTTAAAGAAGGATACCAGGAAGCCGGCTGTCAAAAATGCCATAAGCAGGAAATTGAATTAGCATCCACCACTCGTATTCAGCAGGGCAAGGACCTCTATCAAAAACTTGGTTGCTGGGGGTGTCATGCCTATGAAGGCTATGAATCTGAAGCAACGAAAAAATTAAAGGTGGAGAAAAACCTGCGGGATACTCACTCTGAACTTGACAAACTCCAGAAACAACTGCTCCAAAAACAAAACTCTTATGCTGAGTCCTATGAAGGCTCAGGGTTTGCCCAACTTGTAGGAAGTCTTGGAGTTGCTGAAGCAAGCAAACGCAAAGAACAGGCGTTGAACAATCTGGAAGCTTCTGAACGCGATCTATTAAGGCTGCAAGTAGAACATCAGGGTGTTCAAAACCGTCTCCACGAACTTGATATTGAGCATAAAAAGCGCGGCCCAAACCTGAAAGAGGTCGCTTCAAAACTCAGCACAAAAGCCTGGCTTGCAAACTGGATTCGTTACCCCAAGGGATGGCGTCCTTCAACGAGTATGCCTCATTTCTTTTACGGCCCTTTTGCTTTTGTTGATGATAAGAAAGTCATGGAGGCTGGCGGCGATTGGAAAGAGGCTTTTGATCCTGACCCTGATGGGAAGCATGGTAATTCTCTTTACCGTCGCTTAAATCAAGAGAATGTTAAAGTTCTCAAGATGATTTCGTCTCACATCTGGCAAAGTTCTCGAGTCGCCCAAGATATGGGAGACGCACGCACTCCAGACCAACACAACATTCCTGTTAACGACCCGGAAGCTATTGACAAGGGACGCCTCTTATTCACTACGCGGGGTTGCATGGGATGTCACAGCATTGAACCTGATTTGGTGAAAGGGAAGACTACTATTCCTATGCTTGTTGAACAAGACGGAGATCTTGAGGTTGAACTTCAAACCAAGGAAGAATGGGTTTCAGCTCCTAAGTACCGCTACCGTGTTGATGGAGAAGTTGCACGTGATGGCCATGGGAACCCCCTTAAGAATGAGTACATCTATTCCCACGCAGCAAATCTTTCGCGGGTTGGGGAAAAAGCTCAACCAGACTACCTCTTTGAATGGATCCTGCAGCCACGTTTGCGCAATAAACATTCAATTATGCCCAGTTTTTGGGCAACAATTGCAGGAACCCCTGAAGGGCCTGCCCGTACAAAACTTGACCAAAGTATTGAGAGGCTTGAGCTTGAAATGCGCGTTCACTCTGGCAAGCCACCTCTAGCGTTAAGGTTAAGATTAAGCGATGAAAAGCGTAAGCGCGGCGACCTTGATCCCCAATCGCTTGCCCTTTACACAGAGGTTCTTGCCGAAGGAAAAACGCTTCAAGACCAGAATTCTCAAGTGATGTTACGAGAGCTTGAGGAGGTTTTCAAAGCCGTGGAGCAGGCTCGCTACATCACAGCCTTTCTTTCTTCCTTAAAGCATGAGAGTCTTTATGATTCAGCAAAGCCGGCTCTTGAAAACTTCCAAAACCCTTTAAATGGGCATATTGGAGACTACCAGTACAGTGATTTCGTCTGGAAGGATCAAAGCACTCTTGACGATGACGATATTAATGCTGATTTCGGTCTCGAGAAAAGTGCAAATCCTCAAGGAAGCTTTGAAGCAGAGAAAGTCAACGTAAAAGGTTTTGGGGATTACTCTTTTATGGACCTTGGCTACCAGGATTACCTGCTTGCTTGCAAGGTCCAGAAGAAAAGCCAGGAGCTCATATCTTCTGCGGACAAACTGCTTCAAAGAATCACAGAGCTCATGGGACACAACAGCGCGGATGCTCGGACTCTTGCTTCAAACGAAATAGAAGAGTTTTCCAAGGCTTACGGAAACTCTCAAGAACTTTTCAACTCGCTTCAGAGGGTTAACCTTGAGCCAAGTAACAAAGGGTTAATTTTTGAAACTGAGCGTGATCGTAAGGGGCTGAGAAGCAGCATTCAATATGCTGGCAACCTTTTCGGGGACCTTGGCTTCTCTCTTCCTAAGGATTTAACAACAACCGCCTCCTTAACTCAAGCAGCCCATCAGCTGGCAAGTGTTTCGGATACTTTAAGTCAGATTCACCTGGCAGCAAAAGATCTTGAACAAGCGACCTATGCTGGCAAAGGCAAGGCCTATACCTCTTTTTATGGCTGTGGAGGCTGTCACGAAATCGGTGGGTTGGAAAATGAAGGTAAAATTGGTGTTGAACTCACTGAAGAAGGTTCAAAATTCATCCAACGCCTTGATTTCGGACTTCTTCATCAGCACCCAATGCCATCAGATCCTTCATACTCCCAGCTTGATAGCTATAATTTGCCGGAGTCAGATCATACTCCCCAAAGTCCAATCTGGGTCAGTCGTGGTTCTTTGCGGCCTTCAGACTTTGCTTATCAGCTTCCTGGCCTTTCAAATGGGCATACAAGTAAAACTCCAGAAGATCTCGCCTATGCGCGTGGTGGTGTTGGGTTTGAGATGCCTTCGGGAATGCGTCAACGCTATATTCATTCAAAGTATGACTATCATACCCGTCATGCCTGGTTTAAGGGCAAGCTGCACCACCCTCGTCAATGGGATAAAGGACGCTTAATCGGGCACAAAGGGGCCTGGTTTGAACGTACTCGCATGCCTCTTTTTGAGCTTAACGAAGATGACCTTCTGGCCATTACGGCTTTCATTGAAGGTTCGGAGAACATGGTTCCCTGGGGTGCTGGAGCAGATCCGCTGCCGCCTTCGTTTGAATACAATTTTGATGGAGCCCATGATACAAAGGTTGAGGGATGGTGGATTCTCAAGAAGTACAATTGTCTTGGTTGCCACTCTATGGGTCCTTACGAAGGTCGCTATCGCCGCCTTTCAAATGCAAGCTATGGAGCATTCCTTGATGCGCACTATAATCCTGATGGAAATAGTATTCAAAAGATCAAGCTTGTTGATGATGTTTTAAATACTCCTCCAGTTCTCTATGATGTTGGCTCACGCCTGGAGGAAGATTGGCTTGTCCGATGGTTGCAAAAACCATGGGAAGTTCGAAATATGACTTATACTGATACCAGTGGGCTGAAACAAGCATACCCTGGGCAGTATAATGTCGAAGGAGCTGTTCAGCAGCGTGTTATCATGCCACACTTTTATCTTACAGCTCATGAAGCCAAAGCCCTGCAAGGGTTCTTCGCTTCTCAAACCGAAGCAAAAGAACCTTTAACTGTTGGAAAAGAAGCAACTCCTGAATCTATTGAGTATGGAGAGAAAATCTTCCTTTCGGGCGATTGCCTCCAGTGTCACTCGATTGATGATGCCCAGGCAGGCTATTATCAGCCTGGTGGTAAGGCTCCGAACTTACGCCCCGTCCCTGAGCGTGCAAACCGAGAATGGGTTCGGAAATGGTTGCGCAATCCGGATGCACTTCAGCCGCGAGGCAGGATGTACCACTTCTTTGAATATGATATTGTAAGCAACCGATGGGTTATGAAAGCAGATGTTAACGGCCAGGATTATCGCCCACGTCAAGTGCTTGGTGATAAGAATACTCCACTGGTTGATTACCAGGGAGATCATATCAATGCACTTGTGGACTTCCTTTACGAAGGACTTCCAAACCGTTCAACTCAGGCACTCAAACAAGAAATTGAAACCATAAAAACACGATAAAATTCAGAATATGCTGAAAAATAAATAATTGGGATAACCATTCAAACGATAAATACATACAATTTTGTGCAGGCCAAGGATTGGCAACACAAATAACATAATTTATTTTCTTGTTTGAATAGAATATCTGAATATGAACGCTTTATAATAGGCTTAACGGAAACCTTAGTGTTATTCATATAGAATTTTTATTGAGATGCTATTACCAGAGGAGAGAAAAATGGAGAAGGAAGAAAAAACACAAGCAACTGATCAGTCCCGGCGGAAATTTTTGAAGAGCACGTCCTTTAGTGCTGCGGGCATCCTCTTAACTCCTTTGATAGCAGCTTGCGGAGGAGATGATGATAAAAAGTCCGCACGTCGTCGCTCTGGCGGAACTGGAAAATCTCCGGCCGCAAACACTCCTTCGAACAACGATAATGCTTCTGGCAATTCTGCAAAACTTCAGCTCGTTAACAATGTTTCAGAGTTGGGGGCTGTAGGAAACGTTCGCTGTATTACAAAAACGACCAAGGCTGGAGACGCAGGGTATATCTCCATTGACTCAGGAGCAACCGATTATGCTCTGGCATCAAAGGTCAACAATAGTAAAGGCCCTTATAAAGAAGACTTTGTTGTAAGTGAACAAAATGGCATGAAAGGAGTTGCAAACGTTCTTTTTGTTGTTCAGCCTTCAACTGGAAAAGCTCTTAAGAACACGGGTGCGCCAAAAGGGATTAATGGCAATTTCCGCTTTACTCGCATGATGGTTGTGGGTCAGGGACAAAGTGCTACCTACATGGTTACAGACCCCGTAAAGCATAACATTAACGTTGTCCACGATGCCTTTGGTAAGGTTTCTGATAAAAACCCTGATGTTGGCACACCTGAAGGGGTTGCATCAACCTCTGACCCTATTTCCATCGCAGGCATGTATAGCGTGAAGTGTAGTATGCATAACTGGGAACAGGGCTATCTTTTCTGTTCAGAGCATGCTCATGTCGGGGTTACTGGAAGCTCATATGATCCTGATGCTTACCGCCAGGGGCCTCTTGGTGGCAGTGTTGAAATATCAAGCATCCCTGTTGGAACCCATAGTGTTGAAGTTTGGCACGAAGGTGCCAAGGTAAAAACACTTCAGGTTACGGTTGAAGAAGGCAAAACCGTTGATTTAAGTGTTGAGCTCTAGACCTATGGTTTTAAAGATTTGATTTTTTCTGATGCTTTTGAAAGAGGGAAATCAAATTTGATATAGTATTTTAGGGCTTTTTCCAGGGCCTCTATTGTCCTTAAAGTTCATAAGGCAAGCGTATGGCTTTCTGGAGGAGTTTGAATATAAGGTAGAACGATTCGAATAAAGTAATTTTATATTTCTATTATTTTATGTCTCTATACAGAAGCTCTCCAATCTGATTTTGAAATGAGGAGTTCCTTGAATGGCCGGTGCTGCATACCCCGTAGAATCAACAGAAGGTATCTCGACAAAGAATATTTTGGATCTTCCCAATAATGAGCCATTAGTGAACCGTAAACTCGTACTTGGGTTTACGCTTTGGGCTATGTTCTGGGTTGTCTACGGACCATGGGCTGGCTGGGTTGCTTCGATGAAGTTTCATAACCCAGAATTTCTCAGTGACTGGTTTGCTACCAGCTATGGGCCGATGCGAATTGGTCATACCAACGGCGTAGCCCTTGGATGGTTCTCTGTGGCTGTATTTGCCTGGATTCATTACATGGTTCCAAAGCTTTGCGGGCGCCCAATCTGGTCTACAAAGCTCAGCTGGATTGCCATGTGGTTTTGGAATATCGGGCTTTTATCAGGGATTCTCAGTTATCACATGGGCAATGTTTTTGGAATTCAGCTCTTTTACGGTGGTAACACGGGTTATGAATTTGCAGAGCTGCCTTTGCTTTCATCTTCCCTGGTCGCCATCGCTTTTCTCTGCCTCACCATTAACCTCTTCATGACTATTGCAACCCGTAAAGAGCGGAAGCTTTACGTTTCCATGTGGTACTTCATGGCTGGCTTTACGTGGAGCTTAGTCAACTATCTCGTTGGCAACTTTATGTCACGAGCCCCAGACATCACCGGGGCAAACAGTGCCGCCTTGAACGGCTACTACCTCCATAACGTTGTTGGGCTCTGGGTTACTCCTATGGGGGTTGCCATGGCTTATTACCTGATGCCTGTAACCACGAAGAATCCGCTTTACTCCCATCGCCTTTCTCTTGTAGGCTTTTGGACACTTGCGTTCTTCTATCCCTTTACAGGGGCACACCATTACGAACTGAGCCCGATTCCAGATTGGGTTGAAACCGTTGCTATTATCTCCTCCATGATGCTGATTATTCCTGTCTGGACCGTGATTGCCAATATGTGGGGAACTATGAAAGGTAAATGGGGGTTGATGGCGGACTCCATAATTGTACGGTTCCTCATTCTGGGTGCTATCTATTATCTTACCACCTGTTTCCAGGGTCCCACTCAAGCATTACGAAGCCTTCAACCGGTCATTCATTTTACCGATTATGTTGTTGGGCACGCTCATTTGGCACTTTTTGGAACGTTTTCGATTTGGATGATGGGTGCTCTTTACTACATCATACCGAGGGTTTTTGGTCGAGAACTCTATTCTCCAGGCCTAGCTCGCGTACACTTTTGGTTTGTATTCATGGGCTTTTTAATTATGGCCCTGGTGCTTTGGGCAGCAGGTATTATCCAAGGCCATATGCTTTTAAACAACGTTGACTGGCCTGATACAGTCCAAACCAACCAGTTTTACTGGTTAGCCCGGACCTTTGGTGGAACCTTAATGGATATTGGTATGGTTATTTTTGCATACAATATTATTCAGACCATTCGCAAGGGCAAAGAATCCAAAGAACCTGCACTGGTTTAAATGGTTGTAAATTTTTGATTGAGAAATACTTGGAAACTCTCTGAAAGGCGTGGAAAAGAGACAATGACAAAGTACATTTTGATTGCAGGCCTTGCTTTTTACGGACTTACCTTTGTAACAATCTTCTGGGTTACCTTCCTCCAAATGGAATCCAGCAGACCTGGGGCAGCCTACGTCATCAACTATCACACTCAAGAAAAGGTCTGGCAACCTGATTTTAAAGCCTTTGATCTTTACTCAAAAACGCGCCATCAGGCTATTATTGAGCCGAGCCATAATCAAATAGCCCACTCAGCCCATGAAGAGGCAAAAAAAAATAATCCTGAAGCAGCAACAAGCTTCGAACTCGAGGTTGCCTACGGCCAATACTGGGATCGTCTTTTTTCCGATGCCGACTACGCCGGTTCAGCCCCTTCAGTGACACAAGGCAACGAAGCTTATACAGAAGCCGTTTGCTGGCACTGTCATTCACAATTCGTTCGCCCCCTTACTTATGAAAATTACCGTTGGGGGCCAACCTCTCAAATCGGAGAAGGGGCCCATGAAAACCCTTCCCGCTACGGTACTCGACGGATTGGTCCTGATTTATCACGGGAAGGAAACTTCCGTTCCGATGATTGGCATTATGCCCACTTTAACGACCCTCGTTATACCGTTCCTCAATCAGTCATGGCGCCTTATGGTGGCATTTCCCGCTACTGGCATCAGGTGAAACAAGCCCGCCGCAATACCATTCAAGAAGAAGTTTATCAAGAGATGGAAAGTCTTAATACAGAACACAAGGGGCTTTCTGATATGGGTCGAGCTGCAAAAGGCTTTCAGGCTCTTGATCGCATGATGGCGGATTATGCTGCTGCTGACGAAGAAGTCTGGCTGCTGTGGAAAGGAACCCAGGGGGCCAACGTTGGGGGCAAACCAATTGTGCGCGTGGCTAAAAAACCACAAAGTCGTGTGCGAGATCTTGTAGCCTATGTTCAAACTCGAGGCATTGGTATTGGTATTACAAAGAAAACGGATGATCTTTTCCAGAAGCTTCCCAAAGAAAGTGGCGAAAAGGATAGCAGTTGGCAAAAGTACATCCGTAAGCTTGAATTTTCAGCTGGTCGATGGCGCCTTCAAGGAGGCAGTCCTCGCCCGCTCTCTCGCCCTGAATACGTGCTTGCCCCGGCTGAGCTCAAAGCTGCTGCTCCAGCTCAAGGGGCAGACTTTGCTGAAACCGACCGCTTTAATGCCTTGCAGGACCGTTATGACTACTCTGTCAACCGCGGAGCCAAGCTTTTCATGAAAAAATGCTCTGGTTGCCACGGTGGGCTTGATGAATCAGGAGATGCCTTTGATTTTGATCTTGCCCAAAAAGAATCACTGAAACTTATTGGCAACGGTTATGGACCTGCTGCTGCATGGCTGGTTCCTGAACCTCGCAACTTCCACCTGGCAGCCTGGCCACAAAATCAAGCGGCTGAAAAAGGTAAACAAGCCCAAGTATTAATGCCTTTTGAGCGAGGCAGTGAGGTTGGTGCCTATAAAAATCGCTCGGGAGATTTAGAAATCCCCTTAGCCCGCCCATCTGATCTTCATCATACTATTCGCAACGGCATGGCACCAAGTTCGATGCCAGCCTGGCCCTTTTTAACGGATTGGGAAATTTGGGATCTCGTAAATTTCATTATGTTTCTTGGTGATGGCGAAGCCTTAATTCAAAAGTACATTTCCTTTGGAATGAACCCCGAACAAGCTTCTGCTAAAGTTCCCAGCTATTACAACATTGATGCCGTCCAAAAGGCCTTTTCTTTAAGTAACAAACTTCCTGAGCTGATTGCAAAACCAAACCTTGATTCCGCAGGTATTGGAGAACTCTTAAGCTCAGCGGCTAATGGAAAAGAGCTGAGCGGAAAAACAAAAGAAAATTATGCAGCAGCCTATTGGGCTAAGAAATTCCCAAATCAGATCGTGCTTGATGGAACTCCCTGGAAAACACATGAGCTTGTGCTTATTGGCCAGAAGATCTTCAGTATGCAAGAAGCAGCCGTTTCGACTGGGGATCCAACACCGGATTGCAAGAGCTGTCACGGTCCTGATGGCGATAGTTGGGGCGCTCGTCGCGGTGAAATGCTGAATGCCCACGGATTTGCTGCTCGAAATTATTATTCTGGTCAGTTTAAGCTTGGAGCATCCCGAGATGGAATTTATCGGGCCATGCGCTATGGCATAGCAAATACACTGATGAATGCTCAGATTAACGATACATGGACAGCGCTTGAATCAATTGCTCTGGCCGAGTTTGTGCTTGATAAGCGTAACCAAGGTGTATTTGGAATTGAAGATAATTAATCTTTAATCGCTTGGAGCAGAAAACTTCAGTCTGTTGATTTTCAAGAATTCTTGTTGTGCTTAAAGCATGTCTGCAAATAAAGCATCTCTTATTCATTCCAGGCCTAAAGGAGTTTTAAGCAATGGCTGTTGGTTTCCTTACACTTGGGTTGGGAAGCTCTTTCGGAGAATGGCTGCCGAACTTTCTTCTTGGAGCAGGCCTTGGAATTGCTGGCGCAGCTCATTGTGCTGGCATGTGCGGGATGCTTCCCCTCAGCTTTCTGCACGCCTCAAAAGACTTTAAAAAAAACCTTGCGCCTTCCCTGCTTTATAACTTTGGAAGGGGTTTTGTTTATATCATCTTAAGTCTTACTGCCACAGGTCTTGGAGTTGCATTTGGAAAAGTCAGCGGGCTGGCTGAAACGGGCCAGTGGGCAGCCTCTGCTTTAAGCTTTATGGTGGCCTTTATAATGTTGGTTACGGCTCTCTTTTTGTTTGGCATTCGTCTACCACTCTTACGCCAGGCTCACCAGGGAGTCATCAGCAAGTATTTTATCCGCCTCAGTCAGCGTTTCCTCAAAAATCGTCAAGGGCTTTCTCCATTTATACTTGGGAGTATCAACGGCTTCCTTCCTTGCCCGCTCGTCTATGCCATGCTTGCTCTTTCCATAGGCTTTGGAGCAAAAGAAGGCATCCAGGGCTTACCCTTGGCCCTCTCTCTAGGAATTGGCTTTGCCCTTGGAACATGGCCTGTAATGCTCGGTATGAGTTTTCTGGGAGGGCGGTATACTCTTGGTTTTAAACAACGATTCACAAAAATCGCAGCGGTCTGCATGCTCTTTTTTGCGGCTCTAACCTTTATGCGCGCCCTGAATCTTGAATTTCTGCACACCATACTTCCCGGAAGCTCTCATCACCACGGTCTTGTATTGCACAATGAGGATTTTGCGAAATATCACCAAGGCCTGGAAAATGCTGGCGTAACAATGGCCAAACCAAAAGATATGAGTGAAACACAATACGAAGAGCTCCAAGAAGAAGAAGCTGATCTTGCCAAAAAAATTGCAGGCTTGATCGCAAGTGGACGTACAGAAGAACTTCGAAAACTCGACCAGAACCTCTCTCATCCTGAGGGCAAGCGTTGCTTTACACTTACACCTCAAGACCTCGAGGATATCAGTGCCGATCAGAGTGCACCTGAAAAATTTCCCTTTCGTTGTGCTTGCTGTGGCACCGAAAAAGTAATTAAAAAAAAGAATCTTTTCGAAGGCATAACGCTTTTACTTGAGGAAGAGCAAGAGCTTCCCTGGAAACAGCGCTGATACTTGATTGTAAACGAAGAGACTCTCTTCTATCTCTTGCCTTAACCCTTGAATTTTGCTTCCTGCTCAGCCAATCAAAAACAAAGTTCCCCGAAGTACTTCCGAACGATAAAACTCCTCTTTCAAGACTTTACTCTATCAATACTAAGCTTGTTGCAGCTAGATCTGCTCATACTAGAACTCTAGACTTTTGAATCAGAAATTTCCGTATTGGCAATGAGACATCGCTGATGTGCTGATTAGAAAACCTTTTATTTTTTCACTTTCTATTCTTCCTTGAGTTCATGATAGAGTTTTCACAAGAGCTTGGACTTTGGAAGTAATAACGAGCCTAAACAATTGATTTTCGAGATTCACACCTATAGTCCATTAAAGCAAATAGTTCAATCTCCTTACCGTTTCTACCACAACGATTCATAGAATCTTTACTCTTCTTAGTTTGAAAAACTCGAATATTTTTAAAAGAATCATCTGCAAGACAGAAGTTCTAAAATCAACAAGGAACCAGAACAAACACCTCAAGGACGAAAACGATGAGAAAAGACAAGAAGAGCAAACAAAGCAAGTATTCTCATGGCACCAGATCTTTCTTTGGATTTATCTGCATTGCCTTCTTTATGCTCGCTGGCTGTTATGGAAGTAATGGCGCAAAGGACGAAGAGGAGAGCCAAGGTAAAATCGGCGGTCAATCCGGTGGAGATATCTTTGGTGGGGACTTCAACCCTGATATTGCAAAAGTTGGAGGCTTTAATGGCAATTCGTTTGCCGCGGCTGCCGATCCTGAGATAACAATCACTGACCAAAGCCTGCTTGAAGGAAATAGTGGGGTTAACGCTTTTCTTTTTACACTAACCTATACCCCAGGGACAAGTTTTGCTGTGATGGCATTACCTGGTGCTCAAGTTGATTATGCCACCGAAGACGATACCGCAACTGAAGGCCAAGATTACTTTGTCACTTCAGGAACATTAACCTTTGCTCAAGGAGAATGGAGCAAAGTTATTGAAGTTCCAGTTGTGGGTGATACGGATGTAGAAGGCGATGAAAGTTTTATCCTGAAACTTTCAAACCCTCAGGGTGCAACTCTTCCAAGCGACCAGGCTATAGGCACAATTGTTGACGATGACAGTCCAATTCTTCTTCCTGTAATTTCTTTAACCGATAGCAGCATGACAGAAAGTGATGCTGATGATCAAAATATGCTCTTTAATGTTTCTCTTCATCGCACGAGTTTGGACCCAGTCAGTGTGGACTACTGGACTCTTGATGGTTCAGCCACTGCAGGGAATGATTACCAAGCAAGTTCAGGCACTTTGGATTTCGCCCCTGGTGAAGATCAAAAAGAAATCGCGATCCCCTTAAAAGGAGACCTTGATCCTGAACATGAGGAATACTTTCACCTGACTTTAGGAAATCCAGTTAACGCCTATATTCAAGATGCTGCTGCTGAGGGAAAGATTAAAGACAATGACAGCACAAACCCTCAAACCTCTCAACACCTTAAGGTTTCTGACCGTAACGTTCCAGAAGGCGATGCTGGTCCGTTAAAAATTGCTTTGACCGTTACTTTGGGATCTCCCCTATCAGTCACTCCAGTAAATGATTTAAAACTTGATCTTACCTCAAGCCAATCAACAGCTCTAAGCAATCAGCGCAGCTTTGTTCAAACGAACTCTGAAGAGGTCAGCCTGGATTATAGGACAGAAGATGGTTCAGCCACTGCTGGTGTTGATTATGAATCCACATCAGGAAGCCTTCGTTTTGCTCCTGGGGAAAAGAGCAAAACAATCGAGCTTGTTATCCTTGGCGATACATTACAAGAAGGTGATGAAAGCTTTATGCTTCGTTTTACAAATGTGGTTGGTGCTCCCATGAAAAAGACAAATGTAGCTATTACGATCCTTGATGATGACGGCACAAATACCAGGTTTCCAACTATAGGATTTTCTGAAAAGGAAGGTATTGTTTCTGAAACAAAGGTTGGCTTTTCAAGGCCTGGTGATTTGATACCAAAAGCACTCTATGTGGTGCTTGATAAACCCAGTGTTGAAACAGTATCAGTCGAGTACATAACAGTAAATGGTAAGGCCACCCATCCAGATGATTATGAAGGTGCTTCTGGCATCCTCACTTTTGCTCCTGGGGAGGTGCGAAAGGCCATAGAAGTTAAGATTTTAAATGACAAAGAAGAAGAAGGTGACGAAAGTTTTGATATTCAGTTAAAGAACCCCATCAATGGACGATTGGGACAGGAAAGATTAACTCTTTCAATTGTTGATGATGAGGCATTTTATAAGAACAAACAAGAAGAGATTATTCAAGTATCCTTTGCTGATGATCTTTGGATTCGCGAGGCCGAGGATGGTGCTACGAGAAACGCAACCTTTAAATTGAGCGTTTTACGAAACTACCTGCCCCAAGACTGGAAGTTCTCAGAAATGAGCGTTGAATATTACACCGTTGATGGCAGTGCTAAAGCGGGGCATGATTATCAAGATACCTCTGGAGTTTTCACCTTTACTCCAAGTGCTTGGGGGACAAATGACCTTAACATTACGGTCCCAATTTATGGTAATAGTATTCAAGAAGACGACAGAACGTTTTTCTTAAAACTACGAAATCCTTCCAGTACTGGCAGTAACAAGGTTGAAATTGTACTTGATACAAGTCTTTGTATCATCGGTGATGATGATGCTCCTGCAGCCGCTCCAAGTGCCAGGCTTACGCAAGTTCAATCTCGAGTCATTGAGGGTGATCAATCCCATAATCAGGCAAAAAGTCTATCCTTTAGAGTCTCATTTATAGGTGGCTTGGTGCCATTAAGCGCCTATGGCCTTCAAACCGAGGGCTCATCTTTAAGAGTAGAGGGAGTAAGCCCTTGGGGTAGTGGGATAAATTTCGGTCCAAATAGCTACGGCGACCAACCTCTTTCCATTGATTATGCTACGGTTGACGGAACGGCTAGTGCAGGAAGTGATTATCAAAGTGTTTCTGGGACATTTACCTATGACCCCAAAGATTCTCAAGCTTTACCTTTTCAACTTGTAGAAATACCGGTAACTCCTGATTTAGATCGTGAAGCTGACGAGAGATTTATGGTTCAGCTCAGTAATCCAGTCAACGTTGAGCTTTCAAGTGATAAGAGTGGAACCTTCACAATCACTGACGATGATAGCCCTCAGGAAGCTTTAGATTTTAACGGTGATGGGATCAATGATCTGCTCACTGGAACGGCTCAAAAAGTAGAACGCGAAACATATCCTGATCCGCATACCAAAATAATTGAGTCTACTCCTGGTCTGATACATATGTTTTTTGGAGAAGATCAGTTTTCAGGTGATGTCAACCAAGGCTCCCGTGTTTCCCGCCAACCTGATGTCATCCTCAAAGGAACAGATGATAAGGCTATGTTTGGCCATAATTTTGGTCCTGTTGGCGATGTGAATGGCGATGGGTTCGATGATTTTATGGTCAGTGCCCCTGGCCACAACAACCACGCTGGTGCTGTATATATCTTCTATGGTTTTTCTGGAGCAACCAACTCTCCTCGCCAGACCACCAGCGTTGAATTAACACCCGACCAGGCAGATGTTATCTTACTTGGCTCTTCTCCCAAAAAGATAGTGAAAGAAATGAAAGACGGGGAAGAAGTTACTCGCATTACAGGAGGCGATCATTTTGGTTTCAGTGTTTCCAGTGCGGGCGACTTCGATGGAGACGGCCTTGATGATATTATAGTTGGCGCCCCCATGCGTTTCGACGGCTGGGGAGCGGCCTATATCTTCAAAGGCTCATCTTTCCCAGCAGTTGGTAAGAACGGCAAGAGTAATGATTTATTATTAGCTCAAAATTCTCTTCCAAATACCTTTGAAGCCGAAAAAGATGCAGCTCTTATTTTGCATGGTGATGGTTTAAAGCAAGAGTTTCTCTATCGCGCTTTGGTCAAAGGACATAGAACAAACTTTGACTTTGGTAATTTTCTGGGAGTAGGCGAACTTTTCGGTGGCGATCAAGGCGAAGGATTTGCCCATTCAACCTCTTCTCCTTATCGTTCCCGCGGACAGTTTGGTTACAGTGTATCCTGCGTGCGTGATTTTAATGGCGATGGCTATGACGATGTGGTTGTAGGCCAACCTCGTTTAGCAGTGGATGAATTTTGGGATAACGGTGGCGTTTCAGGAGCCTATCTTTTTCTTGGAGGCCCTTTGACATATAGTCGGCGATTGAACGAAACAGATGCTGAAGTTGCCTTCTTAGGTGTCGGTGGATTTGGAACAGCTGTCAGCGGTATCGGCGACTTCAATAATGACGGTTTTGGAGATTTGGCTATTTCAGGCCCAACCAAATGGCGAGTTGCAAGTGGAGATGATGACGATGCTTCGCTCCATGGAGCTGTCTGGATTTATGCTGGTCGGGAAATTGATCCTCATCATACTTTGATTGGCAATAAACCTGCCAGGGAAATGACCACGACCATAGGCAGCCTTTCAGGTGGTGAAGCCTTTTATGATGTAGGACGGGTCCTTTGGGATGTAGAGTGGAACGGTACAGATGAAGATTACCACCTTTATCAAATAAGAGCACGATCCTTAAACCATCATATGATCCTTGGTGAGCTCAACGCAGATTGGTTCTTCTCCCGTAAAGACCTTGGTTCAGGTGGTTCTGTTACTGATGAAGGACAATATTATCCTAAATTCAGTGAGCTTATGGCTGGTCAAAGTAGTGGTAGTAAGGCGTGGAGAAACGTTCCAATGATGTACAAGCATGCTCCTGCCTTAAATGGTTGGTCTTTATGTCATGCCGGAGATTTTGATGCCGACGGTTTTGATGACCTTTTCATTGGCTGCCCAGGATGGGGGGCGAAGCATGGTGGCAATGATGCGAGAGATCAAGGAGCAGGATTTATTGCTTTTGGCCGTGAGGATCGTAAAGGTTTGGATTACAAAGCCCTGCGCACTCATCGTTTAAGCAATGGTATCAACTTCTCGCGTTTTGGTTCGAGTGCCGCCTGTTATGGTGATATTGACGGTGACGGGGTTGACGATATTCTGATTGGAACAAAGCCTGTTCCTGCAACGAATATCCCCCTGGTTGAGTGGGATGTAGGTCCTAAAAAACCTGAAGACATACATCCTCGTTCATTTGGCCATCTTCGTAAGAGTACTATTGATAAGAATAAAGCCATGACCTATCTTTTCCCAGGAAACAAAGACGCGAGTGTAGAGCCTGCTCCTTCATCAGCCTTTAAAGGCTTTGGTTACTCGGTCCGCTAGATCGTTGTAAAGCAAAAAAACCTAAGTCTTCCAGAAACGCAAAAAGAGAGGCATAGTCGCCTCTCTTTTTCTATGTATTGGCTTTAACTTTTGTCCCGCCTACAAAACCTTCTCATACCTTCGAGTTTTAGTTCTCTTGAACTCTATGCTCCTTCTCAGCTTGGAATAGAACCTTTGAGCGGCTTACAAAAAATAGAACCTCACGAAACCCCTCTCTGGAAAGGCCTTGCAAGAAAGCTCAAAACTATTGTAAGTCAATATATTTGAAGATTCGAATGGGTAGAGCTTATGCAATCGCCCTAAAGTGAGGGAGGGCCTCGCTCACGCGAGGCTCCCCATGGCAAACCTCCGACTCTGGTGCGTTGGTCGGGGTTACAACCAGGTATTGACGAATACGCCAACACCTGATACCGCGCCTCCCGGCGCGAAGTAAGCCGCAAAAAGGTTAAAACTCAGACCCTGATTGCGAAAAAGCAAATTTGAGAAAAGGAAATTTAAGGAATCCTGTTTCTTTACAAACTCTTTGAATTCCTTGAGTTTAACTTCACTATCTATTGGCCCAGCTCCATTGAAGAAGCGTGTGAGCTCCACATTGGCATGCTCAACGAGCTCATTAAAAGATTGTTCTTTATCTAAATGCTGCTGATCCTGCTTTGAAACACCAAGCATGGGTGTAATCAATACTTCTCGTGCACTGGCCGTTCCTTCTTCAAGAATCATGGCGCGAGCAAAAATTTGACCGGGCTTTTGTTCATTCGTAAAAAGCTCTAAACTCTCAACTGGCCCTGGAGATGCATCGTTATTTGATGTACGAGTTGGACCAACCTGATAAGCACGGCGCTGCGAAGAAGATTGGCCAAAACTGACGCCGGAATAAATAACAACCTCTCCCCGTTTGAAATCTGGAGTAGGTATGGGAAGTTCATCAATTGTTGGTATACGCTTCAGACTCCCCTCGTCTTCGAGGGCTTGTGAACGCTTCTGTCCACGATCTGGTACAACTTGAGCTGAAGCCGTAGAGCTTGACATAATATCCCTTGCGCCCCTCTTTGGAGTTGCTCGGGAATGCCTCTAAAAAACTGAACACCAGTTTTTTAGCCCTCTCACCTGGCAGCAAGAATCCTCTTTATCGTATGAGGTACACACCAGGGCTCAAGAAATTGTTATCTTCCTAAGGCATTTCTCCCTCAGGTCGTATAAACGGCATCCCTAATAATAACACTTTCGACACAAAAGGACAATTAACTTGAGGCTTATGAGATGGTTTTTGAAATATTTTTTTTATTGGAGTATTGGGAAAAGAGAAAGAAATATAAAAAATGATGACTCAATTTTTTAAAATGACCTCAATAAAAGTTGATTTTCAGGCTAAAATGGAACGTTGAGAAAGATTTTTTATGGTAAGCTTCTTGTTCTCCGTGTAAGCCACGGGGCACAAGAGAAAAACCCTAGGACTCAATCAAATGGTTTATTACCTATCCTGGATAACTTTAAAGTATTCTTGTAAATATCTGGAAACACGTAAGGTCATATAAATTCAAATTACGAAAAAGGCGAGGATCATGGGAAAAGTTGTGCTTGCTTATTCAGGGGGCCTTGAAACAAGCGTTGCGATTCATTGGCTTAAGCACCACCGTGATCTTAAGGTGATCGCACTTGTGATTAACCTCGGGCAAGAGCAAGACCTTGATGTCGCGGCTGAACGAGCACTGAACGTTGGAGCAGATACCGTTCATGTTTTTGATCTTCGTCGTTCTTTTTTAAAGCATTTTTGCTGGAACGCTTTACTTGCAGGCGCAAAGTATGAAGGGGTTTATCTTCTTTCAGCAGCGCTCTCACGTCCTGTTATTGCAACAGAAGTTGTTCGACTGGCCCGCGATGAAGGGGCACGTACGGTTGCTCACGCTTCCCACCCCCGTGGAAATGATCAGTTTCGTTTGGAGTGTTCAATCGCCGCCCTTGATCCAACCCTTGAAATTATTTGTCCTACCCGAGAGTGGAAGATGAAGTCTCGACAAGAAGTGCTTGATTATGCGAAACGCTACCGCCTTAAGGTTGCTCCTGAATCTCAGGATCAGTACACTCGCGATCGTAACCTGTGGGGAGCAAGGGTTGCTGGCGGAGATTTAGAAGACATCACCCGCCCACCTCAAGAAAAAATCTTTGTATGGACAAATGATCCTCGTCAGGCTCCTGACCAGCATCAAGACCTTTCTATTGGTTTTGCAAAGGGTGAGCCTGTCTCAATTGATGGCCAGCGCCTTGAACCTATAGAACTGATGGAAAAGCTCAATGATGCAGGCGCCCAACATGGAGTCGGCCGAATTGATGTGATTGAAAGCCGGTTAATGGGGTTTAAACACCATGAAGTTTATGAAGCCCCGGGGGCAACTATTCTCCATGCTGCTCACTCGGCTTTGGAACGACTTGTACTTGATAAAGCAACGCTTAATTTGAAACGTCATTTAGCAGTACACTACGCTGAAACGGTTTATAATGGCTTGTGGTTTTCAACCCTGAGGGAATCCCTTGATGCTTTTGTAAAGCAAACCCAGGTTTTTGTAACTGGTGAAGTTTTAATACGTCTTTATAAAGGTACTGCCAGTGCAATTCTTGGACACAGCGAGTACTCGACCTATGATAAAGAGCTTGCAAGCCTGCGTGAGGTTCAGGGCGCAAAACCTGAAGAAGGTGCCCAGGGCATGCTTACCATCCATCGTCTATTACAACTTAACAGGGCTTTCAAACAAAAGCCTCGCTTATAATTGTGATCAGGACTTATGATGCATGATAATACACCTGCTCTTCCTTCCGATAGTGATTGCGAAAAACAGGCTCAAATTCTTGTTCAAAAGCTTCGTACTGAAGCCTGGCGCGTAAGTTTTGCAGAATCCTGTACAGGAGGTCTGCTCTCTGGAACTCTTACACGTATTCCAGGATCGTCTGATGTTTTTGAACTTGGGATTGTAACCTATTCAAATCAAATGAAGCAAAAATTTTTAAACGTCCAGCAACAAAGCCTGGAAAGGCATGGTGCAGTTTCCTCTCAAGTCGTTGAAGCAATGGTTTGTGGGCTTCACAAACAGAGTCAGGCTGAATTAACCCTTGCGATCTCAGGAATTGCTGGTCCAGGCGGTGGAACTTTAGAAAAGCCACTTGGCCTCGTATGGTTTGGTCTAGGCTTATCACGACCAGAATCACATTCAGAATTCTCGGTAAAAAGCTATGCTTTTCTTTTTCCAGGCAAGCGTGAAAGTGTTCGTAAACTTGCAGTCCATACAGCTCTTAAACTTTTAAACCAGTGTGTTGAAGCGAAAATGCTGCCCCCGCATAAAGATCTTGCTTTTTTACGCCCATGAAACTTGGATACAAAGCTTTACAATCAAACGTTCAACATACGCTTCAACGTACGAAGAGAAAAACATGAACCACGAGCAAATAGCCAGACGCGTCGGACGACTCTATCTTACCCGTTGCCCTTATTGCGGTTTTGATTACCTTGATATTCCGCCTAAACCAGGGGTTCAGTTCCGTTGCTTTGGTTGTTCTGCCTATATTTCTCAGGATATGCTGGTTGATAACGTTGATATTGAAAATTTCGAAGGCGATGGAGAGCAAAACCTTTGTCCTCATTGTGGTTGGCATTGGTATGAAAAGTCAGCTTCTGCTACTCAATGCGAAGGTTGCCAAACCCATGTAAGCCCAGAAGAACTTGTCAGTGAACGAGAGTTTGCAGGCTTGGATCGTCCCTACGTTGAGGTAAGCCAAGTTGATGAAAAACGCAAAAATCGTCAGGGCTTTTTATTAGTGTTTGCGATTATCTTTGTTTTTGTGATGTTCAGCTCTTTTGCCGGAACCTGTAGTCGCCCATTTTAACCTGCTTTACAAAGAAGAAGCATATCTTCTACACTCTTGGGCGTGCTGGGTATTCGTTGCTATAGGGGCCTGTGGTAGGGCCGTGGTTGGAACGGTGCCTGGCATGTCCTTTTTTCATATTTTTTAAAAACTTCTCACGATCAGTAATTCATACTCAAACCCTGCCCTCATAAACTTCGAGACCACTTTGCTCCCAAACAACAAAAGCCAGCCCTTTAAAAAGACTGGCTTTTGCTTATTATCTATCGAACCAGGGAAAAGCAAAATAGTGCTCAGCTTTTATCTTTATGCCAAGCTTGCTGCTTTTTGCTTTACCCCCTTAAGAATCTTCTTCGGCTGCGCCTTCTGAACTTGCCTCTGGTTCTGGAGCAGCTGCTGCTTCCACTGCTGCACTCCCCTCTGTTTCTTCACTCCCTGAAGCTTGGATCTCTTGGCTATCATCAAGGGTCAGACCAATCTTACGGTCTTCTTGATCAAGGCGAATCACTTTGACTGCAATCGTTTCTCCAGCCTGCAATTCATTCTCTTTAGAAAGCTCACTGACGTGTAAGAGCCCTTCAAGCTCTTCTTCAAGCTTGACAAAAACCCCAAAATTCGTGATTTTTGTAACTTCTCCCTGAGCACCCTGTCCCAAAGCATACTTTTCAGGGATGTGACGCTCCCAAGGATCTTCCGTAAGCTGCTTTGCCCCAAGTGCGATACGATGCTTATCAATATCAACACTGAGCACCACACACTCGATATCCTGATTTTTTGTTAGAATCTCACCAGGATGACTCATCTTACGAGTCCAGGAAATGTCCGAAACGTGAAGAAGACCATCGATTCCAGGTTCTATCTCAATGAATGCCCCATAATTTGTAAGGTTGCGCACAATACCAGTAACCTTCTTGCCTGGCTGATACTCTTCACGAACCCGTTCCCAAGGGTTCATTTCAAGCTGCTTCATGCCAAGGGATATTTCCTGCTTTTCTTCATTAACCCCAAGCACAACAACTTCAACTTCCTGGTCAAGTGTTACAAATTCCCGTGGATCAGTAACCCTGCGAGTCCAACTCATTTCCGAGATGTGAACAAGTCCCTCGATGCCCTCTTCAAGTTTGACAAAGGCCCCATAGGACATGATATTGACAATTTTTCCTTTTTGCTTGGAGCTCACAGGATAACGCTCGGCGATACCTTCCCAAGGACTTGAAGTCAACTGTTTAAGACCAAGTGCAATACGCTCGCGCTCACGATCAATCTTAAGGATCTTGACTTTGATCTCGTCATTCAGGGAAACAACCTCACTTGGATGCTGGATACGTCCCCAGCTCATATCGGTGATATGCAGAAGACCATCTATTCCACCAAGATCAACAAAAGCACCGAAGTCGGCAATGTTCTTGACGATACCCTCTCGCACATCACCTTCATTCAAGCCACCCAAGAGCGTTTTCTTAAGGTTTTCCCGTTGAGCTTCCTGCATCTTACGACGAGATACCACAATGTTTTCGCGAGCCTCGTCAATTTTGATAATTTCGCACTCAAGTTCCTGACCAATATATTCACTAATATCACGAGCACGTCGTAAGGATACCTGACTTGCAGGCAAAAAGACCGGAACCCCGATATCCACAAGCAAGCCACCTTTAATTTTGCGGGTGACAAGCCCAGTAATAACCTGCCCTTCATGGCACTTCTCAAGAACTTCTTTCCATTTACGTTTGCGATCAGCCTTACGTTTCGAAAGCAGGAGCGTTGGGTTGCCCTCCTGTTCGGGCCATTCAATCATGACTTCTATTTCGGTACCGATTTTGAGTTCATCTTCACTAAACTCACTGAAATCAACAATACCTTCACTTTTAGCACCAATATCAACAACCACACCTTTACGGTCAATGGCAACCACTCGCCCCTTGACAATGCTTTCAGGGGTGAAATTTGTCAGCGTATTCAGAAAATCAACCTGGGGCCCTTCATCCGTTAAAGAAAAGGGCATATCCCCAAGCAATGCTTGAACTTCATCATCAACTTTATTTTTTTGAAGTGAGAGACGCTTTACAGCTGGATGGACAGTCTGGGACATAAAAAACCTCAAAACTTTCTGAGTGAGAAGACAAAAAAACCTTTTCTCTGCTTGCTTCTCGTTCAAGCAAAGAAAAGCATAGGAAACGTAACATTCGTAAAGCTCTTAAAGCATCCAAACCATGGCATCAGGAAAATTCTTTGTCCACGACCTCTTTGGCCTTAAAAGGAACCCCGTATGCTATAAAGAATTGGGTTTTCTTCAAGCTAAAATAAGCTTTTTTGCTCTTTCATCAGTGATTCTAGTCCGGCCTCCTGGTTTCAAGCTGGGATCAAGCAGATATCAAATTAGCAAGAATTTCTTCCTTTCGATCTAAGAGGATGATAGCTTGCAAAGATAGCGTATTCTTAGCACAATACGCTTAGCATAAGAGGGGGCTATTTGAGAGCTGGATCAAAAAACGCTCGAGAAATACAATCGACCTAAGGAGCAGGAAAACTATGGAAAAATCAAAGGCTGGAGAAGACCTTGGCACCGTACGCATCAAGATTAAACGCCAAGACGCACCAAACGAAACTCCATACTGGCAAAGCTTCGAGGTCCCCTATCGACGTGGCATGAATATCATTTCCGCTTTGCAGGAAGTTCAGCGTAACCCCCAGACAACTGTGGGAGAAGAAGTCGCTCCACCGGTTTGGGATTGCAACTGCCTGGAAGAAGTCTGTGGTGCTTGCACCATGCGCGTGAATGGCAAGGTTCGACAATCCTGTTCAGCCTTGATCGATGACCCAAGTGTGGGACGCGATATTCAGCTCGAACCGATGAGCAAGTTTCCAGTTATCCGAGACCTCTTCGTTGATCGCACTCGCATCTTTGATGACCTTAAAGATGTTAAGGCTTGGGTCAATATCGATGGAACCCATGATTTGGGACCTGGACCAAAGTATAGTGAAGAGCTTCAAGCTTGGCGCTATGCGCTTTCGACCTGTATGTCCTGTGGTTGCTGCATGGAGGCCTGCCCTCAATACTTGCAGGGTGGCGACTTTCAAGGTGCTGCGATCTTTGGCCAGATTGAACTCTTTAACAGCCACCCAACGGGCGCTATGAATGCTGATCAGCGGACTGAAGCGACTATGGGCAAGGGTGGCATCATGGATTGTGGTAATGCTCAAAATTGCGTAGAAGTTTGTCCCAAGGAAATTCCTTTAACAGACGCTATTGCAAAGCTATCCCGCCGTTCCACAAAGCAGATGTTTAAGAAGCTCTTCTCATTAAAATAGCTTTTTGCTTTCCGACGTTTATCATGCATGAAAATGAGGCTCTGCCCTTCAAGGTCAGTGTTTGTCTGCAATATAATGGCATTCGGGAGCAAAAGCTTTCAGGATTTTTTTACACTTCCTTCCAAATGGGAAAGATATTTTGATCAACACATTCTTGAGTTAAAGCTGGAATAGGACCTTGCTGCTTTTATAAGCTTTTCAAGATGGTAGTTGCATTTCAATCCAAGCTTGGGAACAATAGCTTCCAAGTACCTTCCATTAAAATCACTGGAATTGAAATAAGGGTATCTCTTATGAGCCGTTTTGGATTACGCGTAGAGAAGCAATACTTCGACTTTTCCATGGGGCATTTTTTGCTCTTTCGGGATGGCACCCGCGAGCCCCTGCATGGACACAACTACCGCTGTTATGTTGAAGTTGAAGGCAAGCTTTCGAGCGACGATATGGTTTTGAACTACATCTTTTTGAAGCCTCTGGTGAAGCGTCTTTGCGACCAGCTCAACCACCGCATGGCACTGCCATTAGAAAACAAAGACCTTAAGGTTTGGGAAGAAGGGGAAAGTGTCTTTGCAGAATATCACGATGGTTCAAAGTTCATGTTCCCAAAACAAGACTGCATCTTGCTTAAAGTTCACAACACTTCCACAGAGATTCTGGCACAGCACCTTTTGGGCCGTCTGATCCAGGAGCTCAAGCAACAAAGCCAAGATCAAAAGACCACAGAAGGACAAAACGATTATGCACGGCTCTCAAAGATTCGGGTCGCTGTTGAAGAAGCTCCTGGACAACTGAGCTGGTTTGAAAGTGACCTGCACCTTGATGACGAGACTTAAAACCCGTAGCTTCAACTCTCAAGGCGGTCTCAAGATTACTATTCACCAATAATCTTCATTAAGACCCTTTTGCTCCTTTTGCCATCGAACTCGCCGTAGAAGATTTGCTCCCAAGGGCCGAAATCAAGCTTGCCTTCAGTGATTGCAACGACGACTTCTCGCCCCATGACTTGGCGCTTGTGGTGGGCATCACCGTTATCTTCGCCAGTTCGGTTATGGTGGTAGCGTTCTGGAGAAGCATCAAAAGGCGCAAGCCATTCCAGCCAACGCTTGTAATCGGCATGCAAACCAGGCTCATCATCGTTAATGAAAACACTGGCCGTAATATGCATGGCGTTCACGAGACAAAGCCCTTCTTTGATACCGCTTTCTTCAATCCCTGCTTGAACTTCGGGCGTAATGTTGATGAACTCCATGCGCCGAGAAGTGCTGAAAGTTAAGGTTTTGCGGAATGAGTTCATAGTTTCTCCCCTTGGTTATCTTTGCTTTGGGTTGTGAATGATAAAAGAGATGGTCAGTCCGATGTTTACCTGCAGGGCTATGGAGGGGCAAGGACTTTTACTTAAAAAGTCAACCTATGCAGGCCTCTTTAGCGACCTTCACCCTGGCTCTTTCAGGGGGCTATTATGCAACCCTTTGAAGTGGGAGGCTTTGGAGTGAGAGGAACGACCACCAAGTCGTTCCGAAACGGAGACTTTGGAGCGAGAGCGGAGTGCCGGGGTTGGCACTCTGCGGAGTGGAGAAGCCCCTTACCATAGCACTCAAACGAAGGGGTATTTTGCAACCACACTCGAGTGTTTTTCAGCCGCTGTTTTAGAGTTGTAACCTATTTGAAAATAGCAACTTACAAATGCAACCAAAAGTGGTTGGGTGGTTGCAAAATGTCATAATTATTTGAAAGTTTTACGCTCATAAAACTTTGGAGCTTTTCCGTTTCACGGAGTGCTCCCAGCACTCCGTTCCCACTTCAAAGGGTTGCAAAATTCGTTAATTATTTGAGCACTTTACGCCAGGAAAAGCCCCACCCCGAAGTGTGACTTTAGTCACTTTTTGCCTCAGGAAGAAGTTAAGCTTTTGATCTTACCAATAATAAGCTTGGGATCTTCGGGCATGACGATCAGGTCATCAGCACCACGGTCTCTAAACTCCTGCTGTTTTTTGGGACAGTATTTTGAAGTGAAGACCAGAAGCTTTGGAAAGGTCGGGTGTTGGCAGGAAAGAGCATAGCATTTATCAAGGAAGTGCTCGTCTAAAAGAATAA
>CAZJPQ010000003.1:0-79869 GCA_964548115.1 uncultured Planctomycetaceae bacterium
AGCTTTGAAAAATGGGATTACATGGGGACCGAAATTGTGATCCAACACATCTTAAGAGAGAACAACTCTTCGGAATCAGAGTAAAACTCCAAGGTTTCTGTCTAAGACCTTAGAATCAAGCTCACTCCTAAAGTGATTTTTATCACTTTTCGGGGTGGGGAACACCTTCTAGTGTAACTTTTGGCACTTTAGGATTTTAAAACGAGGCTTCGCAGTGAATAGCGCAGCTCAATAAATAAAAAGACTTTTCCGCTCTCGCTCTTTTTAGAGCTTCTCCGCCTTAGGGTAATTGAGTACTTCTCTATTCCAGAAGAGCTTGGGGGTAAAGAAGCTTTTTCACTTCAGGAAGTGCCCCCAGCACTTCCTTTTCGCTCCAAGGCCTCACGACGAAGCTTCCGCTTCAAAAGTCCAAAGGCCTGGTTTGCTTCTGCCAGCCTCCTTCTATCACGTAAAGGCCTCGTTTACATTTGTTTTACACATCACGGCTTGTATTTCGATCCTGAAAATCAGTCAATGGGGATTCTTTATTTCGTTTCATATAATGCTTAACCACTGAATCAGGAGATTACCATGTTCTATCGCTACTTCGCTTCAATCATTACTTCCATGATCGCAGGAGTCATAATCACTGCATGCACATCATCCGGAGAAAATCCCTCGGATCAAAAGCATTCCAAGCAAAATGCCCTCGCTTCTCAGGAAGAAAGCAATGCCTCTTCTGCTGCTCAAGATTCAGGCCGAAGATTTCCTGAGCTAGACCCTGAAACCGGTTTATTCAAAGGCATAGAGGTCGAAGATGGATATAGAAAGTTAAAAGATCCAATTCAAAGTGAATCTCTTAAGCTTGCCCGCTACGGCTCAGAAGAGCTGCCATCAAACCTTGACCAGATTTTACGAGACGCTGCTCAAGAGTACCTTGCATGGAACCGGGTTGATGACCAACGCCCCCATTGGGCTCCTTTTGATTGTTCTCTTCCTTCTTCAGGTAAAGGTCGAATCAGTGAAGCTGAAGGCTCAAAGAATCATGCTCAAAAACTCTACTACCTTTATGCCAGCAATCGCGCCCAATACCTGCGTGTAGGTTGGGAAAAAGCAAAGGAAATCAATCAGCCCATTGGGCAAATTCTTGTTAAAGATTCCTTTAAGCCTGAAAAAAGCAAAGCCCCCGACATAGACCCCGCCAAAGGTCCCTACGAAGAATTTTTAAAAGGACACAAGAAATCAAAGCATACAACGCCCTGGTGGCAGTATGCCAGGCAGGGAGAAGACTATTATAAACCAGGTGAACGCTATGGTCTTTTTATGATGCTCAAGTTTGATCCTGAGATGCCAGGAACTGATCAGGGCTGGCTTTATGCTACGCTTTCAGCTGACGGCACAGAAGTGACAAGCTCAGGCAGGGTGGAAAGCTGCATGGGTTGTCACGAAGAAGCCGAACAAGATCGAGTTTTTGGCATAAAACGGCAGAGCAATTACAAATTCAAGTAAAGCTAAAAACTCTCGCCCCTTCTTAGAAAGTTCTTTTAAAGAGCACAAGGGTTAAGGGAAATTGCTCTTGCTTCAAGCGCGGGAAAGGCTTTCATACCATGGAGCGAAAACTGAAAAGGATCAGCAGGCCAGTTATTCATTCCAGCCCAAAATACTCGGCGTGGCATGCTCTTCACCCGAGGCATAATACAAAAATCAAGCACCTCTCGGAAGCCCTTATTAACAGGGCTTCCTCGGTGTACAATTCGATTAGCATCAAAAATTAAAAGCGTTCCAGCTTCACCTTGAACCCGATGAAGTTGTTTCTGATCATCGTAGTATTCAAACGGCCCTGTCTCTTCGTTGACGTCTGTTAAATAAAGAATAGCTCGAAAAACTCCTGGAGGACAGCCATCGCGATGAAAGTTTTGTGGTCCAGAAGCATTCTTTTGATCTTTGAGAGTAGAGCGAATGGGACGACAGTTCAGATAGACAACATCACCTCCCGCACAGGCTTGAATTAAGGGGGCGACTTCTTCTGAGTACATCAGCTTGAAGACCTCTTGCAACAAGCTTTCCGAAGGTTCAGCTGTCATCAGATTAGGATTTCCAGGCTTCAACGCATTGCCACTCCAATCAAGCCGTGCATGTCTGTTTCCCGTATCAAGCTTAAAATCAAGCTTTGAGCGTAATGATTCAGCCCGTTCACTTCCTAAACCAAGTGTTGTGATTGCGTTTGTTTTGAACTCTTCACTCCGTTTGGCAAGCACATTCTGATCAATGCCTTGATTCTCTATAGGAGCTTTTGCTTGAACAGCTTTCTGTTGAACGCGAGCTTTCAATGCCAACTCATAACGAGCAAGATTGACCGTAAATGGAGTTGAGTTCAAAGCATGCTCTAATACAAGTTCAAGTGATAAGGATGCAGCCTTGCGATTAAGGTGAACCCCATCGCGCTCGAACTCTGGTAAAAGATAGCCATCCTTCGTAAGCTGATTCCAGGGATTCATAAAAGGAAGACCCAACTTCTTACAGATTTCTTCAGCTATATAGTTAAAAAGTCGCACCGATTTATAGCGAGTATCTAAAGGGCAAGGAAATTGGTTTATTTTTTCGAAAAGCTGATCATCACGAGTTGGTGGTGGTGCGGCGTGGTAGTAGACAAAAGGAAAACCGTTGTTTTTAAGCTGCGTTAAACCTTGAAGAAGAGGGGTAAGAATTTTTTGGATCAAACCTGCAACGGTATCAAGAGGCATGGTTGAAGCGTTTTTTTGACGCCCATAGGGAGTTTCAAAAGGCAAGATCAGGTCATAATCCGTCTTAAGCTCTTTCATAACAAGCTGCCGCAGCTCTACTTCACCACAGAGTACCAGTAGAAGCGGTGAAGCCTGTGCATGGCCAGCAGCATATTGAAGAGCAAGGTCTTGTGGCGTGATTGAAGTATAAACAATGGTGCTGTTTTGAGTGATAAGTTCACGAGCATAAAGGGCCTGAAGAAAGGATGCATTCACAGCACCTCTCTCGTCGATAAACTTTGATGCCTGCATTTCTGGGCAATAGGAAGATAAGGCAAGATAGTTCTGGCCCTGCTCGTGATCGTGCACGATTAAATCCTTATAGGCCAGAGAGTGAGCATCACCAATGGCATAAATACGAAATGGCTGGTCCAGAAGTTCCAATGTAGCAAAGCCCCTTGTACACGAATTTTAAAGCCTGAGCTCTTTTTTACAGCTTAAGACGACGATACAGAGCTACCAATAGCACTAAGATGTTCTTCAATCATGCGTTGATAGGAAAATTTTTCAAGAAAAGCTCTGAGTTTCTCTTCTTCAAATGAAAGTTGAACCATACTTTGCAGGGCTTGGGAAAATTGTCCAATCTCCTGACAATTGACGAGCTGACCGGCAGGACAGACTTCAAGAATTTCTCGATAGGCCGGCGTGTCATGGGCAAGCACTGGTGTACCACAGGATAGTGCTTCAAGCAATCCAAGCCCAAAGGTTTCAGGCAACTGCGATGGAAAAACACAGAATTTCGCACCACGATAAAGACTGACACATTCAGGCTGGGAAAGCCTGCCTGTAAAGAGAATCTTTGAAGTACCTTCGGCTTGGGCTTTGAGCTCTTGCTCCTGGTTGCCCCCACCGGCCAGCACTAAAGTATAACCCTCCTCAAAAAGTTTACTTTTGTTCCAGGCCTGGAGTAATAGCTCAAGCCCTTTGCCCCGAGAAAGCCTGCCCAGATAGGCAACATATTTTTCGGGCAGCTCAGGTATCGCCCTCTGCTCTTTTGCCCACTCTGGATCAAGTCCATAGGGTATGACCCTGACCCTCTTTTCAAGTGTAGGCTCGAGTTCGCAGGCTCTTTGCTTTACGGATAAACTTGGAACAATCAAACTTGGAGTTTGCCTCAGTACTTGAAGACTTCGTTTTCGAGTGAGCTTGCGCTGCAAATAACGACCGTTCGAACGAATATCATCTCCATGGGCAACCACACTCAATACAACTCCCTGCTTTTGACACCAATCTAAGGCCACCCAGCCTGGGTAATAAATAAAATGAGCTTGAAGAGCATCAATACGATGCAAAGCATGGAGCTTGCTCAGATGACGCCTGATGAAATGAGCTCCAATTCCCCGCGACAAAGGCCGTGGGAAACGCACAAGCTTATAAGGCAAATTTTGAGGCAAAGCTAAAGGCTGTGGGTCAGAGGGAATTTGGGCCAGCACCGTAACTTCGTGATTGTTCTGAAGAAATCCTCGAGCAATTCGATCGATCGCTCTTTCAGCTCCCCCGATTTTTGGTAAAAAGGTCGAAGTAAAAAGACAAATATGCATAAAATGTTTTCAACTCTTTGATTTTAAAGCTTTTCAAGCAAAAGTATAATCCCAGAAATTTTGCCTATAAATTGAGTCTACTTCAAAAAGAACAATTTCGTTATTCCGATTCAGAAAAAGCTGCTTTATTTCTGGTTTCATTGAATTCAAGACTTATAAGTAGAGTTATTATAAGGAGAGTAAACGCTCTTTTTTTCTCCTTCTGGTTTTAAAATACCCAGTATGAAAGTGTAAACCTCAAAAGCAATTCCCGGAAAACCTCTATCATGCCGTTAATTCCTACTCATGAAGTTTCGCCTGGCCGTATCCTTGCACGCCCAATTGAAGATTCCATGGGACGTATTCTCATTAACGAAGGTGAAATTTTAACTGAGCAACTGCTGGCAGTACTTCAAAAGCGTGGTTTTGTAGAAATCGATGTGCGGCCTGAAACAAAGGATCGCCGAACTGCGATGCTTGAACAAAAGGTTGAAAAACGCTTTACTGATCGTATTCATGCCAACTCAGATGTGATTGCCCTTAAAAAAGAAATTGATCAGCGTTTTCATAATGTTTCTGAGCAAGACCCGCGAATGCAAACCATTCGGCTTATGACCCAAAAGGTTCTGGTTGAAAACTTGATGGAGACCCATAATCTTGAGTAAGTTTTAAGACATTGCATTTTAATACCAGCTTTAAACTTTTAACAGCTGTCACAAAGGATCTTGATGAGCTCATCTGAACAGGAAAATGCGCTTGAATCACTCGAAGATATCGTGGGTGAAATAGGTGACTTGCCTACACTTCCAAGCGTAATCACACAAATTACCTCAATGACTTCAAACCCCCAGACAAACGCTGCTGATATTGGAAAGTTGATAGGAAATGACCCTTCCTTAAGCTCAAAAATTCTTAAGCTTATTAATTCTGCCTATTATGGCTTTCCTCGCAAGATTCAAAGCGTTACAAAAGCTATTGTTCTCCTGGGTTTTAATAAGGTGAAAAATATTGCCCTTTCAGCAAGCGTGCTTGATGCTTTCAAAGACAAAAATTCCCAAAGCATCCCAAACTTTGATTTCTATCAGTTTTGGGAACATTCGGTGAGTGTTGGGATCTGTGCTGAAGTCGTTGCAAAGCATACTCGAGCCCAGCTGACGGATGATGCTTTTATTGGTGGTCTGCTCCATGATGTTGGCAAGGTGATCATTGCAATCTTTTTAGAAGAAGGGGCTGATATTTTCGCGAATGCTGAAGCAACAAAGCGTACCTTTTCCCAAGCAGCTTTAGAAAAAATTGAAATTGACGAAGCAAAAGTTGGAGCTTTACTGGCAGAACATTGGAACTTTCCAGAAAACCTTGTGCGTTCAATTCGCTACTCGATTCATCCTGATAAAACACGACAGTTTCGAGATGTGGTCGGTTGTATTCACCTTGGCAAGGTGTTAGCAAGCAGTCTTGGTTTTCCAGCCACTGGAGATCACGCCATGCCTGTTGTTTCAAGACAGGTATGGGAGGAACTGGAACTGGAAGAAAGTAAGATCGAAGTGATGCTTCAAGATTCTTTGGTTGGTTTTCGTAATGCAACTGCCTTTCTGGAATTGGCCAAGGATTAAATTCACCTTCAGGTATGCAAAAAGTGTTTCCTTTCGAAAAGATTCATGGCCAAAGGCTTATAGCATTGAAGAATAGAATAAAGTCTTAGAATAGTGTCTAACCTAGCAAGGCGTAAATACTCATGGCTGAAGACGAAACAGCAAAAGTTGAGAAAAAAAAGAAACGTACAACGCTGAAGAGTGTTCGTGTTCATGATATTCACAAGCTCCATACCCGCAGACTTGAAACCGATGATGAAAACCCATTTGAAAAGATTCATACGTTTTTGACCCACACTGGTAAGCTTTATGAGTCAAAAAGCATTGACGACCTTTATCGCTATGGCATCACTGCTGTGCGAACACTTTTTCACCTGCACTCATACCAGATTTTACACTACGGCTTTCAAAAGAAGCTTGTGCCCCTTGACATAGAACTGAAGGAAAAGCCACCAGAAGTTTCTCTCGACATTGAAGAAAGTTATGACGACATCGTTGCCTGGGCTTTCGAATCTCAACAAGTGCTCTTTTATGATACCAAAGATGCTGGTTCAGAAGAGATTGCTTCGATTGGCATTCTCCCCATTGCAAGTAGTCAAAACCACAAGGTTGCTATTGTACTTTGGCTGGCAGAATCTATTGATGAGATGAACGTACTGCAGGTTGATATGCTGCAGATTCTTGCCCGTGATATTGCATCTCGCAGTCTGGCACTTTTACAAGAACAGCGACAAGCCAGGCTCTCCAGCCTTTTTGACAACATAATGGAATCGGTTCCTCACGCTATTGTAGCCATAGCTGGAGATGATCGAGTTATTGCCATCAATTCAAATACAGAGTTTCTCTTCGGAGTCAAACGCATCTTTGTGATGGATGAGCCCTACAAAGAGGTCTTTAGCCAGGAAATCGCTGAAACATTTGAGAATTTCATCAACCATAGTTTGATGGGGCGTGAATTGAGCGATACGGAAATCGAACATCGCCTCTCCGATGGCACCCCAATTCATATTGGTGTTTCCATGAACTATTTAAAGGACAGGAACGGCCAGCCCCAGGGATATCTTTTTCTTTGCCGTGATCTTTCACTTTCTCAAGAAGTACTGAAACTGCGTGAACTTGACAAGATGAAGTCTGAATTTGTGAATACGGTCAGCCACGAGCTTAAGACTCCTTTAACTGCTATTCTTGGTGGACTTGAGATTATTGAATCTGAACCAGAAAGCATCCCTGAAGATATGCAGGAAATCCTGGATATCGTAAGTGGTGGCGCCCAACGACTGCGTGACTTGATCTTTGATTTGCTTGATGTTGCGAGGCTTGAATCAGGGCGGATTGAGCTGCGCGAACAGGAATGCCATCTCAAAGATATTGTTCAGGAGGCCTTGCGGGTTCAAACTCCAGGCAAAAACCATACCATCAAGCTTGAAATTGATGACGCACTTCCTGCGATTATGATGGATAAGGCAAAAATTCTGCAATGCCTTACAAATTATATCTCAAATGCGATCAAGTATTCTCCTGATGGAGGCCAAGTCACGGTGAAGATTGACCTGGAACCGGAATCAAGAAGTGCCGTGGTTGGGGTCAGTGACCAAGGTGTAGGGCTGAGCCCAAAGCATAAGGATAAGGTTTGGCAAAAATTCTTCCGAGTTGATGCGGGCTATACTTCCGAAATAGAAGGAACGGGGTTAGGGCTTGTGATTGTCAAACATATCATTGAACTCCACGGTGGACGGGTTTGGATTGATTCTGAGCTTGGCAAAGGGAGTACGTTTTATTTCTCGCTGCCCCTCCACCGCAATGAAAATAAAGATGAACACTGACTTCGTTTATCCAGAGAAGACTTCCAAGCTGAAGCATGGGGCACAGCCGCACGCTTTCACACAAAAAGAGCTCGTCACAAGAATAGCTTTGTACAAAGCTCAAATTATATGCCATCAAGGTTGATTTATGCGGATAAAAGACATATCGTCTTGCTATTCGAATAAAAGGCTATTGAAGAACCTGAACTCTGGAATGAAGAAGCACCCCAGGCCTTTGGCTGGCTCATAATTTTTATAAAGAGATTAAGACCAACACTATGAAAACGACTTATCAATGGCTTGAAAGCTATCTTAAAAGCGGCAAAAAGCCCGAAGAACTTGCTTCCTTGCTCACCTTTTCAGGAACTGAAGTTGAAGAATTGAAAACACTTCCTGATAACGATGTGGTGATGGCGTTAGAAGTAACCTCGAACCGTACTGATTGCCTGGGCGCACTTGGCCTTGCCCGTGAATTGAGTACATGTCTCAGCATTCCGCTCATTGAACCAGAAGTCTATTCAAGCTTCTCGCAGGCAGAACCTGGTTTTCAGGTTTCCATTCAGGATGAGAGCTTGCTGGCCTGTCCTTTTTACTCTGCTCAAGTCATTCGAGATGTCCGTGTCGGTCCCTCTCCTGAATGGCTTCAAAAACGTCTTGAAGCTCTTGGTTGTGCATGTGTTAATAATATTGTTGATATCACAAACTTTGTACTTTTTGAATACTCCCAACCTCTCCACGCTTTTGATCTTCAAGCCTTGCCTCAGCCTGAAATCACGGTTCGTCAGGCCAGAGCAGATGAAACGTTCAAAGCCTTAAATCATCGCTCCTACCGTTTAGATCCTTCGGATCTTGTAATCACAAGTGGTCAAGAGGTCGTTGCTTTAGCTGGTATCATGGGTGGGCTTACAAGTGAGGTAAGCGACTCAACCATTGATATCCTTTTAGAATCCGCTTACTTTACCCCAAAAGGCATTAAAGCCACTGGCCGGAAGCTTGATCAACAGCACAGCGACATTCTTTTCTCTGAATCACGCTTTCGGTTTGAACGAGGGGTTGACCCAGCTGGTGCTCTTAAAGCCATCCAGAGAGCAACTCAGTTAATCCTTGAGATTGCCGGTGGAAAAGCAATTGGGACTCCCTTAAGAGCGGGAGAGGCTCAAGCTCTCTGGCGTGAAAAACTTGCTTTTCGCCCCTCAAGCTTTGAACGAATTATGGGCAAAAGCATAAGCCTTGAACGCTCGAAACAGATTTTCTCTTTGCTTGGTTTGAGGGCCAACTCAACAGAGCAATCAGATTTCATCGAGGTCGAAATACCAAGCTTTCGGCCAGATTTAAAGCGAGAAGCTGATCTGATTGAAGAGCTTGCTCGCATTGAAGGGCTTGATAGCTTTCCTGCAAGAGTTCATTTGCCTCTGGTCGCTTCTGCTCGTAACAGTGCGCAAGAAATAAGCCAGAAAGCCTGTGATATTATTCGTGGTTTTGGCTTCAACGAAGCCCTCACCGATACCTTTGTCCCAACACAGGGAGCCTATGCTCTGAGTCCCTGGACTGAGCAAACTCCCCTGGAAGCTCGTTCACCAGTGAACCAAAAACGCCCAGCTCTACGATGCTCATTGATGCCGAGTCTCATCGAAGCCTTTACTCATAATTTACGCCATGGCAACACAGAGCTCAGCCTTTACGAAAAAGCGAACATCATCTTACCAAATCCTCAAACAACTCAAGCTCCTGAAGAGCGTGAAGTCCTGGCCTTGATTGGAGCTGATTTCTTCTCTATCAAAGGAGCACTAACTGGCCTTTTCAAACGTCTTCATATTCCAAACCTGGAAGCTTACCCTTTTGCTTTTCCGCTTTTTGGAGAAGACTCTGGTTTGGGTTATTGGTCAAAAGACCAAAACCAAGAAACGACTCAACCTTTAGCTATCTTTGGTCTGCTTGATCAAAGCATCCAGACAACTTTTGACTTCATTGGGCCATGTGCATTGGCAGAGATTAATCTTACTCCTTTACTTCGCCTACGCCAAACGAGTCCACGCTTTCGCCCCCTGCCTCGTTTCCCTGAAATTAACCGTGATCTTGCCTTCATTCTTGACCAAGACATTCCCTTTGCCGATGTTCAAAAATTAAGCGAACAACACGCTGGAAAGTTTTTACGTTCGTTAACCTTTCTGGATGAATTTCGTGGCAAGCAGATTCCAAAAGGCAAAAAATCTCTAGCCTTTCGACTCTGCTTCTCTGCTGAAGATCGCACCCTTGAGCATGATGAAATAAATGTTTTTATTCGTGAGATCGTTGATGCTTTTAAAAAGAAATTTCAAGCAGAACTCCGGGATACTTAGAGAGTCCATACTCTGTGAAACTCTCATACCACAAACAAAATATTCGCAAGTAAAAAAGCAGGAAGAAAACCATGAGCTACAAACTTATAAAAGTAGAAAAATCAGGAGCACTTGTCACGATTACGCTTCAACGCCCCGATGTCATGAACGCTCTTAACAAGGCTATTGTAGACGAGCTTTCCCAAGCTTTCGATGAGCTCCGCAATGATTCTGAAGCAGGTTGTATTATTCTTACTGGCAGTGGTGAAAATTTTGCAGCTGGTGCTGATATCAAAGAACTCAAGGAACGGTTAGCTCCTGAATCTCTTGATGCCATTAATTCTGGCCTCTTTAAAAAGATTGAAGATCATCCTTTGCCAGTGATTGCGGCTATTAAAGGCTATTGTCTTGGAGGAGGCTGTGAACTTGCACTGGCCTGCGATATACGCCTTGCGGGGAGAAGTGCAAAATTCGGTCAACCCGAGGTCGGACTTGGAATTATTCCTGGTGCTGGAGGGACTCAACGTTTACCTCGCATTATTGGCCTTGGACGTGCCAAAGAATGGGTTCTCAGTGCTTGGATCTATGACGCAGAAGAAGCCTACCGAATAGGTTTAGTAAACAGCTTAGTTGAAGATGAAGAGCTTTTAACCAAAGCTCAAGAATTTGCGACAAGAATTCTCAAACGTGGAAAATTAGCTGTGCGCGTTGCTAAAATGGCTTTAAACACCTCTACACGCACAGGCGTTGAAACAGGCCTGCTCTTTGAATCGACTGCTCAAGCAATGCTTTTTGAATCACAGGATAAAATGCAACGAATGCAGGCTTTTCTTGAACGGAAAAAATAACAACTCGAAAAAACAATACATAACCGCAGATAAAGAAACCTGGAGGAACCCTCATGCTTGAAGGATTAAGCGGATCAGAAAGTTTTGAACGAGCCCAGAGTTTGCATCGAGCTCAACTTGAAAGTCTTCATGAACATACAGAACAGCACTACACAGCTGGAAAGTCTTCTTATAAGCCTTTTTATACAGAACATACTCCTCGACGCTATTCTCGTTCCCGAGTGGTTGATCTCAAACACATCAAACTTGAAATAAGCTTTGAAATTGAGAAAAAGAAGTTGCTCGGAAAAGCCGAGATAACATGCATTCCCTTAACTGAAGATGTACGCTCCTTAACTCTTGATGCTTGTGATATGAAATTTGGGGACATCAGCGCTCAGGGCCTCTCATTGACTTCTTCCTACGACGGAGCAAAACTGCGAATTGATTTTGACCGCGCTCTTGAGGCTGATCAGGAAGTCACACTCTCTATTCCTTATAGTGTTACAGATCCTAAAGCTGGCATTTACTTCGTAGGCCCCGACGAACATTACCCGGATAAACCCTTTGAAATCTGGACTCAGGGACAAGATGAAGATTCCCGTTACTGGTTTCCCTGTTTTGATTACCCCAACGAAAAAGCTACCAGTGAAATCATCGTCAGTGTGCCAGCTCGTTTTAATACGCTTTCCAATGGAGCACTCTTGAGTGTCCAGGAATCCGGAGAAAATAAGGTTTTCCATTGGAAGCATGATGTTCCTCATGTTGCTTATCTCGTGACCCTTGTTGTTGGAGAGTATGAGGAAGTTAAAGCTGATGCTGACGGCATTCCCGTAAGCTATTACTACCATCCAGGAGATGAAGAAAAAGCCCGCAACTCTTTTGCAGATACACCCGAAATGGTGAAATTCTTCAGTAAACGCATTGGCGTTGCCTATCCTTACGCTAAATATAGTCAAATTCCAGCAACTGACTTTATCTTTGGTGGTATGGAAAATACGACCGCAACAACTCAAACAGCCTTCACCCTTCACGACAACCGCGCTCACCTTGACTTCTCATCAAACTCCCTCGTAAGTCATGAATTAGCTCATCAATGGTTTGGAAACCTGTTAACCTGCAGGGACTGGAGCCATGGTTGGCTCAACGAAGGCTTTACAACCTACATGGAGTGCTGCTGGGAAGAAGAAGAAAGAGGCAAAGAAGAGTTCCAATACTATATGCTGACAGAAATGGAAAGCTATCTTGAAGAAGATAAGCAAAGCTACCGCCGTGCACTTGTCTGCAACCGCTATCAGGAACCCATCGACCTCTTTGATCGCCACCTCTACGAAAAAGGAGCCTGTGTTCAACACATGCTGCGTTTTATCCTTGGTGAGCGGCTGTTCTGGAAAGCAATCAAGCATTACACCACAACCAATCGCGAGCGTTGTGTTGTGACAGCCGATTGGCAACGGGCAATTGAAGAAGCTACCGGCCAAAACCTTGATGAATTCTTTGATCAATGGGTATTCGGTGGTGGTCATCCTGATTTTAAAGTAAGCTTCTCTTATGATAGTGATAAGAAACTTGCAGCTCTCAAGGTTCAGCAAACCCAAAAAACAAATGATCTCACAGCCATCTTTAAACTTCCTGTAGCAATTGCTTTCAGCATGCTTGACGAAAATAAAGCAAAGATTACAGAACGCCAAGAACACACCATCAAGGTTGACCGTTCAGAACAAACCTTTTATTTACCACTTGATTTCGAACCTGACTTCATCACCTTTGATGTCGGCAACTGGATTCTGAAAACCCTTGATCTTTCAGGTCTAAGCGAAGAAATGCTGATGAAACAATTGCTCCATGACAGCGATGTTATTGGTCGAGTCCACGCCGCTCGTGAACTCGGCAAAAAAGGCAGCAGCCGGGCAGTTGAAACCCTTGAAAAAATTCTTGGAATTGACGCTCCCTGGTTTGTCCACGCTGCTGCGGCTAAAGCCCTTGGTGCAATTGGCAAAAGCACCTGCCTTGAGGCTTTACTCAACCACAAAAAAATTGAGCATCCAAAAGCACGCAGGGCTGTTATTCAGGCTCTTGGAGAATTTCGCCACGATACAAAAGCAGCTGATGCTCTACTGGAAGTTGCCGTTCAGGGAGATGCCAGTTATTTTGTAGAAGCTGAAGCCTGCCATTCCCTAGGCAAAAGCCGAGACAGCCGAGCAAAAACGGAGCTGATTAAAATCCTTCAAAACCGTGAAAGCTTTAACCAAGTCGTCCAGGTTGCAGCGATTCAAGGACTTGTCGCCCTCCAGGACTTAAGCGCCCTTGAAGAAATTCAAAGCGCTGCTGCCCTTGGCAAGCCAATACGCTTACGCTTTAACGCCCTTAGCTTCCTTGGAAAACTTGCTGCACTGGCCCCTGAAAATCAAAAAATTCTACTGCGGCAGTTTCTCGAAGAAAGACTTGAAGAAAAAGATTTCTTTGCTTCCCTGGGTACCATCTCTGGATTAACAGCCCTTGGCGATCCCGCAGCCATACCAGCATTAGAACGCAAGGAACGCTTAAGTGTTGATGGCCGCGTTAAAACACGGGCTCGCAAAGCAGTTGAAGCACTGGCTTCAAAGCGTACAACACCCCAGCAGGTACAAGGCTTGCGGGACGATCTTGATCAACTCAAAAAAGAAAAACATGAACTTCTGGAACGACTTGAGAAACTTGAATCTCTTCAGGCTTCTTGAACAAAACCTGAAACCCCATCTTAAAAGCCCTGCTTGCAGGGCTTTTCTATTTTGATCAAAAATCAAAGCTTCTCTCTCTTGGCAGGTTCTTCATTTACCAGAAGGCAAAGCTCGAAAAATCCAACCAGCCACACCATAAAGGTAACCAAGCCAAGGTCACTGCTCCTATACTATTAAAACTCCAGTACCAGGCGAACCAACCTGGTTCAATTTTGCCGTCCTGATTACGAATAGACAAACGAGCATTAACCGTATAATGAAGCTGGAGAGGAACAGCGATTGAAATCAGATAAAAAGCAGCCCACATATCAAAAGAAAAATTATAGCTTCCAACATCTCTATGCCCTAAGGCCTTCATCACTTGTGGGCCAACCACATAACAAAGCGCTGGCGTGAAAACGGCAATTACGAAAGCACTACCAAAATGAAGTCCCCAAAAACTCAGCACTCGAAAAGAGCTTCGACAAACCTTCTTCATGACGAGGAATTCTGGGACTCTCAATAAAATCATTGGCACAATATAAAGCCCGAAAGCTAAAAGAAAAAGAGCAAGAAAAATCTGAAGCGCAGCCATATGCCTATCTCAAGAGTTGTTTGAAAAATTTCCTACTGACAGAATATACTCTCTTATCTCTTCCAAGCTTAGCTTGAAGACTTATTCTCTTTGTTTCTTAGTGCTCCAAAGGCGTGATAGCCAAGCTTAAATCAAGGGCTGGTGCAGAATGAGTGAGTGCTCCTATACTTATACGCTCAACTCCCAGTAATGCCCGCGCTCGAAGATCCTTTAAGCCTATACCCCCAGAAGCTTCAAATATAACAGCCTCTTTAGCACCTTCTTTTCGAAGCGCAAGGGCCTGTTCAAGCATTTCAAGTGTAAAATTATCAAGCAAGATGCAATCAGCCGAACTTTCAAGGGCCTGCTTTAACTCTTCAAGATTTTCAACCTCGCACGTGATGCGCTTTTTTTCACCAAGAAAAGCACGTACCTCTTCGACCCCCTCGGCAAGGTTTTTTCGAATCAAAGCCAAATGATTTTCCTTAAGCATGGCTTGATCATAAAGCCCCATACGATGGTTTTTACCACCACCGCACTGAACAGCGTACTTCTCTAAAAGACGATAACCTGGCATTGTCTTACGTGTATCACAGATCTGTGTTTTAGTATCCCTGATCTCTTCAACAAAGCGAGCTGTTATACTTGCAATACCACTGAGATGGGCGAGCAAATTTAAGAGACTCCGCTCAAGGATTAAAAGCCAATCAGCAGGTCCCTCTAAATCTGCTAGAATTTCCCCAGCTTCTACTTTTTTGCCATCACGAGCCAAAAACCGAAACGTGATAGCTTGCCCCGAGTACTTCTGCAACCCTTGATAATTTTGACAAAAATCATCAAGCCCAACAAGAGCATTAAAACCAGCGAGAACACCAGCAGCCTTAGCCCTCAGCTTTGCTTGGGCCCGAACTCCGCCTAAACCAAGGGCTTGTACAGTAATATCGCCTTCTTTTCCAAGATCTTCCTTCAGGCTCTGAGCAAGAGCCTCAAAAAAAGCTTCCTGGAGCTGCTTATTCATGAACTCTTTCCTCTTTAAAACATCCAATAAAGCTACAATCTTTCCTTGAGTATTTCTTCCCAAGCTGTCAGGGCTCTTTGCACATCTTCTTTTCCAACATCATAATGGCTCACCATCCGCCAGGTTTGAGGATTAAGATAAAGGGCAAGCACACCTTTTTTCGCAAGGGCTTGGCGAAGTTCTTCAGCCTGAAGCTCCTCGTAAGCTTTAAGCTTGAAATAAACCATGTTGGTTTCAACACTTGAGAGATCAAGTTCAATGCCTTCAATTTGACTCAGGCCCTGAGCAAGCTCAAAGGCCAGGCGATGATCTTCAGCCAGACGGTTGACCATCTTTTCAAGGGACACGATACCACAAGCGGCCAAGACACCTGCCTGACGCATGCCACCCCCAAACATTTTACGAGTGCGCCGCGCTTCCTGAACAAAGGCCTTACTCCCGAAAACTAGACTGCCGACAGGCGCTCCCAAACCTTTTGAAAGACAGAGACTGAGAGTATCAAAGGGAGCAGCCAGCTCTGCCATGCTTTTATCCTGAGCTACTGCCGCATTTGCTAAACGAGCACCATCAAGATGAAAAGCCAATCCATGTTTTGAACACAAATCTTGCAGCGCAAAAACATCAGCTTGTGGCAGAATTCGACCTCCAGAAGCATTGTGGGTGTTTTCTAATACAATCAATGAACTTCGTGGATGATGCACGTTCCCATCCTGAATGGCGGCTCGAACATCTTCAAGCCGCGGCGTCCCTCGCTCACTCACAAGGGGACGGACCTGTACACTGGAAAGGGCTGCAATCGCACCCGTTTCATTATTATATGTATGACTGCCGGCTTCGCATATCAGTTCATCCCCAGGTTGCGTATGATAATGGATTGCAATTTGGTTTGCCATCACACCTGAAGGAACAAAGAGTGCTGCTTCTTTAGAAAGCAGATCAGCGGCATACTCTTCAAGCTTTATAACGCTGGGATCATCCCCGAGCACATCATCACCTAAAGGAGCTTCTGCCATGGCTTGATACATCTCAGGAGTTGGACGAGTAACCGTATCACTGCGAAAATCACTGATGCGCATTACAAACCTCTTTTCTTCATTCGATGGCTTTCCTTTACTCAGCCATAGATAGATTGAGCTCGAGACTATAGCTTGCTTTGATGAAATTGTGGAGCTTTGGGATAAGTTTTTTACGCTTTGAAGAGAAGATGAAATCCAAGGTTTAACAGAAAGTGACTAAAATCACCTTCTGAAACAAAAGCATCTTTATAATGAAGACACTCCCCAAAATGATAGTTAGCATTTCATGCAATAGAAAAGCTTTAAAAAATACCCCTGGCTTCCAAAGCTCGAGCAACCCGAGCAATCGCGCCCATATAAGCAGCTTCTCGAAAAGGAATGTTTTGCTCCCCAGCTAAAGCCTGGACCTGGTCAAGAGCCTTCTCCATCACACCCTGCAACCTTTGATTAACTTCTTCTTCAGTCCAGGAAAGGTATTGGCGGTTTTGAACCCATTCATAATAACTTACTGTTACGCCGCCTGCGTTCGCTAAAACATCAGGGATAACAACAATGCCCTTATTCACCAAAATCTGTTCGGCAGCTGGAGTTGTTGGCCCATTGGCTGCTTCTGCAATCAAGCGAGCCGAAACCCTTTCAGCATTGCTTTCCGTTATCACACCCTGCAAAGCCGCTGGAACAAGGATATCAACATCAAGCTCAAGTAACTCCTGATTACTTATGCTTTCCCCCGCAATACCATCAACCAAGCCAGTACTCCGCTT
Source organism: uncultured Planctomycetaceae bacterium (assembly GCA_964548115.1). Taxonomy (GTDB): domain Bacteria; phylum Planctomycetota; class UBA8742; order UBA2392; family JABWBM01; genus CAZJPQ01. Next base: position 16,893 of record CAZJPQ010000003.1, read on the forward strand.
ATGATCAATCGCATGGGGAATATCAAAACCGTTCATGTTCACGACAGCAGAACGAGAATCTGATATTGCCACAACTTGAGCCCCCATTTCATGAAGGCTCTGGGCTGCCCATTGACCAGCGTTTCCAAAACCGTTAATAGCCACTCGCGCGTTTTTGAGTTGCTTGCCGCTGTTTTGATAATAGCGTTGGATACAGAAAGCAACTCCTCGCCCGGTAGCCGCATTACGCCCGAGACTCCCCCCAAGTTCAATGGGCTTACCGGTAATCACAGCTGGCTCCGGCTGACCTGCATGAAGCGCATATTCATCAGCAATCCAAGCCATCTCCTGAGGACCAGTATTGACATCAGGAGCAGGAATATCCTTACTTGGACCAATCACACTGGAAAGCCTACGGGCAAAAGCTGTCGTAAGGGCTTTTTTATCCATTGGACTCATCGCTTTATAATCACAGATCACTCCCCCTTTGCCACCACCCAGGGGAAGACCTACGACAGCAGTTTTCCATGTCATCCACATGGACAACGCCTTAACTTCATCAACACTTACTTCTGGATGAAAACGCAAACCACCTTTCGCAGGGCCACGGGCAAAGCTGTGCTGGCTTCGAATGCCTGTGAAAATTCGAGTCTTTCCATCTTGCATCTGAACAGGGAAGGTGAAAACGTGCAAAGCTTCTGGCTCAATTAAATGATCCCGCACAGAATCTGAAAGCTTCAACTTCTTCGCCACAGAACAAAACTGCTCTTGAGCCATTTCCCAGGCATTTAATCCTGAACCTTTTTGAACTATTGTTTCCATAACCCCGCCCTCTTCCTTGTCACCCAATATCTAAAAAAGGAAAGCCAAACCTCACATAAAAAGTTCATACAAGTTACTAATGAGATAGTAACACGTTTTTTTTGAGGCGCTAGCAGCTCTCTTAAGAAATATGAGGTTCAAGTTTTGTTTTTACACGATAGAGTGGACACCAAACTCTGAGAAAGAAGTCAAGCTTTTAAAACTCAAGACTTGCTTCGAAGGAAGAGCTAAACCATGATAAGCATCAAGAATACATAAGAATACAAGAGTACTTTAAAAATTATTTCTGCTAAGGTCACTGGCATGAACGAGTTTATCCAATATTACACGGAACATGGGATATCACCGGTAAGTCAAGATATTCAAGACTTTCAAAATCATATGAATCGTCGTTCTGCTCTTTACCGCACTCTAGGCCTTACACCAAAGTTATTTCAAAACCGAGAGCTGCTCGAAGTAGGACCTGGCAGTGGCTATAACTCTATTGTGTCCGCAAGCTTTGGTCCTGCTCGTTATACCCTTTTAGAACCAAACCCTACGGGCTTTCAAGCAATGCTGAAGCTCTTCGAAAAACACCACCAAAACCATCAGCTCAAAAAAGAAGCCCTACACTTCCATAATCTAAGCCTTGAAAATTACCCAGGCCAAGAATCTTACGATATTGTTCTTTGTGAAGGCCTGATGGCTGGGCTCAACAACCAGGAAAACTTTCTTGGCCAGCTTGATAAACGGCTTCGGTCTGGTGGCATTCTTGTTCTCACCTGTTCTGATCCTGTTTCCATGCTCTTTGAAAGCTGTCGTCGCTACCTTGCTCGTTTGATGTTGGCACGCGCTGACCTTTCACTTGAAACGGGCGATGATAGTGCCAAAAAATCTTCGAGACTGGAAAAGCAGGTTGATCTCTTGGAAGAATGTTTCAGCTCTCATCTTCAAAGTTTGAAGGGCCGAAGTCGCCCAATCCGAGATTGGATTCTTGACAACCTTCTCAACCCTGCAGCTGACAGCGCCTCAGCTCACAACGCTTTCAGCCTTTTGCAAGCTCTCAACATCCTTGGAAAGCATTATTATTTTTACCATAGCTCTCCAAACATTTTTCACGACGCCCGCTGGTACAAAAACCTTCCAGCATCACCACAGGACTACAACGCACCAGTCCTTCAGCAATACTATCAGTTTCTTCACACCTTTGTAGATTACAGGCTTGAAATCACCCCCCGTTTTGAGCAACAGAACCAAGAGCTTCTCAAAGCTTCTCGAGCTTTTGCGGACTTCGTTTGTACTTTTCAACCCCTTCAACCTCAACGAGAGAAAGCCCTGGAATTGCTTAAACAAATCTGCGCGAATTTAAGAGAGTACGAAGAAACGGCAGCTGCTCTAATCCAAGCTCGAGCCTTAATAGAAAAAGATGAACTTCAAGCTCAGGATATCAATGAAGCACGTGATTTTGCAGCTGCCTTTGGACGCGGCATGCAGTATATCAGTCTTGAAAAAACCTTTGATTTGAAGTAGTCAATGGAAACACTTCCCACAAAACCAACTGTTGGCAAAAAATATAATTTAAAACTCACAAACTTTAAACCTTTCTTAATACTCATGGATAAAACCCAAAAACAAAATTATTACGACCAACTTGATCAAGCTCATGTTTGGCATCCTTATACCCAAATGAATGAATATCCAGGCCGAGCTGGCTCGTTGATTGTGGAGCGAGGGGAAGGCCCTTTTGTATTCGACATCCAAGGACAACGCTATATTGATGGTTATGCTCAAATGTGGTGTAACCTTTGGGGACACACTCAACCTGAGATAAACCAAGCTATTAAAGATCAACTTGACCGCATTGCACACAGCAGTTTATTTTCAGCTTCCAATGTTCCTGCGATTGAGCTTGCGCATGCTCTGCACCTCTTTATCAAAGAAGAATTTCAAAATCTGGACATCGAACTTCCACACGTCTTTTTCTCTGATAATGGCAGTACAGCCGTTGAAGTCGGTTTAAAGATGGCCTTACAGTACCACCTGAACCGTAAAGAAAAGCGTACTCGCTTTCTCACTTTTCATGACGCCTATCACGGAGACACTGGGGCAACCATGACCCTAGGAGGTATCGAGATCTTTCGCAAAGCCTATGAACCACTGACGTTTGAAGTCTTGCGCACTGACTACCCCATGCAAAGCAATACTTTTGATGCAGCCTGCGAAAAAGAATCAAATGCTTACAAAGAAGCCTGCGAAAAACTCACAACCCTCTTTGCACAGCATGGTTCAGAACTTGCAGCCGTTGTGATTGAACCTGGCTGCCAGGGCGCTGGCGGCGTACGGCCTTGCTATCCAGGTTTTCTTAAACTTCTTCGGAAGCTGTGTGACCAGCACCATGTTCTGCTGATTTGCGATGAAATCTTAACTGGCTTTGGGCGCTGTGGAGAAAGTTTTGCATCCAAAAAAGAAGGTGTTGCCCCCGATATTCTCTGCCTGAGCAAAGGACTTACAGCTGGTTATCTTCCTCTCGCCGTCACTATGGCTCGCCCCTTTATTTATCAAAGCTTTTTAGGCAAACGAGAAGAATTTAAACACCTGCTTCATGGTCATACCTTTACTGGCAATCAACTTGGATGTGCTGCAGCCTTAGCAAGCTTAAAACTACTGCAGCAAGAAAAGCTTATCCAGCAACTCCAAAAACAGGAACCCTTTATCCAACAACAGCTCCAAAAACTCGCAACGATTCCCGGTGTAGGAAGAATTCGCCATTACGGCATGATGATTGGAATTCCCCTGGAAGAAAAACACGCAGGCCATAATAGCGAAGGCTACGAAAACACATCAGGCCATCAACTTTGTGCTAGAGCCCAGGAGCAGGGATTAATTGTACGTCCTCTTGGGAATGTTATCGTACTGATGCCTGTGCTGGCCACTCCTCAAGCCGTACTTGGTGAAACTTTTGATATTCTTGAGAAATGCCTGCTTGAACATGCCGCCGGTAAATTCACTTAGCTTTGCCTTCCACCACCACCTCATGCTTTTTAAGATCCACCTCTATAGAGAACTTATTCTGCAGGTTAAGAGTTTGATTTAAGGCCCTTTCCATGCAAAAATCAGTGCTTCTTAATTCATTTTCTTATGTGCAAAGGGTTGCGAATGTCAAAACAAACACAAGCCTCAGGCAAGCTTCATACAACCTTAAAAGCTTCGGTCCTCGAACTCATTGGTGAAACACCTTTGGTTCGTCTTGATCGCTATTTTCAAGATGCCCAATGTCAGGTTGTGGGTAAATGTGACTTTATGAATCCCTCTGGTTCGGTAAAAGACCGTATTGGTTGGGCCATGCTGAAAGCAGCTGAAGAGTCTGGAAAGATTGCCCCTGGTGGAACACTCGTTGAAGCAACGGCAGGCAATACTGGCCTTGGACTTTGCATTGCTGCGGCGGTTAAAGGCTATAAAGTTATCTGCTGCACCCCTGATAAAATGAGTCAGGAAAAAATCAACCTCATGCGGGCTTTCGGAGCTCGAGTCATCGTTACACCAACCGTCCCGGAAGACGACCCCCAAAGCTATTCAAATACAGCCAGAAGAATTGCTCAAGAAACCCCGAATGCACTCTACATCGGACAGTTTGAAAACCCGGCAAATGCTCAAGCCCACTATGAATTTACAGGGCCTGAAATTTGGGAACAGACAAATGGAGAACTTAATGTTTTTATAGCAAGTGCTGGAACCGGTGGAACCATGACAGGAGTTTCACGCTACCTTAAAGAGCGTAACCCAAAGATCAAAACGGTGCTGGCAGACCCTGAAGGCTCCCTCTACGCCCACTTTATCCGAGAAAAGAACCTTGATTGCCCCTCTCACCCTTATAAAGTCGAGGGTATCGGGCATGATTACATCCCAAAAAGCGCAAATTTTTCCCACGTTGATTTAGCCTATACCATAACTGACCGAGAAAGCTTTAACGCTGCCCGCAGATTAGCTCGACTTGAAGGGCTCTTCTGTGGAGGCTCAACAGGCACGAATCTGGTTGCAGCTCAACGTTACATAGAAGAATACAACCCCAGCCCTGATACTTTGATTGTGGTTTTCTTGTGTGACACAGGAGAACGCTATTTATCTAAAATGTACAATGATGATTGGATGCGCGAAAACCAATTCCTTGGAGGCAGTGGCAAACGAGCTATTGATCTGCTCTATGACAAACAGGCAAACGCCCCTTCATTAGTAAGTTCAGGACCTGAAACTTCACTTGATCAAATTTTTGAACAGATCAAACAGCTTGATATCAGTCAGGTTCCTGTTGTATCTGGAAGCACGATCCTTGGGACGATTACCGAAAACAAAGTTCTTGATTTTCTGATGCAGGGTAAAGATCTCACGGCACTTTCCGCCAAGGAAGTAATGGGACCTCCATTGGCAACGGTCCCAGCTCACGCCAGCGCTCAAGAAATGCTTGCAGCCATGCGAGACTCCCAACAAGAAGCAGTCATCGTTCAGCATGGTTCAGGGTTTGACATCCTTACAAAGTTTGATCTGGTACGAGCGCTTTAAAACAAGGAAGGTCTTGATTTCTCAACCATCAGCTCGCGATAAGAGATTCAACCAGAAAGAGCTAAAAACTCTTCCATCTCCTGACTGAACCAGCTAACCTGCAAATTCTTTGAGAAAGATTTGATCGAAATTCCATTCATATTAAAGCTGCAAGAAAGCAAGGGCCATGGCAGAACAACCCAAAGAACTTCGTACCCGCATTCGTTCCGTAAATTCCACCAGAAAAATTACAAAAACGATGGAACTCGTGGCCACCTCAAAAATGAAACGTGCCCAGGACCGAGTTAATGCAGCCCTTCCTTATACGAGTAAACTCAGCGAACTTTTAGGTGAAGTTATCGGCTCTGGGGTACAAACATCTCAACCGCTTTTAGAACAAAGACAAGATGTTCGTAACATTTTAGTCTTCCTTATCACAGCAAATCGCGGGCTCTGTGGTGGATACAACGCCAATGTTATCCGCCACGTCAAACAATTTATTCAAGATCAAAAAGAACAAAAGCGCGAAGTCATTCTTGATGTGCTGGGCAAAAAGGGAATCGGCACTCTCAACTACCAAGGTTATAGTATTCGTCATACTCACACGGACCTTGGAGATCGTCCAGGCTACCAGGATGCCCTGCGCTATATCGAGCCTTTACGGGATGATTTTCTTAAAGGAAAGTGCGACGAAGTTTATATTGCCCATACTCAGTGGCTGAGTGCAGCTTCCCAAAAGCCTCGCATGCTACGAGTACTGCCCATTGAAGGAGAGAAGCGTACGGGAGTTACCCGAGATTTTATTTTTGAGCCCTCTCCAGAAGAACTTCTAGCAGCATTACTGCCTACCTATTTAACACAAACCATGTATACCGCTCTTGTCGAATCTCTTGCAAGCGAACACGTTGCTCGACGTACTGCCATGAAAAGTGCCACCGATAATGCTGACGAAATGATTACCCACTTGACTCGCAACCTGAATCGAGCTCGTCAAGCACAAATCACCCAAGAAATTGCAGAAATTGTTGGTGGGGTTGCTGCCCTTGAGAAATAGAACTCCCCTATGCAGCAGCTTCTTTGTTTACATCCTCAACAGAACCAACAAAAATAAACTCCCATCTCTAAATATGAGTTTTTGCTTTCATATGGAAAGTGTGTAAAAGATTGTTCTGGAATTTTCTCACTGATTTTTCAGCTTTGGAAAAATTCAAGAAAAGATAAGGCTTTTCAGCAGGCATGGAAAAACAACCAACACAGTTCATTCCTGAGTTCATACAAAGGGAAAGCAACCAACACTCTTTACAAAGGTTACGTGAGCGTCATCCTATTCGCATGAGTTTGCCAAAGTCTTTCGCTCATTTTGCTTATCAGTTGGAAAAAACAAAAAAGCTGAAAGTTCCAAGCCGTTTAGTACGCTTCCAAAAGGCCTGGAATAAAATTATTGACGATTCTTTGAGTCAAACGAGCCAGGTACATTCATACCGGCAAGGGGAGCTCCGTATTAAGGTCCAGTCTCAAGCTCATGTTCACGAACTTGGAGTGTTTCGTCAAAAAGAACTGGTAAAAGATCTTAATGAAGTGCTGAACGATAAAGATAGAGTATCCTCTTTAAAAGTTTTTTCAGGCTCCATAAGAAATAAAAAACGATGGTAAGTAGTAATGTTTAAGTTCGAGATAAAATGGCCACAATATCAAATTCATTAGACTGAAAGACATCAATGAAACGTCGAGAAGATCTTAGAAATCTAGCTTTTATTGCTCACGTTGATCATGGCAAAACGACTATGGTTGACGGTTTTCTTGAATACGCCGGGCTGATTTCAACCGGACACCAGGATGCTTTTCTTGACTCGAATCCGCTGGAGCGAGAACGCGGGATTACTATTCTTGCAAAAAATGTAGCCTTTACCCACCAAGGCATAAAAGTCAACGTCATAGATACCCCTGGACACGCTGATTTCAGCGGAGAAGTTGAACGAGTGCTGGGGATGGCAGACGGGGCTTTACTTTTAGTGGATGCTGCTGAAGGGCCTATGCCTCAAACCACTTTTGTATTACGAAAAGCTTTGGCATTAGGTTTAAAGCCGCTGGTTGTGATTAATAAAATCGACCGCCCTGATGCCCGCCCCGAAAAAGTTCTTCAAGATCTCTATGATCTCTTCATTGATCTTGGAGCAACCGATGAACAGGTTGACTTTCCACTCTTTTATGCCTCTGGTAAAGAACGTAAATCTGGCACCAGCCCAGAGGCTCTAGAGACAACCCTTGATCCTTTACTTCAAGGTATTCTCAAGCATATCCCCGGACCTGAGATCCGCCCTGAAGACCCACTTCAAGTTATGATCACCAATTTTGAATACGATCGCTACGTTGGACGTATCGGCATCGGGCGCATTGTTTCTGGCAGCTTACAAAAGCGCTCACAGGTTGCTTTAATCAAAGGAGCCAGCGGAGAAATTCGTAAATTTAACCTTAAAAGTTTAGAAATTTTCGAAGGCTTGGGGCGCCAGGAAACTGAAAAAGCTGAAGCTGGGGAAATTATTGCACTCTCAGGTATTGATGAAATTGAAATTGGGGATACCATCAGCGATCCTGACTCACCTCAGGCCCTACCCCGTGTTGAGCTCGAAGAACCAACACTATCACTGATTTTTGGAGTGAACGACTCTCCCTTTGCTGGGCGAGAAGGCAGCTATGTTACATCTCGCCAACTCCGTGAAAGACTCTTGCGAGCAGTAGAAGCCGATGTTGCCTTTCACTTTGAAGATGGAGACCGTCCTGAAGAATTTAATCTTTCAGGAAGAGGTCTCTTGCACTTCGGCGTCCTGATTGAAAACATGCGTCGTGAAGACTACGAATTCACCGTTTCTTCCCCTCGTATCGTGATCAAAGAAATCGATGGAAAACGCTGCGAGCCCTTTGAAACAGCAATTGTTGATGTACCAACAGAATATGCCTCAAAGGTAATCGGCTTCTTTAGTCAACTTCGAGGCCAAACGCTTCAAACTGAAAGCCACGGAACTCGAAGCTTGCTCCACTTCTCTTTACCTGCCCGAGCCCTGATCGGCGCACGCAATAAGCTTTTGACTCTGACCCATGGTGAAGCAATCCTTAACCATCGTTTTGAGAAATTTTCTCCTTATCAAGGACCGCTTGAAAGAAGAAAACGCGGTGCCATGATAGCGGTTGCTGAAGGACGTGCCACAGAATACGCACTCATTAAACTTGCCGATCGTGGAACTTTCTTCATCGAGCCCGGAGAGCGCGTTTATGAAGGCATGGTCGTTGGGGAACACTGCAAAGAAGAAGATATTCTAGTAGGCATAACAAAAGAGAAAGCTTTGACAAATGTGCGCTCCGCAACAAAAGAAGCAACTGTTACCCTAAAAGCTTCACAAGCTTTAACCCTTGAAGAAGCTCTCGAGTGGATTGCGGATGACGAAGTCCTTGAAGTCTGCCCTAAAACTTTTCGAATCCGAAAACGTCTTCTTAAAGCTCACCAACGAAAAGCTTCAAAAGCTGCACAGGCTTAGACAACCCAAGAGTTTTCTCAGGATTACCCGCCCAAGCTTATCCCCGCAATGATTTGATTTTCTCCAAGTCAAATCTTCAGACATAAAGTATTTGGACGAAATGGCCACAACCTAATTGTCGCCATAGCACCCATCCAAAATAACACCCCCATACTATTACCACAGAACCCCCTGCAGAAAATCTCCTTTTTCTTACGATTTCAACCCCGAAAAATCCCATATTAATCCCATATTAAAGAAGCCTCAGGCCAGAGTTTAAAGACAAGAGCTTAAAAATTCGAACAACATTCTATTACAAGATGTATGGTTATTTTAGATAATCCTATTGACAAAAAGGGAAAACCTCAAGACAATAGACATATTGCACATAACGTCCAATTTATACTTGCTAAGAACTTTATTAAACAGCACTAAGAAGGACTTTGCTGAAGAACAACCCTCCTCACTTCGATCTCTCCTGTGAATCCCTTGGGATGAATTATAGTGGGAAGATAAAGGTTGGATTAACAGTGGAAGACCTTTGAATTTCAGCCTCTTTCATGATAATCTTCTATGGTTCTTTTGTTTGTGTTTATGAGATAGTCGAATCAAGCACAATACACGAAGCAAGAAAGAGCCTTTTGCGCACAGTATCTTAGAGAATAGAACACACTTTGAATTATTTGCAACACGCTTCAAGCTGCGCAACTTTAAGGCTTATTAATGAATGTAATAAGCCATATAATTAAAACTTTGCAGAAAGATGACAATAAGTTAACTCTCTTCCCCCCTCTTATTGGCAGGTAAGCACTATGACAAAACCACAACTCTCCTTTTCACCTTACTCCATACTCGTTGCACTTATAAGCTTGACTTTGGGTTCCCACGCCTGGGCGGACCATAGTCAATACCGCGGGAACGCAGCCAGAAGCGCTGGACTTGAGCAAACAGTTGACCTCTCTGACAGCTCAAAACTGACAGAACTTTACAGCACGACCCTTACCGCAAGTAATATCTTTGCTGAACCCCTGATCGTTGACCAGCTCTTGATTGTCGTAAGCGAAGGCGGTGATGTTATTTGTGTTGATATTGATTCAGGAACACCGGTTTGGTCTCAGAAGCTTAGCTCTGGAATCCTTGCTACTCCTGCAGTGGATAAAGGACGGCTCTTCGTTGGAACCACTGGTGGAAAAGTTGTAGCTTTCCAATTGAGTGATGGAGAAATACTTTGGGAAGTTTCACATGGTGGCTACCAGCTTGGTGCTCCTGTTGTCATTAATGATAAAGTAATTGTCAGCCCTGGCTTTGGAAGCGATTATCTCTTTGCTTATGACCAGAGAGATGGCTCTATTGTTTGGCAAGCCCCTGTCTCGCGAGACGTCCAAGGCTCACCTGCAGTCTATGATGACAAAGTTATAGTCGCGCTGCCAAACGGCGAAATTGACTGCTACCTCCTTAGTGATGGTTCAAAAGCTTGGGCTGCCCCTGTTCAAACCCAAGGAATCTTTTATGCCATCAGCCCAATGATTGTTCATGATTCTGATAGTGGAGAAATCTACGTCTATGTAGCCCCTGGCGGAGATGTAGAACGTAATAGCTCCAACTTATCATTGACTGGCTTCAAAGGTTATATGACCTATCGCATCAAGCTTGATGATGGAAGCTATGATCGCTTGATACCAAGTCGAGATGCTTCTTATGCTGCCAGCAGCAGAAGCGCTCGAGCTAATGGAAAAACCAGCTCTGAAGTTGAACCAGAAGCCGATCCATTGCGGGATATTCCCCACGACCTTCAAGCAGAACTCAACAAACTTACAGATCTTAACTCTATGCTCAGCGTTATCGAAGGCTACGAGCAAGAATACGGCCTTGACCTCAGTGAGCTTAAAGCGGCTTTAAAAGAGCGTAGTGATAATGCTAGCAGTTATTTAAAAGCTCAAGAAAAGGCAGAAGGAGCTGGAAAACGCTCCTCCGCAAGTTCAAGAGCAAGCCTCCCTGGCAGCTCCTTTGATGCGAACTGGCCAAGTGGTAATTCCGTTCGACCTGCTCCAGCAGCCTATCTTGAGCGAGGCAACAGTCGTTTTCTAGCAATTATGATGCGAGAAATTCCAAGCATTTCGATTAAAGCCCGGACTCTCCTTTTTAGTGTTAATGCAAGCACATTTGGAGAGCTTTACTGGCACTACAGCAGTGATAGTCTTGATACTCCAGCGACTATTAACAGTCAAGGGGCTTTACTTGTTCCAAATCAAAATGACCCCCATGGCGCCTATATGATAGCGCCCCTGGGTCGAAACATTGCGATCTTTGATGCTGCTTCTGGCAATACTCCTATTTTTGAAATCGAAATGCCCGGCATTGTTTATCAAACACCAGCAATCGCAAATGGCTACTTTGCGATTACTGACACCAGCGGCCACCTTAAAGTTTTTTCAACAAACAACTCTGCACCTCAAGCACCAGTCATAACAAGCCCAAATCAAGATCAAGATATCCTGCTGCCTGCTTCTGTAAAAGCAAGTTGGAACGCGGCTATTGATGATAGCGCACCTGTTGACATTCGCTATCAATTCCGTTACGTTTTTAATGGTGATCTTGAAACCGAGTATACAGAAATTGAACTGCCTGCTGGCACAACCGAGTATATCTGGCCAACAACACCTGCAGCTGATACTACCGTTAGTTTCCAGGTACGAGGCATTGACGAAAATGGAGCGGTTGGATTTTTCAGCCCTGCTCGCAGCTTTACATTTCAAAAAGACATCATTCCCCCAGCTGCCATCAGCAACCTCGTAACAAGTTCAGGCCCGCTTGAAATTCAAGGCACTTTCGACCCAAGTCCTGACGAAGCACCCCAAGGAAGTGCTGATGTTGCAGGCTACCGTATCAATGTCATTGAACAAGGAACAAATAACAGCTTTAGCCTTGAGATTGGCTTAACACATTCTTTCACCCTCAATGGCTCAGATCCAAACACTCCAATGGATGCCAACCACCAATATGAGATTCATGTGGTTGCTTACGATGGACGTAATAACGAATCCCCAGCTCTAACGGTTTACGCTCAACCAGACCCCGCAAATGATACCGTGGATACTCTTGCCCCATTCATTCTCAGTGCACACTTACTTGATCTTGATACTAATGGTGCTATTGAAACCGTTGAGCTGGTCTTCAGTGAGCCACTTGACAGTACTCTCGGAAATTTCGACTTTCAAGGCTTTGCGCTTGATGGCATAGCCCCAAGCAACGCCATTGGCCCAGTTAACGAAACCTTAACCCTTAAGTTTGGAAACGGAGTAAGTGGTACAGATCTTAAAGAACTTACTTTTGATGCTTCAACTGGCCTGGTTCGCGATCTTTCAGGAAATCTCCTTAAAACTCTCGGGAACAACGGTCTTAGTGAAATTGATGCTGCAAACCCCACATTCCTACCCCATACTTTAGAAGCCCATGATGACACTGGTAATGGCAAACCAGATCGTATTACCGTTGACTTTTCTGAAGTTGTTGATGCTTCAAGCCTCGATCTTGATGATCTTGCATTACTCCAAGATTCCCAAGGGGCTTCCCTTAATGCACTTGATATGAGGCTGCTTGCAAACTCTATTACTCTCGAAATTGAGTTGGATGGTCAAAAAGGTGTGCTTGGAAAACCCTTGCTTGACTTTATTGATGATGGTGACGGCACCTTCTTCAGTGATGTTGTCGGCAACACACTTGTAAACAATCTTTCAAATCAACCCCCAAGCATTCGTTTAAGTCTTCACCCAGGGGCTCATATGGCTCCTGGCTTACTTTCTTTGAGCACTACTGGAAGCAGCGACCCTGATGGAGATGATACTCAGCTTGTATACGACTGGAGCGTTGATCTCTTTGCTTCCAGCCAAGCTCCTGTCTTTTACCCATCAGGACAAAATTCACTTTCAACTTCTGAACAAGACGTTCAACTCATTCTCGTTGAGCCTGGAACCTATGGTTTTCGTCTCCAAGTCAGGGATGAACAGGGCGCTATTACCGAAGAAACAATTCAAGTGGTGGTTGCTAATGAAGCTCCTGTAGCCCATGCTGGGCCCGATCGCTTTTCTGAGCAGGCTCAAGGTTTAATCCCACTCATTGGCGAAAACAGCGCCGATGCAAACTCCTCCTTAAATTACAACGATATCCAAAGTTATCTTTGGAGTATCGTTGAAGCGCCAAGTGGTGCTTTTAACATCTTGAGTCAAACAACTTCAGCGCGAGCCTTCTTTGATACTTCAGGAGCACCAGTGGGGACATATCGCATCAATCTTGAAGTAAGAGACTACTCTGGTGTCAGCAGCACTGATGAGCTTTTCGTACATATCTTTGATGGCACCCTCAATATCCCTCCAACGGCTTATGCTGGACCTGACCGTTCATTACCACTTCAGGCAGGACAAGCCTCTTTAATACTTCAAGGAGGGTTCAGCTATGATGATCAAAAAACAACTTTGAGCTACCAATGGGATCTCATCGAAGGTGATAGCACAAAAGTCCAAATGCATGATACCTTCAGTGCAACGACGAATCTTTCAATCCAAGCTCCTGGAAGCTACCAATTTCGTCTTCGCGTCAATGATGGCAGCTATGAAAGTGATGACTTTGTCTGGGTTGAAGTTTTTGACCCACAGGGTGATTATATTCCAAGTGGAGAGGTTATAGTTCCAGACTCAGCTTCCATAGGAGAAGTTTTTGAAATTGATATGAGTTCTTGCGTTGATATTGATGGCTCACCTGTGCTCGTTGAACTCGAACAAAATGCTGGGCCTCGCTTAATCCAAGTTGAAGGCGCCCAAACAGCCAAACGCAAATACCTTGCTTATAGTTCAGGAATAGTTGAACTTCTTGTTCGCATTAACGATGGAGAGCACCGGTCTGCACCTCAATCGCTTCAGATTGCAATCCAAAGTGGAAGTAATTCTGCACCTGAACTTCAGATTGATTTGCCGAATACCTTAGAAATTGCTCAAGATCTTCATTTTGATCTTCAAGGCAGCAACGACAGCGAAGCCGATCCAATCAGCTTTGATTTCTATCAACTTGCTGGGCCTGCAGCTTCTTATGCAAAAGTTGCTGGACAAAACATAACTTTTAAAGGATTCCTTCCTGGAAACTATGCCTTTGAACTACGTGGGTCTGATGGTTTTTCACCGGCTTTGCCCCTTCGCGTTTCATTCACATTAGAAAGTGCCTCTGCGCATTTGCCTGAAGCCAGCATCACAACATCAACCCAAAGCCTTGATCTTGCCGCCAGCAATTCCTTTGCACTCTTCGCCGAACAAATCGTCGATCTTGACGGTGATATTGTCTCTTTCCTCTGGGTTCAAAATGCTGGCCCACAAGCTCAAATTCTTGATCCGACAGCAAGCTCAACTGGTGTTGAACTCCCCCCAGTTGAAGGAGTTTATGTCTTTGAACTTTTCATTAATGATGGGACATTCCAAACAAGCGCTGGAACAACTTCACTATCTGTCTTTAATAGTGCTGCTCTTAAAGGTGATGTTTCTGCCCAGGAAGAAAGTTCTGGCTGCTCTTTGATCGGCGGAACCTACGGAGGAATTGGATTTTCCTTAATCATACTTGGGATTATAGGCGCTGTCATTGGAATTTATATGAGTCTTATTCAGCGTAAAAAGCTGCCAAAACAATCGGTATAATCAAAAACTTCTTATCCTATTCTACTCAAAAAAGCCTCTGTTTTATCCAGAGGCTTTTTACGTAAGGAGCTTTTATTTGAAACCCGAATACACCTTGAAAATCATTCGTCTGGTTTTTGCTGAATAGCTTTTGCAATCACTTCGGAGAGTTCCAAATCAGGCGAAAGCACTCCTTCAGCATGGTAACTTGAACGCACAAGAGGCCCTGAATCACATTTAGAAAAACCCTTTTCCAAAGCAAAAGCTTGAAGCTCCGCAAACTCATCTGGATGCACCCATCGCTCAATAGGCAAATGAGAACGTGTTGGCTGCAAGTATTGCCCTAAGCATAATACATCGCAACCTCTATCAGCAAGATCTTGAATTGCTTGCTTTGTTTCGCTTTGTTGTTCTCCAAGTCCCAACATCAGAGAAGATTTTGTCACAAGCCCTTCTCGTTTCGCCCGTTGGAGAATTTCCAATGATCGTTGATAAGTAGCTTGCGGACGGACAGTAGGGTGCAAACGTTCAATTGTTTCAAGATTATGGGCAAAAACATGGGGACGGGCATCAAAAACTCGCTTTTGATTATCAAATTGTCCTTGAAAATCAGGCACCAGAACTTCGATGCCAAGTTCTGGACATGCGGCACGGACACGTGTTATGGTATCCGCCCAAACTTCTGATCCTCCATCTTTCAGATCATCTCGATCAACACTTGTAATGACCACATAGCGCAGCTTCATCCACTGCACCATTTCAACCACACGCTCAGGCTCAAGACGATCATACTCCGTAGGACGCCCTGTTTTAACAGAACAAAAACCACATGAACGAGTACAAATATTTCCCAAAATCATGATTGTTGCTGTTCCAGCGGACCAACATTCTCCTCGATTCGGACAGTTTGCAGATTCACAAACGGTATGGAGCTTTTTCGTCTCAACAATGTGCTCTAACTCTTTCAGCTTTCCATGATTTGGTGTTTTCACTCGCATCCATGGTGGCCGCGAACCAAGGTCTGGATTAACTCGAACTTCTTTTTTGCCTGGACGATAACGACGAGAACGCTCTTCTGGCTTCCATATGACCGAATGCTCTTGAGCACGTGACTGACTTTTAGTGTATTCTGACATACGAAATAAATTCCCACTCTTCTCGTGCATTATTTTTTTAGAATCTTCATACTTTCATGAGTTGATACTTTGTATTCTAACTATTTTTCTTTGTCTTCTTAGCTTTTTATAGAAAATAACCCAAAGAGCGGAAAATATCTTGGCAGAAGAGTAAAAAAGACTACAAGGAAGCATAGGTGCAAAAGAAATCTTTTTGTGCGCTCGAATACATAAAGGATACATAATGGAACAATCCAAAGACCCCCAGGAACTGGCTCCCGAAGGCTCGCATAAAAGCTTCCGTTTTAAAGCAATAGATTTTTTTGATAAAGATAACGAGGAAGAACGCCGCAACTGGAAACGTACGACTCTTGAAGTTCCTGTTGAAATTAAGGTCGAACGTCAAGGGCATCCTGAACATTACAAGGGCAGTGCTGTGCTCGCCGACCTTTCTCTTGAAGGTGCAAAGCTTAAAGAAATCGAAATTCCTGAAGGTCTGCCAAATGCTGATGTCGGAATCCTTCTCCATTTTAAAATTTTAGAAGGCGAACTCAAAGGAGCACACGCCAAAGCCGAGCTTGTTCGCTTTGATGAGAAAGCCCAAACCATTGGAATAAAACTTCTCAATGGGTTTCAAATGAAAGTCGATTAAAAAGTCCTGATTCATGAATAATCCCAATAATTAAAAGAAAAAATACTTTTGAACGAAAGAAGGTTCTCACCATGGAACCAGCAAAAGAGCTTCATACTGACTACGTTTTCTCCACCATTGAGCACAAATGGCAAAAACACTGGGATGACCAAGGCTATTTCAAAGCTCAAGAGGACCCAGATGCCAAGCCTTTTTACGCCCTTGCAATGTTCCCTTACCCTTCAGGGGCACTCCACGTTGGACATGTTCGAAACTACACTTTAATTGACGTCGTTGCTCGTTTTCAGAGAGCCAAAGGGCACCATGTACTCAACCCTATCGGTTGGGATGCCTTTGGCTTGCCGGCAGAAAATGCTGCCATCAAAACAGGCATCCACCCCAAGATTTCAACACTGAAACACATTGACCGCATGCGTCAACAGTTTCAACAATTAGGTTATGCTTTTGACTGGTCTCGAGAAATCTTAACCTGCCATGAAAATTATTATCGTTGGACCCAATGGCTTTTTATTCAAATGCTAAAGCTTAAAGGAAGCTCTGGAGAACCTTTAGTCTATCGCAAACGCTCCAAGATTCATTGGTGCCCTCACGACAAAACAGTTCTTGCCAATGAACAAGTTGTCAAGTGCACCCAAGATGGCGAAACCTACAACGGTTGTTTTCGTTGCAGTACAAAAGTTGAACAAAAAGAACTTGAACAATGGTGCTTCCGAATTACTGACTACGCCGAAGAACTTCTTAACGATCTTGATGATCTCAAAGACAAATGGCCGGAATCAGTTCTTTCTCAACAGCAAGAATGGATCGGAAAATCTCAGGGAACCCAGATTATTTTTAAAATTCAACTTGGCGACCAAGAAGAAGAATTACCTGTTTTTACAACCCGTGCAGATACTCTTTTTGGCGTGAGCTTCCTTTCACTTGCCCCAGAACACCCTTTGATAGATACTATCATCAAGCACAGCCCAACCCCCGAGAAACTACAAGCCTTTGTAGATGAACTGTGTGATCTTGAACCAGATCAACGCATGGCCAGTGGCGAAAAGCAGGGTTTTGATACAGGGCTTTATGCCATTCACCCTTTGACTCAAGAACAAATACCGTTATTTGTCGCAAATTACGTGCTTATGTACGGAACTGGGGCTGTGATGGCTGTTCCAGCTCACGATCAGCGAGATTTTGAATTTGCCCAAAAGTATCAATTGCCAATCAAAGCCGTGATTCAACCAGGTCACAATGCTGATGCTGAAAGCCTTCAAGCTTATCAGGCACTTGAAAATACCCAAGCTGCTTTTGAAATGAAAGGTCGCACTCATAATTCCGGTTCTTTTGATGGTTTAAGTTCTGCAGAAGCCGTTGAAAAAATCACCGCAGCCCTTCAAACTTCTGGCCTTGGAAAGGCCACCACAAACTATAAAATCCGAGACTGGGGCGTTTCACGCCAACGCTACTGGGGTTGTCCAATTCCAGTTATCCACTGCCCTCAATGTGGTATTGTTCCTGTTCCTGAACACGACCTTCCTGTTTTGCTTCCTGAAGACGTCGAATTTATGCCAACCGGTCGCTCTCCCCTCGAAGATCATCCCGATTTTTCAGAGGTAGAATGTCCACGATGCAAGTACAAAAAAGCAAAGCGTGATACCGACACCCTTGATACATTTGTTGACAGCTCCTGGTACTATCTCCGCTATACCGATCCACAGAACCAAGACAAAATTGCCTGCCCAGACAAAAGCAACTATTGGCTTAATGTTGACCAATATATTGGTGGTAGCGAACACGCTATCCTGCACCTCATCTATGCCCGTTTTATTTGGAAAGTTATGCGGGATTTGGGGATCGTTCAGGGGAAAGAACCTTTTAAGCGGCTCTTCACTCAAGGTATGATTTTGAAAGAAGCCATCCGCGTTCGTTCTGAAAACCTTCGTTATATTGGAGTCGATGAGTTCGAAGAAGGGCGCAAACAAGGCAAGTTCCCCGAAAAGGATCTGGTCCGAATTGTCAAAAAAATGTCAAAATCCCAGCTTAATGTAGTCGATCCTGAATACATTGTTGAACGCTATGGTGCTGATACTCTGCGAGCATATATTGCTTTTATAGGGCCGTCAGATTCTGATGCACTTTGGGATGATGGAGCAGTCTTGGGAGTTCATAAGTTTCTACGGCGCTGGTGGGATTTGCAAGCACTCTGGCAACCTAGGATAAACCTGGAATGCGTGCTTTCTGAAACTTCTGGCGAACAAACACCTAAAGAAAAAGAATTACAACGTATAACGCAGCTTCTTATTCAAAAATGCGAAAAAGAATACAGCACTGATATGGGCTTAAATACCTGCATTTCAAAAGCCATGGAAGTCGTTAATTTTTTACGCGAACATACTCAAAGCTTTGAGCAAAACCCTGAAAGCTATCGCACGCTTCGCAAAACCTTTGAAACTCTTGCTTTATGCTTAGCTCCTATTACTCCTCATATTTGCGAGGAGCTCTGGTTCAAACTTGGGCATAAAAAATCTATTGCCGAAAGTCCCTGGCCTCAATTCAAACCAGAACTTATTACCCAAAAAGAAAAAACTATCGGCATTCAGATCAATGGAAAACTGCGAGACTCTTTAACACTTTCCCTGGACCTCTCTCAAGACGAAGCTTTAGAAATAGCGCTCAAACAGGAAAAAGTTACTCGCTACACTGAAGGAAAAAAGATTCGCAAGGTCATTTATATCCCTGGAAAAATTCTTAACATCGTTGTTGCTTAAAGCTAGGAAAGTAATAAAAACCCAACTCAGATTTATAGAGAAACTCCCACCACATAACGTTTGTCTTTCAAACATACGCCACGTCCTCCAACACAGATAGTTTCTTTCAAAAAATGGAACTCAAAGTATTCTTATGCCCGAAAGTCCTCTACCTCCCAGCTCTGCTTTCGAAAACTCAGAAGAGTGCTTGCTCCAAATCGAGTCATTTTTAGGAGAGTATGAAATTACGCAGGCAATCGAAACTTTGGAACAATGCATCAAGCATACCCCCAAGCTTCAAGACTCAAACATATACTACTTCCTGAGGGGAAAAATTTCTCACGCCCAAGAACGTTACAAAGAAGCACGTCATCACTTTCGTACAATTTTAAAAGATCCTGAATGGAATGCTCGGGCTCACTACCACCTTGGTCGTGTTTGGCTTGATGCTGGCCGAATTGAACTTGCAGCCCAAGAATTTCTGCTGGTCATCAACCAACCAGAGGCTCTTTTACCCTACAAGGTACACGCATATTCCGGTCTCTGTGTTGCTTATACTGGTCTGGGACGAAGTCAAAGTGCCGAACAGGCTATTGAACAAGCTGTTGATGCAGGGCTTATTTCTGGGCAACTTCTGGCCGACGAAGCTTTGCGACTCGAGATGGCCGGTTCGAGAGAAGCAGCAAAGGGTGAACTTGTTCGAGCTCTTGAAGTTGATGATAAATGCGAAAATGCTTTCTTCCAACTTTCAAACCTACTTTATATCGATGGAGAAGGAGAGCAGGCTCTCGACATCCTTCATTATGGAATAGAAAGTTGCCCACAATCAATTAAGCTTTTTTCTCTCTCAGGTGAGATTTATTTTTCTCAAAAAGCCTATAAGGATGCCAGCCTTGCTTATAGCCAGGCAATTCATTTTTCTCCTCAAGGTGCTAACGCTGACTCACTTCGTCTTCAGCTCGCTCGCTCGCTTTATCAAAATGGAGAGCAAAACCTTGCGGCACAAGAGCTTGAAAACCTTCTTAAAGAACATCCTCGCTCTGGTTTTCGTCGTCATGCAAAAGAAAGGCTCCAAAACCTTAAAAATCCTGGATCAGATCGAAAACACATCATTTACAACTTTCCTCGAAAGCTTCAAAACCATGAGTACTGCGCCCCTAATACTTTAGCAAACCTCTTTGCTTTTTACGGATTAGAAAGCTCTCAAGAAGAAATTGGGGCTGAGATTTTTACCCAAGGCACACGCTGGCATGATTTAGTAGCCTTTCTCAAAGAGCAAAAAGACCTTGAAACACATATCTTCTTAAGCGATCTTGAGCAACTCAAAGTCCTTCTAGATCACAGTATCCCTTTGATCGTTGGAGAATACTCAGGGCTTGATGGTCATTGCATTGCCCTTATTGGCTATGACGATACTCTTGGAGTTGTCTATGCTCAGGATCCACTTTTTTTTGAACCTGTAGAGATAAGCTATCAACACTTTATGCTCTCATGGTTGCATACTGACAAACTTGTTGTTTTAACTGCCCCCCAGGACATCATTGCAAACATAAAACCAAGCTTCCATCAAGAAGCTCTCCTTGAAAATTGGCTTCAAGCCTTAGAACTTCAGTCAAATGAAAAAGTGACTCAAAGCTTTTCCTTGTTTGAAGATCTCCTTGCTACCGCACCAGAGCTTCAGATCCTCAGACGCAGTGCTGTTGAAAGCGCAATTATGCTCCAAAATTGGGATCAGGCCAAAACACTTTTGGATTCGCTTCTTGATCAAGGTTCCAGCCCATTCTGGGCCTTACGATATGCTGGAGATATCGCCTTTCAACGCACAGAATTAGACCTGGCTCTTCATTATTATACTCAAGCCACTCGCATCTTTCCAAATGATCCTGTTCTTCACTATATTCGAGGGGAAATTTCACTTCTTCAAGGAAACACCCAAAAAGGTCGAGCTCAACTTTCCAAAGCACTTGAAATAGAGCCAACCCTTATTCCACCAAGAGTTCGCCTAGCTCAAACCTACAAAAAAACAAATGACTTTAAAAAGGCTCGTTATCACAGTCTTGGAGTACTTGAACTCGAACCAGAAAATGTGGAAGTAAAAGCCATACTTGAAGAACTTGATAAGTCTTGACAAACCCCTTTCTTTTCAGCTGTCAGAAATTCCAAGCTCGAAAAGCCGGTTTTGAGCCTCGAGGTCTGACGGGTAAGCTTCAAGATAGCGCCGAAGCAAGTTGAGAGCTTCACTCTGTTGCTCAATATTCAATAAAAGTTCTACTTCAAAACGATTGAATAGAGCATCATAAGGCCAACGCTTATAGGCAAGCTCTAGAATTTCTTGGGCTTGCGCCCATGCCTCCTCCCTCATTGCAAGGGCTAACACATGATAACCAACCTCAGGCCCATAGTCCACGAACACAAATTCCTGGTAAAATAGAAGCAGGTAAAGAGCGAGTGCTTGAAAAGGTTGAGCCTGATTTTCTGCCTCAAGAGCAAGGGTAATTAACGTGCTCTCATCCCGCTCCCCCGCCTGATAGCGGATTTCGGCAATTGTAATTTTTGTTGCTTCAAGCTGAAAAAGCTCAAGTTGAGCAAGAATGAGATGCTTACGCTTCGGAGTTAAGCTATAAGCTTCTAAAAAAAGCTTTGAAATAAAATGTGCATCTTTTGTTTTTAAACCATCTTCCAATAGCGCTTGAGCATAGTATTCGACAAAGCTTATGCCCTCTTCATCAATATGCTGAGGAAAAGATGTATAAAGCTGCTCTAAAAAAACCTTTTTCTCTTTATCTTTAAAAAGCGAGAGCGCTTGCTCCAAATGCTCTGGAGGGATGGTCTTTATATCAATATATCCAATAATTTTTCGCAAAAGAATATCGTGTTCTAAGCTACGGGCAGCTTGGAGAGTTAAGAGCCTTTCAACTGATTGTTGGAGCAAAGAGTCCTCTTTGTTTATCTTCTCCTGATGCTTTAAATAAAGTTGAAGAACTTTTTCAAAACCTCTACCAAGAGTTTCCTCATGAAGCTCTCGTTGAAGCAACGCTTCAATAAATTGTCCAAAAAGCTCATGAAAAGAAATAAGCTGCTCTTCCTCGAAAGACAGTTTTACCTGTGCGAAGGTCTTAAGAAGAGGGAAATAACGAACCTGTTCTTTTTCTATCCTCTTGAGAAAGACCTCTTCTAACGGTAAGCCCAGTTTTGAAAGCAAATAGAAGAATGTCATTCCCAAGGCAGGTTCTTCCGAACCCTGGCTGGCCAAAACTTCCGTTGGAAGCAGGCTCGTATGCTCTTCATAAACAAGAAGGCCTGTACTGCGCCTGAGAAATTCAATCCATACTTGTGTGAATTCTTCTGGCTTTCTATCTGCATTCAGAAAATCCTTATGTTCCTCCTGAAAAACTTCTAACTCTTCTTTCAAATGAAATATCTGCTCTTTTGATGATAAGCGGTCTTCAGCTGAAACAAAGATGTAATCAAGCTCTTCAAGAGAAGTAAAAATAGAAGAGTGATCTTGCTTCGAAGCCAATAAATTTTTGTTCTTATCATCTCTACGAAAAACATCACCCTCCCCCTTATCAAATAATTCCTTGGAAGCGAGCTCATGTAGTGACTTATCTTTTTGTTCTAAAGCCTCCGATACCACTTCCTGTTCAAAATATGTTCTGCCTAGTAAAAAAGCCGTAATTAAAGCTATACAAAAAAGGACTCCGAAGCTTAGAGAGAGCAAGTGTCTTCCAAAGAATTCAAAGAATTGTCGTTTTTTTCTTTCTGCCTTCTGGATGAATTCTTCTTTCAAAGAAATCTTGGGGTCTTTTTGTTGCCCTTGGACGAAAGATGCAGATTCTCGTTGTAAATACTTCAATAAGATGCTGCTTTCTTGAAGCAAGCCCTCGATCCTGGAAATAAGCTGGTTCTGGTTGAGCGAACGAAGCCTTTTAACACACAAAGCAAACTCTTGCCCCTTCTTCTTTGGTATCATCTGAAAAACGTGAGCAAATGATTTTTCAATTCGGCTTATTTGCTCAGAATAATCAAGAAAGAGCGCACTCAAAGCTTCCGGTGTTTTTTGATATGTATTCTGAATGACTTCAAGCAAAGCACAAAGTCTCTCCCAATCACGAAGAAATGTTTTCAAAGTATTGTTCATGGACAAGAAGCTCTAAAAAGAATCCATAACTCTTTTGTAATAACACAGGCTCAACACAAACTTTTTAAAACACTCAAAAGGCAATAAACAAATCTTCACGTTTTTTATAACATGTGCTCTGGCAAGCATCAAAAAATGATCTTGTTTTCAACGAGCTCAAAGCCCCAAAAAACCCTGGGGAGGAACATGCTTCCAGTTTATTGAGAGAACTATTATGCGCTTCTGTTCATTATACACTTCTATTCCTCTGATTATACTCTGCTCTTTTTTTTCTTCCCTGCTCCTGCATGTCCAAACACAAGCCGAACAAAAGACCTCTCAACCCTTCACAACCGTTTTGATTGTCAGTAAGCCCAATCAACAAGGGTTTCTCACAATAGCTGCAGGCTCGCTGGAATTCAGCAATAAAGAACTTAGCCTTGTTCGCGAAACACTTCCAGAAGGCAACAAAAAAGTTCTCAGCGAAAACCTTTCTGAAGAATTTCAGGACAAGATTTCTTTTGAAGAGAATTACCGCTATATCCTTCAACATAAAAATCAAGTGCTGGCAACTCATACTCTCTTTTTGCTGGATGAAAAACACCACAAACTCACCTTTCTTGGAGGTTCCCAAGAGCGTGGATTTTTCCAAATTCACCACGCAGAGCAGCCTGAGATCCGCTGCATGATCAAAAAAGGAGAAAAAATAACCCATAAAAGCTTATCAAACCAAAATAAGCTTTTAATAACTCAAGCCCCCTTTGAACTTCTCTCAATCACTTTGGAATCCTATACCCCTACACAGCCAAAACTACGTACTATTCACAGAAAAACAGGAGCCCCTCTTTATGATTTACGGGGAAACCCTCTCAAAATTCCTATTCAGGAGGGCAGCGAACAGAGACATAAGATATTTGTCGCTCATATCAGAGAAACTCTTAAGCCATACAATGATTACTACCTTCAAGAAGGGGAGAGCGTTTATTTTCAAAATCTCGGCGATTGAGATAATGAACATAAAAAAGAATGCTTGATAAGTTACCTTTGAACAAGCGAACAAAAAAACTTTGGATCTTTATTCATAGAGGTTTTTGAGCTAGACTTTAGCTTTGCTAAAAGTTTTTGTCTCTATACAAAGTCTTAAAGAAAAGAGTTGTAATGGCTAGCTATCAAGAACTCCAAGGAAAAAATGTTCGTTCCTCCTTTTTGCTGATTGGAGTCGTGACAACTCTTATGCTTGTCGGAGGCTACCTTTTTGGAGCAGCACTTGCGGGCCCAGAAAATCCTTATGCCATGTGGATTGGGGTAGGAATTGCAGGCGGACTTGCCAGCATTCAAGCTTTGATTTCCTGGTTTGCTGGAGCAGATATTGTTCTCAAAGTCAATCGAGCAAAAGAAGTGAGCGAGCACGACAGTGAATTTCGCCAGCTTCGAAATATTGTAGAAGAGATAAAAATTGCAGCTGGTCTTCCCATGCCTCGCGTTTATGTCATCCATGACGATTCGCCAAACGCTTTTGCCACTGGACGCAACCCAGAAGATGGGCGTGTTGCATTTACAACTGGACTTCTACAGCGCTTGAATCGAGATGAACTTCAAGGTGTGGTCGCCCATGAACTTGCCCATATCAAAAATCGAGATATTTTATTTGCAACCATTGTAGGCATTATGGTTGGAAGTATTGCTATTCTTTCCGATATTATGCTGCGCTTCTTTTTCTGGAACAGTTTATTTGGAGGAAGGCGAAACAGTGACAATCGTTCTGGAGGAGGCCAACTCCAAGCCATCCTGATGCTGGTAGGGCTTATCTTTGCAATTCTAGCCCCCATCGCCGCCATGCTGATTCAGTTCGCAATCTCTCGCCAGCGTGAATACTTAGCCGATACAAGTGGCGCACATTTCACCCGCAACCCAAGTGGACTAGCAAGTGCTTTACTCAAAATCTCAAGTGCAGCTCAGCCTCTTCGTTCTCCTAACCGAGGGACTGCTCACCTCTTTATTTCAGATCCTTTTTGCCACCAGGCCCGCTCGACAAAAACAAAAGGAAGTCTTTTTTCAACCCATCCACCAATCGCAAAACGTATTGAGCGACTCCAAAAAATCGGATCAATGGATATGCAAGAAAGTCCGCAACCTTAAGATATCTTCTCTTCGCTATTCTTTTGAACCCCAAGGCCAAACTCAAGTCAAAGATTTCCTTCATGAATGCTTTCTCTCAAAATACTGAAGCTCTCAAAAATATTCAACCAATCTTGGCAGAAACACTTGAGACAGCAACAAGCTTAGCCCAATATCTTCAAGAAACTCCAGATGGCTCCCAAACCTTACGCAAAAAAGGCTTTGAAGGTGCCTGGCTTCAAAGCAGACGTGCGCCACTTCAAGAAGCCAGGCGGATGGTTGAAAAAATTCAGCTTAAGCCCTTGCAACCTTGTATCGTAATCGGTGTAGGCCTTGGGTATGTCATCAAAAACCTGATTAAAAATTCTCCTTCAACACAAATCATTGTACTTGAAAATGATCTTAATTTGCTGCGAACCGTACTTGAGCTCCATAATTTCTCCAACTCTATTCGACAAGGGCGTTTGAGTTTTGCTCTTGATTTACCTGGCCAACCTATTTCAGCTGTACTTGATTTCTTCGCAGAAGCCCTTAATTATCACGGCTACCAAAGTATATTTCACGCATATACGCAAAACGATCGTAATTATAAGGATCTCTTCTCAGAGCTGGGAAATTGGGTGCGTCTTCGGGCTGTTGATATTCGAACTCAAATGTTTCAATCTCGGGTATCTCTTGAAAACCTGATCAACAATCTTCCCCATTATCTTCAGTTCCCGGGAATAACGGAATTTAAAGATTGCCTCCGTGATGTTCCTGCCGTGATGGTAGGCTCAGGCCCTTCTTTGAATCGAAATATTAACGTGCTTAAAGAGTATAGTGGCCATGTTTTTGTATTGGCTGTTTCTTCTGCGCTTCAGCGAATTATGAAAGAAGGGATTCCTGTTCATGCCACAAACATTGTTGATTACTCACGTTTAAGCTCGCGCTATTTCGTTGACCTTCCTGGAGAAGCTCCTCCTCTTTGGGCACATCCTCGTGCAAGCTCAGAAGTTCTTGATCTTTACCAGGGGCCAAAAATACTCCTTGATGATGAGCTCTATCGTAAGCTGCTTGAAGCAACCGTTCCTGACCACGGAACGTTCATCGCCCAAGGAAATAACGTCTCCCACTACGCATTTCTTATCCTTCAACACCTTGGCTGCAATCCCATTATTTTCTGTGGCATGGACCAAGCCTACAGCTTTCACACAACACATACACCAGGAAGTCCTTTTCATGATGATTGGGTCGCAGCAAACAACCGCTTCTTCAATCATGAGCTCTCAGAACTTATCATGTTAACCTCGCTTGTTAACGAAACCCTGACAACAACCGACATGTACGGCAATACAATTCTTACTGATAACCTTTTTGACAGCTCTGCAACCGTGCTTGAACAACTCGTTGGATTCTTCCCTGAAACGACTGTACTCAACGCAACAGAAGGTGGCAGAAGACTCAAAGGAGTAAAAGATCTTAGCCTGAGAAATGTTTTAGAACAATACGCCAAGCAACCGCTCGCACTTGATTCCTATTGGGAAAAAGTCCATCTTCCTAAAAAAGCAACTCAAGCCTTTTTGCACAATGGTCTTCAAAAACTTCAAAAAATTAAAACCTTTGGAACAACCCTTCAAGAAGTATTTTCACAAGCCAAGCGCATCATTCAGAAAGCTGAGAAAAAACTCTTAAAGGGAGAAGAGCCAACAGAGCTTGCAGACGCTCTTGACCGTCTTAACGATAAACTTAATAAACAGCCTGGAGTTTATGATGCTGTTTATACCTATGCTGCTGCAGATGGCATTATCCGGCAAAAGAGTGAAGCTCTCTTAGCTGATCAGTCGATTCCTATGATTGAACGCCTTCGAACTTTAGCAAAACGAGAAAAAGCCTTTATTATTGCGCTTGAAGAAGCATTAAAACGTTGGGAAGATCTCTTGATAAAAGGGATTGAGCGCATGAAAGAAGAGCAGGAATTTTAAAGTCACCATTAAAAGGATAATATCATTCAAACCACTATTGATGCTTATATTGAAATTCCCGAAACAGAGGATGTCTTAAAAGCCTTTGTTGGAGATGAAAGTTATTCTCCTTTTAGTTTAGCGTTAAGTGCACTTCTTCACACCCGCAGTGCATTCCGATCAATCTTCCTGCCCTGGCCAGGTGGCAAAGAAAACCTTCCAAGCCATTCCGGCATCCAGGCAATGGTTCAAGAGGCTAAGATCAAGGTTATCGAACCATCACAAGCACCCGATATTGATGCACGAAAAGTTGGAAACGCTCTTCGAAAGTGGAACCACACAAGTTCTTTAGCGGGTCTTCTGATGACAACGGATCACTGCACGTATGGAAACCCTGCACATATCCTTCAAGCATTAGAGCCTCAAGAACCTGATTATGTACTGGTGCTTCCAGGGCATCACGGTTTTCCAACAAGCCAAGCAATCAAGATTATCCTTGAACAAGGCTTCACTGATGGCTGGGGGTTAGGGTTTTATATTGCTGAAGGACCAAGGGGATTAAGCCCTATTATTTGGAAAGTTTCCAGCCTTAAGGAAGTACTTGCAAACAACCTGCTTGCTCAATCCGCTTTTTGGGGGCGCTGGCACTATTGGGTTAAAACAACAGCTTCAATGCCTTCACGAGTTACTCGTTGTCGACGAGACTTTGACCTTCGCACCCGCAGAGGAAGAGCTTTTTGTTCTGAAGTCGCTTCCGCTCTTCATGCAAGAAAGAAAATGCCAGCTTATCATCCAGAGAATCACACGCCTTTGCCATTGGAAGACATTATTGAGGCTGCAAACTCTTGTTTTCAGGCTTGGGTCGGTGATACTCCTCGTGATATTGAAATTGAGATTACAACCCAACGTCCACTGGAACCGAGTTATCTTCCAAAAATCAATCGTCCAAACCTCCATATGGAGCTTGCTCATTTTGAACGGTTTATCGCTCAGTGCAAGCAGGATAACGACTCTATCAACCTAACGCTCGGAGGTTTTGGTGATCCTTTAGAGCATCCTGAAGTTCTTGATTTCATTCGATCTGCGAGACCCCATGTTCAAGGCCTCAACATCCGAAGCTTTTGCTTCGAAATGGATGAGCAAAAATTTGCAGCGCTTCAAGAAGCTGGAATTGACGTCCTTACCTGGCGTTTTGGTTACTGGGGAAAGGAAGCACACCAAAAAGCCCACGGAGTCGATGATTTTGAAAGGCTACAAGAAACTTTAAGGTCCATACGAACACAGCAACTCCACGAAGCTGAGGATGCTTTGCCGATTATTTGTCCAGAGGTTGTCAAAGGCATTATTGGAGATAAAAGCCTACTTGATTTTTGGGAGTATTGCCTTTCGCTTTTGCTTTGGCCAAGTCTTCTCAGCTATAATACTTTTTGTGGTGAGCTTCCATCTCAACAAGCTATCCCGCTTTACCCCAGTACTCGCAGCACCTGTCTTAAAATCTCAGAACAATTGATTGTTTGTGCAAATGGTGAAGTTCCCATGTGCTGGCAAGACTTCAACGCAAAGAACTCTCTTGGCAACATCAAAGAACATTCCCTACAAGAACTCTGGCATAGCCCAAAACTAACCGCTCTTCGCAACGCCCACGAACAAAAGCAATGGGATCGGGAATCTGCTTTATGTCAAAAATGTAATGAATGGTTTCGTTTGAGCTAAATAAAAATTCATCAATCAACCTATTGCCATGAGAAAACTAATGGAATGGAAAACATTTCTCCGCGATCAAATAGAACAAGCATATCAATCAACCCATGAGTTGATAACATTAGTTGAAGATCAAGATCTTCACTACTGTCCTGGTGATCATAATTGGATGAGGCTTGACCAGCTGCTTTGGCATATAACCATTGCGTGTGGACGATGCTGTGTTTGCATGATTGAAGATGACTGGAGTGATAACCCCTGGCATCAACTTCCCTCTGTCACTTCTGTTCAAGAAGCTCTCAAGCGTCTTGAAGAAGACAAAGTGCTTGCCCTTGATGCCCTTGAAACTCTAAGCGAAAATGAGTTAGAAGAAAAGCTTTACGCTCCCCCCTGGGAAGCAACCCCTCAAAAGCTTGGGATTCGGTTTTACCAAATGATAAAGCACCTTCAATTTCATCGTTTTCAACTTTTGTTTTATTTTCGACTTTCAGGTAAACCTCTCGAATAAGAGCTAGCCCAAAACAAAAACCCCCTAAAGGTACATTCAACCTTTAAGAGGTTTTCGTAGGATTTGTGTCGATATAGGCTTATTCAAAACCCTGTGATGCCAACCAACGCTCTGCATCAATAGCTGCGGCACATCCTGACCCAGCAGCTGTAACAGCCTGACGATAAATATGATCTTGGCAATCTCCGCAAGCAAAGACCCCGTCGATGTTCGTTGCAGTGGAAGGATGGCGCTCATCCCGAACAAGTGGGCCTGTTAAAATATAACCATTCTCATCACATTGAAGCTGGTTGTCTAAAAATTGAGTATTCGGAATATGCCCAATAGCCATAAAAACGCCTTGTGTCTCAAGAGTCTCTTCCTCTCCAGTTTCGGTATTTTCAAGCTTCACACCGCTAACAAATCCATTTTCTCCCTGATTCAGATATTCTTGAACAACATAGGGCGATTTAAAAACGATCTTTTCATTGGCTTGAGCACGTTCATACATGATCTTACTTGCTCGAAACTCATTTCGTCGATTAATAATCGTAACCTTTGTGCAAAACTTGGTTAAGAAGGTGGCTTCTTCCATGGCAGAATCACCTCCACCAATCACAACCACCTCCTTACCGCGATAAAAGAATCCATCACAGGTTGCACAGGCTGTAACCCCTTTACCTTCTTTTCGAAGTTCAAGCTCACCAGGCAATCCCAACCAACGAGCAGACGCCCCTGTCGAGATAATCAAGGCCCGGGCCTGGTATTCATGCTCTGCTGTAGTCACTTTAAAAGGTGCAGCAGAAAGATCCACCTTCTGAACCAATGCATCAACAATGTCTGTTCCAAAACGCTTGGCCTGCTCTCGAAATTTTCCCATCATTTCAGGCCCCAGGATTCCTTCTGGAAACCCTGGGTAATTTTCAACATCCGTTGTGGTCATAAGTTGGCCACCAATTTCAGCACCTGAAAGCATTAAAGGCTTAAGATTGGCACGAGCATTATAAATAGCTGCAGTATAACCAGCTGGCCCAGACCCAATAATAATAACGTTTCGTATATCAGACATAATTTTCCCTCTATGAATGAATTTTTGAATGAATTTACTCTCGTGCCCAAAAATGCTTTTCGAACCCGTTTATTTTTGATCATTATACTAAAAATATTCAAACATACCCTTTAAACAAAAATATGAAGAAAAATTCTTACTTTTAGAATCCCTCTTTTCCGCTTGTTTACCTGAGGAAAGCATTTTACTCGCTTCGAAGAAAATATATGCTCCCAGGTATACTCCTTTTTATTGCCTTTTGGTTTGACAAAGAATATGAAAAAAAGTTCTCTTGTTATTCTTATCCTGACTCTGCTTGGTGTTTTTATTGGCATTTTCGTTGGGTTACTCCTTGGAGGACACTTTTCAGAAGAACCTTCAGCGGCTTTAAACAGCTCAAACTCCCATTGGCTTAACAATCTCGTTCGTTTTCCTGGTGAGCTTTTTATTCGCTCTCTGAAGCTTCTTGTCCTCCCACTCGTTATAACAAGCATGGTTGTAGGAGTCGCTTCTCTTGGCAATATTCGAGCAACTGGAAAAATCGGAATTCGGGTTCTGACTTTTTATGTTTCGACAACTTTGATTGCCTCCCTCATTGGCATTGGCGTAGTCCTGAGTATTCAACCCGGCAAAAAAGGACACGAACTAGCATCTCCTTCACCCACCAATAGCTTCGAAGAAAAAATCAACAATAACTCAACAAATCAAAAAACGCTTCCTATTGATGTTGAAGCAGAAGGACAAAAAAAGCCCCTCGACCGGCTGCTTGATGTTATTCGAAAGCTTGTACCAGAAAATCTCATTACATCAGCACAAAACTTTAACATACTGGGATTGATCGTCTTCTCACTCGCTTTTGGCATCATGCTCTTACTTATAGATCCAGAAAAAGCCAAGCCAGTCTTGCTTTTCTTTGATGGCATGAACGAAGCCATTATGAAACTGGTCCATCTTCTGATGTTCCTGACACCTTTAGGCGTTGCTTCATTGATTGCAGATAAAGTCAGTTCATCACCAAACCTTTTAGCAGAACTCCAGAGGCTTTCATACTATATTGGATCCGTGATCCTGGGACTTGCTATACACCTCTGCGTTATTTTGCCTGCAATATATTTCTTTTTTACTCGCAAGAATCCTTTTCGCTATTTAACTGGTATGACCCAGGCTTTATTGACAGCGCTTGGAACTTCTTCTTCTGCTGCGGCTCTGCCTGTGACTATGGAATGTGCTGAACTTCAAGGGATCAGTAAACAATCCACTCGCTTTGTACTTCCTTTAGGAGCAACCATTAATATGGACGGGACAGCACTTTACGAAGCTGTTTCTGTTATTTTTATTGCCCAAATGCTTGGGCATAGCTTAAGCTTGGGTGATGTCGTTGTGATTGCACTTGTTTCAACCCTGGCAGCAGTTGGTGCGGCTGCAATTCCAAGCGCTGGGTTAGTCACCATGGTCATGGTTTTGACTGCAGTCGGTCTTCCCCCTGAAGCTGGGATCATTTATATCTTTGCTGTAGACTGGTTTTTGGATCGGCTGCGAACGAGTGTCAATGTTGCGGGGGATAGTATCGGGGCAGCCCTGATAGATCATTTTGAATCTAAAAATCTCTCCTCTTCTTAAGAAAGGATGAATTCATGAGTTTACTTGTTGTTGGTTCAGTCGCGTTTGACACCATTGAAACACCCTTTGGAAAAAAAGAACGAGTGCTCGGTGGTTCTGCTGTTCACTTCAGTTATTCCGCAAGTTACTTCACTGGCGTTCGTCTGCTTGGAGTTGTTGGGAAAGACTTCCCCAAAGAACACATTGAGCTGCTTACTCGAAAAGGCATCGATACTTCAAGCATTGAGTACAGCGATGGAGAAACCTTTAACTGGACGGGGAAGTATCAAGGTGATATGAGTGTCGCCGAAACCCTGCAGGTTAATCTTAATGTATTTGGAAACTTTCAACCAAAACTCAACGATCAAGATAAAAAAGCAAAATGGCTTTTCCTTGCAAATGGGCATCCACAAACCCAGCTTTCTGTGCTTGATCAAGTTGATAACCCTCAATTCGTAGCTGCCGATACTATGGATTTATGGATTCGAGAAACTCGTTCAGACCTTGAGAAACTCTTTTCCCGCATTGATGGAGTTGTCATGAACGACACCGAAGTCAAAATGTTTTCCGGAGAATCCAGCATTATCCGAGCAGCTCGTTCCCTGCTTCGTTATGACCTTAAGCTTGTTATTATCAAAAAAGGTGAACACGGCGTCCTTGCACTCAGCCCTGATTTTACAATTGTGGCACCAGCTTACCCAACTGAAAGCGTGGTTGATCCGACAGGGGCTGGTGACAGCTTTGCTGGTGGAACGCTTGGTTATCTGGCACTCTGTGATGAACTCTCTCCAGGAATACTGCGTAAAGCGCTTCGGTATGGCACAACGACCGCCAGCTTTCAAGTCGAAGATTTTGGCCTTGAACGCCATCTCAAACTTTCTCGAGCTGATATTGAACGACGCTTAATCCATTTCGAACAAATGCTCTAATCCTGCTCTGCCAAGCTATAAAAAAAACACCTCAGAAATTTTCTGAGGTGTTTTCGCGGGCTATTCAATACTTATCTTTTGCGTGATGACTTTTTAGCTACTTTTTTCTTGGCGACTTTCTTAGCAGGCTTTTTCTTTGCTACTTTTTTCTTGGCCACCTTCTTGGCAGGCTTTTTCTTCGCTACTTTTTTCTTGGTTGCTTTCTTTGCTACTTTTTTCTTGGCCACTTTTTTCTTGGTTGCTTTCTTTGCAACCTTCTTCTTTGCGACCTTTTTCTTCGCTACCTTTTTCTTTGCCACCTTCTTGGCGACTTTCTTTTTGGCTACCTTCTTCTTAGCCACCTTTTTCTTTGCCATACATCCTCCTACACAGTACCAAAAAAAGAAAATCAAACTTTCGGACTTACCCGACCCTTAAAAAAAGTTATTATTCCTATCATCATCAAACGGTCAAAACCTTTTCTGAAATTCACGAGAACTTTCTCTACCTACGTTTTCAAAAATAGTTTTAAAACAAAAGCAAGCCCTTTAAAAATCAAGTACAGGAGCGGATGAACTCATGAAGCCCTTTCAAAAAAAAAATAGAACAAAAAATACAATCAACTTTTTGATCACTCACTTTTTCATCTTCTCTTTCTCTCTTTTATTTATGAATTGTTCAACACCAGGCAATCACTACCCAACACCACAAGCAACTCTTGCTGCAGGGCGCCATGCCATCCAAGAAAAAAAAGCTTTGGCTTTCCTTGATATCCTTAGTGTTGAAACGCGTCAAAAACATGAGACAACTTTCTTACTCGGTTGGAAAGAGGTTCAAGATCTTTTCTCTTTTCTTGCCGAAGACGTTGAAATTGCAGAGCTTGATCAAGACTATACCCTCGCTTCTTTTTCAGACGAAGATATACCTGAAGAATACGTATGGCCAACCCCTCATAAACCAAGCTTCCGTTTACGCCTTAAGATTCCTTATAAAGGACAAATCTATTGGGAAGATTTTCTTTTTGTTCAAGAAGTTGACCCAGAAGAAAAAAATACCAAGAACTCACAATGGATCCAAGTCGGCTTACATGAATATCTTCGCTCACAACACCCAACTCCCTATCGCTACCAAACGCCAGGAAAATCTCTTCAAGAGCGAACAAATTGGCGCATCTTGTACCCCTACTATCCTTTTCAAAGTAAGAGCAAACTTGCAGCAACCATTGTACAAGAACTCCAGGAAGCTGAATAAATGGAGAATTTTCTAAAACACAAAAATCATCAGTAATCAAACCACTCATCCCGTACAACAGATCTTCTCCTGTAAAGAAGTAACAAGAATAAAGAATCTCTCTAAAAAAGATTCTCATCTTGCTTAAAAGAGCCTTAAACTCTTCTGGATATAGAGCCTCTTTTATTTTCGTGAAAGTTATGTTAGCTCAAATCTCTTGCTCTTTCTTTTTTTGAATCAGAGACCTATGAAAAATCCTCTCCCTTCTTCTCACGACCAAACAAACCTTCGTTACTCTCGTCAGGTTTTGTTTAAGCCAATTGACCACAAAGGCCAAAAGCAGATTGCTCAATCCCATGTTTTAGTGATTGGATGTGGTGCACTTGGAACGCATTTTTCTGAATTTCTTGTTCGTGCTGGAGTGAGGAAAATAAGTCTGATCGATCGAGACTTCATAGAAGAAAGCAACTTACAACGCCAAACACTTTTCACTGAATCAGATGCTGCTCAATCTCAACCAAAAGCTCTCACAGCAAAAAAACATCTTCAGGCCATCAATAAAACCGTTGAAATATCTGCTCATATGAAAGATTTTTCCGCAGAAAATGCCGAAAGCTTTTTCGAAGAACCAATCGATTTGGTGCTTGATTCAAGCGATAATTTTGAGACGCGTTTTCTCATCAATGATATTTGTGTTCAAAAATCTGTGCCTTGGATCTACTCTGCCTGTGTTGGATCACAAGCCATAAGTATGCCTGTACTACCAAAAAAAAGTGCCTGTCTTCATTGCTTACTCGAAGAGCTTCCACTTGGCATAGAAACATGCGATACCACTGGCATCATCATGCCTGCAGTCTTTGCAGCTTTGAGCATGAGTTCATCACATGCCCTTAAAATACTTTCTGGCAACGAAGAGACACTACAGCTCTGTCTTCAAAAACAAGACTGCTGGACAATGCAGACCCAAAAAATTTCAACTCAAAGTTTTCGTTCCGATTGCAAAGTTTGCGTACACCATAACTTTTCTTATCTTTCCGGGCACGCTCAAGCGAAGACTATTCGCCTATGTGGAAGAAACGCAATCCAAATCCTACCGCGCCAAAAGCTTACAAAACCCCTGCAGAAAATTATGTCCAACCTGCCTGAAAATGCGAAAATACTAGCCCAGAATGATTTTCTTTTTCGGATCGAATTTGAAAAGTATCAGCTCACGCTTTTCAAAGATGGAAGAGCTCTTGTTTCAGGAACTCAAGATTTTGCAAGAGCAAAATCACTTTATGCACGTTTTATCGGATCCTGATTACAGGAACAAAGTGCTGAAACAAACAAAAAACGAACAAGCTCTTTTCAAAGCTTGTTCGAAAATTTGTTTGCAAAGTATTCAAACCTTAAGAATCAACTCTCTTGTCACACCATAAGGTATGGGGATCCAAAAAGGTTCTGCTTGAATACAAAGCTCAGAGAAATTTCATCCCCCAGGCCAACAAACAAAAGATTTCTTGAAAAGACTTTTGCTTTGATGGTTCCGCCCGGACAAAGAAAACTACTCGCTCTTTTCTTCAACAACCCAGATGCCAAGTTCAGCATCAACTTCTGGATGAAGATGGATACGAAGAGTATAACGCCCAACTTCACGGATAGGACTTTCAAGTCGAACCATTTGTCGCTCAATTTTGATCTTTTCTTCTTCTAAAGCTTCGACAATAATTCGCTCAGAAACAGATCCAAAAAGCTTGCCATCTTCTGAAGCCTGCATTTTCAAAGTAAGTTGAAGCTTCTCAATAGCCTGCTTGATTTCCTGCGCTTCTTCAATCTGTTTTGCTTCGCGTACAAGATAAGATTTTCGCTCTGATTCAATAGCCTGGACATTTCCCTGACTTGCACCTAAAGCAAAACCTTGAGGCAGTAAGTAATTACGAGCATACCCCGCCGCAACCTCAACAACCTCTCCACGACGCCCCAAATCAGGGACATGTTGTTTCAAAACAACTTTCATAAAACCATCTCCTTATTCGCCGCTTAAAAAACTTCAATTCATGCGTAATATGAGAAACTCATTCATAATCAAAAGTAAAATCTCCAGCAGGCCAAAAGCATTAATACTTTGGCTTACTCACAAAAGGCAGAAGTGCCATGTGCCGAGCATTCTTAATCGCAACCGTCACCTTCTTCTGCTGTTGTGCGTTGCAACCTGTTCGTTTTCGGCTCAAGATTTTACCTCGTGCTGAAATGAAGTTTTCAAGGGTTGGAATATCTTTATAATCAAGATATTGAGATTGCTCTGGAGTCAAGCTGCACACAACAGGAACAATCTTCCGAGGCCGACGGCGCTTTTTTCTTCTTTGAAATGCCACAATTTTCTCCTTTTATCCTTTTTATGGTAAACTCTACATCATTCACTACAGAACATTTTTAATCATCTTCTAAATCTTCAAGGTCTTTCTGGCCATCAATCGTATATTCTTCATCCGGAATTGGCGCCAGACGACCAGAAACCGTACTATCAGTTACAATAGTCTGGACATCATCACTCGGAATGCGATGCCTGCCACTCAAAGAAGTTTGCTCCTCTTTGCGAATAAACTGAATAGAATATGCTACAATTCGAATCCGACTGCGTTTTTTTCCCTCAGGAGTCTCCCAAGTATCTTGCTCCAGGCGACCTTCAACAAAGACTGGTGAACTTTTTTTAAGATACTGCCCCACACTATCAGCAAGTTTTCGCCAAGAAACAACGTCAACAAAACAGGTTCGATCCTTACGTTCTCCTGACGATGTCACATACGTATCAGACACCGCCAAACGAAACTCAGCAACTGATGTTCCTGAAGGGGTATGCCGTAAATCCGGATCCCGAACAAGATTGCCAATCAAGAATACCTTGTTGAGCGTAATCATGGTTTTCCTTCCTGAAGCTTCAAGCTTCAATCAACACCTTATGAACTCATGTTTGCAGGACGCCTTTCGGCATCACCCCTTGAGGCTTCCTTTGTTTCTTCTCTTTCATAATGGCGAAAAAATTGCTCCAGTTTTCCACCCGCTTGCTCTAAAACAAGATTCCGTAAAATAACTTCTTCAAGTTCAAAACTGCGCGACAAATCCTTTACTTTACCTGGAGTAAGACGAAACGCGGCTAATATATAAACGCCTCTCTGGAAATTTTTGATTTCATAAGCAAGCTCTTGATCTGCATATTTTTCAATTCGAATCATTTCTCCATCATGCTTTTCAATCAGAGAAGTGACAAACCCTAAGGCTGTCTCCTCTTCACGCCCGAAATCAGGGTTCAAAAGTACAAGTGCTTCATAAATTTTCACGTTTTCTCCTTTTTCAAGTTCTTCCTGGGACTTCATATTTGCAAAGTTATTAAAGTTCTCAGATCTTCTTATGCTTTCACTCCACTTGATCTCCTGCCTGAGAATCTGTGCTCTCTTGCTCTTCGAGCTGCTTGAGAAACAAAGGCTGAGTACCTCGACTATTATAATGATTCATCGTTTGAGAATATCCTTCTTCACTTCCCTTTTTTTGAAAAAGCCAACTATCAATGGCT
Source organism: uncultured Planctomycetaceae bacterium (assembly GCA_964548115.1). Lineage (GTDB taxonomy): Bacteria > Planctomycetota > UBA8742 > UBA2392 > JABWBM01 > CAZJPQ01. Next base: position 54,578 of record CAZJPQ010000003.1, read on the forward strand.
TGAACTCCAACTCCAAGGGTCTCTTTCAAAAGTTCTTCTTCTTCTTCTCTAAAACGACTTAAAACAAAATCCTTAAGCTCTGTTTCTCGGGTATAGGGCCCAACTCCAAGACGCAATCGCTTAAAACCTTCAGAACCTCCTTCAGCGATCAGAGAAGATACCCCATTATGCCCTCCAGCACTTCCTCCAAACGAAAACTTGAACCTTCCAAGTGGCAATTGTACTTCGTCAAAAACAACAAGAGACCTCTCCGTCTTGAGATCCAAAGCCTGAGAAAGAAAGCGCAACGATCGACCACTCCTGTTCATATACGTTTGAGGCTTCAAAACCCAACAATCCAATCCTGCAAGGTCGATCCGGAAAACTTCGGCTTCCAATGCGGGTTCTTGGCGGAACACTTTTCCCCAACGAGCGGCAAGAGCATCTAAAAGCATAAAACCAACGTTATGCCTTGTTCTCTCATAAGCCTTTCCAGGATTGCCAAGACCAATTAAAGTAATCACCCTTATGCCTTCACTTCTTTACGAGCTGTTTCCTTTTCCTTTCGGAGAGCAGCTTTTGCTTTCTTACTCATAGCAAGAGAACAAACAATTGTTGTTGCTTTACTCAAAAGCTCTGCCCCCTCTGGAAGTTTAATATCACCAAAGCTCAGGTTCTCATTAAGCCCTAATGGGCTGATATCAATTTCTATTTTTTCAGGAATTGAATCTGCTCGCAATCGTAAGGAAACACTTGTGTGAACAGCTTCAAAGCGTCCTCCCTGATCAGCACCCTTTGGCTTTCCAAAAAAATCAAAAGGAATTTCAACGTCAACAAGCTGGTCTGGATCAACCCTCAAGAAGTCAACGTGCAGAGGAGCTTGACTGATGGCTTCAAACTGAACATCCTTAACCAAGGCATGCTCTCCCTGAATTTCTCCTCCAAGCTTGACAAGCTTTCCACCACTTTGAAGCAGTTCCCTGAGAGCCTTTGTCTCAACAGCAACATGGGCATTTTCGGCTTTCTTTCCATAAAGATTTGCTGGAATAAACCCCTCCTCCCGGAGAAGCCCAACTCGGTGCCGGCCCTTGCCTTTACGCTCCTTAACCGCTAACTCTGGTATACTTTTTTCTGTCACTCTTCTTCCTCCGAACAAATTATTACTGATTATCGATTTGATTCTATTTTTAAATTTAAAAACTCTCTTTTTATATGATTGATACTTCTTCTATGCTTCAGGTTTCGATTCCCCTGCCCTTCATTATTTATAGAGCGATGGGGAAGGTTATGAAGCTCAGCTTCAACACACTCCCATTCATGCTTATTTATGCTCTTGTTCTCCTTTTATCTTTTCTCATAAAGCAAAAAGCAAAATCACGAAAGCGAAGAATTATTCCATGCCTCGAAAAAGTCTGCTTACCGATTCACTGTAATGGATACGACGCACGGCCTCTGCCAGGAGGTTCGAAACTGAAAGAATTTTAAGCCCTGGAAAAGATTTGTGCTCCATAGGAATCGTATCACAAACAACACATTCAGCAATTGCTGGATCCGTAAGTCGATCTACAGCCGGGCCACAGAAGATCGGATGAGTACAAGCAACATAAACCGCTTGAGCTCCAAACTCCTTACAAGCCTTTGCTGCATCAAGAATTGAACCACCTGTAGCAATCATATCATCAATGATAAGGACATTTTGCCCTGTGACCGATCCAATCATATCAAGGATTTCTGTTGAATCTGGGCCTGTGCGTCGCTTATCCACAATAGCAAGGTTTGCTTTCAATCGCTTTGCATAACCACGGGCGACTTTTGAGCGGCCAACATCTGGCGCAACAACCGTCAAATTACTAAGATTTTTAGAACGAAAATAAGGCGTAATCACTGGAGCAGCATAAAGGTGATCAACCGGGATATCAAAGAACCCTTGAATCTGAGCAGCATGTAAATCTATCGTCAGGACACGGTGAGCTCCTGCACTTTCAATCATATTTGCAACCAGACGTGCCGAAATAGGAACTCGCCCTTCATCCTTGCGATCTTTACGTGCATACCCAAAATAAGGAATAACCGCTGTAATACGTTCAGCACTGGCACGACGAGCAGCATCAATAAAAAGCAAAAGCTCGATCAAGGAGTCATTGACAGGAGGACATGTTGACTGCACAAAGAAAACATCAGCCCCCCGAATGTCGTCTTCTATCTTAATATCAATTTCGCCATCAGGAAAACGCTCAACTCGGCAAGCACCAAGACTGACTCCCAGCTTTTCAGCTAAGTCTTTTGCTAACTTAAGCGTGGAATTTCCTGCAAAAATTTTTAAATGCCGGCGCTCCATTGTCTCCTTTTCTTTCCTTGAGAACGGCTCATACCGTTCCAGCTTAATCTCTTAACCGTTTTTTCTTCTTACTCCACAGCTCTTGCTTTTTAGAGGTAGTCGCTTCCAAAACTGTGAGCACAAAATAAAAACCCCATGCTTCTCTTGTTCTCAAGCTTCATCCAATCCCAAAAACTTGCCCACTACACCCTATCAACCTTCTAAACCCGGTATTCCTCTACAAATGCATCACGCCTTTTCTTCAGGCATCTTTGTTTTTGCGTAACAAAGGTCGGGCGGGAATTCCAACCACCGTTTCACCTTCAGAGACATCTCGTCCTTTTGGCACAACGGTATTGGCCCCTGTTACGCCTCCCTTGCCCACTTTCACGGGCGCAACTAATACGGTGCCACAGCCGATAAAAGCATTCTCTCCAATAACCGTTCGATGCTTTTCCTCTCCGTTGTAATTTGCCGTGATAGCACCTGCTCCAATATTCGCATGAGCCCCAACTTCAACATCTCCAAGATATGCCATATGGCCCGCTTTTGCTCCAGCCAGAAAGTGAGCATTTTTAAGCTCAACAAAAGCCCCAGCTTTAGCACCATCCTCAAGCTTAGTCCCTCTACGCAGATGGGCAAAAGGACCAATTTCACAGCCCTCTCCGATAACAACCCCTGAACGAATGCAGCTAAAAGGTCGGATGATGGTATCCTGACCGATTCTCACATCAGCATCAATGTAGGTTGTAGCCGGATCAACCAAAGTAACCCCTTGATTTTCAAGCAAATCAAGCATAATCCAACCCCGAGCAATAGCATCAGCAAGCGCCAAATCTCTACGAGTGTTCACCCCCACGACCTCTTGGGCTTCAGCAACAAGAGTCGAACCAACACTCTGCTCTTTTAAGAAAAAAGCTTGAATAATATCGGTGAGATAATACTCCTTTTGAACATTATCAGCTTTAATCGCTTCTAAAGTTTCAAAAAGAGCTTGAGCTCGGAAGAGATAGGTCCCCGTATTGCATTCTCGTATTTCTCGAAGCTCTGGTAAGCAATCTTTCTCTTCAACAATCTGTCGCAAATTTCCTTCGGCATCACGAATGATTCGTCCATAGCCCGTAGGATCCTGGTAATGCGCCGTCAAAACCGAAGCAATGCTGCCCGAACTTATAAAATCAGCATAAAACGTTTCCAGCGTTTGAACACGTAATAAAGGAACGTCTCCACAAAGAACGCAAAGCGCTCCCTGGAAATCTTTCAAGAAAGGTTGTGTTTGTTGTAATGCGTGGGCTGTTCCGAGCTGTTCTGTCTGCTCTACAAAGCTGAGACGAGGAAAGTCTTTGTACTTTTCGCGAATCTTGTCTGATTGATGACCAACAACACAGAAAATCTCGGCAGGATCAAGACTTAAAGCTTGATCCAACACGTAGCTTAGAATCGGCTTGCCAGCAACCTCATGAAGCGTCTTAGGAAGACGACTCTTCATTCTCGTTGACTTGCCAGCAGCCAGAATAACAACTTTCAGCTCGGTCATGGCGCTTTCTTGAGAGCATTCGCCACGGAGCAAAGATCTTTTATCCCTGCCCGCTGAAGCACAGTACAATGGCTTCGATGCAACTATAAAATAAATATTAAAATAAATATTTCAGCTTTATAAAAAGCTGACTCCCTCTTTTTCGAAGGGGCGACAATTCTACTACTTTCACAATCAAGCACAAGCCTTAATATCAATTATCATATTAAAAAGCCTGCTGGAGAACCTTCACGTTTAAAGCGATATATCAACATTAAAGTGAAAGGGAGAACGCGGGTAATAAGCAATTTTCTCCGAAAGTACCCCATTTGCGATCTGTTTCGAAATAAAGACCTTGGCATCAGCCTTTGATTTAAAACGGTAGTCCTTAAGCTCTCCCCCTTCTTGGAGCAGTACCAGGTGAAGAGGAAACTTTTCAAATGAAACATAGAGTTTATCCGCCTTACGACGTCCTCTTTGCGCACTTGCTTTTCCACGTCGATCTCCGCGCACCTTGCTGGGGCGACCAACCTTGCGACGAGGTGTAAGAGCAGCAACACTCTCTACTTTTGTAACTTCTAGAGCCGCTGCTTTTCCTCGCCGCCCCTTCTTAGCTCCTTTTTTAACAGCTTTCTTCGTCACCTTTCTGGCGACCTTCTTTCTCCCTGGCTTTTTGCGTACAGCCTTCTTAGCAGGAGCTTCGACCACTGCAAGTCTGGTACTTTTGCCTCCAGAATATTTAAAAACATCAGGAGCAACTTTATCGTACTGATTACTCTTGTAGGCATCGCGAAGTTTTTTAATCGTAGTAAAGCTCAGACCGTGCTGAAACTTCCTCTTAAACTCTTCGATAATTTTGCGTTGAGGATAATCAACATCCTTTTTCAAAAGTGATTTAAAAAATGTTTCCTTCTTCATGCTTCCCTTTCTTCCACTCCGGATTAATCATCAACTCCACAAAAAAATACTCTTAAAAAAAATAAAGCCCCCTCTAACACAACACTTACCATAAAACCTATAATGATAGCTGTAAAGAAGCTGGTTGGAGCCCGCTCTCTCTTGCCATCTGATCTTTATACAGCATGGTAAGGTCTCTGCCTTATGTTTTTTGCGAATCAGCCTTGGTTTGCTTTCCTTAAAGCACTACAATTACTTTTGATAAAAATAATATATCTTTTGAATTCTGTTTGATTTTGATACGAACACCTTTCAAAAGTTTCACCTTTATAAGCTCTTTTATTTATCATCAAAACCCGGAGCCTCTCCCATGAACCCTGATAATGGACAATCTATTCCTGAACATGAAATTGTAAATTTCATCATGAATTCAACTCAAGCTCGTTATCAAAAGCTCAGCTGGCAGGGAAGCTTTTTTGAGTATCTGGAGCGGGTTTCTGCTGCCCCCTACAAACAAACTCGAACGGCCTACCAGCTTATTCGTGATATGATCTCTCACTTTGGAACGCAAACTTACGAGGATAACGGCGAAGAAGTAAAACGCTATCAACTCTTTGATGATCCTTTTCGAAATGGCAAGAATGCAATTTATGGTCTTGAGCGTAACATCCATAAGCTCGTGCGTTTCTTTGACACGTGTGCTGAGGAACAAGGCAAAGAACGTATCGTCATCCTCCATGGTCCTGTCGGTACTGCAAAAACATCTTTGATTGACATGTTAGCTTCGGGGCTTGAAGCTTATACCGCTTCTCCAGAAGGTGAGAGCTATACTTTTTCCTGGCGCTTTGGCAAAGATTTTCGTTCTGATGGTTCTGGCAGCATGGGGTTTGGAGGAAACGCTCAAGGTGATTATGCAGGCATTCACCAACCCGTAGCCCTTTTGCCAAGCCAGTTAAACCAGCACCCTTTACTTCTGGTCCCAAAAGAAGAGCGCCGTGAGCTGCTCACAAAGATCTTTCAAAGCGCCGGCATTGCAGATAAACACCCAATTCCTTTTAAGCTTTTAGAAGGTGAGCTCGACTATAACTCAAAACAAATTTACAACTTTCTGATTCGCAAGTACGAAGGCAACTGGCGAAAAGTCATGGAGCATATCCTTGTGCAACGCATTCAGTTCAGTGAATTCGCAGGAGTTGGTATTGCCAAAGTATCTCCTGAAAGCAATCAGCCCACCCATGCTCAACCCGTCACGCTGGATGAGAATTATCATTTCATCTCAAATTTAATCGGCTCAATTAATCTTATGCGCTACTCTGGAAAATATGTCCACGCTAACCGTGGCATTATTCACTACTCTGATATCTTTAAAAAACCAGCCCACGCAATGCAGCATTTACTTGGAGCAATTGAAGAACACCGGCTTGACTTCGGAGAAACCACGTGCAACATTGATTGCGTTATTATTGGAACCAGCAATATCCATGAATATTTAGCCCTACGGCAGGATCCCATTTCAAAAGCATTGCGATCACGCATCCGCAAGTTTGATATTCCCTATATGCGCAACTACCGTAATGAAGAAAAAATCTATAAGCGCGAACTGCGCCAGTTAAAAAAGAAAATCAAGATTGCTCCTCATACCACAAGTTTAGCTGCCCGCTGGGCTGTTATGACACGCCTGACTCCAACTCAACTCTTCAAGCATCAAGAATTCGACAGTGAAGCCCAAGCCGTATTAAAGAAAATAACACCTGCTATGAAAATGTTCCTTTATGCCGGGGAATATCCTGATGAACTTGATAGCAAAGAGCGCCAGAAATTAAACCGGGCGGTGCGCCGCAGACTCTTCCTTGAAAATAAATACGAGGGCATGAACGGGGTACCCACAAGGGCTTTGCAAAACCTTTTTGCAGACCTTTCTGAAGATGAAACCGTCGACTGCTTTACTCCTTTTCAAGTCTTTGACCTGATCGACCAGGTCATTCAACAGGGACCGGAAAACCATGACTTTCTTGCCCTTGAGCCAGAGGAGCAATGGTTTCATCCTCAAGCATTCCTTACTCTTTTACGCCAGGGATATGACCATACCTTACGTCAAGAAATTGAAAGCTCTGTTCTTGACCTTGACATGGATACGTTTACCAAAACAGTTCGAAACTACCTTAAACATATTACGGCCTATAATAAGAAGGAGCTTGTTCACAACCCGATCAAAGACCAAAATGAACCACCCAGTGAGACCCTGATGGGTCGAGTTGAAAATGCTATGAAAGTGCCCGAGAATGATCGCAAGGAGTTTCGTTTCAAAATGCTTAATCGAGCATCAAGTGCTGCTGAGCCAGGAAAAATTCTGAATATTCAAGAGCTTTACCATGACATCTTCACTGCCCTTGTTCAAAACCTCTTCGAAGAAAAACGTGATAGCATTCTTTGGACTGATATTGAGAAAATCCTGACCCGCTGCAAAAACGAAGAAGCTTTTCAAAAGTTCATTGCACAAGAAGAAGACAAGAAGTATCACGAAACAAAAACACTGCTTAAAAACCTTCAGCAGAACTTTGGCTATGCCTACCCTTGCGCCCGAGTAGCAGTGCTTTATTACATTCGATCGCTACTACCAGAAACCGATAAAAAACCATAACCGGCACCTTCAATACTTCTTTTCAAGAACCTCTAGTGGCACAAGACTTTTCAAATTCAACACAATTTCAAGGCTAACATTCAAAAGGGTTTACAATAAAACGATGGCCTTCATCCTTTGCCACTGGCTTATTCCACTGGAACCAGCACTCCTTCGTGAAGCCTATAATGCTCTCCACTCTCCGGACAACAAAGATCATCCCCTAATACACGCCCCAAACGAGAAACCCAACCCAAAAGTCGAGCTGGCACCCCAACCATTAAAGCATAAGCTGGTACATCCTTTGTTATAACGGCTCCCGCAGCAACAAAAGCATACTCTCCAATAGTATGACCACAAAGGATGGTACTGTTTGCTCCTAGACTTGCTCCACGTTTAACGCGTGTTGGCAAGAATTCCTCTTTACGCTCAACAAAAGCCCGAGGCGTATGAACATTGGTAAAGACCATAGAAGGACCACAAAACACCTGGTCTTCAAGAATGACACCATTATAAAGAGAAACATTATTTTGAATTTTGCAGCCCGCACCAACTTCAACCCCACCAGCAACAAAACAGTTTTGGCCCAGGATGCTTCCTCTGCCGATACGAGTATCACCCATCACATGACAAAAATGCCAGATTTTAACATCATCTTCCAACACGGCTCCCTGATCAATAATCGCGCTGGGGTGAATATAAGGCTCTGCCATAGCAATACCTTTCTCTTCAAGTTTCAAACTTAATATACTGTCTCACTGCAATTCAGCCCTGCTTAGCCTCAAGAAGAACATCAAAAGTTCTTGCTAATTGAGAGCAAAGCGCCTTACGCTCAAAACGCTTCAAACCTGCTTCTACTCTTTTCTTTCCAAGTTCGGACGCCTCCCTGCTTCCTTTTTCCCATTCTTGATAGCAGGCTCGAATTGCCTCGGCACACCCCTTAATATCTCCCGGCTCAACCACATAACCAGCATCAAACTCCTGAACCAGCTCTGCAATCTCACCCCCTAAGGGAACAACGGCTAGAATCGGAACCCCTGAGCGCAGGTATTCAAAAATCTTGCCGCCTGGAACCCGAAGAGCTTCTGGGTTGTCATCTAAAAAGACCCCAGCCATATCAGCGCTGCGTAATGCTCTAAGAGCATCCTGATGACTTTGGTATCCTAACAAACACACTTCTTTTTCAAGTCCTAACTGCAAACGCAACGCCTGGTACTCCTCACTCAAAGCTCCAATATGCTCAAAACGAATGTTAAAGGTTTTTCCTTCTGCTTGAAACTCCTGCTTCAGCTGCGCTAAAGCCTGCCAACACGTTCGAGGACAAACATAAGCATAAAGCATCCCAATAAAACGTAAGCAAAAGAAAAGCTTCTCTCTCTCTCTGCTTTGAGCAATAGCTTTATCTTTAAAATCTGCCTCATCATAGCCATTATAAAGTGCCTGAAAAAAAGCCTCTGGTTTATTGGGATAGCGCTCTAGAAACTTTTGGCGAATTCCTTCTGATACAGATATCACTTTTGATGCTCCTTCTATACACTTTCTCTCAAAAGCTTCAATCTGGTCCTGTTCTTGTTTGCTCCTCTGGTCCTTTAAAAAAGGGTGGTTAGCCCATTCATCCCGAAAGTCAAATACAAGAGGAATATCCTGCCCCTGGGTAAGCTTGAGAACCGATAAGAAAGTACTGAATGGAGCAGCGCTGACAAAAATCAAATCGCTTTGAGGCAGCTTTGGTTTCAAGACTTTCAAGAGCTTCTCACTCCAAGCCTCTTGGCTGTCAAGCTGATTGCTTTGAAAAACCCTCTCAAAGAATTGAGGGAAAAACCGACGTCCTATTCTTTGCAACAAGCTTTCTCGTGGGTCTTTGATACGAACCACTCGTATGCTTGCTGGCACTTCAAGCAAGCCCGCCTGATCATGAAAAGCTGTCTTGGCATCTGCAACACTGACAACTTCTGGCTGCCAGCCAAAGTCTGGCAGGTACTTCACGTATTTCAGAGAGCGCTGCGTTCCCCCACTGGCAAGCGGAGGAAAGTGATAAGCTATAAAGAGTACCCGTTTCATGGTTACACTCGAATACTCCTGTTATGCTTCAAATCTTTAGAAAGCTCCTCTAACGCTTCGACCACTGCTAAGCCACTTTGGATACTGCTTCGGGGAGTTTGCCCAGATGTTAATGCTTCCAAAAAATCTTTGGCTTCAAGTTTCAAAGGTTCGGTCATGGCAATGTCTGGAGCATAGACCTCTCCGGAACGCACACTCAAAGCAGCCATAAACCCCTGATAATCGTCTTCTCTCCGCTTCTGCACGCTTTTATCGTAAATACGCAATTTTTCACGGGGTTGCATATCGTCAAAAACGAGCATCTTCTCTTCGCCTACAACTACAAGCTCTCGGCGCTTATCAGGATCAAGCCAGGAGAAATGAAAATGTGCACTCAACCCCCCTTCATACAGGAGCTGAGCAAAGACCACGTCCTCAAGCTCTTCTGCTTTATCAATACATATGATACCGCTTGCTCTTGCCCGTTCCAGCTTTGGATAATCGAGCAAATAATTGACCATCGAAAGATCATGAGGCCCCAAGCTCCAAAGCACATTTTCGTCCATACGAACTCGCCCAAGGTTCACACGACGGCCATAAAGATAAAGCGGACGCCCAATATCACCTCGCTGGACAAGCTCTCTAGCCGCCAATAAACAAGGATGATAAAGCATTAAATGACCAACCAAGACTTGCTTGTCTTGTTGCTTTGCTTGTTCAGCAATGGCTTGTGCTTCTTCTTTTGTCAACGCAAGGGGCTTTTCAACAAAGATGTGCTTACCAGCAGCAAGCGCTTGCAGCGCAAGCTGGGCGTGGCTTGAAGAAGGAGTGGCAATCACCACACCATCGATATCTGCTTCAAGCAAAGTTTCAACATTACTACAAACCTGCAGACCAGGATAGTGCTGCTTGAGCCGCTCTTGAACCTCTTCGCGAGCATCGCAAACCAAAGCAAGCGCACCAAGTTCAGAAAAGACCCGAACCAGGTTTTGCCCCCAGTAGCCAGCACCAATCACTCCAATACGCTTATGCTCTGCCTGTGCCACAGCACTCCCTTTCTTTTCCTGAATCTTCAGGTTCTATCAGGATTAAAGTCTTCAATATCCGTGAGATCCAGACTCTTTCTATCTTTCAAGACTTGCTCTCCTTCGTGCCAGATCAGCGCTAAGCTTAGATCTTCTTACAAGAGCTATCAATACCAAAGCTTATTTACACGAGATCCAAAATCGCTCTTCGCTATAGAGCCTAAACAAGCCCTATTTTGCAACCACACTCGAGTGTTTTTCAGCCGCCAATTTAGAGTCGTAACTTGTTTGTCTCAAATAACTTACAAATGCAACCAAAAATATTTGGGTGGTTGCAAAATTCTATAATTATTTTATTGTATGACACCTCAAGAAAGAGGCGGGTTCTCTTGATTAAGGCTTCTCCATTTCGGTGCAGCTTGGGGGCTGCACCTCCCATTCCGAAGGGTTGCAAAAGTATAAAATTATTTGAGCATTTTACGCCAGGAAAAGCCTCTGCCCAAAACGTGATAAAAGTCACTTTTTGCCTCAGGAAGAAGTTAAGCTTTTGATCTTCTTGATAATCGTATCGTTGCTTTCTGGCATAACGATCAGGTCGTCAGCGCCGCGGCTTTTGAGCTTTTTATGATGCTCCTCACATGGGTTGTCCGTGACTGCCAACACTTTGACCTCGTGCTCAGAGCTTTTGATTACGCTGTGGGTCTTGTCCAAACGGTCCTCATGACAAATCACAAGATCAAGAGACAGAACTTCAAGCATCGCTTCCAGGCGTTCTGGGCTCGCTGTTAGCAGAACCTGGCACTCGTTGAGATCAAAGGCCTTGAGGAAAGAGCCATTAAAAAGTTCATAGCCATAAAGGGTGAAAAGGTAGCGCTTCGGCATCGCTCAGCCTCCTTAAAAAAGGTTTGGCGGTAAGCGAAGCCAGGCACCACAAAAAGCCCGAAAAAAGGCTTAAAACGAAAGGGTGTACCAGGCATCGCTTCCTCATAGGCCGACCAAGGCCCTCTCTAAAAGCGAACAATCCCAGCACACCCAAAGCGTGTTGAGTTATTCGCGGTTTAGAGATCAAACGCACAAGCGTTTGAAGTGGTCGTTTGTGAGGACCGCGTATACAATTGTCGTCGAGCAACTTTTGCCCGACTTGAGAATGATCTTAAACAAAGAGGTCAGACACTTCTAAATGATTCTTTTGGGGAGTATACAATTTTATAGCTTTGAGAGGCCCTCAGAAAAAGTGATAAAAGTCACTTTAGGGGTAGAGGCAATAACATAGCTCAAGAAGTTTTTCCTGAAGTGTGACTTTAGTCACTTCAGGGCAATGGGCTCCTCGCAAACCAAGAGCAGCTTTTCCACGCTCAGTTCAAAAAGTAACCAAAGTCACACTAGGGGCGAAGAAAAGAAAGTAACATAACTTAAGAAGTTTTTCGGATCCGTTTGAAAACTGAATTCTCTCACTCCATAAGAAAGGCCATACTTCATAACTTATGAAGTCCCTGAAAAATTGGTTTGATTTCGGTAACGGTGAGAACGTCACGAGCTCTGCGGACATTCAGTTTTTCGTAATAATCAAGGGCATGGCTGAGTACTTCCAAATAAGAGTGGAGGAAGTGAGCACTTTCGACGGCTCGGACAACCATTTTTTCTCTTCGCAAGATTTAGGCAAAGGTGGTTCGAAAGGTTTTGTTAAGGTGAAAGCTTTTCCACTTCGCAGAAACTCAAGCTTTTCCGTTTCAGCGCGATTTTGTGATCGCGCCTATCACTCCAAAGTCCCAGCACTCCGCTCCAAAGTCTTCCCACTGCGAAGTGTTCCAAAGCCCCATCCCGAAAAGTGATAAAAGTCACTTTAAGAGTGAGCTTGATTCTAAAGTCTTAGACAAAAACCTTGGAGTTTTACTCTGATTCCGAAGGGGGATTCTCTTTCAAGATGTGTTGGATCACAATTTCAGTTCCCATGTAATCCCATTTCTCAAAGCTTGGATCGAGGAGCGTCATTTTGAGATCAGGATATTTTTCGTGAAGGTTGTAATAGAGTTCGTCATCAAAGAAGTCTTCATGCAAAAGAACAAGGTCTGTTTCTAAGGCTTGAAGGTAGCTTTGAAGCAGCTCTACGCTGTCCACGGCCCGGCCAATCAGGCCATACTTACGGCAGGCCTCAACAAAGGTTTCTCTGAAGTATGGGTCCGGATAAAGAATCATAACACGTAAGGGCTTTGGCATCGCTGGCCTCCTTAAAAAAGGTGAAGCGGTAAACGATACCAAAACGAAAGGGCGCACCAGGCATCGCTCGGTTACAGGCCCACTACAGCCTTCACAAGAAACGAACACCCAATGCACCCAAAGGAGCAGGGATATTCGCAGTCTTGTGATAAGTGCAGTTGCACTTAAAGTAGTGGGTTGTAACCGACCGCGTATACAATTGTGATCGAGCAACTTTTGCCCGACTTGGGAACGATCTTAAATAAAGAGGCTAGACACTTCTAAATGATTCTTTGGGGCAGCTTAAGATTTTAGAGCTCTGAGAAGCCCTAAGCTAAAGTGATAAAAGTCACTTTAAGGGGGTTATCCAATGGATCCCCTCTAGCTTGAGAGGGGATTTCCTACCCCCAGCTCCGAAGTGTGACTTTAGTCGCTTTAGGAGAAAAGAAAACAACATAACGTAAGAAGCTTCCCTGCCCCCGGTTGAAAACTGAACTCCCTACCCCATAAGAAAGGCCATGCTTCATAACTTATTAAGATGGCGGGGAATCGTTTTGGTTTCAGTAGCCGCGGGAAGGTCACGAGCACCACGAATTTTCAGCTTTTCATGGTAATCAAGGGTGTGGCTGATAACTTCCAGATAAGAATGGAGAAGCTGGGTGCTCTCGACGACTCCGTGCTTCTCCGTTTTAGCACGATTTTGGGATAAAAAGCTTTTCCACTTCGCAGAGTGCCCCCAGCACTCTGCTCCCGCTCCAAAGTCCCACTCCGAAGTATTTCCCCTGCGCAGAACCTGGGCAAAGGTCTTTCGAAAGGTTTCGTCGAGATGAAACCTTCTCGCTTCAAATGTGTGACTAAAGTCATAGTACGACTTTTGTCATATTGGGGGCGAGGTATGCTTGTACGAGGGATTTTCCGATCCAGAAGAGCTTGGTGGCTTCTTCAAATGATTACAAAATAGGATTTTATAGCTCTGGGAGGCCTTAAGAAAATGTGACTTTAGTCACATTGGGAGTGAGGTATTATTTGTACGACGGCTTTTCCGTTTCAGAACAGCTTGGGGGCTTCTTCGTTTCAGAGAGTGCCAACCCCGGCACTCTCTTCTCACTCCGAAGTCTCACTCCGAAGTCTCGCTCCAAAGTCTCGCTCCAAAGTCTCACTACGAAGTGCTCCGAAGTCCCACACAGAAGTTTCCATTTCACTTTTGATCTTACCTTTATCCCTTGATTTAATGAGTCCTTTATCCCTTGAAAAGATAGCGCTAACTCAAGCTTGACAACACAAAGATTACGAAAGAACCATAAACCATGGAAGAACAACAGCTTCACGTTATCACAGGGCCCGATGGTTATTTCGGTCTTGAGCCTGAACTCAGCTCCCTTGAACGAGCCCGCTTCGTGATTGCTCAAGCACCCTTTGATAAAACCGCAACCTTCGGAAAAGGCACAGCCCAAGGTCCCCGAGCAATTCTGGAAGCGTCCCAGCACGTTGAATTCTATGACCAGGAGCTTGATGCTTCGCCTCTTCTTGAAGCAGGAGTCTGCACCTTAGCCCCCCTTGACTGTCAATGCAGCTCCAAAGAAATCAACGAAAAAACATATCAAAGCACACGCCTTGTATTAGATCACAAGAAAATTCCTGTACTGATCGGTGGCGAACATTCTGTAAGTTTTGGGGCTGTAAAAGCCTGTCATGAAACGTTCAAAGAGCTTTCGGTTCTGCAAATCGATGCCCACTCTGATTTGCGCCAGAGTTATTTTGGTGACCCCTTCAACCATGCTTGTGTTGCTGCCCGAATCGCTGAGCTCTGCCCCATTGTTCAGATGGGAATTCGTTCCCGTGAAGCATCAGCCCAAGATGAATCAAAAGAGCTTAAAAATCCTGTCTGGTGCTATCCTGCTTCCCGGACAAGATCTTCAGGGCCCTGGATCCAAGAAGCCGTTGACCGCTTAAGTCAGGATGTTTACATAACCATTGATGTTGATGGTTTTGATCCAAGCGTTATGCCAGGCACTGGTACACCTGAGCCTGGCGGGCTTGACTGGTGGGTTGTGCTCGAAGTACTTCACAAAGTTTGCAAAGAACGAATCGTTCGAGGGATTGATATTGTAGAAGTTGCACCGATCTCTGGAAGTCAGCAAACAGAATTTGCCGCTGCCCGTCTCTTAGGAAAAATTCTAAGCTACACTTCCTTTTACAGCTAAACCACAGGCTGAACTCTAAAACTCGTCTCTTAGTGCGATTAATTTTGTGGCTTGTTTTGCGAATCACGATCTGTTGTTTTTTTCGCTGAAAGGGCAATGATAACACCTGTTCCTGCCAGCAAATCTCCTAAACGCTGACGTTTCGGAGAAAAGATAACACTCATCATGCTTATAAAAATTAAAAGAGGGTGACACCATTCGAGAATACGAAGAATGTTACGCATAAAAAGTGCGATAGAGCCCGCCTGCTCTCCCTTAACGTTGACAACCTTTAAGCCAAGAACTCTCTTGCCGAGGGTTGCTCCGAAGGAAGCTTCACAGAAAAAGCCATAGAGAGCCAGAACAAGTAAAGTAAGAGTCCGCTCAACAATGCCATCAAGCAACCCCTGCTCTTGAAAAAAGGGATAAAGGTTCATGGCTTTTTCAAAATCAAGACCGGTCATATCTGTCAAAATCATAACCGGAATGCCACAAACCAAAAGATCAATGAAAAGTGCGATCAATCGCCGCCCCATACTAGCCCACAGCAGCGTTGCCTGCGCAAGCTTTTGCATGAAAAGCCCGATCTCTTTTTCTTGATCTTTTGCACTCCGATCAACCACAGAAACCATAGGGTGACCGCGCCTTAAGCCAAGCCAGATACCACAGAAAATATTGCCTACAAGTGTAGCAAGAAAAAGTCCAAGCGTAATATGAAGAAAGTTCTGGTCATAAAAGAAGGGAAGTTCGAAAGAAGCCTTATGACTCCAGGAACCTAACCCTTGTTCACTTATGTCAGCGGCATATACCTCGAGGTGTTTCTTATCTTTATGCAGCAGGCATTGATAGAGTTTATTTTGAGAAAAAGCCAACAAAGGAGCAGCCTGCTGGGCTCTCAATAATGGCGTCTCCGGCTTTGGTCCTTTTACTTCAAAAGGGTCGCTCCATTCTTGATCTTTTCCGAGCACGGCCTTCCATGCAAGCTCTCCGTACTCTCGGTAAAGAACAAGCAAGCGTTGAGTATCTGTCAGAGCAAAAAAGCTTTCAATATGAACTGCAAGTCGTTTAACTTGAATATTCACTGGCAGATAAACAAAACGATCCTCTTCAGGGCCTGCTTCCTGCCCTGAAGGCTCAAGGATTGGCTCTTGGCTTTCTTCTTCAGCTTCATCCTGCTCCTGAAGGGAGGATTCAGCCTGCTCTTCCAAGCCCTCTGGTTCTGTTTCTTCTGGAGATACTCCTTCTTTTCTAGAGCTTTCTTCCACTGCAGAACCCTCTTCGGAAGAATCTTCTGAAGCAGAAGAGAGCGAAGAAAGAGGCTGGCGCGCAAGTTCAAAACTAACGGCATAAAGCTGCCCTTGAGGAGATAGTGCTTTGCCATCATTCCCCTGAGCGTGCAACTGAGCAAGAAATTGAAGTCGTTTGCCTGCCGGAAGAAGTGCAACCCCACTTGGAGCGCCTTCAAGAGCTTCAAGCTTAACTTCATGAACAGCTTCATCTGCCCTTTGAGCTGGATAGGCCCGAAGCTTTCCCTGGTCCAAACCGGCAAGTATCAGCTTGCCCTCCGTGGCAGCCGTAGGAAGCATTGCTTCTCCAGTGATAGCAGCCTCTGTCCCCTGGGCTTGGGCATA
Organism: uncultured Planctomycetaceae bacterium; assembly: GCA_964548115.1. Classification (GTDB taxonomy): domain Bacteria; phylum Planctomycetota; class UBA8742; order UBA2392; family JABWBM01; genus CAZJPQ01. The sequence continues at coordinate 70,982 of CAZJPQ010000003.1, forward strand.
ATAGTTCAGGTATTCAGGAGCTCCCAGCTTTTGCTCCTGATCAGACTTTGAACGAGGAAAATGCAAGGCATAAGTATCCGAGAGAGCAATAACATCTCCGTTTGGATAGAACTCTATATCTCGAATTTTACCTTTAAACTTTTCTGACCACCGAAGTGTCTTCTTGTTCGAAGATTGAACCCCGAGCTGATAGTGGGATTGTGCACGCAACAGATCGGTGTGGTGTAAAGCTAAAGTGAGCTCTCCTTGAGGAGAAACCCCAACCCGCAAACGTTCTGCATGAGGCTGCTGAGTTGCGATATAAAACGTAGCAAGCCCAAGCAAAGCTGTCAGCACACCAAAAAGAATAAAGCAGAAACGCATATTGCGGCGGCGTTTTTGCTGATCGACCATAAGCTTAAGACTTGTTTTCACATCTTTTTCTGAGATCTTGAATTGTGTTTGAGGGGGAATTTGTCCCATGCTTCTCCTGGTACTTATAAAAGTAGGATGAAATAAAGTTTAAGACACCCCATAAAAACAGCTCCGCTTCTCAACTTCAATCATCAAAAGATAAATCAGCCAGATTTCTGGAAGACTTGAGAGAAAAAAAACACTTTTATCATAGAATACCGAACACATGCTTTTCCTGTAAAGGACTATGCTTTCCAGCAAAAAATGATAAAATAACCTTCATATTGGAACCCTTTTCAATTTTCACTTGCTCAAGCAACAACGCTTATCACAAGCAAAAGCAGGCATGTGTTCAAACGTTCTTATCATCCATAATTGATTGAAAAGCTGGTTTGATATACGATGGAGACAAAGTTATTACTGGAAAGGATTTTTCAATGGCCCAGCTTGCGAATAAAATAAAAGACCATTTTCTCCATCCTCGTAACGTTGGAAAACTCGAGGATGCTACACTTTCAGGCAATGCAGGAGATCCTGTCAGAGGGTCTAAAATTAAACTTTTCATTAATCTTGATAGATCAGGAATGATTACTCAAGTTCGTTATCAGATTTTTAATAATGCCCCTGCCATTGCCGCAGCATCAGCTTTCAGTGAGATGATCATTGAAAAAAGCATCGATCAAGCCCTCCAGATAAAAAAAGAAGAGGTGCTGCAATTTCTTGATGCGGATGCCCAAATGGGGGCTAACCTGCGTTTTGATATTCTTGATGCTTTCAGCCATGCGGTTGCAAAATTCCATGGGGAAGCGGAGGATACGCCAGAGCCTCCTGCCACTACCACAGAAAATTCTCAACCAGAAAAACCTGCAGCACAACAATCACAAAAACCAAAATTAATGATCATGCAGCTGATACAAGACGTACTTGATAGTGAAATCAGGCCCGCAGTTGCTATGGATGGGGGTGATGTCGAGCTTGTCAACGTTGAAGAGAAACGTGTTTTTCTGCGACTCCATGGCCATTGTGTTGGTTGCTCAAGCTCAAATACAACCATGAAGTTTTTTATCCAGGATCGTCTTAGAGAGCTTGTTGACCCAGGTCTAGAAGTTGTTGACACAACAGAATTTGATGGGCCAACTCACGCACCTCCAAGTTTTTCCCCCGGGGCTCCTGCTTAGCGCTTTATGAAGCAGCCCAAACAACCTCTACATTCCTTATTATTCTTCCCGCGATATTTCACACTGAATAAGGATTTCTTTTTTGTTCCGTCAGGTAATGTTTAAGTTTTTCGTTTTATAATTAGCATAAGTATATGGAGAGATAAATGAGCATGCCTTCCCCTTGGCGCCTGCGAAATGGTCTTTTGAAAGTATGTTTTCTGAGCCTGCTGACTTTCTTTGTTCTCAATTGTGGAGGCAGCGGAGGCAGTGGATTGTCCTTTGGAATTCCCTCAGGTGGTACAGGAAACACCCCCCTGGCACTTACGAGTTCAGTGTTGAATGATGGAGAAGTGGGGCAAGCTTATACGTTCAGTTTTGTTGCAAGTGGTGGACAGGCCCCCTATGGATGGGCTCACATCTCTGGCAACCTTCCAAGCGGCCTAAGTGTAAGCTCCCAGGGAGTTCTCAGTGGTACTCCCTTTTCCAGTGGAACCTTTAATTTCGAAATACGCCTCAACGATGCATCCAGCCCTGCTCAAATCATTACAAGAAATTTTTCACTTATAATTAATGTTCAGGGCGGCGGAGGTCCTCAGAACACGCCGCCTAGTTTCACGAACGCTCCAAGCACTCAACAGTTAGTTCATCAAACTTCAACGCTCTACAGCTTTGATTTTGATGCCAGTGATCCCGATGGTGATCCTTTAAGTTTTGGTTTTGTTACTCCGCCCATTAATGGCACTTCAAATATTGACACTTCAAGCGGCCTTTTCACCTGGACTCCAACCATAGACGGGGTTTACAGCATTACAGTCAGTATTAACGATGGCAATAACCCTGCTGTTGATTATACTTTTAATGTTAATTCAACGGCTTCAGGTACGGGAGGAACTCCCAATCAACCGCCAAATATCACGAGTTTACCTGGGACTCAGGCCTTTGATGGAGTTTCGTATAGCTATCAGGTTCAAGCCAACGACCCTGACAATGATCCTGTCACCTGGTCCCTGCCACAATCGCCGAACGGCATGAGTATCAGCGGTAGTGGGCTTATTACCTGGCTTCCAAGCAATGCCGATATAGCAACATCTCCACACAGTGTTCAAGTTCAGGCTGATGATGGTCAGGGTAATACGAAAAATCAAAGTTTCTCCATTACAGTAAGCACAAATCCAGGTCCTTCGGGATCAGCCTTTCCACCAAGTGTCGTTCTTTCAAACCTGACTTCTGGTGGCAGCGTAACTTCTCAAAGTTTTGTACGAAGTTGGGAAAGATTGGCTACGGCTACACCAACGTCTCATGCTTTGCTGAGTGGCCTGGGCTCAGGACAATTTCTGAACGGAAGCGCTCGCCTTGGATTGACTGGTGTTCAGCATAACCTCCGTTGTGCCGGGGATCGTGCTCATGAAGTAAAGCTTAACAGCGTACTCAGTTATATTCAATGTCCAAGCTATTCATCCCTGCTTCCAAACGATTCAGCTCAAACCCAAAACGCCAGCTGCAGGCTTTATACTTTTACCGACCTTGAAGACGGAACCAATCCAACGGGAACTCAGGATTCAATTGTAGCCGTCGATACATTCAGCGGCGTCCAGACCTTTAACTTCAACACCAACATCCATGAAGAGATTTATGTGCCTGCAAACTTCAGTGATGAAGCTATCTTTGCGGTTACGGCTGACTCCGGAACACAACTTTGGATTTGCCGAACAGACTATCGAGAGTTTTCAAATAACAACAGCAACATGATAGAAGTTGATTTGAGTGCTCTTGGATCAGGAACGGTAAAACACCAAACGGTTACTCGAGCTGGGGACGCATTGTGGTTTTCCAGTAGCGAACTTAGTGGTGATAAGCTTTACTATGCTCTCATTGATGCTTCAGGACAACCTCCTGTCGCAACTCAAGTGACGTTACCAACGCTTACGGGAACAACTCCTTCAAAAATTTCGACTCACTTTGCGGCTTCCGGTGATGGTGAGAAAATTGCAATCTGCGCGGGCAATGACATAAGCCAGGGCATTACATCCGCAAGTCCTTTAACAACAACGCTGGCCGGTCTATGGCGCGATATCTGGGTTGTTGACGGCACGTTAAAAACGGCTCAACGCACGACTCTTTTTGAAACGGATCGCCCTGGTGCTGGGGCAGATGTTCGTTTGATTGAAATCTTTGATTCAGATTCGGTTTATAAAGAGGATTACTCTGCTTCCAATGCTAACGACTTTGGAAGCAATGATCGTCGCGTGGTCTTTGGAGAAACAAACTCCACAGGAAATTCTACCCATGTTGGGCATACGATTAATTTTGATGGCAGCCTGGTAGCATTTGTTCTGCTTGAAACAAATTTGGGCAATACCGATGGGACAGGCAATGACGTTCGTGATGAAGTTTATGTTGCATCAGTAAACTCAAGCGTCAGTATTATACGGGTAACAGCTTCACCACGCGCAACTGATCCTGCTGGAACAGGTATTAATATCAACGTTGATGCTTTTGAGAGAAATATGGGCGTTTGTACTGGACTGATGTTTCCTTCGAAGCTTGGAACTCAAGGCCTGGATACACGTCTATTCTTCAGCTACGGGCGCTTTGCGAGTGGGGAACAAAACGAATGGGCGGTCTTTCTTTATTCTTCTGAATTTACATCGGCACCCTTTGCCCATCTGTCAACTCGTGATCGCATTACCGGCGTATCACCAACCATAACTCCACCAACCGGTGGTTTCGATATTTCTAACCCAACGAACCGTGTCTCAATGATTGTTGGCTCAGAAGAAGGGGCATCGGTTGCAAATAATCGCTCCTTACTGACCCTTGTAATGCTTGATGCTTCTGCTCAGTCAACTCCTCCAGCGAATGCTAAGCTTGCTTTTCTTGATCTTACGGCGAGCAACACCAATGTTTCGCCTGGAACAAATACGGTGGCAGACGTTCGCGATGGAGCTGGTAACCCAATTGCTCCTGTCTATCGTTTGAATAATTCCCAGACTCTTTTAAGTAGCGGGTTTGATCAGCCAAATCCCTTAGGAGCAGGGAGCAATACTTCGTTTCCGCACCTTTCAAGTCGCTTTTTCGGAGTTACAGGACCGACATCGGCATCGGTTCAATCTGGAGATGCTTTTGTTGTTGTTGAATCAGCACAAAACGTTGAAAACCTTTATGTTTTCTCTCTTCATACTGGACCGGTTGTTGCTGTTGACATTACGAACCTTGTGAGTGCTGGAAGGATTCATGATGTGCTTGTTTCTCAAGATGGCACTGCGATTGCCATCCATCGTGGAATAAGTACGACAGCAGATCCCAGCCATCGTCTTGGCACCACCACCGAAGGCAGTGATGTTTTCCTGATTCCGAATCGAGATCGCGCTATAACTTTAAACGTTACTCCTTCATCAAAAAGCTTTACGGCTTTTTCCCTTGGAATTGCCTCAAATCTCTGGCTGTCTCGCACAGGGGCATGGCTTTCAACTCAAAGTATTACAGGGACTGATACTTTAGAGTATTGGTACGCCGATGGAACAACAGCAATTAATTCAGGACTTCCTGAATCACAGTTAACACTTAAAAGAGTCAAGGTTGAGCGTTTGGTAGGTTCTTCAACGATTGGTTCTCCGGAAATCGTTGATCCAGGAGCAACTCCAGGTTCGATTGTCTTGTATGGCGCTGGTGAAGAGCCTTAAGCTTTTACTAAAGTTCTTTGTTCAGAGATTTTTTCCGCTTGGGTTTAAAGTCCCAAAGCCTCCCTATCCGCGCATTGGTAAGGGTTTACCACGTCCAAAAAAGTCCATGGCAAGTTGAACATCTTTCCAAACCTCTTTCTTCGCTGCTGGATTTCGCAGGAGATAAGCTGGATGGTAAGTTGCAAGAATCTTACGGTTGTTCACATTCCAAATTTTTCCCCGCAAGCGTCCGATAGATTCTTTTGATTCCAAAAGCCATTGAGCAGGAAAGCGACCTAAAGCAATGATCATAAGGGGATCTATAATTTCAACCTGCTCAAGAAGGTAGTCTCGACATGCTGCAATTTCATCAGGCTCAGGGTTGCGATTGTTTGGGGGACGACACTTGAGAACGTTGGCAATATAAACATCATCTGGATCATAACCCATCCCCTTTGAAAGAATTTCATTGAGAAGTTTGCCTGCGCGTCCAACAAAGGGTAAACCCTGCTTGTCTTCATCAGCGCCAGGGGCTTCGCCAATAATCATTAAAGGAGAAGCTGGGTTCCCGCGTGAATAAACCGTTTGGGTTCGAGTGCTGCATAAGCGACAACGCCCACATTTGCTTATTTCTTCTGCGAGTCGTTGTAAGCGTTGAGCGTTTTTGCTCTTATAGGCTCCGAGTTTTTGTGCAGCGACACTTGGAACAATAACTGCTTTATGTTTTGGCACGGAAGAACTTTCCTTCTTTTGTGGAGTTGTATGAATCAAAGCTTGAGCTTGTTTTTCTTGAGGTTGAATATTAGGAGATTCAGGTCGTGTTTGAACTTTATTTTCAGGTTTGAGCACTTTTTTCAAGCGTACTTTGAAGTCGGGAGTGGCATAGAGTGATTGAACTCCCGAACGTTTCATAGCTTCAAGCTGAAGAATTAAAGCGAGTATGATTTTTCGCTTTTCCCTGCTGAACAGGTCTGTATGAACAAAACGTTGATTCGCCATAGCTATCGTATCAGCTTTTTACACTATCGTTTTCAAGAAGAGCTGTCTTCAAGAAAAACCTTGTAAATAAAACGTTTTACATCATGCGAACGGAAACTTGCGTTCCAGCCTGATAGGCTTTATTTCCAGGAGGCAAGACAATGTACCCTTCAGCTTGAGCAAGGGTTGAAATAGCGCTGCTTCCCCTAAAGGTGCTTGAAACACCGCCACCTTCTTCGTGAAATGCTACTGGAACAACAAAATGCTTATGGGGGTCGGGCTGAATATCTTCGATGAGTTCTGTATCAACCCAAGGGTCAAGAGTGTTGCCGTAACCTGCAAGTTTTTGGACCAAAGGGATAAGAAAATTATAGGCAAGCAAAAGAGCACTGACAGGGAATCCGGGAAGCCCCATGACAAGTGTTTGGTCAACCTTTCCAAAAAGCAAGGGTTTTCCAGGCTTGATATTCACTCCATGGATAATTGTTTTGCCAAGACTATCAAGCACTCGGCGACCATAATCCTTTTCGCCAACACTTGTGCCACCCGTGAAGACAATCAAATCATAATCTTCTGCTGCTTTTTGAAGGGTCTGAGCAAGGGCTTCAAAAGTATCCTTAACCGGACGTCGACAATCAAGGTCTGCTCCATTCTGGCGTAAGAGTCCAACCAGAGCATCACTGTTACCATCAAAGACACTTTCGGGTTGAATGTGAGCGTTCTTACGAGGGCTTTTCACTTCATTGCCTGTGGTAAAAACAAGTACACGTGGTTTTCGTATAACTTCAACTGAAGCAATGCCGCAAACTGCAAGGGTTGAAATGAGAGGCGGCGTTATAATATCACCTTTTTGAGCTAATAATTGGCCTCGTTGAATATCACTGCCCGCTTTAGAAACCCATGATCCAACGCCTGGAGCTTGAGTAAGTAAAATCCCTTGGGAGGTTTTTTCAACCTCTTCGAACATAACAACCGTATCACTTCCTGGTGGCATGAGTGCCCCAGTTGCAACTTTGATACAAGAGCCGTTTTGAAGCCGAGTCTTGCTTTTTTTGTCTCCTGCGCGAATGCTGCCTGTTTGGGTAAGTTCAAGTGGAACCTTTTTGCATTCAGCAGCACGCAAGGCATAACCATCTCGCTCTGAGCGATCTGCAAAGGGCAAAGAAAGAGGAGATTTTATGTTTTGAGCAAGAATACGATCAGCCGCTTGAGAAAGCTTGATTTCTTCCTTATCCTTGAGAGCTTTTGTTGCTCTCATGATTTTTTCATGTGCAGGCTCAGGTTCATGAAGCTTCCACCAAACCTTTTGAGAAGCAGGTTTTGACACACCCTGGCCAGAAGTCTTCTGAAGCTTTTGACTTCGAGAAGCTTTCTTTTTACGACTGGTAGATTTCTTACTTTTTGCCTTCTGCTCCATTTTGACTTTCTTAGACAAACACCCTAAGCATTTGAAATGGCTATGGCTCAAAGCTTAAGCTGTCAATTGCAATGGCCATTTTTCCCCCGGTGTAGATTCCAATGCCACCTCCGGCAAAAGGATCTGGGTCGTACGCTGAAGAAAGAAGCTTGCCATTACAATAAAAAGTAAACCTGTTATCATTTAAGAGTACCTTGATATTGTCTTTGCTGGCGTTTTGATCCCAGCCATCTATGGGCAAATAATCACCTTCCTTCGTAGCTTTTAACACACTCCAAACTCCTCCTTTGCGTTTTCCAACTCGATACATTCCGTCAGAGCGTATTTGAAGCTTGTAATAGTTATCAGCATCCTGCCAATGAAAGTATATTTCATATATCTGATCATACTCTTCGTATTCTGTACCTTCTGAACGTGTCAAACGCTCAAGATCAAGGGCTATTTTGCCCTTATCTTGACTATTCTCCATGAAAAAGCCTCGGCTAGGATCCACAGCGATCGCACCGTTCTCCAACTCAACTCCTTCAGGCAGCCAGGACCAATCATGATTTGGGTTTTCAAAGTCTTCGCTGAAATATCCTTCAGGGCCTTCTTTTGAAGCACGAATGTGTTCATTTTGCTCAGTCCCTTCAACAACTTCCTCAGGAGATTCTAGTTCCTCAGAACTGCCTGCACTAAAATCATAATCAAGAGAACCAGAAGGATTAAAGGCTACCAACTCAGAACTGGTGGTATCACCTTCCATGCGCACGGTTAAACCTGGATAATCAATAGCAACCCAGGTACGAGTACCCGCTACTTCCATATAATAACAACGGAAGGTTTGCCCTGAAACCTCAAGCTCAACCTCTTCATATTCAGGGGACTCAACACTTGAATCTCCTCCAGCAAGATCCTCGGCTTTGATCTCCAACTCCTGGCTGAAGGTCTCATTACCACTCGCATCTAAACCACGCATGCGGTAACTGTAAGCCTGGTCCTTATCTACCGAAAGAATCGTCGTCTCCGTATAACTGATCATGGGGTCCATGCCAGCAATAACCATCTCTGTACGAGTCAACCAACTCATATCCACAGAGAGCTTGCCTGTAGAAAAACCACCTGATGCGGGCTCTTCTATTTCGGGTTCCTCAACAACTTCCTCAGGAGATTCTACTTCCTCTGAACTGCCTGCATTAAAGTCATAATCAAGAGAACCAGAAGGATTAAACGCCACCAGCTCTGAACTGGTGGTATCACCTTCCATGCGCACGGTTAAACCTGGATAATCAATAGCAA
>CAZJPQ010000003.1:79969-127944 GCA_964548115.1 uncultured Planctomycetaceae bacterium
GAACTGGTGGTATCACCTTCCATGCGCACGGTTAAACCTGGATAATCAATAGCAACCCAGGTACGAGTACCCGCTACTTCCATATAATAACAACGGAAGGTTTGCCCTGAAACCTCAAGCTCAACCTCTTCATATTCAGGGGACTCAACACTTGAATCTCCTCCAGCAAGATCCTCGGCTTTGATCTCCAACTCCTGGCTGAAGGTCTCATTACCACTCGCATCTAAACCACGCATGCGGTAACTGTAAGCCTGGTCCTTATCTACCGAAAGAATCGTCGTCTCCGTATAACTGATCATGGGGTCCATGCCAGCAATAACCATCTCTGTACGAGTCAACCAACTCATATCCACAGAGAGCTTGCCTGTAGAAAAACCACCTGATGCGGGCTCTTCTATTTCGGGTTCCTCAACAACTTCCTCAGGAGATTCTACTTCAGTATCATCGTTCTCATTTTGCGATTCTTCTCCATGAGAAGCTTGGAGAGGCTTGTTTTCTTCATACGGTTTCAGCAAATCATATGAATACTCACTTAAGTCATAGTAACCACCGAAGTGAGCCCCAGCGGCTGCCCCAAGAGAAAGTAAAATAAGCAAAAAGAGAAAGAAAAAGACTTTTCCAACGCCGCCTTTTTTCTTTGTTTTCTCAGCTGGGCCTTGAGGGGTCTTATTCACCCCACTCTTGCCCTGCAGTTTTTTCTTTGTTGGTTGAGGAAGCTTACGACCTGCTTCATTCTTTAAGCCTTGAGCTTTTGCAGGAAGGGTTGGCTTGGAAGCTCCTGCTTTGCCAGGCAGAACAACCTTTTTACCTCCACCGGCATCACCTTTCGAAGGTAACTTAATATTCTTATTATTTCCCTTGCCCGTTGGAAGCGTGATATTTTTCTTGCTTTTGCCTGCTGGCAACTTAGCTGCTCCAACAGTTTTCTTGCTTTTCGGTAGAACACCCTTTGAAGAATCATCCAAAACCTCATCTTCTATGAGCTCACCCTCCAAATCCTCTTCGGAAGAAGAGATTACCTCAGGAATCGCTTCCTGGACCAGATCCTCAGGGGTTCCCAGGTCTTCGCCCAAGAGCCCCTCAAGCTCTTCTTCAACCTCTTCTTGTTCATCGCTCAAAAAAACTTGATCAGGCTCGTTGATCAAGGGCTCTGCAGAATCATCTCCAAGCTGGTTTGTTGCGCTTTCCAATTCAACAGGAATGTCTGAAATTTCCTCTCCTCCTAAAACTGGCATATCCAAAGCGGTTTGATCGACATCAAGGATTGGAGGATCTATAAGGGTGTCATCTAAATCATGAATCTCCGAACCAGGTTCAACAAGAGAGCTGTCGTCTAACGAAGCCTCAAGCTGAGAGTCAAGCTCTAGAACGCCACCTTCTTCTTGTTCATCTCCTGAAAGAGACAATTCTTGATCGGGCAAGATTTCCAGACCTTGTTCAGCATCAATACTTTCATCATCAGAAATATCAATAAGAGAATCCTTAAGTACTGGATCATCCTCTTGCGAAACTGGCATGTCCAAAGCGGTTTGGTCAAGATTAAGCGTTGGAGGATCCTCTATTAAGGTATTATCCAAATCATCAAGCTCTGAATCAGGTTCAACAAGAGAGCTGTCGTCTAACGAAGCCTCAAGCTGAGAGTCAAGTTCCAAAAGATCATCGTCGTTTTCTTGAAAAGAATCGTTTTGTTCTTCATTCGAGTTTGCATCTCTATTTGGCATTTCAAAAAATCTCCTTCATAAGTAATTCTTGAGTGATTCTTTTCATTATTTTCTCATATATAACAAGAAGAATGACAACCTGTTACTGATAGCTATACTTTTGTTTTTCTAGGGATATACATAATCGAGCGCTTCCCCCTCTTCCAGTAGAGTTTCTTTTTGGTGGTGCGTTTTTTCAAAAAGCCTTGATACAGGAAGCCCGCCTCCTGCCCCATACGTATCCGAAAAACGATGGAACCGCTTTAAATAGGAAACAAGTTTTTTTTCCGAGCTTGCTTGATCTCGATGCCGAATATAATAAAGCAACCACATATTTGCATACGTAAGATCATCCACCTGGTTTTGGTAATCTTCATATTCTTCTCGTTTTGCAAGCGCTTGAGATGGTTCCTTTGTTACAAGTCCAGTTGTAATATTTTCCAGCACAAAAGCTTCTACCTCAGCTTTTTCAAAATCTCCTCCGACAAGATAGCTTTCAAGGTCTTCCAGTCGGCTGACAATTTCACGCATTGATTCAGTATAACTTTCAGGCAGGCTATATGTTTTTTTGTCTAAAGAAAAAGAGCACCCACTTAAACCGAAGCAAAGAACAAGCATCAGTAGGGGCCAAAAATTCTTTAGCTTGAGAAAGCTTCGCAAAGCAGTAATTCTTTTCATATGCATTCTATTCATTTCGAGTCTCAATAATGAAGGTATAACCTACAACAAGAATAAAATCTTTAAACAGGAGTTATGAAAAACTAACGAACTCCTTGAATCATAAACTTTTCACCTGAGATCCTCAAGTTTTGCCTGCCCATTCCAATGATAACAGTTTTCTCATGTTTTTCTCACTCAGGGACCATGATTCTTTATTTCAACAGCAATACAATTGAGAGCCTCTGAGGTAAGCACCTCTGTTTTCCTCAATGAAAATATATTTTCATCAACTTTATACCTTTCATCTTTACATATTGAATCACAAGCAGATTTGAACTCTATTCTTATTCTTTTGTCGTTTTGACCTTCGGTTTTTGTGGAGTTCTTATTTTTAACAAAGTATAAAAAGGGCAATAAAGCTTACGGTTTCTTATAAGTTCTTACATATTGTATGCATCATGATTTGGAGATAAAGCATGAGAAAAAATTCTTTATTGACGTTGATAACAGGGATGTTGTTACTTACGTCATCATCTCTTAGCGCACAGGAATCATCATCAGAACTTGACATCATGCGCCAAAGGCTTGCAGAAATGGAAGCACGCCTGGCAGAAGTTTCTCGAGAAGGTGGCGCTGCAGAAAGAGTTTCAAAAACAAGTACCGCTACAACTCTAAATGAAAAAGGGGCCCTTTTCGCATCAAACGGAGATGGAAAGAGCTTTAAATTACGAATGAGCACTCTTTTTCAAAGCAATTACATTCTTAACGATGTTCACGGACAAGGAACAAACCATAATTCTGATACCTCTAACGTTTCTCTTGGTATAGCCCGAACAACCTTTTCAGGTCATGTTGTCCACCCTGCCTATCGCTATAAGCTTCAAATTGACTGGCTGAAGGTTGGGGATTCAGCTCCATCCTCAAACGGTTTAGCACTGAATCAGGGTTTCTTGAATGATGCTTATGTCGGTTACAACCCCAGCGATGCATGGGGGTTTTACATGGGACAACGCCGCACAGCCTATGATTCCATATTTTCAGTAGAAGAAGACAAGCGACAGTTTGCAACTCAAAGCCTTGCCACAAATCGCAATCATCAAGGATATACAAAAGGCTTTTGGTTTACTGGTACGCCAACGCTTGGCGAAGGTGGAAGTGCCATGCAACTTTATTATGACTTAGGGCTCTTCAATGGTGAAGTTCGCCCTGGTGCCGATTTCCGAAACAATGATAATGGCGCCTTTGCCTTTGATCGTGGGCTTGACATGATGTTTGCAGGCCGTATCGCTTTACTGCTTTTTGGAGGAGCAGATTATCTTCTTGAGCATGCTAATGATTTGCGATCTTCAGCCGAACAAAAAGAAACTCTTATTATGATTGGACATGGGTTTAACTATATTCAAGATGATAGTCAGAATCGTAATGGAGCCTCCCCGGCATCAATCAGCCCAAACCAAGAGTTTGATTCAAATACTTTAACAAACGGCTTTGGGACTGTGAGTGGAGCTGGTGATATTCGAATAGGCTCAGCTGACATCTGGAATCTTACCTGGGATGTGAGGGCACTGTTTTTGGGCTTCAGCCTTAATGCTGGTTTCTTTTATCAAAGTGCTAACTTTAAGGATAAGGGAGGGGCAATCGCTGGAAGGCCTGCCCAAATCACAAACCTTTCCTGGTTTGCCCAAGGAAGTTATGTCCGCCATTTTCCAAATGGCCATATCAGTGAAATTGGAATTCGTTTTTCACAGAGTGACCTTGATGAATTCGACACTGGCGGTGGAAGTCCAAACGATTCAACGGGGCCAGATGCTGACCAGCTGAGTCTTACAGCTTCGTATTATCTTGCCGGCCGCTCACTCAAGGCAACCCTTGGCTATAACTTTACAAAGCTGGATTGGCCACAAGCAGCTCAAGGGGTTGCTGGGCCAGTGGACAACCTGGCTTCAGACCTGCATCAGGTTGTTTTTCAAGTTCAGCTGAAATTTTAATTTGAGCTCTAAGAGCTTTTTCAAGTACTCACACAGACAAGGTTCACAGCAAAGAGCCTTGTTGGTATTGGAATAAGTTTGGCTACCGAAAAACAATAATATTTATTCACTGGATTTAACCTGATGACTTCTCATTATCAGGGGTTACTTCAAGCCTTCAGAAAGCTTGGAAGCATTTTAGCTATTTTTTCTTTATATAACGCAGTTTTTACTTACGTTTTGTCGAGGTCCATTACGTAAAAGTCATGGGGTGTAGCACATAAATATTTTTAAAGAGGCTTGGTATAATAAATTTGCTTCGCCCCTCTAAAATGCCTATATTCATGGGGATGAAAAGGTAGACAAAAAATAATTCCTGTTTTTACTACAGTTTGAGGAGAATGTCTGTGTCAAATCGCCAACTTACGCTGATTGGAGTTCCACTTATTGTGTGTGTTCTTGCCCTGGGAGCATATTTTCTTTTCTTTCATGACAAGGGAGCAACTCCAGAACTTGATACTGATAAACAAGCCCAAATTGAAAAAGACCAAAAGAAGGATCATTCCCAGCTTTCTCCTCATGAGACCGAAAATGAGAATAAGGCTTCTCCAAAAGAAAACCCTGAGCCTGTAGTTCAAGAACCAGCCAGCAGTGAAGAAGAAGCTCGACCATCTTCTGAGCAAAAAAATCCTGCCACAGAAGAGGTAAAAACTCCAGAAGAAGAAACAGAAGCCCAGCCAGAAGCTCCTCGTACAAAAACGTTTGAGGTTCTGATTGAAGGAACCATTTTTGATGCCAATGGAACCGGGGTTTCTGGAGCAAAAGTTCTTGCGGCTCAACCGACTAACAAGAAGGGCACTGGTTCGATCGCTCTATCTGCAGGAAGTGGAGGATTAAAGTCAGACATTTTTGACCCTGAACAAGCTCAAAAAGCTTTTCCCTTATCAATTGAAGGCTCAACGCTCAGTGATCAAGATGGCACTTTTTCTTTTATGGCTCGTGGCAGTGTTCTAGAAGACGCATCTCATGTTCGTTTAGCTTTAGAGGTTTTGAAAGAAGGTTATCGTGACTCTTTTTCCGAAGCTTTTAGAGCCTCCTTCCAAGACGGGGCAAAAGATATTAGCGTTCCGCTTTTTAAGGGCTGTGCAATTACTGGTAAAGTCGTACAAGCTGAAAACCCTACGCTCCCTTTTCCAAACGCCTTTGTCACAATTGAATATATTGGCTACTGGGATCAAAAAACTGTTACAGAAGGATTTTCTCAGGTTGAACCTGGTCTTGAAAAAACTTCACACATCACGGGTCCAGATGGCTCTTTTCGTTTTGAAAACCTTCCTGCAGGAAACTTCACTCTTGAAGTCAGCGCATCAGAAGAAAGTCCGGAATGGGCAAGAGCTTCGGATTGGCAAAGTCTAGAAGATGGAGAAGAAGGGTCCCTTACTTTACAACTCCCAAGTTATTCAGAGCTAACTTTTCGCCTGGCTGAACCTGTCGAAGAAGCTATTCAAGTGACGCTTAAAGAAGATTCAGGAAATAATGGAAATATACTCGGAAACGTCTTCAGGTTTATGGACGACTTTGAAGCCGGGAATACTCTTGAGCCTGATGCGGATGGCCTTTATCGTGTTCTGGGCCTTCATTCAGGGCATGCTTCTTTGCATATCAAGGCTCAAGGCTATGCTCATACAACTTTTCCAATTGAACCCCAAACAGGCCAGAACCTTGACCTTGGGACTTTAACGCTTGATAAAGGGTTTACCCTAAATGGGTATGTGTCTGGAAGTTCAAATGCTCCTGTTCAAGATGCAAAAATTTATGTTAAAGAAACATTTTCTTCTGCCAGTATGCTCGAAACACTTACTGGAGGAGGGCTCGGTACTTTTGACTCTCCCGATGTATACAGTGATGAACAGGGGTACTTCGAAGTTACCAGCCTTAAAGCTGGAGAATATAAGCTTACAATCCAAGCAGAGGGCTATGCTGAATACCAGGAAGATTTTGAACTCAAGGAAAATAACAGCCAAACGCTTTCCATCAAAGTCACACTGAACCCTGGCGGCAGCGTTTATGGGTATGTCTTTCTGGCTCAAGGACTGGAACAGGAGGAATCTGAGGACATTACCGTCCAACTCCTTCAAGCGGACAACCTTATGTTGGATTGGGTTGATAGTACAGGTTTTGGGAAAGAGTCACTGCAGACCGAAGCTGGTGAAGACGGCAGCTATCGCATTGATAACATCCCTGAAGATGATTACGTCCTTATAGCGAGTTATAAGAACTGGAGTAAACGAATTTCTGGGGTTCAGGTTTCAGAAGGACAAGAGCTTGAAATTGAAGACATTACGCTTGGGGGACAAGCCGATGTTTATGGACAAATCATTGGAGGCGAAGGTTTTCCACTTGCAAATACAAAAGTGAGTCTCGTCCGTAGTTCTCGAGGTGGTGGAATAATGAATCTATTTGGAGGAGGAGATTATTCCAGCAAAACAGATGAGAACGGTTTTTATCGTATCGATAAGGTCCCAACGGGCTCTTATCAACTTTATCTTGAAAGCGATGGTATAGGTCCGAGCAGATCAAGGCTTAAAAACCGACTTGTTGAAGTTCCTGAAAGCGGCGAAGTTGAGAAAAATCTTGATTTATCAGAGCTTGAAGGTGATGGCATTCAAGGTGGTATAACCCTTGATGGAGCTCCCTTTTTCGATCAGGGCATCCTGCTTAAAAAAGGAAGTGGTATGGCTAACTTTCGTCAAATAGGGCTTGAGAGTGAAAGTGCAGCTTTTAGTCTCTCTGGCCTAAGTCCAGGAGATTATCACTTCATCCTGTCAAAGAGTCAGAATAGCTTTGCATATCTTGATTTCTCAGTCAAAAAGAATCAAGGGGTCGTGCAATTCGACCATGATTTTCGTTCTGCTTCAATCCAAGGTAAGGTTAACGCGAGTGATCCAAGCATCAACTTTGGGCTTGTTCAGGTCCAAATGGCTCCAGCTTGGGTTGAGGAAAAGCTCAGCGGAACTTTCCTTGCCCAAATGATTAACGAGAGCACGAGGTGCGATGAAAATGGAAGCTTCCATTTTGAGACAGTCGTCGAAGGTGTTTACACTCTTAATGCTAAACTGGAGGGCTATGCGCCAGCAAGCCATAGCCAGATGATTATTGGAGAAGCTCAGGTCAGCTTGAATTTTGAAGGGCGTGGAGGAGAGCTTGAAATAGAGGTAACGGCAATTGAGGGCACAGATCCTGCTGCTGGCTCTGGTGATGATGTCTTTGGGGCGTTTATGCCTTCCTTTGTGGAGCTTATTGATGCTGACGGCAAGAAGCTTTCCCTTAGCCAGGAAGAAAGCATGGTTATGGGGTTAGGCGTTGGAACGATCATTAAGCTTGAGGCTTTAACCCCTGGTGTTTATACACTGAGACTCCTGAGCTCTAATAAAACGCTCTTTTCAACGGAGCTTGAAATTCTCAACGGTGAAACAACAAAGCGTGAGATAACCCTTCACTACGGCTCTATTATAGAAGTCACCATCGAAAACGAAGAACTTGATGCTGTAAGTGTTCAAACAGCAAAAGTTGAAATTTTTGACGCTAACGGAAAGCCTTACTCTTTAGATATTAACGACCTTCTTAAAGCTTTTTTTCCTGGAACTCCCTCAAAAACCTTATCTTTTAAACCTCTTGAAGCAGGAAGCTATCGAATTGCCATCACCGTTGAAGGTTATCAACCCTTTGAGTTAAGCGTTGATGTGGAAGCAAGCTCTCTTGTGAAAGAAACGATTGTCCTGACACAATAAATCTTTGAGTATCAACAAACTTAATTCTCGAACGTACGAAACTATGTCTATAATTTTAGAATTTTTAGGAGAACTTTTTACCTCTTTCTTCTCGATTATTTTTTTGACAAGAAAAATAATCGAGAAAAGTAACAATCCTGGCTTACGTACAACCACAGGGTAATCTTATTTTAATAAGCTCTTAGGAGGCGAAGGTATGCTATCCTATGACTCGCTATGTTTTTTATTCTCAAATACGAAATAAAGACTATTCCCGAATCCATTGAGGATTGATATCAGTCAGTTGCTTTTTATCCTGGATTTCGTACTCCCCATATGAGCCTGAAAAAGTACAGCGTCTAAAAGAGATCTGGGCTTCCGTTGTATTATATTCTTTTGGATCCTTGTCCTTGTATTCCAGCAGACTACTACTTGCAAAGGAACAGTCTTCGAAATAGCTTCGAACATACCCTGAATTGAATTCATCAACATAAATGTCGACTTCATTAATTTGACACCTTTCCATACGGAGAAGTAAGGTATAGCTATAGTTTGGCAAAAAACTCTGAGGTCTTTCGTCTCCATCGCTTCCACTAAAACCATAGCTTCCATCGAAAATAGAATCGGTAGCATAGAGTGTAACACCTTCAAAAAGAGTGTAGTCAAAGAGGTCTTCAAAACCAACGACTCGACAGGATTTAAAATAGATACTCATAGGAGTGCTCGCTAGAAATTCGCTGACCATCGAGCCGTCATTTTCAATGTCTCCAGTAAAGAGCCTTCCTTCTACACATTCGATGGTCATATCCTCAAAAATAAGTCCCTTTACTTCACTCAAACTTTGATACCCTTCCCTGCCAAGGCTGATTGGGGCATGAATTCTAAGCAGTGTACTATCTCTCCCTGCACCACGTATGGTGAGATCTTTCGGAAAAGGCCTTAATTCTCCTAATTTTTTTGTGTCTAAACTTTGAATCCCTGCTTTGAAGGAAAGAATTGTGTTGGTTTCAACCTTGTCCTGGTTTTGAAGGCTTTCAGCTTCAAGCCATGCGCTCTGGCCTTTGCGTTCAAAGAAAAATGTGAAGAGTTCTTGATTTTCTGCAATATTTTCTAATAAAAGATCACTATCTTCTTTTTCCCAACCATGGATAAGGAGTTCTAAAAATTTCTTGAGAGTTCCATCCTCCCGCAGCCAACTAAGATCCTCTAACCTTTCCAGCCTTTCCTTTTCTTCGAGCTCATTTTTTTGAATTTCTCGAGCAGCCAGGGTGGCAAGAACCTTTGAAGCATCTGCTTTTCCAAGCTCTTCAAAGAGTTCAGAAGCTTGGACCTGCTCATTTTCAGAAAGCTTTCTTCCAAGCAATTTTTCTAACTGACTGTGAAGATAGGCTTTACCACCCTGCTCTTTGTTTTTTTCTTTTTCCTCTTCTTTATTGGAAGAATGAGATGTTTTCTCATCATCAGATTTTGCTTTTTGACCGGAGTGGTTTGCGTGTTTTTGTGATTGAAGTTGCTTTTTTAATGCTTGAATTGTTCTTTGAGCATCGGACAGGTCTTCTTTAAGTTGAGAATCTTGGTCTTTTGTTTCATGAATTACTCTTGAGGAATGGTCTATCTTTATTTTCTTCGCTGCTTGATTTTGGTTTTCACTCCTGAAAACCCCCAAGAAAAACCCAGAAAGGCCTCCTAAAACGAGTATGATACAAGCTAATATGATATTTTTAGCTGGCACGATAATCTCCCTCAGTAAAATAAAACAAAAATTCTATATTGTTCAGTATACTTAAGATAATACGCAAAAGACCTCTTCATAGTTTCTTGATATTTTGTGAATAAACAAAAAACTATCCATAAGGATCTATTAGAGTTACTTTTGCCTACTCAGTCCTATGTCGCAAACGCTTTCAGAAATTATTAAGCAAGCTCCAGCTCTTACAGGGTGCTACCTTTTTAGAGGGGAAAAGAACCAGGTACTTTACGTTGGTAAAGCAAAAAATCTCTATAAGCGTTTATCCACTTACCTACGGCCTCTAGGTGATGGGCGTTTTCAAATTCCTGCAATGCTTCGTTCTGCTCAAGGTCTTGAGTATTTACTCACATCCAATGAAAAAGAAGCTTTGATTCTCGAAAATAATCTCATTAAGTTTCATAAGCCTCCTTACAACATCATGTTGCGAGATGATAAAAGCTATGTCTCGATCCGCATAGACATGAACCACCCCTATCCTCGTCCAAGAGTGGTCCATAAAAACCGTAAAGACAAAGCTTTCTATCTTGGACCTTTTGTAAGCGCTAAAAATCTGCGCCAAACTTTAGAAGCGCTTAAGTATGCTTTCCCCCTGCGACGCTGTTCTGATCACGTTTTTCGAAATCGTAAACGTGTTTGTGTTTATTATGACATAGGGGTATGTGCTGGCCCCTGTGTCCAGGGTAAAATTTCTCAAGAATCTTATCAGACAGCCCTTCAAGATTTCATTAAAGTCTTTTCCGGCCAGAACCAATCGGTTATTGCTGAGTATGAGAAAAATATGCAAGCCGCTGCTCAGGCAGAAAACTTTGAAAAGGCAGCCTTTTACCGTGATCAGCTTTTTGCTCTCCGCTCGACACTGCAAACCCAAAGTACTGAACTTGGAAAAAAAAGCTGGTTGCATCACGATGTGATTGGATTTTCTCGAGAAGAGGATAAGGCCTGTCTTTATCTGCTTCTTTATCGTGATGGACAGCTTTTAACCTCAAGAGTCTATTATTTCGATTTTTCACTTTCGAATGATGAGCTTATTGAACAATTTGTGTCACGTTATTATGAAAAAAATAATCAGTTCCCCCACGAGCTTTTATTGCCCTGCGAAATAGATGATGAACTTGCACTGAGTGAATACCTGAGCGATAAAGCTGGTTTTGCCGTCAAAGTTTTAACCCCTCAACGTGGTAAGAAGAAAGAACTTGTGGGATTGGCAAACCTGAATGCTCAACATGCCATCAAAAATCATGCAGACAAAGAGCATAAAAACGAAAGCCTTCTTTACTCTTTACAGAAGAATCTTCAGCTTGAAAACCTCCCCCGCATTATTGAGTGCTATGATATTTCACATTTTCAAGGTTCTGAAACAGTTGCCTCTGGGGTTTGTTTTGTGAATGGATTGCCCGAAAAAAAACGTTACCGTCGCTATAAAATTCAAACAACGGAGATTGGCGACGACTTTGCGGCTATGGAGGAGGTCTTACGACGACGAATAAAAAAAGGAATCGAAGAAGGAAACTTCCCTGATGTGATCATCCTCGATGGAGGGCCTTTACAGTTGAATCGTGTTCAGACGGTGTTTAGTGAACTCAATGTCATTGGAATCGATTTGCTTGCCCTGGCAAAATCACGTGATAAGAGCAAAGGATATTCTCAACCCTATGGGTCTTACACAGCCCGCCAAAAAACTTTAGAACGAATTTTTCGAGCTGATCAGGAGCAGCCCTTCATTCTCAATCAAAAGAGCCCAGAACTTTTTCTTCTCATGAGAATTCGGGATGAGGCTCACCGAGTAGCAATCAACTACAATCGCGAACGAATACGTAAGGGAGCGCTTCATTCTGGTCTTGATCGTATTCCAGGAGTTGGACCTCGACGAAAGCGTGCACTCTTAAAGCATTTCGGGTCTCCTGCTGTCATTGCATCAAAAACCCCTGATGAAATTGCAAGCTTACCAGGCATAAGCTTAAAACTTGCTGAAAAAATTCAATATGAACTTCAAAAAAAATACCCTCAAAAAAAAGATGAAAAATAAAACATTCCGGTGGATAAGCCCTTTGGATTCAGTCAATAAGAGCGCACAAAGAAACGAGGGGGTAAGAGATCAGCAAGGATGCTTCTTGATGAAGGATAAAAAATCAATATTCTCGATGATTAGAAATGCCTCTTCACTTGAAATTTATGATAGAATGAAAGACAAGACATGGGTTTCTGGAAAGATTTTTGACTCAAGAACAAAAAATTATGGAGACGAAAGTTCTTTTATTTCTAGAAGTTATTCTTGGGGGAAAGTGTCTTACCAAAAACTTAAGATCTTAAGTGCTTCGATTAAAAATAGGTTGCGACTCTTTCGCGGATAAATGTTATAAGGCGGAAAGATTTGCAAAGCAAAGTGCGTTTGCATGCTAACGGGCAGAACATAAGGTAAAAGCTTATGGCTGAGGTTTCATCAAAAGTTTCGGCTGATTATTCAAAACTCATCCGTGAACAGACGCGGCAAATAGACCTTGATACCTTTCGGGAGCGTGGTCTTAAAAAAGTCAGCGTTATCAATGCCAAAAAGATTAATGAGCTGATCGCTCAAGCTGTTGAAGCTACGATTCAAAAGCTTGATGATGCGAACATTGAATCACTTAAAGAAGATAAGGCTCAAATTGTTCTTGACTCTATGGCTGAGTTTCGCCGTCTTATCAAGGAACAAAAAGAAAAACCCGAACCTCAAGAATCCGCGAATAATACTCAACTTTCCTCGATTGAAGATCAGCTCCGTGATTTAAAAGCTTTCCTTACAAACCTTCAGGCAAAATCAGCTCAAGAGCAATTTACCCGTGAAGCTTCTCTGGAGCAAGAGCGAGAAATTCTTAACACGCGCTTCAATGAGCTTAAGGAAGTTTTTCAAGAACATGCTCACAGTGTCCAGACAGCTTTTGAAAAACTTGAAGCTCGACCTGGAAGAATTGATTCTGCTGACCTTGAAGGTTTAATGAAGTCAACCATAGGCAATCTTAAAAATGAAATGATGGCTGATTTCGAACGCTCGGGCTTGGTAAAATCTGGTTCTGGAGATCTTGGCGGAGAAGTAGATACAGCCGTCGCGGAATCCGTTATCAGCTCGGTCTTTGATGACATTGACACAGGAACCACTGAATCAAGCCTTGGTAGAGCAGCTTCTTCCCAAGCTACGGGGTCTTCAAAGCAAGCAATGTCCGCTCTCGAAAAACTCAAGGCCATGAAAAAGAAAAAATTATAATGCGCAAAAAGCGCATAGCGAACGGTTTATGCGCATAATTTGCTCGCTGGAATATCTTTAATAGGCCTGTGCAAATACAACTTCTCGTTGAACTTCTTTTCCGCTAAATATGCATTTTCCTGAAGGGGCGCGCATATCTGCTTGAGGGTAGATCAAACGAACTGTTCCTTTTGTTTTCTTTTTGACCTCTTCTTCGATCTTCTCGTTATCCTCCATGAAGCAGCGGATAAAACCAGCTCTTTCATTTAAAAGCTGGAAAAGCTCGTCCGCTGATTCTGCACTCAAGGTTTTTGCTTCACGATTTTGTTTTGCCCGTTGGTAAAGCTGATTTTGGAAATCTGTAAGCTGCTCTTGAAGCCATTCTGTTGAGAGTGTGTTTTGCTCAATGATTTTTTTGTCCCTTGTAAGCCGAGATTTTATAACAATTTTATTTTCGTGAACTTCCCGAGGACCAAGTTCAAACCGCAGTGGAATTCCTCGTTGTTCCCAGTAGAAATGTTTTTCACCAGGTCGTAACTCTTCTCTCTGATCAATAACAATACACTGGTTTGTTTTGGGATTATTCAAAAAGATTTTCATGAATTCACGTTGGCCTAAACGTGTTTGAGCTTTACGAACTTCTTCCTCTCCACAAAGTTGTGTTGCAATCTTCATTGCATGCTCAAGTACTTGAGCCTTTTCTTCCTCACTGCGAAAAATTGGTATAATGACTGCCAGCGTTGGCGCGACCTTTGGCGGCAGAACAAGTCCTTCGTCATCAGAATGAACCATAATTAAAGCGCCTATGAGTCTGGTTGAAACTCCCCAGCTTGTGGTCCAGGCAAACTCGCGTTTTTGATCCCGTCCTTCAAAACTCATTTGAAATGCTTTGGAAAAGTTTTGACCTAGATTATGGCTTGTTCCGGCCTGTAGTGCTTTGCCGTCTTGCATTAAGGCTTCGATGCAATAGGTCTGTTCTGCTCCAGCAAAACGTTCCCGGGCAGTTTTTTCTCCTTTTAAGACAGGAATTGCAAGAAAATCTTCGGCGAATGAAGCGTAAACATCCAGCATACGCAAAGTTTCGGCTTCGGCTTCCTCAGCTGTTTCGTGAGCCGTGTGACCTTCCTGCCAAAAGAATTCTGAAGTTCGTAAAAAGAGACGGGTGCGCATCTCCCAACGCATAACATTTGCCCATTGGTTTACTAGAATAGGCAAATCCCTCCATGATTGGATCCATTGGGCATACATGTGGCCAATCACAGTTTCTGAAGTAGGACGAATAATATAAGGCTCCTCAAGCTGATTACGAACGACAAAATCCTTCGCTTCTTTGTCATAGCTTAAGCCAGAGTGAGTTACGACTGCACACTCCATCGCAAAGCCTTCCACATGCTGAGCTTCTTTTGCTAAAAAAGATAAAGGAATCAGGAGTGGAAATTGAGCGTTCACATGCCCCGTATCTTTAAAGCGTTGGTCAAGGTCTTCCTGAATAGCTTCCCACAGGCTCCAACCGTTTGGTTGCACCACCATGCAACCACGAACTGGGGAGTGATCTGCCAGTTGAGCGGCTTTGATAATATCATGATACCACTTCGAATAATCTTTCTCACGAGGGGTAATGTTCTTTGCCATTGCTGCCTTAGCTTTCTTTCTCTTTTTTGATCATTCTATTTCGAAAAATATTTGTTCTTATTCAACTCTTAAGATTCTGGTAGTGCACGATAAACTAAAAAAGGTCCAAAGTCATCATTTCTTAACGTATAGCCTTGTTTCTCTGCTTTATTGAAAGCTTGAGTGTCTCCTTGAAACAAGGGAAGCGTTTCTGCGCAAAGTTTCGGGTAAAAACTGACCTGCCAGGATTTTCCTGCATAAACATGATTGTCAACCCAGGCTTGCAGGAGACTTTGTTGAGAAGCACCTAAGTAAGAACTCACCTTATGCATAAACGCCTGATAGTGTAAAGCTTCTCCTTCATCTTGAATCCAGACTTGATCATCTCTGATCGTTAGCTGAAGTTGAGGTTTTTGGGGAAGGAGTATACGGCTTGGAAAGTCGATACGAACCCCGCTTCCAGCCTTAAGTTCAAGCTCCCAGCTATTGTTGCTCCAAGTGAATATCGGAGTTTCTCCCTTTTGGGCAAGAGGGGCGACAAGAGATTGTCCAGGAAGCTTGTTCTTGAAAGGAGGCGCTTTAGCATCTGTCATGAGATACAAAGTCATAAAGCATTGATCTTGATTCTCTGAAGCTTTGTGAATATGCAGGGCTCGAAGAAAGTTGTATTCGTATTGGTGAGAGGTCATGACAAGAAAAAGTATACAAAAGGCTACGCCCCCTACTGTAAAAAGTACTTTGTGCAACAACGAAAGAGTTTGAAATCGTGATGCAAACTTTGAGAGAATAAAAGCAATAACCAGGAGGCTTAGAATAAGTAAGGCCAGTTTTAAGACAACGTTTTGTTTTGCGCGATTCGCTTGGGTTTCGACAAAGTTCTTGCTTTCCATGGGTGATAAAAAAAGAGCTTGGGGTTTTTGCAAGAAGGCTTGCTCTAAGGCCTTGGTTTGCAGGAAATTCTTCGAAAAAACATTCAAAAGAGATCTGAGTTCCACGGCACTTTCCTCTGAGGGCGTACTTGTCCACTCTTTATGAATAATATTTCCTGTACCATAGCTGTAGTGGTAGAAAACATCTTCTTGCAAAAGCAAGGGCTTCGAGGTTTGAAAAGAAATTGTATCCAGCCCTAGATCTTCTCCAAAACGACAGTTTTGAGAAGGAATTCTTTTTTGCTGGGAGTTTGAACCTGAAGTTGCAAAGGGCCACTCCCCCAAAATAAGAACCTGGCCCCCTGAAATAAGATATGACTCAATATTTTTTTTATATTTTTCCCGGGTCAAAAAGGGAGATGCTGCTGTTAACACAAGCGCGTCAAAAAAGCTTAAGAAGCGCCAATCTTCAAACCACTTGAAGCTCTTTTCTTCAGGAATTGGAAGAGATAAAAAAGAAGGCTTTATTCCTTCTGAAGATTCTCCGTGAAAAAATGCGTTCGAGCTCAAGCTTTCTCCAAAAAACCCAATGATTGGCAAACTTTTTTCTCGATAAAGCTCTTGAGGTGGAAGCTTATAAAACTCTTTTTGCTCATCAATACGGGCAATAATCTGATTCGCATGCTTCGGCAAAAAGAAAGGCAAGAAAAGCTCTTGAGGAGGATTAACGAAACGGTAGGACGGGCCTCCCTGGGTTTTAAGTTCGAAATACTGGGGAGGAGGATTCAAAAATTGAATGTGAACAGGGTTAAAAGCGCCCGTACGATAATAAGGCGAAGCGAGAAAATGGAGTTTCGTAGTATGCTGTGATGAATCTTGTGCTTGATGCTCATTCAATTGAAGATTGGTTTCACTCCCCAAAGCTTCCGTAGAAAAAACACACATAAAGAGCCCAAGGCATAATAGCATGGCAAGCTGCCAGGACACGCTATCTGCTTTTTCAGAAAGGCCTTTGAACAGACTGGCAAAAATTATTCTCTGTTTCTTCACCGCAAACCAATTCCTGACTCGAATACCTGGTGCTAGCTTTTTATTTACGAGTTTATCGCTTAGGCTCTTTTTTTCGTTTTTCAATAATTCCCTTCGTTATCATCACGCTCCAACCCAAGCTTCCCAGCATAAGAAACTGCCAAGGCATACTATTGCCTTCGGCATAACTCCAGGATGGGGAAATTTCTTTCATGAAAGGGTAGGGATCCCCTCCTTCTAAACTCAAAAAATAAAGCGCAGGGGGTAGAGTATATATTAAAATGAGTAAAGCTATAACTAGGCCAGGAAAAGGTTTTACTGCTTGGCTGCCAAAGATTAATCCTAGAGTCGAAAAACCTAAAGCAAGCAAGAAGTATTGGTCTGCAAGTCGATCGCTTCCAAAGGGGTAAAGCTCTTGAAGAAAAATATGTGTTGCAATAACAGAAGCCATAAAACCCAGCGAAACAACCAAGGCCAGTGAAAGTGGTAGAATGTTTTCTCGATCAAGAAACAAAGCAAGGCAAAATGGAACAAAAGCGACCGCAATATGCATAGAACTTATTGGAAGCTTAGAAAGAGCTAAAAAAGGCAGGCTTTTTCCAAGTTCTGGTGTTATGAGGCATAAAAGAAAGAAAAAGGGCAAAGTGCAACATGCTAGAAGAGCTTGAAAAAGAATGTTCTTTCTCATCAGAATACCTCTCAAATTCTCGTAGTTCTTCAAAGATGTCTCCAAGAAAGATAGAGCATGTTTTGTTTTTTACGACCTGAAAAATAACGAGTATAGCAAAAAAGAATATGACAGAATTCGAAAGTTTCTTTCAAAAAACTTCTTTATATTGAAACTTCCAGCTGGGCCTTCTATTAGAGATCTATTGTATTTTAGAATGGGTATAAAGGTAAAGTCAGGAATAAGTGCATGGGCAACCATAAGCAAATTCTTTTTTTCTCCTTAGAAAGTGGCGACGGTCCCTTTAATATGGGGCTTGATAAGCTACTTTGTGAAAACCCTCCTCCAGTCCCATTGCTTCGACTTTATACCTGGGAGCCCGAAACTTTAAGCTTGGGGCGTTTTCAAACCTATACCCAAGGAGAGTTACTTTCATCCAAACTTGCACTTACTCGCCGCTTAAGCGGTGGAGGAGCAATTTTCCATGACCGAGGAGAGTTAACATATTCTTTAAGCGGTCATATAGAGGATTTTAACACACTTCTCTCTTCCAGCCGACTTTATAGCAATTCGCCATCTTCAAGCAATTCAACAGATATTTATTTTTTTGTTCACAAAGCTTGGATCTATGCTTTAGAGCGTTTTGCAGGACTTAGAGCAGGAAGCTTGTGGATGCCAGTGATGAAAGGTGCTGAGGAAGTCTCCTCTCAGGACCAAAACTTTTTGTGTTTTACACGACGTAGTCATTACGATGTGCTGGGAAATTGCAAGGACCTGGTTTCTCGCAACCATAGTTTTCGCGCGCTTTATACCCCCTATCTTCCAAAAGACCTCCCCGCAGAAGGCAAAATAATTGGGTCAGCTCAGCGCAAACGAGGACAACGCATCCTTTTGCACGGATCAATAAAACTTAACCCAGGTCCTTTAAGTCCGTGGGCTCTTTCCCTTGCAGAAATTGCGGGTCATAAAAACTATCAATTTTCCGAAATAGTTCAGAAAGTTGCAGCACTCTTTGCCGAAAGCCTTGAAGTAAAACTTGTACCTTGGGAGTTTCATAAGTCACAACTTCAAAAAGCAAAATATTATGCACAAGAGTTTTTTGCATCAAAGGATTGGGTAGAGCAAAGTAAAAAACCACGAATAAATAAGTCCCTCAATACAATATAAGCGCTCTCAAAATGACAAGTCTTTTACTTTTCTGTATTTCTCAACATATGAGAAAGCTTTGTTTCTGCTTTAGAGTGGGTAACAAGAGGTTGAAAAAATTTGATCGCTTAAGCCATTTTATAGCCACTCTCAATACAGCTCAAAACCATCATCCTGAAAACCAATCAAGGTTCAAATAAAATGAAAAAGAAAATCAAAGCAGAGAATATCCAATTTCTTGTTTTGACTTTATTTGCTTTTTTTATGATATCAGTAGGAGGAGAGAAAACGTTTATAAGAAAAAGATTGGCACCCTCATATTTTGAAAAGATTTAAAAGCGATGAAAATTTGGTTCGAAAGTTAATGAAGAAACATAAGATAGGTAAACAGTCTTACAATTGTCGATTGCAAGCTGAAAAATCCTAAAGAAGTAGAAAACGGCAAAGCTTTAAGAAGTGACAAAGGTCTGATTCTGGATAAAAAAATACCTCTTCATGCATGCGAAATAGAAGTAAGAATAGTTTTCATCGCTTCTTCTCATTCCTGTTAAATAGGTTCAAAATATATAAAGAATGTGGGCAAAAGCTCTATGGAAGAGATCGAGCAGAAAAAAATTCTGATTGTTGACGATGCTCCAGAAGCCCGTTTACTCCTTCGAAACTACTGTGTTTCTGAGGGGTTTGAGGTTTCAGAAGCAAGCTCTGCTTCTACTTTTGAAGCAGCATTCAAAAAACTTGATACATTTGATGCGGTTGTGCTTGATATTGTTTTGCCTGATATCGATGGCTTTGAAATGTTAGCACGAATTCAAAACCAAAAGCCAAGACTTCCTGTGATCATGTCTACGGCTTTAGATGATGCTGAATCTGTTATTCGTTGTTTACGCCTGGGTGCTAAAGATTACATAACAAAGCCATTCGATAAAATTCGCTTTACGACTAGTTTGCGGAACGTAATAGAAGCCAAAAAGCTTACAACGCGGGTGCGCCAACTCTCTCGCACCCTTTCAGAGATGGTCGGGGTTCAAAGCATTGTAGGGCGATCAAAAAATTTTGTGCAGGTTCTTAAGCTTGCACAAAGAGCAAAAGACAGTAAAGCCACTGTCTTGCTTCTAGGAGAGTCAGGTGTAGGAAAAGAAGTCATCGCAAGAGCTCTTCATTTTCAAGGTAAACGCTCTTCAGAACCTTTTATCACTCTTAATTGTGGAGCACTGCCACCTTCTTTGCTTGAAAGCGAACTTTTTGGTTATGAAAAAGGCGCTTTTACAGGGGCAGATCAAACTCGTCCAGGCAAGTTTGAAGGTGCTCAAAAGGGTACGATTTTTCTTGATGAAATTGGCGAAATGAGTCTTGAAAGCCAGGTACGACTTTTGCGAGTACTTCAAGAAAGAACGATTACACGTCTTGGAAGCAACCAAGAGATTCCTGTGGAAGCTCGCGTCATATGCGCGACACACCAAGACCTTGAAGAAAATATTCAAAAAGGCCTTTTTCGAGAGGACCTTTATTACAGGATTTCTTCTTATCCTATTGAAATTCCCCCTTTGCGAGAGCGCCTAGAGGATATACTTGTGTTGGCAGAACATTTTCTACAGCGCATCATGAAGCGGGAAAAGAAGAAGCTGGAAGGTTTTGAAACTGATGCTATTCAGGCCATGGAAAATTACTCCTGGCCGGGGAATATTCGTGAGCTTGAAAATGTTGTTGAACGAGCTGTTTTACTGACCGATGGCCGAAGAATTCCTCTTCATGTTTTACCAAAGCATATTCAAGTTTGCTTAAATCGCCTTTCCGCAGGAGATCCCTCATTTCAAAATAAAAGGAAAAGTGTTTCTCTTGGAGACTCTACAGAAAGATCTGAGAATGCTTCTCTTTCTTTTGGGCAGCTTTCTTCTTCCAGCCGCTCTTCTTTTGGAAGAAATACGATGCTCCAAAAAGAAAGTACCGAAATTGCTTTTGATTCTCCTGACACGATTATTCCATTTCATCAAATTGAAGAAGAAGTCATTTTAGCAGCTTTGAAAGCCTGCCAAGGAGATATTCAAGAAACGGCTCGCAGACTAGAAATAAGCCGTGCAACCATTTATCGACGCCTGCGGCAATATGGAATCCAGCCGGACGTTCATCGCTCTACACCTTCTTAAACAGCTTTGATATTTCTTGCCGCCAAAAGAAAAATTCAAGTAAAGAAAATCCATAAACATTAAAAAGAAGCGATGTTTAAAGTAAATCCTGTTACTTTAAAGCTTTGTGATCAAGTATACTTTAAACAATCGGACGCATTATGCTTTTAAGCCTGTAAGCCATAGGTTGCTTTAAAATTTGTACTATGTCGTTAAGGTTAAAAATAGCTCTTGGTTTATTTTTGACATCGCTTACTACGGCGTGCGTTTTGATGTTTTTAGTAATTTTCATGGTGGATAAGGCGAGTCAAGAGCTTGAAGAGCAGCATATTCAAAACCAGGATCGTATCCAGAAAAGTACCTTGCGGTGGCAAAAAGAAAGAGAGAGAAGTTTTTTAGCAACTGCTAAGACATGGGTAAATACAAACCTTGCTGGTGTTGATGATATTACTCTTATTCGTCGGCTTCGTGAGAATAAGGTCTTTCAGCGTTGGAGCATCCTTACGCCTCAGGGCTTAAAATCTTCACCTCCAGAAGTTTGGGCTTCGAGTGGTCCTCAAGATAAGCTTCTCAGTAAAGATTATGATTTTTTACGCAAAGCGCTTTCAGAAAAGACCCAGATCATTCGTTCAAACCAGGTCTATTTTCCCTATTTCCGAGCAGAGGGAATCTCGGCACTTCTTTACCTTGAAATTACTGCTGAACACATCGAGGTCCCACAACTTCAGGCTCCGAATTTTGATCTTCAGCCAATTGTGAATGTAACTGCCTGGACGCTTGCATTAGGCTTTTTCTTCTTGTTGAGTGTCCTTTTTTTTATGGTTCGTGGAGTTATTCTCAAACCTCTTAGCGAACTTCTCAAGGGCAGCCAAAGAGTGGCTCAGGGTGATTTATCCTCTCTTCTTAAAGAGCCTCGCAGCAAAGATGAAATTGCCCAGCTCGTCCGCACCTTTAACTCCATGCAGACAGAGCTCCTTAAGTATCAAACCCAGATGGAAAAGCGCATTTCGAAGGCAACTCGGCATATATCTCAGCAAAACCGATCATTGGCAATTGCGCAGCGTCTTGCAGCTACGGGAACACTTGTGGCAAGTTTGGCTCATGAAATTAACAATCCACTGGGGGGCATGCTGAATGCCTTAGAGCGGCTCAAAAAACAAGCTCAAACTCAGCGCGATCAAGAATATTTTGAAATTATATTTGAAGGCCTGGAGCGTATACGAAGTTTGATGTCCCAAGTTTTAAGCTTCTCCCGTCGCAGAGAGACTGAACCAAAAACTTTCAAACTGACAAAAGTCGTTGAGCAGTCACTCAAACTCATTGAATACCGTTTTAAAGAACCATTTCAGCTTCGTAGCACTATAGATCCTGGCTTACCAGAAGTTTTTGGAGATGATGCAGCTTTGGGGCAGGTGATTGTAAACTTGCTTTTAAATGCTCGCGATGCCCTTGAGCCAAAAGGTGAAGGCCTCGTTGAAATCAGGCTCAGTATGGCGCCATCTCAGCATCAGCAATCCAACCAGATTAAATTGGAAATCATAGACCAGGGAGTTGGTATGGATGAAGAAACAAGAAGCAAAATCTTCACCCCTTTCTTTAGTACAAAAGAAAAAGGCACAGGTCTTGGGCTTGCAATTGTTCAAACTATTATTCAAGACCACGAGGGAAGGGTTGAAGTTTCCTCTGAACTCGGTAAAGGCAGTTGCTTTTCAATCTTTCTTCCTTGTGCAGATGAGAATACTTAAGCATTCATTTTTATATGAAACGTAATCAATCGTTCACTTTTGAATCAAAAAATAAATGCTTGAGTTTTGTTCGTGGATAGTTTCTTTTAAGATGATAGCCTTCTCAAGTAAAAGGCTTCGCTTGACATTTTTGGCAGGCTCGCCTTGGTCTAAGAGAACGCTTAAATACTCCCCTGAAGCCATTTGCTCAAGCTCGATTTTAATTTTCACAAAATTAAAAGGGCAAAGGACTCCACGCAAATCAAGCTTACGTTTCGGCTCGAGATGAAAAGTATTCTTCAGGCTTGCTTTATGGGATTGCTCATCCATGGAAAAGCTTGTTTTGCTCTTGAACAAAGCATTTTTGTCAGAGTTTAAATATCGCCGTACTTACTGATATAAGGCGCCATGTCTGCGATCAGCATTTGTGGTTGTAACCAGAACTTTTCATCTCCCTCTGCCCGCAAAGCTTCGGGAACATAAACGCAGTAGGGTTCGCTTGCCATAGGATCACCCGTTACTCCAAAAGATCGCGAGCGTGCACCGCTGCAAACATCTCGATATTCACACATGCGACATTTTCCTTTGAGCTGTTTAGAATCTCGCAACCGCTTAAAGATTTCAGCATTACGGTAAATGTCTATGATAGAGCGCTCTTTCACATTTCCCGCAGGGTAGGGCATAAAACCAGATGGATGAACATGTCCAACATGGTCAATAAAGACAAAGCCGTTTCCATCGTTGACTCCACGAGCTGAGCGACCAATACTATCCTTGCCCCAGCCACCAGGCATGGCTTGAGGGGAGAGCCAGTTGTCGTTTCGCTGAGAAAATGTACTTTGTGGAGTTACCTTATCAGCAATTTCTTCAAGGGTTGGCGTTTCGCTTCGTGATTGTTTACGACGGTCAGGAATGGTAAAGCGGATGGAGTCACTACTTTGTCCCGCCTCTCGCTGACGTTCAATAACAACCCGTCGGTAATGAGGGGCAGCCGTTGTTTTAATATCGAAGTCACCACTGACTTGCAGGTCATAAAGTTTATGGAAAATTTCTTCATATTGCTGAGGAGAAATTTCGTCGGCGATTTCACCTCTTCCCGTTGGTACAAGAAAGAATACAGACCAAAGTGTTAAGCCAAGGGACTTCATGAGTTCGATCTGGCTGTCGATATCACCAAGGTTCCAACGAGACATGGTCGTATTCACCTGAATTGTCAGACCAGCATCAAGAGCATCCTTCAGGGCACGCATGGTTAAATCAAAGGAGCCAGGTTGCTTGCGAAAATTATCGTGAATGTCAGCATTTGAACCATCAAGAGAAATGGCCATGCGGGTCAGGCCAGCAGCCTGCATCTTTTGAATCGCTTCTCGGGTAAGCAAGGGGGTGGCTGAAGGCGTAACTGCCACCCGCAAACCTTTTTTATCAGCGTATTCAATGTAGCGAAAAAGCTCAGGGTGCATGACAGGGTCACCACCAGTAAAAACAAAAAGTGGAGGTGTATCTCCGAAACGAGCACAATCATCAATTAATCGTGTTCCCTGTTCCCAGCTCAGTTCACCTGGATTCCTGCTGGGAATGGCTTCGGCACGGCAATGCACACACTTCAAAGCGCATGCACGTGTTATTTCCCAGATCACAATGAAAGGTGATTCATTGAAATCAATGTTAAAGAAAGGGGGTTTTGATCGATGTTCTAGGGTCATGGCTCTTTTCAGTCAAACGAGGTTTTTATGCAATATACCTTTTTCAACCTCTTTTTGAAACCTCTTCATTATGGATGGAATGCACTATTTGCTATTGAGTATAATAACTTCATAGTCATTGTGCAGCTTATCTTAGCATAACTTAAGTTTCTTAAGGAAAATCAAAAAGCTTTATAGTTTTAAAATTCCTTGCAAACAAAAGCTTTTACTGTTAACAAAAAGCATGTCGGTATTTTTGGCGCATACGTGTCATTATAAGTATTACCTCGCTAAGACCTAACCTAAGAAAGATATCAATCATGCTTTTTCAATTTTCAACTCAACCTGCAGAAGCAAGCAAAGCCGATGCTTTGGTCGTTCCAGTTTTTGAAGGCTTGTCAACCCTGGCAAAATATGCTTATGGCAAAACTCTCAAGAAAAGGATTAACGCAAAGCTTTTTAACGGCGAACAACAAAGTTTGTTTTTTTTGCCCTCTTCTGGGGATAAGCTCCCTGATATCGTATTGGTTGGACTTGGGAAACAGGGCGATTTTACTCCTGGCATTCTCCGCGATAGTATTTGTGCTGCGGTTCGTGATGATTCTTTAAGCAAACTGAAGGCACAAAAACTTGCTCTTGACATGAGTGTCCTCATAAAGGAACTCGCTGACAAGAAAAGTAAGGCTAAGCAAGCTAAGAAGAATGCAAAAACGCCGGCCTCCCTTTCCTTTTCACTTGGCCAGGCCGCTTGCGAAGGCGCTGGGTTGGGTGTTTATGTCTATGACAAACTCTTTTCTCAATATAAGGATAAAAAGGTTCCTGATCGTCCAAAGAATTTGACTTTTCATACTTCTCGTGCTGAACAAAGTGAACTCAAAAAAGGTGTCGAACTTGGCAAGGCAAATGTCTCAGGGGTCAATCTCTGCCGTGATCTTTGTAACGATCCGAACAGTCACCTTAAGCCTGCTGATCTTGCTCGAAAGGCTCAACAGCTTGCTCGCAAGATTCCTGGCCTACGGGCAAAGGTTTTATCAAAACAAAAGCTTAAAGAGCTCAAGATGGGAGCGTTTTTAAGTGTTAATCATGGCAGCGATAACGCTGATGGAGCAGCTCGTCTGATTTGTCTTGAATACTTCGGGGGTAAGAAAAATCAGGCTCCTTTATGTTTTGTTGGCAAGGGAATCACCTTTGATACGGGTGGCTATAATCTAAAGCCAAGCGCTGGAATTCTTGGTATGAAATGGGATATGGGAGGGGCTGCTACCGTACTTGGAGCCATTACAGCCATCGCAGAAGCTAAGATCCCTGTCAATGCTGTTGCTTTAATTCCAACCACTGAAAACCTCATCAATGAAAATGCTACAAAACCTGGGGATGTTGTTCGCTCAATGTCTGGTTTGACAATTGAAGTGAATAATACCGATGCTGAAGGGCGTCTGATCCTTTGTGATACTCTTACTTATGCCCAAAAGACCTATAAGCCTGATACGATTATAGATTTAGCAACGCTTACAGGAGCGGTACTGGTGGCTTTAGGCGATCAATACTTTGCGGTTCTTGCAAATGATGATGGAGTTGCCCAGGAACTTGATGCTGCTACTCAAAGCGCAAACGAGCTTTCCTGGCGATTACCTTTACCTGAAGAGTATGATCGCTACCTTGATTCTAAAATTGCTGACCTTTCAAACATTGGTGGGCGCTATGCCGGGACAATCACTGCAGGCCTCTTCCTTCAGCGCTTTATTGATAAAGGCCAGAAGTGGGCTCACCTTGACATTGCAGGAGTTGCGGATAATACAAGTGGCAACCAAAGGGGTGTAGCTCCACCCCATGGTGGAACAGGTACAGCCGTTCGCACTCTCGTTGCTTTTGCCGAAGAGCGAAGCAAAAGTTAGAGTTTTAGGATGAAAAGTAACGACCTCAATGGGAAGACAGTATGCTGATTGATACCCACGCCCATGTGAATTTTGATGCTTACCAGGAAGACCAGGAGAAGACGCTCCTCAGGGCTTTTGAAGCAGGAATTGAAGCTGTGATGTGCATTGGCATGTTACCAGAAGGTGGACGTTCAGCTCTTGAGTTATCCCGTTCTTATCCTGGAAAGGTTTTTTGCTCTGTGGGTGTCCACCCTTATGATGCAGAGCACTACACTCCAGAACTTGGGCAAGAACTTAGAACTCTTTTACAAGAACCAGAGATGCTTTTATGTGGTGAAATGGGCATTGATACCTTTAAATGCCAAGTTGATCTTGAAGTCCAGAAATATGCTTTTGCCGAGCAACTGAAGCTTGCTCAAGAACTTGATAAGCCAGTTTGTATTCATTGTCGAGATGCTTTTCCAATTGTTCAAAGCGTTTTTCAAGAAGTAGGCATACCAGAGCGCAAAGGTTTTGCGCATTGTTTTAGCGATGGTCCAGAAGAAGCCCTGGCCTGGAAGAGTATGGGGTTTAAAATTTCCTTTGCCGGCCAAGTAACGTTTAAAAATGCAGAAAAATTAAGAGAGGCGGTCAAGGTTCTTGAACCTGAAGATTGTGTGGTTGAAACCGATTGTCCATTTCTGGCTCCAACACCTCATCGTGGAAAACGTAATGAGCCAAGCTATGTTCGATATACAGTTGACAAGCTTGCAGAAATTTGGGAGCGCTCTTCGGAAGAAATTGCTTCTATCACAAGTCAAAATGCCCGCGAAGTTTTAAGGCTCTCTTAATAGATGCGATACAAAATAAATTATTAAGAGCAATGCTTAAAGTAGCCTGCTGATTTTATGAAAGCACAAAGATAGGAAACAAGGAGTCATGGCAGAGACAATTCATCTGAGTGTTAACGGAGCGTTGGGAAGAATGGGTCGGTTTGTTCTTCAGTTAGCAAATCAAGACCAGGGTTTTACTATTCAAGAAGCCCTGGTAGAATCAGGGAGCCCTGATGCTGGCAAGCCATTGAGTTCTTTTCTTTCCCTGCCCACTCTCCAAGAAGAAATAAAACTCCAGAAAAGTCATCAAGCAGGTTCTGACGTTATGGTTGACTTTTCATTGCCTCAGGGTTTTCGCACTCGATTGCAGGAATGCTTGCAGCACGGTACAGCCCTTGTGTCTGGAACAACGGGTCTTGAAGAAAAAGATTATCAAGCGATGGAAGCAGCTTCGAAAGAGATTGCCGTACTTCATGCTCCTAACTTTTCTATTGGTGTTAACCTTCTTTATAAATTAGTTGCAAGTGCAACGAAGGCACTTCAAGGATATGACATTGAAGTTTCAGAGATTCATCATCGTAAAAAGAAAGACGCACCTTCCGGGACAGCCCACGGACTTATTGAGAAGATACAAGCTGCAACTTCTCCAGCTGAACACTTAAGGCTTGTTCATGGTCGCGAGCAAGGAGACCAAGAGCGTTCTCCGGATGAACTCGGTGTTCATGCGTTGCGTGGAGGAGATGTTGTTGGCGAGCATACGGTGTTTTTCTTCGGAGAAGGAGAACGTGTCGAACTTACTCATCGTGCTTCAAGCAGATCAGCTTTTGCTGCTGGCGCTCTTTCTGCAGCAAAGGTCTTGGCACAGAAGCCTCCGGGGCTCTATACCCTTGACCAGCTTCTGTTTGAATCCTGATCTGATAGCTTTTCAGAGAAGACCTTATGTTAAGATCGACGCGTAAGCCACTTTCATGTTTTTTGCTTCTCCTGATCTTTTCAATGTCTTTTGCATCCTGTGGCAAAGAAAGTCAAAAGCAAGAGCTTCATATTTTTGTCGCAGCTTCTTTGGGTAACGTTATTGAAAAGCTTAAAAATGATTTTGAAACAGAACATCAGAACATTAAGCTTTCTTTTCATAGTGCTGGCTCACAGCTTCTTGCACGCCAAATTCTAGAAGGCGCTCCAGCTGATATTTTCATCCCGGCTCACCCTTCTTATCTCGACAAGGTTGCAGAAAAGAAAACCATACTTGAAAAGACAACCGGTTTTCAAAACCGTCTGGTCTTCATTGTGCGAAAAGAAAAAGCTCAAGGCTTCAAAAGTTTCAATCAACTTCATAGCACCCACTTTCGTATTGTTCTTGGCACCCCAGAAGTTCCAGTTGGCATCTATGCTCGTCAAGCACTTAATGCCATGGGACTCCTTGAAGCCATTCAGCCGCAGGTGGTTTCGGAAGAAAATAACGTTAAGCTGGTTCTTACCAAGGTGCTTCTCGCTGAAGCTGATGCTGGCATTGTCTACGCCAGTGATCTTGGGACTTCAGTGAGAGAAGAGGTTGTTGTTTTTGAGTTCCCTCAAGAAGCTGCTGTCAAAGTTACCTATCCAATTGCAATTTTTCAGGAAGCTCAAAATATCCGTGCAGCCAGGCTTTTTAAAGATTATCTTCTTAGTGAGACAACACAACGTTACTTTTTTTTACAAGGTTTTCGTAAAAACTCGCAATAAGAAACCAGACTATGAAACGCTTTTTGATTCATTCCTGTTTCCATGTTCTTGGTTGGAGCATGATAGGGTTTTTGTTGCTGCCGATTCTTGGTTTAGTTTTACGTGCACCCTGGTCACGAATGGGAGAGCTTCTTTCCCAAGAACAAAGCTGGCAAGCTTTAGCACTTTCCCTTAAAGTTTCCGTTGCCACCGCTGCTATTTCATTCTGTTTTGGGTTGCCTTTGGCCTGGCTGCTGGCAAATAAAAAACTTCCCGGCATTTCCTTGCTACGGAGTGCTATAACGTTTCCGATGGTTTTTCCACCAGTTGTTGGAGGGTTGGCACTTTTTACTGCCTTTGGTAAACATGGCTTGCTTGGCGCTCTACTCGTAAAATTTGATATTCAGTTGTCATTTACGACCATAGCAGCTGTGATGTCTGCGACTTTTGTTTCGGCTCCCTTTTTTATCTTAAGTGCAGAAACAGCTTTGCGTCAGATTAATCAGAAGCTCAAAGATGCTGCCGCGACCTTGGGAGCTTCTGAATGGAAAATATTCCGAAGTGTTACATTGCCAGCACTTCTCCCTTCGTTATTAGCAGGGTTAACACTAACCTGGACCAGGGCCTTGGGAGAATTTGGAGCCACTATTACTTTTGCAGGCAACCTTCAAGGCAAAACCCAAACCTTACCCTTGGCCATTTCACAAATTTTTCAAAACGACTTTGAAGCAGCACTGCTCTTAAGTATTCTACTCATTCTTCTTTCTTTTATCGGCTTGTTTTTCTTGCACTCAGGATCGTCTCTCTATCAACCCAAGATAAGCAAAAGCTAATATAACTATGGATCTCACCGCTGCTATTCAAACACCACTTGGTCAATATCACCTTGAGCTTTGTCTTAAGCTTCAAGCTCCCCAGACAATTGCCCTGCTTGGGCCAAATGGAGCTGGAAAAAGTAAGTTTTTGGAAACTCTTGCTGGCATCTTTCCTCTCGAAAATGGTTTGATTCGACTTGGTACAAAAATCTTTGACGATACTCACCGTGGCATCAGATGTTCCCCCCAAGAACGAAAAATTGGCCTGATGTTCCAAGATCACCGTCTTTTCCCTCATCTTAACGCACTAGAAAATATTGCCTATCCTCTTCAAAACCGTGGTATGAAAAAACCAGAAGCTTATGACCTGGCTTGGCAGTGGATTGAGCGTCTCGAGCTTGAAGCTTGTTCAAAGCGCAAGGCCAGTTTCTTTTCTGGCGGGGAAGCTCAAAAGGTGTCATTTGCTCGTACGCTGATTACAAAACCCAAGCTTTTATTGCTTGATGAACCCTTTGCTTCGCTTGACATCAAGAGCTTTGAACAAGTAAGTAAGCTGCTTCAAGCATACCTTGAGTCCTTTGGGGGTATTTGCCTCCTGGTTACCCATAAGCAAGAAAGAGCTCAAGAACTAGCCGATGCTTTTCTTGTAATAGAAGCAGGCAAAATCGTACGACAGGGCACGATGAAGAAGCTCTCGTTTATCTGCACTACCAACTTGGGTAAGAAATGAGAGTTATCAAAAGATAGCATAGGTTTTATAGACTTTCGCTTGGTACAACGTTATGATAAAAGGAGAATCTTCTTGATAAGGGTAAAACAGATTAATTGAAAGGTCTTTTGATTGTATGGTAGATCGCTCGACACATCTTCATGTTGATATTATATCACCTGAGAAACCTCTTTATTCTGGAGAAGTCCTTTCCTTAGTTGCGCCCTCTTATGATGGCGAAATTGGGATCCTCAAGCAGCACGCTCCTTTGGTAACACAGCTTGGGATTGGTGAAGTGCGCATAAAAGAAGGAAGTCTTGGTGGTGAGCAAACCGTTTCTTTTGCTGTGCGAAGAGGCTTTCTCCAGACTTTAGATAATCATGTCATCATTGTAAGTGAGGAAGCAAAATCTGCACAGGACGTTGATGAAAAGGCTGTAAAAACAAAACTTGAAGAACTTGAACAAGAGATTCGGCAGGAAAAAAATCTTGAAAAAAGACAAGACTTGCAGGAAAAAGTAAGTTGGCTGAAGACTCAGCTCGGTCTTCTTCGAAAATAAGGGGTGTTTGAGAGGGACCTTTTTTCTTTGGCCAATACTTTTCTCAATAAAAAGATTTTACCCTTAGCTTCTTCTTGGTCTTCTCCTTAGAAGAATTCTGTAAAGCTTCAAAAAGACTGAGCCCCATCACACGAAATCCCCTTGATTATTACGTAATGCGAATAATTCAGCATGGCTAAGAATGCTACAGACTTTTCGCAGCTTGCTTCTTTCCTGGTAAAACAGGCTTTTTTATCCCAAGAAGAAGTGCTCTTTCTGCAAAAGCGCTTTGCTCGGCATAATTTACTTCAAGCAGCATCTCAAGCAGGTTTTCTGCCCGCTTATGTAGCTCAAGATGTTGCGACACTTTTACGTTCACAACAACCAAAACCTGATTCCTGGCCAACAATTCCAGGGCTTGTCGTGCTGCGAAGAATTGGCAAAGGAGCACGAAGTCAAGTTTATCGAGCATGGCAAAAGAACCTGAAAAGATGCGTTGCGCTTAAGATTATCCCTCAGAAATTCTTGCAGCGTAAAGAAGACCGCATACGTTTATTGCGAGAGGCACAAATTGCAGCAAAACTTTCTCACCCATGTTTTGTTCGAGCTTATGATATAGGTGAAACTCAAGCTTGCTTTTATATCATCCTGGAATACATTCCTGGCCAAACACTTTTACAAAAACTCAAAGCAGAAAAAACGCTTTCTCTTCAAGAGAGCCTTCAAATTGGGTTGAAGATAGCTGAAGGATTAAGCTTTATTGCATCAAAAGGCATTGCCCATCGAGATATAAAGCCATCAAATATTCAGCTTCTGGATTCAAAACAAAGGCAAGAATCAACCTTTTCTGGCCTTAAGATACTTGATCTTGGGCTTGCCCGTAAAGAGGGAAAGTCAACCCTTACGCTGCCTCTTGTTGCCCATGGAACTCCCTCGTGTATTGCGCCTGAACAGGCTCGCGGAGATCAAACGATTACTCCAAAAGCCGATATTTACGGGCTCGGCTGTGTATTGTTCCGCTTGCTTGCTGGAAATTATCCTTTTTATGGCAGCTCAAATGCAGAAACTCTTCAAAAACATGTGGAAGCAAAACCACCTCAATTGAGCTCAATTTCAGGTTCATTACCACAAGAGCTCTCAAGCTTAATTGGCACCATGCTTATAAAGGATCCTACTCAGCGTCCCGATGCTTTAGAGGTTCAAGCTCAGCTTGCTCAGATTCTTAAGGCTCAAGGTTCAAAGCAATCGGGTAAAAGCAGCAGACAAAGCGCAAAGCTTTCAATTGCCAAAGAAAAGAAGAAAGAGGGGTTTGAAGCTAAGAAAAACCCCTTGAAAAGAGCTCTTATTGGCATACTTTCTCTGGTTTTCATTCTGGCCGTAATCCTTTTTTTCCAAAGCAACCAAGGCTTCTTGGGAAATGATAAAGCTTTGCAAGAAATGGAAGAGAAATTGAAAACGAAACAAAAGAAAGACCAAGCCCAGATAGAGAAGCTCAAAGAGTATGCTTATGGCATGGAAAAAGTGCTGGAAGGGGCAAAACAAGAACAACTCTTGCCCTCAGAGTCCTCCACAAGTGATTTTAAAGCAGATCTCGAACAAGCGCTTCAGGAGAATAAAGATATCTTTACTCGCTAATACTTTGTTTCACTTTTCCAAGTAAAGAAATTTTTGCAAGGCTGTTCTTGCTTGCGAGAGTTAACACTATGGCCAATTTTTCAAGCTTTGGGGTGAAGTGCCTGTTCTACTGAAGCCGCAAGAATATGTCCAACACAAATATGACTCTCTTGAATACGAGGTGTAGAAGTACTGGGAACATGGAGAACTTCCTGGCAAACCTGATCAAGGGGGGTGCCCTGGTTTTCTCCTGTCCAACCAATGCAAAAGGCCTGTTTTTCTTTCGCGCGTTGAAGAGCCCGAACAACATTTTCTGATTTGCCAGAGGTTGAAAGCCCAATCACAATATCTTCGGGTTGAACAAGTGCATCAACTTCTCGTATAAAAATATCGGCATAGCTGTAGTCATTCGCAATTGCGCTTAAGGAAGCAAAATTACTTCCAAGGGCAATCGCGGGGATTCCTGGACGATCATAGGCATAGCGCCCTATCAGTTCTCCAACGATATGTTGAGCATCCGTAAAGGAACCACCGTTTCCACAAAAGAAAAGCGTTTTACCTTTGCGTAATGCACGAATGCTCTCTTCGCAGATAGCTTGAATGACTTCAGAACACTTTTCAAGTAATAACTCTTTGGTGCGAATACTTGCCTGAATTTCTGATTGGATCAGTCCATCGTTCATATGTCTTATTCTTGTTTGGGATTGTTTATGCCTCAAAGATAAAAATTTCTTTAATACCTTAAGATTACCAAAGTGTTTATAAACAATCAAAAGCTTTTGATTCCAACGCAAGCCTCATTCGTTTTGCAATGGTTTGAAATTTTTCATCAAGCTGAAAACCAAGACCATATGCAGGTACTTTTGATGTTAAATCTTGACACAACCCCACTAAAGCATGCTGAAGTTCAAGGTCTTGGGAATAATGAACAACCGTATGTAAAAGGGTCTGAAGAAGTTTTGCTTTTGAAACTTCTTTCATAAAAGGCTTTTCTCTGCCTTCAAAGAGAAAGATTCCCTTTAAAGGCCGACAGCTGGCAAGCTTTCCCTTTCCAAGTTCTCCCCAAAAAGGCGTAGCATAAATGGAAAAATGGTTATCTGATCTTCTTACTAAAGCTGGCATTTCATCGCTTAAGACCAGATCAAGTCCTGCAAGTCGACTGATGGTGGTTTTGCCACTTCCACTTTTACCCGGTAAAAGCAAAGCATAATCATCAAGGATAAGAGCTGCTGCGTGAAAAAGGGCGCCTCCCTCTTTTGCCAGAAAATCGCTGAGAAAGAAACGCAATAAATTTTCGAGCGAGCGTAAGCGATCTCCTGCTATTTCAGCTTTTACCCTGCGTTGTGCGAAATTGACTTCAGCTTTGAGGTGAGAAAACTCAAAGATCTTCTTGTCCTTTTCTTGAGTAACCTGAAGTTCTCGTGGTAGAGCTCCAGGAGTATGTGTTTTAAACTTCACATCCCATATAAAAGGATCACTCTTTTGAATGTTCTGGTCGGAAATAAAAAAAGGATTATATTTTTGATATAAAACTTCTGGCTCTGCCCCCTCTAATCCTTCAAGTTGGAGCTTTACAAGCACATCAGCAATTGAGATTGTCAGTTCCTGGTTCATCGTGTTCGATACTTTGCACAGCTAAAGAATCCTTGAAGTGCTTGATTCATGAGGTTTTCGAGCAAAATACTTTCAGGTTCACGTTCATTCATGGTTCGTAAGAGATCTCGCGCCTGGCCATAATACTCCTGAGCTGCTTTCAAAATCTGATTTTTTTTATCATCATCACTTGTTTTTCGCCAATCTCTCAAGCCCTGGTCTCCTTTCTGAATAAGCTCAAGCACCTTAAGAAAGTCTGCCCGTAAAGCGTGTGGCAAATTCGCAGCATCATTTTCAGAAGGTAAGCTAAGTGGTGGATCCTCTTCTATCTGCTCAGGGTCTTCAGAGTTTTTTTGTTGATGAGGTTTTCTTCCTAAAAGCTCAAAAACTTCCTGATCAAGCCAAACCTCAGGAGGCTCATCCCAGGAACGATCGTAACGCAGCACAGACACAAAACCTTCCTGAGCTTCCAAGTCTTTAGAAGCTTTTTCTTCCCGTAAAGGGCGCTTCTTATGAGAAGTCAAAAAAATGCGAGTATCAATATCATTCGGCTTGCTTGAAAAATTTTGGTTGCTTTTATTCTGGCCAAGGATTGTGCTCAGTTTTTGCTTTAATTGATGGCGCTGCTCAGAAGAAAGACGCCAATAGATGATCCCACTTACCCCAAGTAAAAAGAGAAGAAGGAAACTTCCATGAACAAAGAATTTTTTCATATGTTTCCTTGCTGCTCGAGCTTTGATTCCAATGAGTGTTCAAAATGGGGCTAAGATTGAAAGCCTGCCAGGGCTTGTTCTCGATAAAGCGCGAAGCGTTTTTCACGAATGGCTTTACGGGCACCTGTCATCAGATCTGCATAATACCTTAAATTATGAATACTCAAAAGAGTGAAGCCCAGTATCTCATTACTCTTTATCAGGTGTCGAAGGTAACCGCGACTGAAATGCTTGCAGGTATAGCATTGACAATCCTGGTCAAGAGGGCCTTGATCGCGAGTAAATCGAGCAGCCTTTATTTGTAAGCGCCCCCGGCGTGTTAATGCCAAACCATGGCGTGCGCAGCGAGTCGGCAGCACACAATCCATCATATCAGCCCCACTTGCAACAGCTGCCAGCAGATCCTCTGGGAAACCAACCCCCATAATGTAACGAGGCTTTTCTTGAGGCAGCATTGGCACGAATTCTTGAAAAGCCTGATGCATTTCTACTTGTGACTCGCCAACCGACAGCCCACCAACAGCGTATCCATCAAATCCAATCTCTACCAGCCCATTGATGGAGCGCTGACGCAGCTGAGCATCAAGCCCTCCCTGTTGGATCCCAAAGAGTAACTGTCGGTGACCTTGTTCAGCTTGCCCGGAAAAAACTTCTTTTGCTCGAGCAGCCCAATCAATACTTCGTAAAGCAGCCTGCTCAAGCCGAGCTTGCGAGGATGGCAGCTTTGGAACATCATCAAGCTGCATAATAATATCAGCACCAAGGAGGGCTTGAATGCGCATGCTCTTCTCTGGGTTTAATTCTATTTGCCTGCCATCTATATGACTTGCAAAAAGAATTCCTGCATCGTTAACCTGCATGCGAGGCGAAAGACTATAAACCTGGAACCCACCTGAATCCGTCAGAATTGGACCCTGCCAGCCAGAAAAAGCATGCAAGCCTCCAAGCTGATCAATAGTTTCCTCTCCCGGTCTCAGCATGAGATGAAAAGCATTGCTCAGCATAACTGCCGTACGAGTATCTTTCAGTTGCTCTGGAGTTAAGGCTTTAACCCCAGCAAGTGTTCCAACAGCCATAAATGTTGGTGTTTCAAAAATGCCGTGGTCCGTATGAATACGGCATACTCGAGCAGCGCCATCGTGGGCACTTACTTCAAAACAGGCAGCTGGAGGGGAATGATCTTCAGGCATATAAAACTCAATAGTTGAGAGATACTTTTAATTTTGGTTTTGTTTATGAGTAAAAAATAAAAAGCGTTCCAATAGAACCCTGAAACCTGAGAAATA
Organism: uncultured Planctomycetaceae bacterium; assembly: GCA_964548115.1. Classification (GTDB taxonomy): domain Bacteria; phylum Planctomycetota; class UBA8742; order UBA2392; family JABWBM01; genus CAZJPQ01. The sequence goes on from CAZJPQ010000003.1 coordinate 115,546, forward strand.
AGAAACTTTTGTTCTCTTCTGACCTCTTTTTATGAAGAATGAAGAGCAAGCGCAAGACGCATGTGTTAGCATACGTAACCTTTGTGAAAGACTCGAGAAGAAACCAGGCTTGAAAGGTTTGAAGTGATTATTCAGAATCTTTTAAAACGTAAGGTTCGTACCTTTTTCAGCGTATTTGGAGTTGGGGTGGGAATCTCCTTAATGGTTGCTCTTTTCACCATTTCTGAAGATCTGGTCGGACAGGTGCGTCAAATTTACGATACATCTCGAGGAGATATTCGAGGACTGCAAATAACACGGGAAGAATTTGATTCACAAATTGAGCTGGTCCAAAACGAAGAAAATATTCTTGAAGAAATACGTACATTTCCGAACGTAAAATCTGTTTCTCCAATGATTTGGTCTTATTTGCGTACTGAACGCGCTATTGGAGGGGCTGGACAGATCAACTATTATGGTGTTACAAGCGACTCCCCTTTGCTTCGTTCTTACCAGGCGATTGAGCACGCTGAGCCCGGAGCTCCTCTGATTGATGACCAGGATCCCCAAGGTTTTATTGTCGGTCGCAGACTTTTTGAGCTTGCTAACGAACGCCTGCCCGAAGGCAAAAAACTTAAGATTGGGCAGGAGCTTTCTCTCACCAACCTGCTTTTAACAGAGCTTTCCCAGTTTTTTATCGATGATTCCGAACGCTTTCAAAACCTATCCGAAAAGGAACGCCAGCTTAAAGCTCTCAAAAAACTTAACGCTTCAAACGTTGATGGCTTAGCTGCAACGAATATGAAGCTTTATCTACGAGCGGTATTCAGTGCCCAAGACGGCATCAGTGAATACTCTATTGTCTTTCCTTTGAAACAAGCCCAAGCACTGCGAAAAATGGAAAATCAATGTACTTCACTTTTGATCGAACTTGAAGATACAAGCGAGCATGCTAAAAACTTGACGACCCGGAAGCTGAATCAAACCTTTGATACTTTAAATTTCATGCGCTCAGATCAGGTTGTAGAAGAAATTCCTGAACTCAAATTTATCGAGCGAATAGCCTTGGGGATAAGTTTAATTGCAGCTCTAGCTGGAGCCTTTGGAGTATTAAACACCATGGTGCTTTCAGTACACGAGCGAACGCGAGAAATTGGTCTGCTTTTAGCTTTAGGCTGGAGTCGTTCTAAAATTATGAGACAAATTGTTTCCGAAGGTACAATGATTACACTTTTGGGAGCATGTGTAGGAATTTTGCTTGGCTATGCTGAAGTGCTTTTAATTCGTAAGCTCTTTGATCTTTGGGCGATTAATCCTCGTTTGTCTCTGAGCGCAAGTGTTTATGCCTTTGGGCTGGCATGCGTCCTGGGGATTCTGGCAAGTGCTTATCCTGCCTGGCGAGCATCACGCTTGACACCCGTAGATGCTTTACGCCATGAATAGAGAAATTTTTTAAGCTTATGATTTAGCGATTTTTTGGTCGTTTGGCTTTTGATTTCTGGCCCTTTGCCTTTTGTTTGGGCTGCTGACGAAAACCAGGCTTTGTCGTTACTCCTGCCATGTGTTTTGGAATTTCTTTCCCGCTTTGGGCTGAAAAAGCTCGTACTACGGCTTCAGCATCCATAACCTTTTCGGCATCAAACTCTGTGCCCTTCTTCTTTGCATCGCGTTTCATGCGCTGCTTCATCATCATCTCTTGAAGCTCTCGCATGGCTTGCAGTGAATACCAGAAAGGGCGCAAGTTGTAGCGCAAATCTTCCCTGAAGAAATAAATGACAACAACCGAAGCGATTAAAGTTGTGGAGCGAGTGAGCAGCATTTCCCAAAGATCGTTGGTATAAGGCTCAAGGGAAAAAACCATATGCTGCATGAAAACAAGCGCAAAACTAAATGCCAAAACACCTCCCTTGCCTGTTCGCAGCATGCCAACAAGTGCTGTAATGGCTAGCCCAAAGGGGAAGATGCTCAAAAGCAGCGAAGCCCAGACAGGAAAAACCCAACGGGCATCAAAAAGTCCAATTAAAAGCATCAAGCAGGAAGGAATGAGAGCTACAATCGCTAACCAGCGCAAGCTTTTCTGAACTCGGTCAGGGAATTCAACAATTCTTCCATTCTTGCGAGTAACATGGCCAGCAGCTCCACTCATAATAAAACTTTCTTCGTTTTCAGGTGATCCTTTGAATTTTTATTTTTCTTAACCCTATCTTGAGCTCTTTTCCAACAAGACAAGCAAGAACCTTAAGGTAGAAGCTCTCTAGCTTGAACGCAACTCTAAAAACCTGAATGCCCTGATTTCGGTGGAATGACAAAAAGCATTTTAATGACAGTCTTATTTTTCACTATAGCTTTTCCAGGGGTTGCGCTCTTCCTGACTTACAAAAACCTCAAGCTCTTCCCCAAAGTCCTGGTTAAGCTGTTCTTTGATGCGTGGCCAAATGATTTGTTCGAGGGTTAAATGATCCGTTTCAACCACACACAATCCTCGGCGCATAGCTTCAAGGGCGTGGTGATGCTTCATCTCGGCACTTAAATAAAGGTCTGCTCCCAAAGATGCTGCTTTACTCATGAAATCACTGCCTGCACCGGTACAAAGGGCAATCTTTTGGACTTTTTGCTCTGGATTCCCAATCAAACGCAATACCATCATACCCAGTTCCTGATGAAGCTTATTGCAAAATGCCTGAAGAGTTATGGGTGCTTCCAGCTTCCCAATTCGCCCAAGCCCTGTACTGCGGTCTCGGTTCGCAAGCGGGATCAAATCATAGGCAACTTCTTCATAGGGATGGGCCCTAAGCAATGCCGAGTAGACCGTTCCAAAGCTATGTCTTGGAAGTAAAACTTCGAGCTTGACTTCTTGGACTTCCTCAAGCTTCCCCACTTCTCCAAGTGTCGGGTTACTGCCTTCAAGACCCCGAAACGTGCCAAGGCCTTGAGTGTTGAAACTACATTGGTCATAAGCTCCAAGCTCACCTGCTCCTGCGTCAAAGAGTGCTTGACGAACCTTGTCCGCTGCTTCCACGGGAACAAAAACGACAAGCTTGAAGAAGCTTTTGGTGCCAGAGCTGCTCAAGGGTTTTGTATTCTGAAGCCCTAAAAGATCACAAAGCGTATCGTTCAACCCCCCAACGGCACTGTCAAGATTGGTATGCAAAGCAATACAGGCAATTTCATGCTTTAAACAGCCTCCTATAATTTCTCCTTGAATTGTACTGGTGTCAATGCTTTTGATGGCCCGAAAGATCGGAGGATGATGAGTGACAACCAAACCAGCGCCCAATTTTATGGCTTCCTCAAAAACGGCATAAGAAAGATCAAGGGCTAGAAGTACTTTATCCACTTCGTGGCGAGGGTTTCCAAGAATCAAACCAACGTTATCCCACGACTCCGCAAGTGAGTAAGGATAATGCTTTCCAAAGTAAGTAAGCAATTTTGAAACTTTGAGTGCCATATTCTTTTTTAGGAATTTCCAATTGGAGGCATTTCTGCCTCCTGACTTTTTGTTTGTTTACGTGTAACCCGAACCTTCTGGACAACTCGCTCTGTGCCCTCCAGAACTTCAAGTACAACGTTATCTACGGGAATTTCTTCTCCTATTGCTGGAATTTTGCCTAAACGCGAAGAAATAAGACCACCAAGTGAGCCATAATCTTTTGATTCTGGGAGATCGCAGCCAAATTTTTCATTTAAATTTTCGACCCGAATACGAGCGTCAACCTCAGCAACTCCATCTTGAACCTCATGATAGCGCCCTGATGGAGGAGAATCTTCTTCGTTACTGTCAAACTCGTCGCGAATATCACCAACAATTTCTTCCAAAAGGTCTTCTAAAGTTATTAACCCTTCTGTGCCTCCGTGTTCATCAATCACTATGGCAAGGTGGGTTTTCTTTTCCTGGAATTCCTGGATCAAAGCTAACAGGTTTTTTGACTCCGGTACAAAAGTCGGTTCACGCATAATGGTTTTGATTGCCGGTGGACTTTCACTGCGTTTATCCCAATGATGCAGAGCATCTCGGACGTAAAAAACTCCTACAACATTATCACGGTTTGCTTCATAAACTGGTAAACGAGAATGCCCGTGGGTGTTTGCAAGCGTAATAGCATCATTGACCGATGCTTGAATATCAATGCAAACCATGCGTGTGCGGGGAATCATAACATCCTCAGCCGTTGCATCTCCAATATCAATGATTGAAGCAATCATCTGTTTTTCGCCTTCGCCGATCACTCCGTCTCGGGTTGCTTCATCAAGGCTATCTGCGATATCATCTTCAAACTCTTGTTCGGGCGTTTCTTCGGCTTCTTCTCCTGCCATGCGGGCAACTCCTCGAGAAAGTAAGCGTGAAAAACGCGCCAGGGGCAAAAACGGAATACTTAATAAAAAGAAAGGGAAAAGAAAAAGTCGTAATGAGCTCTCAGCCCAATAGCGAGCGACAATAACAGGAACGATGTTAATGGTGAAAAGCCCAAGCAAAAGCGAAAAAAGCATCGCCTCAAGGATATGCAGGCTTTGAAAATTATTAAGATCGCCTGCCAAGAGTACGAGGAATCCAAAAAAAGAAAAAGAATAAAGAATTGAGCGAGCAATTCGAGCTACCATGAAAAAATCATCTTCTCGCTTTAAGAGGCGCTCGAAGCTGGCGTGTTTTTTTTGGTCAAGCTGCTCAAAAAGTTCAGCTCGGTGATATTCTCGTAAACTTTGGTCAATAATGGAGGCATGCAGCGTTGAAAAAGCTGAAAAGAAAATAAAGCCCAGTCCAATACCAGCGTTAAAGTGTGTTATGGTGTGCTCTCCTCTAAAAATCTTGTGCTGCCCTGATCTAATCTTACTTTGTTATCCAAAATCATTCACAATGGAAGGTTTGATGGCTTTGGAGTTTATCTCCTCCGCTACAATATTAAAAGGATTGCTTTTCTTTTGAAGTCCCCCAGATTTTCCCACACTTCTCCGTTATAAATAAAGGTATATTTTATAGACTTTTGAAAGGTTCCATGCGTATAAGAAAGATAGGGGCTGAATCTGGTCAAGAAGTCTATTGGAAGCAGCGTTTGCGAAAAGGGCAAGTTCCAAACACTGGGTTTCCTTATGACCATAAGAGCTCTGTTCAAGCAGCAAAAAAGGGGGGAAGCAAAAACTTCTATAGAGTAAAATCTTTATGGCAAAAAATGTCTACGACTATTACTACGAGAATTACTTAATGCTCTATAGCCTTTATGGCCGTGGTCGACCTCGGGTTTCTCGCCATCGCTATGAAGAGTTGGATATCGAACTTCTTGAGCATATTGCTTCTGTTTCCAAAGGTAAAAAGCAAAAAGAACAAGTCACAAAAGTGAAGCGGGGGATTTACAACCGCATCTGTGATATCGAATATCTTCTGCTTGATGACATTGCTCAGGCTTTACTCGATAATGATCCAAATGATCCAAAAGCGACTTCTGAAGGAGACGCATATGTGTTAGACAAGCCCGATCATTCCACTTCCCCTTGAGCTCCTTTGAACGCAAATAAAGCGTGATAAAAGTGAAAACACCCCTGAAAGCTTGCTCTCAGGGGTGTTCAAATTATATCTGGTCTGAAGAATTTATAATTCGGGCTGCGGTTTTGTCTGTTTAAAATCGGTGCTCAATCATCTTTATCAAGATCAAAACCCTTGGGATTAAGCTCACTGATATACCAGACACCTTCACGCTGAATAAGCCTGATTTCTACCGTTTCTTCCCAGGGGTTTGAGAACCCAATGGTTGCGCTGCCCCAATCCGGGTTTTCCTGAAAAGTACGCCTATAGGAGATGAGTTCCATTTCCTGGGCACGTTCTTCGAAATCTTCAGCGTTTTTACGAACCTTTTGAAATCGAGAGAAAAAATACTGCAAAGCCCTCTCTTCGTCAAAATCCTCAGGTGTTTCTATTTTCTCCCAGTCATCGTAGAGCTTCTTCATATCTTTATTAAGTTTTTTCAAAGCTTCCTTACGTCGGTCTTCCTTCATGTCTTTCCAACTTTGGATAGTTTGTTTCCGCATCATATCCATATTATTTTTGTTTTCTGAAGGTGCAGTATCAATGAGTACTTGGAAATCACCATTAATAAAAGCTTGAAGAGCCTTGTGTGCAAGTGCTTCTTCGCCACTGTCACCGTCAACTCCGCCACTGCAGGCAACAAGAGTACTGAACCCAACCAATAGCAATAGAATAAGTCCTGACAGGTTTCTCATGTTTTTTCTCTCCTTAATAATTTGATCCTGTGTCTATAAAGAGGTCTGTATCGATGAAGCTTTATTTTAAATATATTTCCTACTGACGGAGCCCCTCTAATACAAGCTCGCTGGACCATTTAAATTTGACAATAGCAACTTCGACCCTTCCCACCATTATATTTTCAGGTTTTTTTGGCCAGCTTTGGAATTTGAAGCCTTTGAAAAAGGGGAAATAAAAGAAAACCTCGTAAAAATCAGTCCTTGAGCTTACAATCTCATTTGGTCATTCAAGCACGTTTGTGTTGTTGTTCTGTCCAATTACTTTGTCATATTTTTTATTGAGGATTTTCTTCCTTAAAAGAAAAGCCAAAGGAAAAGCCGTGTTGAGTCATCATGTTTTATCTCTTGTTCAGGCAGACATTAAGAAGAAGCTTCTTTTTTCAAAACTCCAGCGAGTACGCTGGGCTGAAGATGACAGTATTGTGTTGGTGCTCAAGAATCATACTTCCAGGGAGCAATTGCTGCTCTTGCTCAGCTATCATGCTCGATATGGCCGGATCCACCTGATTGAAGAGAAACCTCAGGAGACAAAACCCTTTTGTCATTATCTTGAATCACACTTAAAGGGAAAGATTCTTTGTGAACTTCATGGATCGCCAAAGGATCGTATTGTGAAAGTGGGCTTCAGGGCTTTTCAAAAGCCTGAAGAACAACCAGCGCCCCCTTCAGATTGGTTAGTGCTCGAACTTTTGGGCAGGGCATCAAACCTTTACGTGCTCAAGGAGGTTGAGTCATCAAAGGAGTGCACTATTCTTAGAAGTGCCCGTCCAATCGCAAGATCTCGAGCCCTTCAGGTTTCAGGCTTTTGGCAGGCTCCTCAAGAATCTTCTTCCCACGGAGCACCGCAAGAGGCTGAGCAAGGATCTCCATTTGATGATTTAACCGGAAAAGCTCTCCATCAAAAGATCGAAGCCTACTATGCCCGTGAAAAAGAAGGGCAAGAGGCTTCAAAGTTTCAGCAGCAGCTTGAAAAAATTCTTCGTAAAGCTGTGCGGAAAGCCTCGCGTAACCTTGACCAGGCAAAAGCAGAAGAGCTTAAGAATGCGCGTTATCATGATTACCGAGTTTGGGCTGATTTACTGCAAAGCTCATTGGATCAGGTTCAGCCTGGTTTAGAAAAGGTTATCATAAAAAATTATGATCAAGCTGGAGAGCCCTATGATGTACAAATTCCTCTTGATCCCAGAAAATCAGGGCTTGAAAACATGCAAGCCTATTACAGGAAATATCAAAAGGCGAAACGAGCCGTTTCAAGCCTTGATAAACGTCAGGACCTTTTAAAACAGGATCTTGAAGCTCTTGAGAACTTTCAGACAAAACTTAAAGCACCAGACCTAGCTCAGCCAGAATGTATGAAAATGCATCAGAACCTCGATTTTCAACGGCTGGCAAAGCGCTATACCCCGGCATTATTAAGATCTCTTCAGCCTGAAGAGTCTGAAAAACGCTTCGACAGTGAATCTCTAAGTCAAAAGTCAGCCTTTAAAAAAGCGGAGCAATTTTCGGATCTTCCCGCCAATCTTCGGCCTCGAAGTCTCAAGAGTAAGGATGATTGGGAGATCCTTGTGGGCAAGAGTGATAAGGGGAATGATTATCTTACGATGCGAATTGCACGGGGCAACGATTGGTTTTTGCATGTTGCTGATTACCAGGGAAGTCATGTGATTTTACGAGGCCAGGCAGATAAGCAACCCCCTCAGGAAAGCTTGCTTGATGCTGCTCAGTTGGCTTTTTTTTATTCAAAAGCGAAGAAGCGCCAGGGAGTGCTGGTGAATTACGCCCAGCGTAAACACCTCAGCAAACCTCGGAGAGCTAAGCCGGGCCTGGTTATGCTAAGCCGTTTCAAAACCTTAAAAATCTCACGGGATGAGAAACGCTTGAGCAGGCTGCTGGGCAGGGATCAGTCTTTTCCGTGAGACTTTGGAGCGAGAAGGAAGTGCTGGGGGCACTTCCTGAAGCGGAAAAGCTTCTTTGGCCCAAACTGTTCTGAAACGAAGAAGCCACAAAATCGTGCTAAAACGAAGAAGCACAAAGTCGTGCTAAAACGAAGAAGCACAAAGTCGTCGAGAGCACTCAACTCCTTCACTCTTATTGAGAGGTTCTCACAACAGACCTGATTCTTTTGGACGAGCACTTCCTTGATAAATGCCATGCCCTTTCCTGTCAGTATCCAGTCTTTCCAAAGCTTTTGGTCTTCACTTCAAAACACTGTCCCCAAAAACAGCAGGAGTTTAGAGAGCGCGGCGCTGACGACCTGATCGTCATGCCGGAAGATACCAAGCTTATTATAGATAAGATCAAAAGGCTTTGTTTGTGATCAAGGAACGCCCCAAAAGTGACTAAAGTCACGTTTTAGGCAAAGGCTTTTCTTGGCGTAAAACCCTCAAATAATTATGACATTTTACAACCACCCAACCACTTTTGGTTGCGTTTGTAAGTTGTTTTTTGAAAACAACTTACGGCTCTTGATCGGCGGCTGAAAAACACCCCACTGTGGTTGCAAAATAGCCCCCAAAGAGCCTGGCGAACACTTGGAGCTTTTCCGCCGTTTCGCAGATCGCCACCCCCAAGCTGCCCCCAAAAAGAACGCCTTACCACGACGAATAAGCCCCTATCACCTTTGTATGAAAAACGTGTTCAAAAAAGCCTTTTTCAAATTGTAATGAAAGGTCTTGCAAGGCCTAAAGAACAAGGCTAGGCTATAGGCCACCTCTCATGCAACGAGGACTTATTTTTTAGTGGATGAAGTGAAGCAGCTCAATTGAAAGGATCTGCAGTGAAACCCATAGCTTTTAAAGGTATTCGAAATCTCTTTTTGATCGTCTTACTTTTATCAACGATTTTTGGCTGTTCCACGACAACTCCTTCGATTGAGGAGCAAATAGGCTATGATCGTTATCTTGCTGCTATAAACGAACAAGCCGCTGGACGCTGGTACGCCGCTGCAGATAAATGGAATAAGATTCTAGAGGACTATCCAGAGTACGAAAAAGGCTGGGTGAACCTTGGTGTTTGTTACGATGGCTTAAAACAAGCCGAAAGGGCCGTAGATGCTTATGAACAAGCCTTAAAGCTGAATCCGAACATCTTACAGGCAAAGCTTAATCTTGCTATTGACTACCTTGTTCTTCGGAACGCAGAGCGGGCGGTTTCCTTGCTTCAAGAGGTAACAGAGGAAAATCAGGATTACCATTTCGGTTGGTATAACCTTGCTGCTGCTGAGTCTTCTCTTGGCTATCACACAAAAGCACTTGTTGCCATCGAACGCTGCCTCGAGCTTGTTGAAGGAAGCGGAGCAGATCCAACCGAAATTCCCCAAGCGAACTACATGTACGAAATGAAGATCGACATTTTAATTGACCTTGGGCGCTTTCAAGAGGCCTGGAGTATTGTTGACTACATGAAAGCACTCGAGTTGCCTGTTCGAGATTATATTTACGAACGTTTCGAAGAAAAGGATTCTTAATTCGGACTGGCTCTCCAGGGACAAAGCGAGTATGTGTCAGTGATGTCGATCAGCGAGTAGGGCTTTATGCTGCTCAATCATTGGCTCGCCTTGGTTACAAAGTCTTTGGTACGCTTACCCAGGGGCTTTGTTTTTCTCACTATCTTGATTCAAAATTAAAGTTACCTCATCAGGAACTCGCTTCAGCGGTGCTTGAAGAGCACGCCCAACAAGCCTTTGATTTTATTTTGCCCACAAGTACAAATGCTTCCTGGCATTTACAACAAGCTTGCCAGCAACACGAAAGTTTTCCTCCAGTCTTTGGCTTTTCTCTTTCAACCTTTGAGCAGTTGAACGATAAGCTTTTGGTTTGCCAAGCTGCTGAGCGCTGTGGTGTTCAAGCCCCACGAACACTGGCTTTAGAAGTTGGTGAAGAACAAACTTCTAAACTTGAAGAAAGAGTAGAAGATTTCCCCTTTCCAGCAGTACTTAAAATGCGGGATGATAAAGGAACCTATCGCGGCCCTGAAGAACGCTACTGCATTGTAAAAGAACAATCTCAACTTTCATCTGCACTTCAAAAGTTTGAAAGAGGTGAGGCTCTTCTTCTTCAAGAATACATTCAAGGGCAGGGAGCAGCAGTCGGTCTTCTGCTTGATGAACACGGACAAACCCAGGCACAAATAGCTTATCGTCGGATCCGCGAATATCCCCTTTCAGGCGGTCCTTCAAGCTGTGCTGAAAGCTTCTACGATGCAACCTTGTTAACGGCAGCCAAACGTCTTTTACAACACTTTAATGCTCGCTCGGGCTTTGCTCATGTTGAGTTTAAGCTGAGTGCCCGAGGACCAGTCATCATGGAAATCAACCCTCGCCCCTGGGGTACAATCAGACTTGCTGAATATAGCGGTCAGTCTTTCTTTCGTGCATTGGCCGCTCTCTATGACCACCCCTCAACAAAAGGTTTTGAACGTTCGGAAAGTTTTTGTTCAGGTACACGAGTACGCTTTTTGCCCAATGATTTACGAGGTGCTATAAAAGCTTTGCAAAAGAAAGATATAAAGCATTTTGGAAAGGTCTGTCTTGATCTTTGTAAGCCCAGCGTCAAACCTTTAGTATTTGCTTTTGATGATTTAAGAGGCAGCCTGGGTCAGACCCTATCGCATTTCCCTCTCTTTCAAAGCAAGCCGAACAAAGAAGGTTAGGACTTCCTCATTCGGCCCACCTTGAAACGCTTACTTTACTTGATCTTTACTCATAAGCCCAGATGTAGGTGCCATCGTTGTCCGAGGCAAGATCTTGCATAAATTGCTCGCCAGAGTGACCATGAAAACCTATAAAGATACAATAAAGCTCGCAACCGTTGGCTTTTAAATCTGCATACCAGCCAGAAAAATCCTGTCGTACCTGGCTAGAGCTTTTCTCACCACCAGCTTCAGTGTCACGAGCAGGATCTCCATCAGTTAAGAGTAAAATCTGATCAAGTTCGTCTCCGTATACCGTACAAGCTCGATATAAAGCAGTGTATGTAGGGGTTCTGCCAAAAGCCTCCAGTGAAGCAATATAATTCTCAGCTTCAAGCTTATTCTGGCTTGTAGCAGTTACAAGGTTCGGGTAATAATGAACCAATGTTGTATCATTATCCGTGTCAGCATCGTAGTTGTTAGGATCATCAAGGTCACCTCCAAAATCAATCACGGCAAACTCACTCTCTTCAGCAAGAGTATGAATAGCATAAATAGCTTCTGTTTGCATAATTTGGAAACGATCAGGGTTTACAATAGTATCCCCATTCCAGTCCTCTATCTTGTAAGGCCCAACGATGTCTCTGGCTTCCATTGAAAGGGAACGATCAAGCACAAACACACTCTTTCCCTCAACAGGAGCACCGAAGAAAGGGCCCTTCTTGCCATCATTATAAACAACCTGGGGATCACCCTCAACAAAACCATCACCCCAAGGGCCATAACCAGCCACAAAGTCCATATCACCATCACCATCAAAGTCAGCAACCGCACCATCAACTAAATAACGCGTCGCAACATTAGGATTCACCATACGACTATCGCTGCTCAGGTTGCCCGTACCATCGTTCAGATAAACCAGGTTCTGATCTTCACGAGCATTGCAAAGCAAGGCATCAAGAAAACCATCAGCATTGAAGTCGCCTACCTCAACATCAAAGCACAAAGGGGCTAAAAATGGAAAGTCATGAAAAGCTATCGAAGGCATGCCCGAAGAAGCATTAAAATAAACTTCACCGCCGTGGGAAGCATTTCCATACTTGGCAACCACAACATCCAATAAACCATCGTTATTGAAATCACCAAGCTTCAAACAACCTATATCCTCAGCGGGATCACCAAACCCTGGACCACTGCTCCAGTTCACCCCAGAACCATCGTTGTACCAGACCTCTCCAGCGTTGTCCTCTGAAACATGCAACACATCAAGATCACCATCATTATCGTAATCACCAAGTTCAAGGTCAGCGATCCTTACACTTTCGTTAAAATGAGCAACCGGAGTCAAGTTGCCTGCTCCATCATTCACACAAATGCGTACACCATCATTAAACCCAACGGCAAGATCAAGGTCGCCATCGCCATCAAGATCGCCCTGATCCAGACAAATGACCGTACTCCAGGCTGGGGGAGAAAAGTGAATGGTCTTGATCTCTGTAAAAATGCCAGCACCATCATTCACATAGACATGAACACTGT
>CAZJPQ010000004.1:0-111595 GCA_964548115.1 uncultured Planctomycetaceae bacterium
TGGTGCCCCTGTTGAGGGAAAGAGTGTGTTTGTGCTTGATCGTTCTGGATCAATGACAATCAAAGACAGCATTGCGTATAATACTGGGCCTTCCGAGATAGAAGACTGGAATGGCAATAGCATTGTAAACCCTAGTCGTTTACACATTATGCAGACAGAGGCTATTTATGCTATCCATACTCTTGGCGAAGATGATGAATTTGCAATCATTGATTTTGGAGCTGACCCTGATCACGATAACAAGACATTGGCACGTTATTATCCAAATCTTGTAGCTGCTACAAGCCAGAATAAGCTTGATGCAGAAAACTATATTGCTTCATTCATAGCTGATGGTGATACCCCTACATACACTGCTTTATATCGAGCTTGCACGGTATATGGAGACGAGCTTGATCATATCCTTCTTTTAAGCGATGGATCGCCTTATTATGACACTGAAGCTGGTGGCATTAAACGAACGACCGATGTATTGCAAGACTTTCCAGGCTGGTATGCAGATTTAAAAGCTAACGGTTGCGAATTTTATAGTATCCTTATTGGGCCTCAAGGAGGTTGGGTAGAACAATTTATGCAAAATCTTGCTTCGCAAAACGACGGCACCTACATCTGGGCCTATGAGTAAAGATCAAGTAAAGTAAGTTCAAACTCATGCTCGAGTTTCTCAAACAAAAAAGGGTCAGGATTTTCCTGACCCTTTTTACTCAGAGCTTTTTAAGCAGACAAAACTTAGTCAGCAAGTTCTTCCCAGAATTGTGCAGGCATATCATGAGCAAGTTTTAAAGCACCGTTAGCGCCAGCGAAAACAGGCTCATCAACTCTGCGTACCCGGCCGCCACCAAGCTCGCCAAGAGCAATCTCAATTTCATCGGCAAGACCAATAATCTGGCTACCACCACCAGCGATTAAAACATGATTTCTTAAGCGCTCCTGGAACTCAGGATCAAAGCTGCCAATCAATTCGCCAATGGCATTAACAATTGGTTGAATGATGCTGCGGCAAGCTTCACGTACTTGGTCTGTAATATCAAACTGAGTAGGACGACCATTCACAGGCAGGGTTACAAGCACAGGTTCTGTAATGCGGCCAACAAAACCATACTTCTGCTTCAGTTCTTTAACCATGTTGATAGTGAAAGAAGCTCCTTCGCATTTTTCTTTCATAAGGTCGAAAAGCTTTTGGTCAACGGAATCACCAGCTGCTGAAAGGGTGATTTGATCTTCTGCTTCAGGCAAAGAACCGTGCATACGACAAAGGTCAGTGGTACCAGCACCAATGTCAACGACTAGGGTATCTTCGAAAAAGTCCAAGCCATAGGCGACAGCAAAAGGCTCTGAGCAGATCATGACACTATCAAAGACGCCACGGGCAGCTTCAATTAAGAGCTTCTGGTTATGGATTGAGGCCTGAGCAGGAGCACCGATCACACCATAAACCAACTCGTCACTGCGGGGGTTTGCAAGCTTTGCAACGTGATGAAGCAAGTCAATAGCAGCCTGACGAACCTTGTCATTACCACCATTGTTCATTTTGGAATCACGGTCAGCGTAACGAATTTCACCTTTTTCCATTGGACGGTAAAAATCACATGAAAGTTTGTGTTTAAGAGCTTCTTCTCCGAAGAGGCGATCCTTCTTGAGCATCTTCATGGAAACAACGTCGCTGGGATAGGCTACAAAACTTGGCATATCGGTACGAATGCCGTTTGAAGCTGCGATAGCACTCCGTGATGTTCCAAGGTCAATCCCAACGTAAAGCACACCAGAATCAGGTTTTTTGGCGGAAGCCTGGCTACTTGCCTGAGTCGTGTTTGTGGCGTTTTCTTGACTTGTACTGGTTGTGGTTTCGGTAGCGGTGTTGGTTTCAGACATAATAACGGCTTCCTCCTTCGAAGTGTGTTGAATAAAAAAAATTTAAAATTTTTGACCCCACTATTTTGTTCTTCATGAAATGAACTTTACAGTTCGTAAAACACAAAATAGCACGGATAAAAAAAAGAACAAGTCCGAAAACGAAAAAACTTTTTCTTTTTTAGTTTGAGGGGTTATTGGGGGGAGAAATCAGGTTTGGAGCGATTGTGGTCAGCTTGTAAGTTCGTTTGGAGCAATGACTTTGGGAACAATTCGATCTTCTTCTCTTAGCTTGTGAAATACTTCTTGATACTTTTTCCATGCTTCAAGGTAGTTTTGAACATCCTTTTGTTCCTCCAGACCGAATTTCTTAAATTCCTCGGAAGATTGCAAGTCTCGAAGCTTGTTATAAAAAACTTCAAGGTCTATAAGCTCCGCAAGGTTCTCAGCATTGTTTGGTTTTTGTCGAGGACCGTCATAAGCTCTGAGAATTTCATTTGTAAATATGCCTGCGAATTTTATCAGGGCTGAAGGATCTTCCATACGCCCTTTTGTCCAGGCTTGTACTTCTTCAGCTCCATTTTTTGGAGCAAGATTTTTCCAACAATAAAGCAAAGAAAATAAATTAAAATAGGGCATCTTTGATGAAAGCATAGGATGTTTCAGTAAAGTATTACCCTTTGATGCTTCTCGGATGGTTTGACGGGCGTAGGTTTTCAGTTCTTTAAGAGCATTTGGACTGATTATATGTTCTTTGAAATCCTTGGTTCTCTTTTCATCATAATCTCGCTGAATGTACACTGTAAAATAAGCCAGAAAAATTAATGGGGCCTGTTTACAATGCTTAAGAATGAAAGCATCTCTTTGCCCCATAGACATCCTTGTTTTCCCTTCAAGCAATAAGAACCAAACCATTATGTAAATTCGAAGATACAAAAGGCCGTCCCGTATCTTTTCCTGAAGTTCGTCTGCGATTTCAAAGACGCCCTCAATCAATGAAGCAAAATTTTTCCCCTGGACCTTGTGAGGACGACGCCCCACTTCCAATAAAAGCTTTCCGACTTTATGCTTTTCATTACCATCATTAGCCATTTCCTGTAAATGTTTTTGAAATTCTTCTTTGTTACTACAAAGACTTATAAAATCACTAATCTCTTGCTCTGGGAATACTCCTTTTCCAAGGCTTAAATGAAAATAAGTATCAAAGTGGTTTGTACTGCAGATTCGACGCCGTCCTTCTCGTCGCATATCATCAATCTCGGGAACCCTGCCATTGAGCTGAGGAAAAAGCCAAGAGAGTGCTTTTTTTATGCATTTTTTCTTTTCATCATCATCCTCCAAAATAGAGTTGAGAAAATTTCCTCTCAGATTTTCTGCCATCTTTCCATCCCAGCCTAAGCCTGATGGCAAACCTAGACGAGATAGCTCTTTCTTGCTGCTTTGTATGACCCTATAAAGCTCTGGTTCAAAAAGGCGAAAAAGCTCTATAACCAGAAAATCAAGAAGGTAAACCTCTTCTTTAATGGGAAGGTAAGTAACGCGTAATGCGTTAGAAAAACGTTTCAGATCACGGGGTGTCTTGAAATAAAATCTAATAAGCTTCTCAGCAAGTTCTTGATAAGCACCACCGTAACCATGGTCATCATCAGGGTAATCTCCATCTTCCCAATGACTACTCTCCGAATATTTAAAAGGACCGCAAACTTCTTCGATCTGTCGGGTCGCTTGTTCGTAAAGATCATCTTGGCTTGGTATAGGTAAGTCAAAAGAGGCTTGAATGATTTTTTCAAGGAAATGGTCCACTTCGGCCGGGTATTTATCCGCAATATTCTTCTGAACCAACTCACGATCAAAACCCAAAAGATAAATAAGGTTTGGCAAGCTTCCCAAAGTTTTCACCAAGCGAAAAACTAAAAGAGCTTCCTCTGGCATTAAACGATCAATATCATCAATAATAATAAGATAACGTTTTTTTTGCTCTTTCAACGCTTGAGAAAGCCGCTTAAAGAGCTCATCAAAACTCTTTTCGCTATCAAAAAGTGTATCTACAAAATCCTGGCTTCCTGCTTTAGGGTTCAGTGCAACAACCTTATGTACTATAAGCTTCAGCAAAGCTTTAGCACTTTTTGTTTGAACCGGCGCAGGAACCTTATAAGGTTTCAGCAAAGCTTTAAGAACTGCTTTAGCTTTCTTGACAAACTCTTTTACGGAATCTTTTATGTTAGTATCTAAAGTTGCATATAATTCCTGCAAAAACGCCAGCAGCACAGCCTCTTCACCCCTAAACCACCAGGGTCTGAACTCAACAATTTTAAGCTTCTGAGAAGGTTCTTTTTCTGAAGATTCTTTTGTCCCCTCTTCCGTAGAATAAAGCTCTTCTATCTCTTCTTTCGTTTTATTTCGAAGAAGAACCGATGCTTCGGGGTTCTCCCGAACTTCCTTACTCCAAACTTCCTCAAGATAGTGTTGAACCAAATTGATAACACTACTTTTGCCCGAACCCCAGGGACCATGAATCCCAATAACTGTACTGCCGCGACTGGAATCAAGCTCAAAAATCGTCTTTGCAATTGATTGAGCAAAACCATCGTAACCAAAATAATCTTCCCCTGGCTTGCGTATGGCCTGATCATCCAAACGATTGAACTTGTTATCATCCGCATCACTCATCATCAGCACCCTTTTCTTTATGGATCTTGCTTCTCCCCCGCATTCTAACAAGCTATCATAGAATACCACTCAAAGAAGAGATACTTTTGGCGGCCCCTAAAATCCGTCAAAATTTGGATAGACAAAAGATGAAACCTGATTCAAACCCCAAGACCCAAGATCAACTCAAACGCTCGTTGCGAGACTTGCGAATTTCGGTCACTGATCGCTGTAACCTGCGCTGCAACTACTGCATGCCGGCCCACATCTTTGACCACCAGTACGATTTTCTGCCAAAAGATAAAATCCTCTCTTACGAAGAAATAACCAAACTCGTCACAATCTTTGTTGAGCTTGGAGTCAAAAAGCTGCGCATTACTGGAGGAGAACCCCTCCTGCGCCGAGACCTTCCAACACTGATCAAGGACCTTGCCCAGATTCCCGGGATTGAAGATCTTGCGCTGACCACAAACGGCCTGCTTTTGCCACAACTCGCTGCCGAGCTCAAAAGTGCTGGACTCACACGTTTAACCATCAGTCTTGATACTCTCGATCAAAAAACCTTTCAGCATCTGACCTCCAGGAACTTTCCGATAGAAACCCTCTTTGAAGGCATTGAAACCGCACGACAAGCAGGTTTTGGCCCAATCAAAATCAACACTGTGATACAACGAGGCATCAACGATCACGAAATCCTAGCTATAGCCAAGCGCTTCCGAGGGACAGGTGATATTGTCCGTTTTATTGAATTCATGGATGTAGGCAACAGCAATGGCTGGCAGCTTGATCGTGTTGTACCTGCCCGCGAAATCCTGGCAAGGATTCATGAGGCCATGCCCTTAAAAAAAGCCGACCCCCGTTACCACGGAGAGGTTGCCTCTCGTTATTCTTACGCTGATGATAGTGGTGAAGAGATAGGCGTGATTGCTTCGGTTACTCAACCTTTTTGTGCCAGTTGTGGGCGGGCTCGCTTAAGCGCCCAGGGTGAACTTTACACCTGCCTCTTCGCAAGCAAAGGTCATGACCTTAAAAGCTTGTTGCGCAGTGGTGCTTCTCAGCAGGATCTTAAAGACTCCATCGCAAAGATTTGGGAGAAGCGGCATGATCGTTATTCTGAAAAACGATCCCAACTTTCCTCTCATCCAAAAGTTGAGATGTCCTACATCGGAGGATAAAAACGAAGCAAAAAGGCTACTCGAAACGCTTCAGGTCTTTATCTGAAAGAGACTGTGTCACCTGAGCATTCGGTAAAGCAATAATCCTGCGCAGCGTTCGAACCGTACCATAGAACTGTTGGTCTTCATCAATTTCAAAATCTTCATTCACAAAAGTAATCTCAACCCCGATAGCAAGGGGCAAAGAAGCTCGTGAAGCTATGTTTTCTGCAATACTCCCTGCAACAGGCCCGAAGCTATAGGTTTTACCAGGTGTAGGAGAAGCATAGAGTAAAACATTGCCAAAATTTTGGTTCTGCGGGGCATTTGGATTATTGTTTTGAGGAGCATTAAGCTGGGGATCCCTTAAAATATCAGCATAAGAATCGGGAAGCTCGTCAAGCTCAGCAAAGAGTGGCACCGCCTTTCGACGTTGAGCCATATAAGCGGGTGAAGCATTATTATAGGCATAAAGGCGGACATCAAGTACAGAAGAAGCGACCTCTTCCTCAGGGGGTAACTCAAGTGCAGGATCATCAGGCTTACGAGGATAATAGCGGCGAGGAATAACACGACGCATCAAATATGCCCCAGTTGCAGGCATACGTTGGCCGGTAATCAACTCTCTTTCTGGACGCTTGCGCAAGTAGTAAACCACTTGGGCAAGACCCGACTCATAACGATTCGTATTACGATCAAACCACGAAGTTGTAGTATCAAAGGAAAGTAAAGGCTCAATCTGGAGTGTTGTTTTATTTTCAGGCAAGGGTAAAAACTTAAAATCATGATAAAGCTTTTGATAGGCTTCAGCCTGAAGTACATTTTTTGGTGCTTTGCCTAAAAGAGTAAGATCACTACCGCGGGTATCAATCCGCTGTAAATCCGCATCAAGAACATCAAGAAAAACTCGCCCCTGGGAATAAACTTCGGCTCGCTCCGCTGAAAGACGATAAATATTCTGGGCTGAAGAAAACATCTCTGCAATCATCAGCATGACAATTAAAAGCAACGTAATCGCAATCATCAGTTCAAGCAGAGTAAAACCAGCTTGAGCACGATTTCTTCTTACCATAGGAAAACCTCACAAGATACTGTTTGAAAAAGAATTCGTTCTAGATCCTGCTTCCTCTTTTATGCGTTTAAACTTCTGGCTGTCAGGCTCTCTTTTCCTGACCCACTTCTCTAATTGCCAGCAGCCAGAGTAAATGAAAACTCCTGAATTGGACGGTTCGTGTCAATGCTTGGATCATACCCCTTAAATATCCGTAACTGCACAACGTAAAGACCGTCTATTAACTTTGGAATAGTATCATCTGCAAACGGATCCACATCATTCCTTGCCACACTTCGACGAATGAAAAAACTAAAAGCATACGATTCATTATCATCAAGATCTACAGCATCACCAACATTTTCAATGCCTGCACGGGTAAGATCCGTGGGTTTGTAATACCAGACAGAAGCATTGCTTCCAATCGGGTTGCCTTGAATATCAAGGAGCTGGCGAGGGAGTACCGTATACGCTTCAGGCGGTGATGCATCTCCCTGGTATGGCTTGCTTGGAAGACGGAAAAAATAAGGTGTAAGATCACCCTCTTCTCTTCGCACTGCCGTAGTCTTTCCAGAGTCTTCACGAGAACGTGGATCATTGAGCGTTGCAAAAGGAAAAGAAAAGGCATAAAGCTGGTTTTTGCCTGGCTCATTGACATCAAATGTGCCTTGAACGATAGCTGGGGCTTGTAAAGATGCTTTTAAGATCGAACGCACACTTGCGGCTATGTTAACAGAGCGACTGGCATCCGCAGCCTGACGAGAACGGTCAGCATTGGCCAAAAAAAGCGCTAGAATCGAGACACCACCTAAAGCCAAGATTGCCATCGCAAGCAGGATTTCAAGCAGGGTAAACCCCTGAAACCGCTTCCGACGGACAAGGGGTCTGCCTGAAAGATTTGTTTTTTTCTTATTCCACAATTTCATCATTCAACTTATTTCATCATTAAAATTTTGAGTTTGTAGTTAAGCTTCAATCAACATTTCAAATTGTGTGTTTTTTTGGTTTGCTCTAAGGAGCTCCAAAAGGCCCCTTATATTGATCATAGCTGATAAGTCGGCCACGCACCCGCAGTAAACTTGAGACATCAAGAAAGAGTAGCGCTTCACCATCTTCTAACACAATATCAGCATTCAGTTCCTCTTGGCCAGCACCGTCAACAAGATAACCTGGAACATCACCAGGAATCAGCGCCCTGCCATCGGCTTGAATATAAATCAAATAAGCCGAATGTGGGATGCCAATAGCTTTCAAATCTGAGGCACCTAAAGTTGGCAAAAGAGGCAACGTGTTCTTTTGCCAGTCACGAACTTTTTGGGGATGGAGGTGGACATCAGCAAACTGAAGACCAAAGTTAAAATCCTTTTGCTTTCCCATATACTGAATACGTTGAGAAACATTCGTTGCTTCGGATGCAGGATGAATCAAAAAAGGCACGAAGCCAGAGCCTACCTTTACATCAACAGGCCTCTCCTGGCTTGGGGAATAAGCTTGAATCGTATAAGGAGTATCAGCCTCATCCTGAGGAGGCAAAAGAACAAGTAAAATATCGCTCTTTCGATTTAAAGCCTCTGAGCGTATGCCTTCAAGATAGCCAGCCAAAGAGTTACGAGCCATGCGCAGAGATTTGCCACCCACCAAATGGTTTAACACAGGCACCATGATTGCAGCTAACAAAGAGAGCAAAGCAATCACAACCATGAGCTCAACAAGCGTAAAGCCTGTTCGAGCCCAAGTTTTTCTTGCCTTATACTCTTCTGATAATTTTAAAAATCTACGCATTCGCTTTTTTCAATTCAAGATTGAGTACAAACCAAAGCTTAAAAACGACCCTTTTCCTATTTTGACATCTTTAGACAGAATAGTGAAAAGAGAAACCCCTTTTATGTTGTCTGTGTCATCAAAAAATAAAGAAAAAGACTTACTGGTTTGAGTTTGAAAACCCTCTTTTGAAATGTGTAGGGTTTTGCGTTTATGCTTAAGAATGCGACAGAAGCCCCAAACCCAAACTTCAAATCCGTCAAAAGAACAAGCGAGAGAATAGCATCTGTGCTAACTCCGAGGCTATCGCTTCCAGGGCCCCTCATACTTTCCATCAGCTTCAGACCAATTCAAATTATCTTCGTCTTCTTCAATACTGCCATCTGGCCCTGGTGAAACAATCACCCACTGAGGAGATTGGGCTGCCACACCAACGCTTCCTTCAAAGTTCACTTCAAAACTAATTGGATTGTCCCAGGCATCGGTAAAATAATCGTAATTATCTTTGGAATCTCGAGTAATCAAGCCACCAGCAACGGCTTCATCAATCAGGGGTTTGTAGGCATTGCGACTCGATGCTCGAACCTGGTCCCATTGATCCTTTCGGGGAGCAATCAAAAATACCAGCAATTTCGAACGTTGGATCGGACTCATATCATCGTAGCCCCCATCAAAACCTAAAGCATGAGAAAAGGCTGGTTTCACCTGCTCTTTCAAAAGCTTTGGCTTGAGAAGAAAAACAAGCTTGCCCTGAGATTCAAGATCTTGAACACCTTGACCAATGACCTGAAGAGAAGTATTCGTCGTGCTTGTTTCAGCATCACCCCATAGTGAATACACCGAAACACTGACGATGCCAGCAAGTAAAACGATGATTGCAATCACAATCATAAGTTCCACAAGTGTAAATGCTCGTTGAGCACGCCTTTGAAGTGTTGTACTCAGCATATTCTTTTCCATAGTTTTCAACCTCTACTTTCAAAGCTTGCTTTAAGATTTTGCGGTTGCAACAGAAGATGAGAAAGCGTTTTCAGCCATTGGAATTTCACCATTGGGGTCAAGATCATCTTTCGTTCCAAGTTTCTCATCTTCACCAGCAGAATAAAGATCGTAAGACCCTTTATTGCGCGCATATGAAGTCTGTGCAGAGGATGCCGCCTGAACCCCTCGTTGAGTTGGGTCTTCCTGAACACGATCTTGCGTTTTTGAAGCCCATTCCCAATAAATAATAGCATGCCCAAAGCCATCAACAAAAAGGGCATCCTCTTCCCGGCCTTCATCAGCAATGGTACCGTCAGCCTGCAGATAGCCCCTGTACTCTTCGTAATCTTCTATATAGGGAGCCTTTCCTGCTTTCAAAGGTTTTGCAACCAGCTCTTGGTACAAAGCTTTTGTGCCAGAAAACTTCTCAAGCCCCTTTAAACTATTTTTGCCAGAGTTTGGGAAAACACCAGGAGCTTTTCCTGCTTTGTTGCGCCATGTGTTGATCCCCTGGGCGATTGCCTGAAAGGTTGAGTTGGTCTTCGCTTTTCCACCCTCTGAAAAAACAGAAAATGCAGCATAAGCAAGAACAGCCAAAAGGATAGAAATAATCGCAACCACAATCATCAGCTCTATAAGCGTAAAACCTTGACTTTTTCGACGATTTTTCGAGCGCTTTAAAGGACTGTAAACTATAGACATTACTCCCTTTCCTTGAAACGAATTTTGAATTCTTCTTTACTTTACCTTTATAATGCTAACAAACGCACTCTAACAACGTAAACGTTTTGGCTATCTTGCAACGCTATGACAAGCTTGTTCCTTATTAGCACTATCAATCATACGATTTTCAATAGAAAAAGGCTATTGTCTGCTGATAACTCTTCGATAAAACCTTCTGGGTCTCTCTTCCCAATAACGTTTTCTTGGGCTTGACCTTATCTTTAAAACAACGTACCCTTACACTCTTTAAAGCCTTGCAAAAGGCAAGTACGAAAAAGGAAACCTCCTATGACACTCGGCTATATTGATCCTGGTTCAGGCATGATCTTGTTGCAGGTTTTACTCTCAGTACTTGTTGGAGCAGGAATATACTTTCGTCGAGCAGTCGTTTGGTTTTTCACGCTTCCCTTCAGAGCGTTGAGCAATAAAAACCAGGAATCCGAAAGAGCTACCAAACACCTAAGCGAAGAAGATTCTTCAAAGTCTTCGTAAGAATTTTCACCAATGTTATAGAGTAGACCTTACAATAAAAGCCCGACCTTATGACAAGGCGGGCTTTATTGTATACACAAGCTCTTCGCTGAGAAATTTAGAAGTCTTGCTCTTGTTTTTCTTCAGGGGCTTCCTCTCCTTCTGACTCTTCGGAGTTTTCAGAAGAAGCATCCTCTTCTGATTCCAACCGAGCGCTGAAATCATGAAGTTCTGGCTCCCCAAAAAGCTTTTCGACCTCCTCAAGAGAATCTTGAATGTGTCGGGCATCAGTCGCCGTTAGAATTTTTATATCAATGGGTAAGGCTTGCTCAACCAATCCTTCAGCATTCGCTTCAGACTCTATTTGCCCCCTGCTGATACGAGAGGTTGAAAGGTTAAAGTCAACACTGCCTTCCAGAACAAAGTCTGCCAAAGGGTTATTAAGACTTTCTTCTTTAATCTTCATTTTTCCTTCTATGCGGTAATCAATGACAAGAAACTCTATTCCATCCCTGACCACAATTTCCCTGGCATGACAGGTCCCTTGGGCCTCTTGAAGTTCTATCTCTTCTTTTTGATCAGAGAAAACCTTTTCAAGCAATGATTCCTCAATCTCCCAGGTCTCTCCAACCTTGGTTTCTGCCGAACTTTCTTCGGAACGAAAGAAAGGTCGTTCAAAATGGATCTGCTTATCCAAGGCTTTTTGAACCTCTCCCCTTTTTCCTTCTCTTTCAGCCTTATCTTTCTCGCCCTTTTCAAGCTTTGATTCCCATGTTTCATTTTCTGAATCAAAGGTATAAAGAATCACAACTCCAGCAAGCGGTGAATCGCTCATTTCGATCTCCTCACCAGTTTTTCCGTTAAAAGGGTCAACCTCTCGCGAGGCTTCCCGTGAATGATGCCAGGTTTTTCTAAACTTCGTAGGCATTCCTTGATCATTCACGTTCAGTATTTCGTACTCAATAAGCTCAGCCTCCATCAGGTTCTCAAAACCTCCTGCTCTTCCTTCCGGAAATGTTAAGTCAAACTTGCTGTAAGTGGCATCTGAGCTTAGAGCTATAAATTTTTCACCTGCTTTGTAACTCTCCTTCAGCAAAACAGATCGAGTTTCGGAGGAGCCTTCTTTTCCTTTCTCCTGGGCCTGATACGGAGTAAAGAGAGCACAAAGACTGACACAACCAAACAAGAAAAGAAGAAAACGAGATTTCATATAAACAGAAAGCACCATTTGGGAAGATCTCCTCATATAACAAGTGTTCAAAAAGTAAGTATAATGCTTCTTATCACTATAACGATGGTTATTCCCATAGAAAGACAAAAAGAAAGCTTCTCTACCATGAATTATTACAAGTCCATGGAGCCACAAGAGGTTGAAAAAATGAAACTGGCTAAGCTTTTCGCTCTTTTGGGGAAGAATTTGAAGAGATTCGTCGCGGGTGAAAATTCCTGGCAACTTTTTGAAGTCGGTTCAATCCAACATGTGTATAAATCTGAGTCGTTGCTATATCCGCATGCCCCAGCATCTCTTGAACACTACGGACATCAGCGCCATTATCAAGCAAGTGGGTTGCAAAGCAATGACGCAAAGTATGAGGTGAAATATATTCAGAAGCAATTCCAGCCTTGAGGGCATATGCTTTGACCAATTGCCAGACGCGATCACGCCCGAGCTGACGCCCTCGGCAAGAAAGAAAAACGTACTCTTCTGATCGATAAAGACCTGGCCGTACATTTTCAAGGTAGTGATTTAAGGCTTTCAAAGCTCGCTGACCAATGGGCACAAACCGCTCCTTTCGCCCCTTGCCTTTAAGCCTGAGCATGCTCTCACTTAAATGGAGATTCTCAAGCTTCAAGTCACAAAGTTCGCTCACCCTTGCGCCACTGGCATAATATGATTCCAGTAGAGCTCGATCTCTTATACCAAGTGGAGAATGAGCATCAGGAGCTGTTAAAAAATCAAAGACCTGGCCTTCGCTTAAAACCTTTGGCAGCTTCTGCCAACCCTTAAAACTTACGATTCCAGCACTAGGGTCTTTTTTAATAATTCCTTCTGCCAGGAGAAAACGACAAAAGCTTCGTAAGCTCGCCAGCATACGGCGAATGGAATCATCGGCATACTTTTGTTCCGGATAACGCTCTTGAAAGGTTTGACGCAAATGCTCCAGATAATCTTTAAGTATTTCTGTTTCGATTTCTCTTGGGCTCTCAATCCCTTGCTGGGTTAAAAAGCCAAGCAATTTCAAAAGGTCTCGCTCGTAGGCCTCCAGGGTATGGGGCGAAAGACCGACCTCAATATTCATCGTATCAAGAAAACTTATGAGAGAATCGTGAAGTAAACTCATAACAACCGCAACTCCTCAAATTATCTCAATAAAAACCTGCACACACTCTCTTCTTTACGCTCCTCTTTAAGCATATCGGAACAAATGCAAAAGAAGCTCGAGGGGAAAAGAAAATCTATCCCAAGACTTCTTTTGTCTCTACCTCTTCAACACATTAAAGTGAAATCGATTCTTTTGGAGAAATAATAAGAGGCTTTTCAGGTTCTTTCAAACGCTGCTGATAATGCTGGTATTCTTGCCGAAGATGGGTCTTCAATACCTGGGGCAAGCCATGAAATTCTGCTGCAATTTCAAGTTTTTGGGCATGATCCGGGGAAAGCCCGGCCTCTATGAGTTGAGAGCGCCAAAACTCACTCATCGCATTGTGAACAGCAACCATAGAGCCCTCTCCCTGAGCCGATTTCAAAGGCAAAAATTCACTTTCACGAGGAACTTCCAAAGCTACAACTTTTTTAGCATAAGGGAAAAGGTCAAATATAAATCGTTCAAACTTGAAAGCTTGAAGCTCATTCTTGCAGCTTCCTTCTGCTTCTTGCTGAATGCAAGGTGTTATTTTTAAAGCACGATGCAAAGGAAGGAGTTCCTCACCTGCATCTATCTTATGAGCACTCTCTTCAAGAAAACTCCTGCGAAAAACATGAATTGCACTATTCCCCTGATTCAGATACAAACGATTGTCCGGTGTTCGCTTCTGCGCAAGCTCTTGGGAAAGTTCGCTGTACTCAAGAATCTTCGCACACTCCTGATAATGAACAAAAAGGCCTACTTTTTCATGTGCTTCCTGCTTACGAACCGTTTTCAAAGCAATATCAGCACCTTTTTCTTCTGCTAACCCTAAGAAAACAGGATCGCAGATCTTTACAAAGGGATTATCAACCTGAAAATAAAAAAGCCACTCAACATTTTTCTTTTTCATATCATTAAGTAAATCGTGTTTCATAAGCGCGGCAATACACCCACCATGCCCATCGGGACCGTAGGCAAGTTTTCCTTCCGCTTCCAAAAAGAGATTTCCGTTTTGATCAAGCAAAGGCAACGTACCTTGTTGAAAAAAACGAAAAGAGGCGTGCCCAAGACCAAAGAAGTTTTTATCCGCAAAGTATAAACGCGTCTCTGAGTCCGTATCTGGAGAAGTCATAATGTAAAAGGTCGGAAAAGGAGCTCGGTAATGTGAGCAGAGAGCCTTGGCCTGCATCACAAATCCTTCGAATAAAGTGCGGCGCGAAAGGGGATAAAGAGGGTAAAGCCCTTTTGGATGATTGAAGCCTAAACGCGTTCCCTGTCCTCCAGCAACCAGTATAAGAGCAACCTTTCCTGATTGGAGCAGCTCGACTCCTCGTTTTTGAATACGGTCAGCCTTAGACAAGAGAGCATAAGGGAATTCTTCCTGAAGCAGCCGGAAGGTTGGACCTGGCTTAAGCTCTGTCTGAACAATATGGCTTTCATTAATATTGCCACGAGCTAGAGCTCGAAGGCTTTCGAACTCCTGGAAATCAAAAGCTTCAAGGTTGT
The DNA here is from genome assembly GCA_964548115.1 of uncultured Planctomycetaceae bacterium. Lineage (GTDB taxonomy): Bacteria > Planctomycetota > UBA8742 > UBA2392 > JABWBM01 > CAZJPQ01. Next base: position 14,496 of record CAZJPQ010000004.1, read on the forward strand.
GAAGGAATTGATTTTGTTGCGAAGTATCCAAGTGCTTAAAAAAGTCAAAGACATGACCTTGTCCTCTTTGATGAAAACGATCAAAGAGCAAATCATATTTCCGGCGAAGCTCCATAAGATGCTGTCCAGATTGCTAAAGTCTTGAATCTATTATCAGGTAGGTTTATTTTCTTAATAGTAGAAATAATAATTTGAAGGCTAAGAAGAGCTGAAACCCCTTTTTTATGAAGCGGCATTTTCAAAGTCTCTGCGACGAAAAAGAGGTTGAAAATCGAAACCAGCCTGGGCAAAAGCTTCGGCAGCCCCCTCCTCACGATCAACAAGACAGGAAACCACAATAACTTCAGGCTGGTACTGACGACGCATTGCTTCAATTGCCCGTAAGGCAGAACCACCGGTCGTACAAACGTCTTCTAGAATAGCAACCCTTGCTCCGGGTGCTAAAGCAGGCCCTTCCACCCATTGCTCACGACCATGCTTCTTCGGTTCCTTACGAATAATGAAAGCATCTACAGAAGAACCAGCAAGTACAAAGCTTTGTGCGGTTGCAGCGACAATGGGATCAGCTCCTAAAGTAGGACCACCCACAGCTTCCAGTTCAAAATTTTGAAGCAGGTCATAAAAAGCTTTTCCGATCAGCACCAGGCCTTGACCCGAAAGTGAAGTAAGACGTGCATCAATATAAAAATCACTGGTTTTTCCTGAAGCAAGCTGAACAGGTCCCTTCACAACACTCTTTTGAAGAAGCGAAAGAAGCTCACTATGTCTTTGACGTATTGGTGTTTTAACATGTTCACTCATGGGTACCCGCTTTCTCTTTATCACGCCTTAATTCATTCTTTTCTGCCACAAAGAAAACAAGAGTTCAAGGCTTTTTACCATACAATTTTAAAGAAAGCGCCTTAGGAGCTTTCTTTTCACACATCAAACAGAAGTGCAAAGAAAAATGAAAACTCTCAAAGCAATCAGGAGCATTGCTCTCAAGCAATACTCCTGGGTTTCTCATTCAAGATTGTTGTAAAACGTATTGTTTAAAACTTAGGCGGCTATGGCCTGACGAATACTTTTATTAGCATTGAAAAGCTTCAAGAGACAACCTGATTTCAAGGCATTTTCGGGAGCCTTCATGTCAATCCCCTGAACTGAGCGATAGATACTTGGGATGCCCTCATCAGTGGTGCCAGCGAAACGAAGACTCTCAAACTTACCATGAAGATCCGTAATGGTTCGAGAAACCTTGGTAAATCTCCGCTCAATAGTTTCAAGACGTTTGCCAAGTTCCTCGTTAAGGATTTTAGCAATTTGATCATTATCGGTGTTTTCAATAAGCCTTGTAACCCCTTGCTGAAGCTGTGATTCAAAACGTGTCTCCATATCATGTTGAAGCTTTTGAAGGGTTGCTTGACTCTCTTGTGCTCCAACACTCGCCTTATGAACAATCTTTACTGTTTCACGGTTATCTTCACGATTATCGCCTTCAAATGCAAAATCAGACTTTTGAACTTTTTGGGTAAGTGATTCAACCTGACGAATTTTACTGGAAAGGTTTGCAACAACGGCTCGTACTCCTGCTAACTCACCAAACTTATCAGCAATCGCTTTCAGTTGTGGCTGCAATTGACCAAGAGGATCTTTAGCTTTTACCAAAGAGATATCGTTATTAAGATCCAAAAGCGTGTTATGAACTTTTTTGCCCTCTTGCTTTTTGGCAGCAAGGTAATCTTGCAGCCCTGCCTCAAGGCTTCTCAACTCCGTTTTCAAAGTGCCGAGATTACGTTCCTGAAGTTCAAGCTTTGCTTGCTGATGAGCGCGTGATAGTGTTTTTGGCAAACCTGCTTTCCAATCCTGCACGAGAGTCCATAAGGCTGCGCCAAGAAAACCAATCCCACCTGCAACAGAAACTTCAAAAGCCGTTCGTAAGCTCAATAAACTTCCGTCTCGGAACTGGAAAAGCAAAAGCCCGGCAAAACCTGCAAGAAGAGGAAGACTCCAAAGTCTGTTTTTTTCGTCAAGCACTTTGTCAAAAGCCATCATTCATAAACTCCCTGGGTGGTTAGGTTAGAGTATTGTGATAAAATATTTCTATAAAGAAGCTTCTTAAAGCTTGCCGCTACAGCCTGGAGTAAAACGTCTTATAAGAAATTGCCTCTCCAAGAAAGCCAACCGAAAAGGATCTTCGGCTGCTTTATTTCTACTCGTCTATTTAGGAAAGATACTTTTCTTATTTTTGATTTCTTCTTGTGATTTTTTTAGAACTCTCAGGAAAATCTGAATAAGGCAAAATACGAATAAGCGTGCGTTCCTGTTCTGCCTGAACTTTATGCAGAACAACTCGAAAAAATTGTCGATCATCGATGCCAAGACAGCTTGAAACGCAATCTTCAAGGAACTTCACGCGGTTGGTAAGGTCAAGCTTACGAATTGTTCCTGCTTTTGTGAAAACAGGAAACTCTATTTGAAGGTGCAGTTCATAAAGCTCCTGGGTTGAAAGTTGACCTTGAACAAAAAAAGCAATCTTTTCACGAACCTTCCGAGCTTTCTGAGTCAAAACTCTCTTCGTACGACCCGTTTGATTATCCTTAACAGTGAGGAAAAGCCTATTCACACTCGGTGGCAAAAAGGGCAAGCTGACTTCAAATGGAAGCGCTGTCAGGGCATCTTTTGGCTGCTGAAGATTTTGAAGAGCTGAGTGGTGACGTGAAAAAATGGTTTTTCCTCTTCTTTTCTTTTCCTGAAAACCGGATCTTCCTGGAGCAGTATTTCCCAGTAAAGCTTGATACTCTTCTGCAGAAAGGTTGTATCTGAATGTTTTTTTTGCATCTAAGCTTTTTGCATCTAAGCTTCGAAGAAATGATTCTGACATAATATTTTTTCCGAGGCTTGGATTTTCAGCAAAAATGAAAGAAAAGATTTATAAGAACCACATAGGCATACCAACAAAACCCATGCTGCCTGTCATCGACAGAAACCAAATAAGTACTCAAGCAAATTCTTGATCTTTAGTATAATAAGCAAAAAAGTAAGGCTACTTGAATTCTTTACTGGTTTGCTTCTTGCTTTTGATGGTCTGCGGGTTGCTCTTTGCCCAAAGATTTTCCATAAGACTCAAAAAACTGTCCTATACCGTACATTCCCACAAAGATCATAAGTGCAAAGATAAAAAAAACTGTCTTCCAAATACGCTTAACAATCGGCTCGTTCGTAAATTCCTCTATTAAACGAGCTGCTGGAAAGACAACAACGACAAAAACAACCAGTCCGCCACCGACAGCAAAGAATAATTCTGACCAGTTTTCCATAACTTTCACTCACAAGCTCTTCAAAGACACGCCCCTTATAGTCTATTTCGAAATACTTTGATTCTGAAGGACAAAACATATCTCTTTAAAAATCTGCGATGAAATGTTCCTAACGCGCCGGTGAGGTAAAGGGAGCTTTTGGCTGAGCTGTTAAAAGAGAAGGGTCAAGAGGCTTGTCTGGGTCGCTATAAAGACTTGGGACCCCTGCTGGACGCGAAGCATAGCGCTTGTGAGTCCAAAGGTACTGAGCAGGATATTTTTTTGCAACTTCTTCGATACAGTCCAAATACCATTGGCCAATCCGCAAGGCTTCTTCTTCAGGGTCAGCTTCTGGATCAGGAGTTGTTTCAAAAATTCCTTCTAAGTGAAACCGAAAAGAAAATCCCTCTCGAATTGCAAAAGTCGTAACAACCCGTGGAGCAAAGCGCTGATAAAGCTTGAAATAGCGGGTTTCAGTGGAAGCAGCAACCCCAAAAAAATTAAGGTAGCTGGCATACCTTCCTGCATTTTGGTCAGCAATAACCCCAAGCCAGTCGTTTTGACGTAAAGCTCGGACATACCCCTTTAAAGCACCAACCTTTGCATGAGCTTCATAACCAAAGAGAGTTCGGTACTTCTTCAAGTCTCGGTCAACATCTGGATGATCAAGGGGACGGTATACAAAATGAAGCTTTCGCTTAAACAAGGTCGCAAGCATGGCCGAGACTTCCCATGAACCTAGATGACCGGTATGAAAAGCCACTGGTCCCTTATGCTTTCCTAAGCTTTGGAGCTGCTTTTCTTGCTCGGGACTCATCTTTAAAACCTGTCGCCACTTCTCGCCGGTAAAATAGCGAGGCAAAAGTAAAACATCAAAAACCGTCAAAAAGAAGTGCTGGACAACTTCTCGAGCGATCTTTTTACGAGTAGCAAGATCAAAGCGCTTACCATAAGCGATCTCTAAGTTCCTCCAGGCTCGCTTACGGTGAGCTGAGCTTAAGCCCCAGGAAAGCAGCGCTAAACTACGGGCAAACAAATACGTTTGAGCCGGTGTGATGCGCTCAACCATTAAAACAATAAGCTTGAAAAAACCGTAACTAAGAGGCAGTAAAAAGTATTGATAAAGAGGTGTCTCGATTTTTTCGAGCGTTTTTTTTCGTCTCTTCTTACGCTTTTTACGTTCTTCTTGAGGTCGATTCATTGAGCTATCCACACTGCTGATTGGTGAAATGAAAGCTTCTCACTGATACTTACGCTTTAAAATCAGGTAAAGCAATATGCTCTTGAAGTTTCTTGTGTAACTTCTCTATACCTTCACGAATCTGCATCTTAATTTGGAGCTGATAGATTGGAAGTGACGAGCTGAACTCTCTCTGTTCAAGCTTCACGCCGTCTTTTTCCGTTATAAGAATCATATCAGCTCCTGCTTCTTGGGCATGAGATGCATACTTCCCCCAGTGCTTCTGAAGCCAGATAGGATCGTAAGAAAAATGATCCTCAAAACGCTGCTCATAAACAACTTCTGTTCCTAAAGATTCTAGAGTGCGCCTGAAACCTAAAGGGTTGCCTATCCCAGAGAAAGCTGCAACCTTGGTATTTTTAAGCTCAAGAAGCGTCTTTTCCTGAAAAGGAATATTTTCCAAAGGCTGGATCCCCACAGTTTTATGTTCAGCATGGAAAATATTTTCCGGCTGAATTCCGTTCTTAGCTAAAGTTTGCTCAATTGCCTGAATTGTCTTCGGCAAAACGCTATCACAACGGGTTATCATAATAAGCTGTGCTCGCCTGAGATTCTTGAGCGGCTCCCGAAGGAGCCCTCGCGGTAAAAGATGCCCATATCCAAAAGGACAAAGAGCATCAATTAAAACAAGGTCCAAACTCCGCTTAATTCGTAAGTGTGAAAAACCATCGTCGAGAAGCATCAGTTTTTTTCCCTGACGAAGAGCTTTTTGCACTGCTCTGACACGATTCGGGTCTTGTATTTGAAAGAGATCTGGAAAGTTGCGCTCTAAGAGTTTAGCTTCATCATTAGAGCTCTTATCAACCCCTTTATAACCTCGACTGATGACCGCAATCTCTGGCTGATAATTCCTCAAATGCTGGTACAAAAGGGCCACACAAGGAGTTTTACCAGTCCCTCCTGTAGAAATATTGCCAACACAAAGAATTGGCTGCTCAAAGGCATAGCTCTTCTTGATCCCAAAGCGGTAAAGCTTTATCCGCAACCACACGAGAATAGCCATCAACCAGCTTAAAAGCTTGAGCAAAACTCTTATGCCCCTGGCCCACAGGCTTTGGTTTTTGCCGCTGATAAGATCAAAGAACCACTCCCGCATATTTTAGCCCCGCATACCTTTCAGATAAAATTGGGTTCGAGTTATCCAGCTTTATTTCAGCACGAATCAGTCCGAAAATGACCGCTCTATAAAATAATAACCTTATTGAGGACCATAAGTTTGCTACAATACTTATAAGTGATGGCCATCAAACTGAAAGTAAGAAAATATTCTTCATAGTTAAAAGCTTGAACCAAGATCTGAACAATAATGAATCTGCCAATTCCAGAACCTTACTGTGAAATAGCAAGACACGCCGGCAACGAAGCAGGAGCTCTGCTGCTAAGCTATTTTGAAAAACTCGATCAAAACTCTATAGAGCAGAAATCAAATCTTCGAGACCTCTTAACTGAAGCTGATACCAAAAGTGAAAAGCTTGTAACACACCATATCCAGAGGCAATTTCCCGAGCACTCGATTTTAGGCGAGGAACAGGGTCTGCTTGAAGGAAAGGGAGAAGAGGGCAGAGATTTCTGCTGGATAATTGACCCTCTTGATGGAACAACAAATTTTGCTCGAGGTTATCCTTTTTTCGCCTGCTCTATCGCACTGCTCTATCGTGGCATTCCTCTTGTTGGAGTCATTGAGGCGCCCTATTTAAACGAGAGCTTTTGGGCTGCTAAAGACCAAGGGGCCTACCTCAATGGACGACAGCTCAAAGTAAGTAATACTTCAGAACTTCAGCGCAGCTTACTTGCAACTGGCTTTGGTTATAACCGTAACCAGGTAACTCGCAACAATGTTGATAATTTTGCACGGCTTGTGCTTGAAACCCATGACCTTCGACGGGGTGGAGCGGCAAGCCTTGATCTAGCCCACGTTGCAACAGGTCGTCTTGATGGCTACTGGGAAGCATACCTTAAACCCTGGGATGTAGCAGCAGGAGCTCTACTTGTTCAAGAAGCGGGTGGCAAGGTTTCTGATTATACTGGTTCTGAAGCTGAATTGGATTGGCTATGGCAAGAAAATATTATTGCCACAAATAACCTTGTTCACGATCAACTCAAAAATGCTCTTTCTGGTCGGGAGGAAGGTTATCAGCCACATTTTAAAGATTTTGCAGAGCGTTGGCACTCATAAGCAAATACGAAGGTGTAAAAATGACACTCCTGTTTTCTCAAAAAAAAAATCATCCAAAAGGGCCTGATTCAAAAGTTTGTGCTTTAGCCATTCTTTCTGCTCTTGTTGTGTTCAGTGTGCTTTTTTTGAATTCACTTTTCGCACACTCTCTTGAAGCAAGCCTTAGTTTCTTTCAGCTTCATGCTCGGGCAGACGTCCTGCTCGCTGTCCAAGTTCAAAAGCCGATAACTTCAGAACAAGGTGCCGAGCTCATCATCAAAGAAGTTTATCAGAATAATACAGAACAAAAACTTCAGGTATCTGAACTTCTTATTACAGCGGACCGCAAAGTGTTTTTTTCAGAAAAAAACTATCAAGCCCAAAGCATCAGTTTTGCTTTTCTTGCTTATGAACAAGGGGAGTGGAGAACAATTTTAGCACCCTATTTGAGCTACACTTCTTCACCGGAATCTTATCGACAAGATCAAAAACTCAACTTTATGGGCCAATATGTCAGCAAAGCCATGATACTTTCAGCTCTCATGGAACAATCTCTTTTCGTTCCCCAAAAGCTTTTGGATCAGCTCAAGAAAACAACCCGAGACAAACTGGCAGCAGAAAAACTATCACCCTTTATGATCCCCCTTGGAGATGAGCGCTGTGATATTTATCGCCGTTGGTTACGAAGTGATAATCCCCTCTTGGCCATTTCTGCACTTGTAGATGCCTATGAAGTCGCAAATGAAGGCTTTGAAGTTTTACCCGGCATGGGGCAACGGATCTTACCAGAATGGCTTTTACGAGAGCTCTCTGAATTAGCTGTTTTGGGGCTTGAAAGCTCCCACCAGTGGCTTCATTCTGCTGCTTTGGCCATTTTTGAGCGTACTGAAGTTCCAAGCGCTGCTCGCTTAGGCCTGCTCAAACTCTGTGCTTATGATGTGGACCAACACTTCCAAATTGTTCGCCAAGAAGCATGCCGCGCTTTAGGAGCCTTACCCAATCTTCAGCAACATGATCTGTCAATTCTCATAAAGGCCCTTGATGATGACAGTTTACGAAACAAGGAAGAAGATTATCCCGTCGAGGGCATCAAGCTGGCAGCACAGTCTGCTGCATATGCCGACTGGTTTTTTCAGAAAAGTAAAGATCTTCTCTCCTCAAAAGAGTGGTACGAGCGCGAAGCAGGCTTACGCATCTGTATGGCACTGAAACAAGATAGAAGCTATCAAGTACTTTTCCAAGCCTGGCAAGAAGAAGCCGAAGGGGAAATGAAAGAATTAATGTTCGTTGCACTCTCAAACTGGGCAAGCATCCACAACATTTCTGTTTTGATGGATATCCTTAAAACATCTGCACAAAAAAAAATCTTACCCCTTCATGCAAGCAAAGCCTTTTCGAACCTTGTAGCTCTTGGAAAACAAGCACTCCAGCAAGGTAACACAGAAGTCTACCAGCAGATTATAACTTTCTTTCAAGAACTCCTGGCACTCCGCAAAGAAATGAAACCCCAAGATAACTCCGAAGTGCTTGCTGGACTTGCCAGGCTAGGGCATGACGACGCATTGCTTCAGCTCTTGGAACTTTCTTCAGAAGGCTTCCACTCTCAAGTACAATACTTTACCCTGCTTGCTCTTAAAGAAGCTCCAGATACAGAACTCTTCAACGGGACTTTATTTGATGCCTTTAGCAAAGCCATTCAAAATTCAAAGCAAGCATCCTTTCGTCAGGCTTTGATAGACATTTGGTGTGAGCGTTTTTATACCCCTGAAGGTAAAGTTTTAGAGCCTGAAGCCCGAGACATCTCTCCACCAGCTCAAGCAACGTCCATCGAACCCTTAGCACTTGGGTGGCTTGCAGCAAAAAATAAACAAGCCTGGGAGCACGCTCTTGTAAAAACTCTAGAACATGAAAAAGCACAGCATAAGGACTATATCCTTATACTTATTCGTCGCTTTAAGTTAGGCTCAGCCCTTCACACGCTTCAAGCATTGAGCTTCCCTCAAGATCCTCTTCTTGAATATCGAAGAATTCAGGCTCTTGAGGCGCTTGGAGAGCAAAACATCGATCAACTTTACACCAGCTTTTACTCTACGCTCTCTCTTGAGCAGCTTTTTCAAAACATAAGCAATGCTGATCTCATACTCAAAACACCTCGGGCCTTGCCTTTAATAGGGCGTTTCATCAAAGCTATTACATATCAGGGACCAAACCAAAGGCTTTATTCCCTTCGTTCAACGCTTTATTTATCAAAACTCACTGGACTTTATCAGGGGTTTTTAACCGCGTTTGCCTTTGACTCAAAAGCACTTGAACAGATTCAAAAGCGCTGGGAAAAATGGCACCAAAATGTTAAGGGCCACTTGACCTGGGATAATACAGAGGAGCATTTTACTTTTTCGGGATAAAACTATTCCTTCTTCTCTTCAGAGGCTTCTTCTTGTATGCTCAATATAAAAGCATGAAATGTGGCAAGCACCCATTGCTCATTACAAAGAAAGCAAAAAGAATCAGACAAAAGCGGAAGGAAAAAAAGAATGAGTCTCTTTAACAGTTACAACCGAGTCGTACTCCTTGGCAACCTGACACGTGATATTGAATTGCGTACAACTCCCAGTGGTACTCGAGTTTGCGATATTGCGCTTGCGGTGAACGAAAGGGTTAAAAAAGGTCAAGAATGGGTTGATGAAACAACCTTTGTTGATATTACAGCCTGGGGGAAAACCGCAGAATTATTAGAGCGCTTTGGCGCTAAAGGAAAACCTTTACTTGTAGAAGGAAAGCTGAAGCTTGATCGTTGGGTTGACAAGCAAAGTGGCCAAAACCGCCAAAAACTTAAGGTTACCGCTGATGCCTTGACCTTTCTTGATGGTGCTGGAGGAAGTCGTGGAGGCATGGGTGGAGGTTCTTCACAAATGAATCAAAGTGCTCCACAAGACGATATGCCCTACTCACAACAGATTCAAGAAGATGACGAAGCTATACCTTTCTAGCTTTCTTTATTCCTTCTGATTTCTAAGCCATACTTTATAAATGCACCAATAAAAAACCCTTCCAGAAGTTATGCTGGAAGGGTTTTTCTATTTCAAAGTATTACAAGCTTTATGCTTCTACGTTTTAAACTTTTTCCTTAGAAGAAAAAAGGAAGCCAGACAAAGCCCTAAACTACAAACCAAGAAAATTATCCCAATAACTCGACTCCCAGATTTTTCAAGTACACAACCTCCTCCGCTAGACCCAGATCCAAAAAGAAGCGCTGGGTCAACTGACTGAACTCCTAAACTAAGATTCGTATTAACTTGGTTTGGGGTGGGAGTTGCTGCATCATTCAGAGTAATAGTAAGCTGATAGCTTCCCGTATCATTACTTGTTGGAGTTCCTGAAATAACCCCTGTGGTAGGGTTAAAAGACAAGCTCGCTGGTAATCCATTGACACTCCAGGTGTAAGGCGGAATTCCTCCCTGCCCTGTCAAAGTTTCACTGTACGGAGTATTTACAAGTCCAGCAGGCAAGCTGGTGGTAAGGATTGCTAAAGGAGCAGGAATAATCTCAATATTTGTCGTATCAGCATCTCCGCTCCCTAATGTTGCAACCGTTTGTCCTGTTCCAACAGGAGATTGTCCGACAACCACGAAATCAATATTTGTTGCTGTTCGAGCAACAATGTTTTGCTGTATATTTCCAATAAATACCTGAGAATCGTTTAAATCTGTGCCCGTAATGGAAACCAGATCTCCAGCCGATGCAGAAACGGGGCTAATCGAAGCAATATTTGGCGCAAGCGCAGGGGTTGTATTGTAAGGATCATAAGCCGCAACAACATTTGCAAGTGTTGTTGTCCATGAATTTTGGGCTGCCTGGGCGGCTGTTTGCAACCCAACAAGATCATCAGCAGCACAGATTGCAAGTGCGAATGTAAAACTGTTGCCTATATTTGGAATATTCTCAGCAGGCCCGGTTACCCCGGTAACGAGATCAGGCTCCGAGCGAAGGCCACCAATGTTACCAAGTGTTACAACCTGAATTTCTCCTTGATCAGCAACCAATCCATCGCCTTGGACAAATTCATCTGGGAAAATAACGTTTGAAGGATTTCCCGTAAGTAAAACAACCCCAACCGCATCACCATTGGCACCACTATTATCAAGATGATAAGAAAGATTATTTGCAGCATCATGGTCAGCAGAGTTTGCTTTTACACCCCCCGCATCAAGATCAAGCCAAATCGTTGAAAGCAATGCTGGAAGGTTCCCGCCTGTCCAGGTATTTTCTACTTTGAAAGCAACAACGACAAAGTCCTCTGAAGTACTTGCATCACCAAAAGCAAGCTGAGTAACATGAGTGGAATTGGCCTGAGGGTCATTATACCCCGCACGAATCATATTGTAAGAACCTATAGTCGGGCCTGCGGAAATATCCTGCCCCGCAACGGTTTCCCAGTCTGGACCAGGTGTGGGAGGTGGACCACCACCTATGCCTTGTTTATCTCGCGTACTCAAACCATCATTGACAAAATCAAAGGCTTGTTCTGCAACGGAGAAGTAGCCCTCTGCCAAAAGGTTTGGCCCACCATTGCGTGTTAAGGAGTCAAACCCTGCATTAGCTCCACCACCGTCATCGAGCTCAAGGGTTAAATTTCCACCCTGAATCTGAAGCGTGCCAGCAGATACTGAAGGTGACACAACAAAGGAGCAGAACGTGATAAGGAAAAGAAAGATAAGAGCCTTGGAAGATAATTTTGAATGTGTCATATGCTGCTTCTTTCTTTGCAAGATAATCAAAAGATATGAAAAGTGCAATTGGTTGAAAAAGGGATTTTATCTCAAAAAAGTCTTAAAATCAAAAGGGTTTTATACGATTTGCAAGGCCAAGCGAATAAGCTTTTCTGAACTTGCATCAGCTCCGACCTTTTCAGCAGCTTTTCGAACAGCTTTCTCAGCTTGAACTGGCTTATAGCCAAGCTGAACAAGGGCTGCAATGGCATCTGAGTTTTCGGTTGCAGGAGAAAGAGATTCAAAACGTTCCGAACGGGAAGATGAAAGTGTTTTGCCATGAAAAAGCAAGCCAAGCTTGCCAAGGGGCTCCTTGAGTTCAACAACAAGGCGCTCTGCCATTTTACCACCAACACCTTTTATGCCTTTAAGGGCTTGCAGGTTCCCTTCTTGAATAGCATTAACAAAAGTTGAAGTACCAACATTGGAAAGAATTCGAAGGGCAACCGAGGGGCCTACTCGTTGAACGGAGAGGAGCTGGCGAAAAAGGAGACGGTCCTGCTCCTCGAGGAAGCCATAAAGACGCTGTTCGCCCTGTTCTGCGTGAAAGGTATGGTGCAGAAAAAGCTGCACTTCTTCTTGAGGCTCAGGTAACACATCAAACGTTTTGGTTGAAATTAAAATGCGATACCCTATCCCAGAAACATCAAGGACAAGCGCACTTGGATTTTTCGCTTGGAGCACTCCTCGGATAAACTCATACATAGAAAGGCCTTTACGCTTTGCTCTTTCATAATATAGATAGAAAGCCTTGTTCACATTAACGCAAATTAAGGATTGATTGCTTCTTTTTCACTGGAATTTTTGGCTGCCTTTGCTTTTTCTTCGTCATAGCGCTTAAAAGCAAGAGGAAGCTCGTTCAAGATGTCATAGGCTGTCATCCCCCAAATTCCAAGCCTTTCAGCAACCATATCTCCTGCCAAGCCATGGATATAAACACCTAAACAGGCAGCCTCAAAACTATCAAACCCCTGGCCTCGCAGGGCTGCGATGGTTCCAGTCAGGACATCACCTGAACCAGCTGTGGCCATACCAGGATTCCCTGTAGCGTTAATGTAGGTTTGCTCTCCATCTGAGACAACAGAACGATATCCCTTTAAAACGCATACAATCTTATTGCGGGCAGCAAATTCACGGCACTCCTGCTCACGAATAGGATGTTCAATCGCAACGGTATGACGCTGAACAAGTCGTGAAAATTCACCTGGATGAGGGGTGAAAATTGGCAACCCTTTCTCACGCTGCAATGAAACCGTAAGCTCTGGATTCTTGGCAAGTGCATTAAGACCATCAGCATCAACAATTAAAGCTTGATTCACTTCTGGTAAAAGCTGTGAAAGCATTTGCTGAGTCTGCGGGTTTTGAGAAAGGCCAGGCCCTAGAGCTAACACATCATAGCTGGCAGCCTGCTCTAAAACCTTATTCTTGGCCATCAAACCTAAGCTTCCCTCTTCGGTCTCAGGCAAACCACAACCTATGACGCAGAGACTCGCTGAGGAGCGTCCACTGACTGTAGCCAAAAGGCTCTCGGGAAGGCCAAGACAAGCATAACCTGCTCCTGATCGCAAGCAGGCTTCAGCAGTTAACAATGCAGCTCCAACCATCCCCTTTGAGCCAGCAAGTACAAAAACCCGCCCAAAATCATTTTTATGAGTATCAAGTTCTCGAAGATGCAGTTTTGGAAGTTCCATGCCCACCCTTATACCTCTTTCCACAAAGCTTTCAAACCTTCTCGCATTACTTTCATCCTAGATCTTTCTCAAAACAACAGGAATAACAATTTTATGCTGAGAGTTTTACTTTCATACACCATACCTTGAAATGGTCGCTATGAATTACCTTTCAGATATAAAACCTTTCCATAAGCTTTATAAATCGGTATCATTTTCATGCCTATTAGAAGCCTCGGAAAAGGGGTTCATAATAACGAAAACGTATAAAAGATATTAAAACTTTCTGGATTCAGCCCATGCAAAGGCCACTCTGTTTGAAATGCGCAAGAGTAAAAACTGATCCCCTTGAGCGCTGCCCAAATTGTGGAATGCTTCCTGAAGGCTATAAAAATCAAGCGCAACATCTGCTTGTGGCAGAGTACGATTTTAGTCTTGAGCAGTTTCAAAACGTTCAAGAACATATTCGCTCAGGAGGATCTCTTGAATTTGACCCCGATGCTTTAATGACTACAGAAGCAGCCCTGAAGGCCCATAAACCTGATGCCCATTGGTTTCTCTTTTATGGGCTCTTTATTGCGTTGCCCCTTTTGGGCCTTATGCTCTGGTTCTTCTTAAGCGTTTTCTCTGAATAGTTTTTTGAATATCTTGTAGGGCATTTTTTAATGAAAGATATTCATTCTTTTCAGAACCCTTTCATATTCTTCTCTAATATTCTATGCTTGTGCCTAAATATAGATGATCAGAAAAATTTAAGACCTTTGGCAGTACCTCAGCATTTGACATAAAGCATATTATTATGGCATGGACAAGCACCTATCCGATTCGTTTTGCAGACGTAGATTATGCCCAAATTCTTTATTACCCTAATTTTCTCCACTATTTTCACACTGCCTTTGAAGACTTCTTCGAAGAGGCCTGCCACTTTCCCTATCATCGTTTATTACGAGAACATCGCGTCGGTTATCCTTCTGTACACGTAGAAGTTGATTTTCGCGAACCTTTGCGCTTCGGAGACCATGTCGCAATCCGAATTGCAGTAGAAAAAATCGGAACAAAGTCGGTCACCTGGAGCTATCGAGGAAAGCGGGTTGAAACCGATCAACTCTGCGTTGAAGGTCGTATTGTAACGGCTTGCATGAGCCTTGATAGTTATCGAGGGATTGCTATTCCTTCTCAACATCGCGCCTGGTTTGAAGAGCATCACGAAAAGAATGACCCAATACATGAATCTTAAGTTATAGGCTTCTTAAAACCGTATGGACCCCAAAATCGTTCAATACATCTATGCTGATATTAGGAATCGAAAGTTCGTGTGATGAGAGCGCTGTAGCTCTTGTGCGGAATGGCAAAGAAGTTGTTGCTTCTCTTGTCGCAAGCCAGATTGAGCTTCATGCTCCTTATGGAGGGGTCGTTCCTGAAGTCGCCTGCCGAGCTCATATGGAATGGCTTTTGCCTCTGCTGACAGAACTTCTTGCTCAACATGCCCTCAAGCTTCAAGATATTGATGTTATAGCAACAACGGCCCGACCTGGATTGATGAGCTCTTTGCTGGTTGGATTAAGTACAGGAAAAGCTTTAGCCTGGGCTCTTCAAAAACCTTTTATTGGAGTCGATCACATCCAAGGCCATCTTTATGCTCCCGTGATGGCTCATCCAAAGCTGCCCTTTCCTCATATTGCTTTGGTTGTCTCGGGCGGACACAGTGAACTTTGTCTTTGCACGAGTCCAATTGAGCAAGAACGAATCGTGGCAACTCTTGATGATGCTGCTGGTGAATGCTTTGATAAGGTTTCTGCACTTCTCGGTCTTGGTTATCCGGGAGGTCCTGCTATTGAAAAGGCGGCTCTGAAAGGCGACCCCAAGGCAATTCACTTTCCCCGCAGTCGCAATCGTCATGGAGCTCTCCAGATGAGTTTTTCTGGTTTAAAAACAGCAGTCCTTTATTATCTCCAACGTTCAGGTTATGCGATCCAGGCTGGCAGGCCTCGTCTCGCTCAGAAAAAATCGGGACATAATACACAAGCAACACGAGAACTCTCAGAACAAGCTCGTGCAGATATTGCTGCAAGCTTTCAAGAAGCAGCCCTTGATATACTGGTACGAGCCGCTTTACAAGCCTGTGTAGAAAAAAATATTGCTGATCTCAGCTTAACCGGTGGAGTTGCTTGCAACAGCCGTTTACGTCAGAAACTGGAAGAAGAAGCATCGAAAAAAGGCATCTCTCTCTATCCTGCTCCTCGTGAATTATGCACGGATAACGCGGCTTTTATTGCTGGTTTAGCCTATGAATATGCTCGCCTGAAACGTTATGACACTCTTGAACTAACGGCTCAACCTCGCCGTTAGAGAATTGTGTCTTCTCAACGCCCGCTTGAACACATGCAAAGATATCGCCCTGCCTAGGGCTTGAGAGTTCTTCCCAAGAGCTCTTGAAATAGTATAGTCAAAGCCATAAGCAAGAAGGAAACCAAAACACAAGCATCAAAGGAAAACCCATGACTGAAAATCAAAATCTTCCAGATTCAAAAGGAGATGACAAGTTTGAATCCCGTCCTATCCGTGTTCTCGTCGCAAAAGCTGGACTTGATGGGCATGATCGGGGGGCTAAAGTTGTTGCTGCTTCCCTGCGGGATGCGGGGTTCGAAGTGGTTTATACAGGCTTGCGTCGCACACCTGAAGCAGTTGTTGATGCTGGCATTCAAGAAGATGTGGATGCGATTGGCCTGTCAATACTTTCTGGTGCTCATATGACAATTTTTCCCAGACTGAAGGAGCTGCTTGATGAAGCTGGGGCTCAACACATTTTACTCTTTGGCGGTGGTGTGATTCCTGATGCTGATGCCCAGGAATTAATGGCTGCTGGGGTTGGTAAAATATTTCTGCCAGGCACAGATACCCGCGAAATCATTCATTTCCTTAAGACAGAAGTCCCTCAACGTCGTAAAAGTTAGTGCTCCACACGACTTTTAGTCGAGTAAGTTTGTCTTTCCATGGGGATGTTCTGGCGCTTTTTGGAGCGCTAAAACATCTGAAAGGCGTAAACACTCTTCAAGCTCAGCGCCACCAGCTGAAATCCGCGTCAGCTCTTTGAGGTAGCCAACACTCCCAAGTTGAGCAGCCAGGTCTCGAGCAAACGCACGCACGTAAAACCCAGATCCACATTGAATCTCAAGTTCTACAGATTGTTGTTCAAAGTTCAGAACCTTAATCTCATAAACACTGACACGCCGTGGTTGAAGCTTAACCTCAAGACCTTTGCGAGCGAAGTGATAGGCTCGCTTCCCTTGAATTCGTTTGGCTGAATATAAGGGAGGAGTTTGATCAAAATCGCCCTTAAAACATTCGAGCGCTGAAAGAAGCTCTTTCTCTTCCAAATAAAAATCAGGATCTTCCTCAAGTAACGGAGTCTCAGGATCAAGGCTTGGCGAGGTTGCACCAAAAACAACCGTAGTACGATAGCTTTTGGGCATATTCATATAGTAAGACTGTAAACGGGTAGCCTTGCCCCCAAGGATTGGAAGAACACCTTGAGCAAAAGGATCAAGCGTTCCTGTATGCCCAACCTTAAAACGCTTTGTATTTTGGAGAAAACAAAGTTTGCGTTTTATGTGTTGAACAAAAAATCCGGATGAACGACCGGGCTCTTTCAATAAAGGCAAAAAAAAGGCAGACGATTGTGATAAGATACTGACGTTCGCCTTAGTAATGATATCAGGCTTGATGGTTTGAACTTTTTGATGGAATTCTGATGCTTGTTCGTTTTGATGCATATAAAGCTCTGCTCCCTGTTTTTGAATGATATGGAGTCTTCTGGTTTTATTCTTATACTTTCATAATAGCAGAATGTTTCAAGACTCAGGCAAGAGAATAAAAGCCCTTTATTTTCTAAACCTTATTCAAGAAAATCCAGATACTCAGAGAAGTAAATAGAATGTATACTCTTTTAGATTGAGTCGAAGAGGCCTTTCTTCAAAGGACTGCAGCATAATGTCAAATCAGCAGGATACTTTTAAACACGACCAGACTTTCCCTGGATCACTTCAAAGCAATAAGCACAGGGGAATTCGTGTTCGCTCTTTAGCTGTGCTGCCTTCGCTTTTAACAATCGGCAATGGTATTGCTGGTATGGCTTGTGTTATCATGTTGTTTAAAGCCTATGCCTTTTTACAGACAGCCCACCAAACTTCAAGTCAAGATGCCTGGATGCTTGCCAACAATGCCCTGTTCTCGGCAGCAGTATATATCGGCTTTGGCATGTTACTTGACGCTCTTGATGGAAAAATTGCACGCTTAACGGGCTCTGAAGGAGAGTTTGGAGCTGAGCTTGACAGTCTTTGTGATGCCATCAGCTTTTGTCTTGCACCAGCTCTTTTTTTACGGGTTTTTGGAGAAGCCTTATTTGGCAGCGAAGACAGTATTGATCCTGCCTTCCTGGTTCGCACACAATGGGCTGTTTCTGCTCTTTTTCTAGCCTGTGGGCTTTTGCGGCTGGCTCGCTTTAATATTGAAACAGAGCGTGATGATGATCATAAAAGCTTCCGCGGTCTTCCATCACCTGCAGCAGCCGGCGCTGCTTTAAGCCTTTTTCTTTTAAGCTGGCATTTTCGTGATCAAACTACAGGAAAACTTGCCTTTACAGAAAGCATGAGCTTTCTTGTGCCCTTGACCGGGATCTTACTTGCCCTTCTTATGGTAAGTCGAATTCGCTATCCCCATATCATTAATCGTTTGCTAAGCGGAAGCAAGTCCATTTGGCAAATTGTTATTGTGATCGCATTTTTGATGATTTTATTTATGCTTGGGGTTGAAATGATCCCTCTTGTATTGGCGTGTGGATTTTTGGCTTACCCTTTGCTGGGACCTATGGATACACTCTTTCGTTTGCTTCGTATTCGTTCCCGTAGTTCATTACGAAAGAAAGCTGCTCGATAGCTTAAAGACTTCCTTTGTATCTTTTTCCTAACATACAAGAGCTGGGCTCAAAGCGCTGACACAGGAAACTTCATGTGGAACTACTCTCAAAAAACAATCGATCACTACCTTGCCCCTCGACGTTCAGGCAAAGCTACAAGAGCAAATCTTGTTGTAACCTATGGCTCCCGTGAAGAGCATGGTGAATGCTTGCTCTCACTCTTTATCGATGATCAAGGTATTATCAAAGACTTTGGTTTTGAGATCTTTGGGTCGGCTCGAGCTCAAGCTTCAACATCAATGCTGGGAGAACTGGTTTGTGGCAGGCACATTGAATTTGCGGCCTCGATTCGAGAGGAACAGCTTGCTCGGGCTCTTGGCGGAAGCTTACCAGAGGACTTTTTCAGATTACCTCTTATTGGGCTTGAAGCTCTGCGTAAAGCCTATGGCATATGGCTTAAAGAACAAGGAGATCAACATTGCTCTCAACGTATCCTTTGTCAGTGCATGCAGGTTCCTCAGGCTCAAGTTGAAACTTTCATAGCAACCCAAAACCCTGAAAATCTTTTTGAGATTATTCAAAGCACACGGGCGGGCAGTGGTTGTGGCAGTTGTCAGCCTGATATTTTAAGCTTGTTTCGCAAGTTCAAAAGCACTCAAGAGGTTCAAACCCGAGCATATGAAAGTATTCAAAAACAAGCTCCACAGACTAGGGCAGATGAAGCAAAACACCAATTAGAACTTGCTAAATGGCAATTGATAGAAGATATTTTTGAAACTGAAATACGCCCTGCATTACGACTTGATGGAGGAAATATTGAGCTCATAGAACTTGTGGATAAAGAAGTTCGAGTACGCATGCAAGGAGCTTGCACCAGCTGTGCCAGCATTGATGCAACCTTGCGTTATTTTGTCCAGGATACTTTACAGCAACAGGTTGACCCAGAGATCAAGGTTATTCAAGCAGTCTAGCCAACCCTTTCAGACATAAACGTAAATAGGTCAAAGAAAGGGGCAAAACACAAAAAATGAATATATATCTTGATAACAATGCAACAACACAGCCTGCTCCAGAAGTCATCAGGACAGTTTCTAACCTGCTTCGAAATCATTATGGCAACCCAAGCTCTTTGCACAAAGAGGGGAAAGAAAGCGCCAGGATCCTTGAAAGAGCACGAGCAGAACTTGCCCAAGCCCTTGGTTGTGATCCAATTGAAATCATTTACACCTCGGGTGCCACTGAGGCAGTCCACACTGCTTTCCAAGCAGCCTGCCACTATAGTCTTAACACTACCCCCCAAAGAACAAAAATTATAAGTACAGCGTTTGAACACCCCTGTGTTCTTGAAGCCTGCATCAGAGCAAAGGAACAAGGTTTCGAGATTATAGAAGTCCAACATACCCCTCAGGGAGAACTCGACCTCGAGCATGCAGCCAAAATAATCAATGACCAGGTTGCCCTTGTTAACGTTATGTGGGCAAACAACGAAACAGGTCGCATTTATCCTATTCAAGCTTTTGCCCGTTTGGCAAAACAAGCAGGAGCGCTTTTTCACAGCGATGCGGTACAGGCCTTTGGAAAGCTGAATTTTCAGCTTCATGACTTTCCAGAAGTTGATTTCGCTTCATTTTCAGCCCATAAAATCCACGCCCTCAAGGGCATAGGGTTTCTCTATTTGCGCCGAGGCACTCCTTTTCGACCACTTCTTTCAGGTGGTCCTCAGGAGCGAGGTCGGCGTGCCGGCACCGAAAATATCAGCGGCATCGCGGCGCTCTCTACCGCCGCCAAACTGATTCAGCAAGAATCTGAAACCGAACTTACTCGTCAAGCAAAGTTGATGCAGGAATTTCAAAAAGAGCTCTTAAGTCTTCCCGACACCTATCTCAACAGCCCAGACTTTCTCGATAACGTTTCTGCTCAAAACCAGGAAAGACTGCCGAACACTTTAAACATAAGTTTTACAGGAGTTGAGGCCGAAGACCTTTTGAATATGCTTGACCATAAAGGGGTTGCAGCAAGCGCGGGAGCAGCTTGTGTTTCCGGAAAACCTGAGCCAAGTCATGTTTTACGTGCTCTGGGGTTCTCAGAACCACGTTTAAGGAGTGCTCTCCGTTTTTCTTTAAGTCGCTATACCAGCAAAACAGAGCTTGAAAAAGCCACAACCGAAATTCTAAGCTGCGTAAAAACCTTACGTGAGCAAAAAGCTTCAGATAAAGTAAGAAAGCTACAACAATAAATACATCAATGAAAGTAGAAAACCATGGCTCACGATCCACTTCGCGTTGCGACCTTCAATGTCAATTCTTTAAGGGTTCGGCTTAAGATTCTTCTGAACTGGCTTGAGCAGGCCAAACCCACAGTTGTTTGTTTACAGGAAACAAAGATTCAAGATCATGATTTTCCTCAAACAACCTTTGAAGAGCTTGGCTGGCATGCCTATTACATTGGACAAAAATCCTATAACGGCGTATGTATTTTATCCCGTATGCCCGCAAAACAGGTTCATACAACACTCGATAAAGCCAACGATGATCCTCAAAAACGTCTGATAGCCGCTGATTTTGAAGACTTTAGCGTTGTCAACTGCTATGTCCCTCAAGGCAATCAAATTGGCAGCGATAAGTTTGCTTATAAGCTTGATTGGTACACAAAACTCAAACACTTTATTGAGATGAACTACCAAAAAGAAGACAAGTTAATTGTAACTGGTGATTTTAACGTCGCCCCAGAAGACCATGATCTTTACGCCCCAGACTATTTTGAAGACGATGTTGGTTGTCACCCTGATGAGCGTCAAGCGCTTGCAGATCTCGTTGCCTGGGGCTTATTCGATGTTTTTCGACACTTTCATCCAGACCGTAAAAAAGCTTACACCTTCTTTGATTATCGCACTCGAGATGCCGTGAAATATAAAAAAGGCTGGCGAATTGACCATATCTACGCCACAAAAAGCTTACTTGAGCTTGCTACCAGCAGTGAAATTGATATGGAGCCACGCCTTCAAGAACAGGCTTCAGATCATACCCCTTGTATTGCTGATTTTGAATGTTGAAAAAATCTCTGGAAAAGGGTTACAAACTTTTCTCGTGTCTTAACGTACTCTTAGACGCCAAGCTCCAAACGCTCTGCATTATAATCATCAAGTTCTTTGATCTTGCGAATCATGCGTGCAGTTTCTTCAAGGTTGTATTCAACTCGTCGCCATGTAAAGGTATCGTCTTCCCAGATCAGATAACACGCACGGGTATCTCCATCTCGAGGCTGACCTACAGCGCCAGCATTCAGCACTGCTTTTTGCCCAGGCTCAAGCTTATAACTATAGTTGACTTCTTTTTCTGAACGGTAGTGATAACGAAAACCCCCAGCTACAGAAGCATCGGGCAATTCTTCAATCACACAAGGAATATGAGTATGCCCAACGATACAAACATGTTCAAAGCGCTGAAAAATATCCTTCATTTTATTCTGATTACGAGCAGTATTAGCATCTTCACAATCTCCTCGTAAGAGGTATTCGGTTGTTGGTTCACGGGGACTCCCATGAACAAAGAAGGCATTCTCTTCCTGATAGGTAATTTTAAGGTCCCTGAGAAACTGAAGCCGCTTCTTATTTTTTCCTCCAAAAGAAAAAACACCAGGCTCAAGTTTTCGCTTTGTCCAACGAATTGCCATTAAAGCCCGATAGTTAAAACCCATGGGCTCAAAGATAACAGCTTCATCGTGATTCCCCATCAGATTGACCTGAAACCCCATGGCAGCATCAATAGCTTCTACGGGTTGAGGACCATATCCCACAATATCACCTAAGCAAATTACATCCTTTTGCTCAAGCCCTTGTTTTTTAAGGTCTTTAAGCACTGCCTCAAGGGCAGGCATGTTAGCGTGAATGTCTGAAAGAATTGCTTTTTTCATAATATTTCAAATTAAGATTCGAGGCGAAAACACCATTTTACCTTTTCCGCCTTAGATATTTCGAGACCATAACTTTACTTTGTTTCAGCCCAGGAAGCTTTGTAATTCTTGGGGCAGATGAAGAAAATCTTGTGACAACGATATCTGTTCAAGCTTTGATAACCCATTTTGCCACTCCATAAGCTTTTGTTTATCAAAAAATACTTTTTCAAGCTTTAAACCTTGAGCTGGAACATTCGGGCCTGCCTGGGAACGATCACAAGCTGCTAAAATCTTTCCCATGCTTGAGACTGCCAGCCTGCCGCAACCAATTTCCAATAAAGTCCCCACAAGAGCCCGAACCATTCCACGCAAAAACCCTTTACCAATGAAAAACATGCGTAAGGAAGGCCCGTGGCGTATCAAATGAAACGAATAAAGTTCTCGTACATTGCCTCGAGGTTTTTCTGGAATATCTGGATCAAGCGGGCTCGTAAGCTTATCTTCATGTTTTGCAAGGGCCGTTGCAAACGAAGAAAAATCGTGCTCACCGATGCAACAGGCAATAGCTTCTCGAATCGTTTGATCACAAAGGTTTGTCCGAACATGATACGAAGTAGAAGCCATAAAACAGGAAGAAAAAGTACTGTTATAAATATGATAGCTATAACATTTACCATGAGCAGCAAAACGACAGTTAAAATCATCATTGACCTGAGAAACGGAACGCAAACGAATATCTCGAGGCAAACGAACTCCAATAGCCCTCTGAAGCTGCCAAGCTTCCAGTTTTGTATTGAGATCTGCTTGAGCCGCCATAGCACTGGCATGAACTCCCCGATCCGTTCGAGAAGCGCCATAAACATGGACCTTGTGGCCAACAAGGTCCTGTATCGCCCCCTCACACACCTCTTGCACACTCAGCTGTCCAGGCTTCTGACGCTGCCAGCCAAAGTAACCTGTCCCAAGATAAGCAATTTCAAAGAGAAATCGAGGCAAAGTTCATCCTTGCTTCTTATTTTATAGCAATATTCAAAAACCCGACTCTTAATGTTAATACGCTCTCCATTTTTAACAATACAAGCAGAGCCAGACAAGCTTTGTCAAAAAGAATCAAAGAAGCCTCTTGATTCCTCCTTATATTGTTGATAATTAAATATCAATAATGTGTCTCGATGAGAAAGCTAATTTCTGCTGCTCGTTTTTAACACTTAAATGGCACTAAAAAGGAAATATTGTAATGAAGAGATTATTTTGGGTGATTCTAACCATTTTTTGCGGCTTATTGGGCAGCTTGAGCCTGAGCTGCAGTAATGATTCCAAAAAAAAATCAGGGTTTAATAAGGAAAAACCTTATCTCTTATGCACCACCATTCCTCTTTATTGCTTTACGAAAGCGATTGCTGGTGAGCTTGCCCAAGTTGAGCTTTTACCGCCACCGGAAGTTGGCCCCCATGGCTTCACCTTGAGCCTTAAAGATCGTCAACGGATAGAAAATGCTGATATTCTTATTACGAATGGCTTAGGGCTGGAAACAGCTCTTCCCGAGCAACTCATCCATGAACTTGAAGATAATGGAAAATATATTCTTCAAACGGGGAATATCCTACCACAAGAAAAGCTTTTCCATTTTGAGGATGACCACCACCATCATGATCATGGTGACCACCATGACCACCACCATCACGGGCATTATGATCCTCATATCTGGCTCTTTGAAGCAGGTGCTCTCGGTCAGCTTAAAGCTATTCAAGGCGCTCTCATCAAGCTTCACCCCCAGCAAAAACAAGCCTATACCAAAAATCTCCAAGATTTTGCCCAAAAACTTCAAAAAGCCTATCAAGAAGCTCGTGAAGAGCTTAAAGCTTTGCGAGGAACAAAGCTCTTTACCTTTCATGATGCCTGGAGGTATTTTGCCCAAGACTTTGGTTTTGAAATCCAAGCAACCCTTTTTGACCAAAGTGGACAGTCAAAAGGACTCTCAAACCGAGAAAAGATCGAGCGTATGATCAAGGAAAAAGAAATCCAGGCGATCTTCATCGAACCACAATTTGACCGCACTTTGGTTGATGCTATCCTCGAAGATAACTCAATTCCCCTGATCATCCTTGATCCAGGTGTGACAACTGATAAACCTCTTCAAGCTTCTTTATATCTGGAAACGTTAAAGGAAAACGTGAAAGCTCTCAAACAAGCTTTTCCCAAAGCAAGTCGGGCTGATTAAAAGCTTCAAGCAAAAAAAGTCGGTCTCTTTACTTTGAAGTCTATTTTCAAACGAAAATAGAAGAATTCCTCTTTGTTTCAGGAGCTGGCTCGATGTTTTTTTCGCTGCAAACCCCCGTAATATTCAGGGTTATCATCGAAGTTTGGCAGTGTCTCTCAAGATTCTTTTGAAGATTCAAGAAAGGTCTGCCGATGGTATGAAATGAGAGAATATTTTTTCAGTACAAGAAGTCACCAGAAGGTTATCAGGTGAGTCAATGATTCGATTAACTCGGCTAAGTGGCCGTCCATTTGTACTTAATGCCGAGCGCATCCTTTATATAGAAGAGGCTCCTGACACGATTATTACCCTTGATAATAAAGAGCGAGTACTCGTAAAAGATAAGACCGACGAAATTATTAAGCGAGTCATTGAATATTACCATGGGATTCGTACATTTGGGGCCCTTGAATGAATTTGAGGATAAGTTTTTCATCAACTTTTACGCCTGCTTGAAATGGAGATTTGGGGTGCATAAAAGTCTTGGAAAGAAGCTTGAAAAAGTCCTGAAAAATGAACTTGGCTATTATGGGAAAACCAGCTAAGCTCAGCGGACCAAAGTAGAAGTGAAAATTCTTTCTGCAAACCAAGAGAGAAATAAAAGAGTACAAGAGCATCATACATCAATAGAGGAGTCATCAAGGTATGGATACAATTACCGGTTATGTCATGGGTTTTGTTGCTATTATCATGGGTATTATCTTTGCAGCCGATGGTGATGCTTCAATTCTTACAAATACCTTCATTGATGGTGCTTCTATCTTTGTGGTTATAGGTGGTATGCTTGCGGCCCTCTTCGTCGCCCACCCAATGTCTGAAATCAAGGGTTTTACAAAAACAGGCAAAAAGCTCGTCAGCTACCCTCTTGACAACCCTGCCGAGCTGATCAAAAAACTCGTGCGTTACGCTGAGTTAGCCCGGAAAAATGGGATTCTGGCACTTGATGGTGCCACTGATGCCCAAGATGATCCGTTCATGTCAAAAGGGATTCAGCTTGCCGTTGATGGTATCGATCCTGACCAAATCCGTGAGACAATGGAAACAGAGCTGGCCTATCTCCAGGAGCGCCATTCTTCAGCCAAGCGCCTCTTTGCGAATGCTGGCAAGTATGCTCCGGCGTTTGGTATGATTGGAACGCTGATTGGTTTGGTTGTTATGTTAAAAAACCTTTCAGATATTAACAAAATTGGTCCTTCGATGGCTGTGGCGCTTATTACAACCTTTTATGGTGCTATCATTGCAAACTTACTTTGTTTGCCAGCAGCAGATAAGCTCGGTATTCGTGACGAGCAGGAAAAAATGAACAAGGAAATTATCATTAATGGAGTTTTAGCCATTCAATCGGGGGATAATCCTCGGATGGTGGAACAGAAATTGAAGATATACTTGCCTCCTCATCTGAGAACTGAAGATACGGCGGCATAGTTCTTTTTGTGCCTGAACATGAAGCTTTTCAATATTTTTAACACGCTGAAATACAATATATAGAGATTATGCCTCGAGAAAAAAAACAAGAGGAACAAGAAGAAGGTGCACCGAGTTGGATGGTGACGTTCAGCGATATGGTAACGCTGATTCTCACCTTTTTTGTGCTGCTTGTTTCGATGATGGTGGTTGATCCTAAGAAATTTGTGGAAGTTCTTGGAGTCTTTCAACGCACATCAGGGGAAGGCTATGACAAACCTCTGGTTGAGCCTCCTATTCCTACTGAGTCATTCTTTGTTCAAATTATTAAAACCGCTTCTCGTCGCAGTTCAAGGCCTGACGGTGGAGAAATTCCTTCTTCCGAGGGCGAAGCCGTAACCGTTTTTGCATTCAAAGAAAACTATGTTGTCAAGATGGCTGACCAGCCATTTTTTGGTCAGTTTGAAATCCGGCTGACTGAAAAGGCCAAGCAAAGGCTTGACTGGATTGCTCAAATCCTCAAAAAACAGGGTGGTTCGAATAAAATTCGTTTAATTGGACACTATTCTCTTTCCGAGGGGCAATTTCGTAATCCTGATAGCCTGACAACGGATCAGGGTTCTCCTGTCAAAGGAATTTTTCGACCAATTGAGCGCTACAACCATACAGCAAAACAAATGCAGACAGAATATAAGTTTCTGCAATGGCCAAAAGAACTCTCATACCTTCGTTCCCTTGCGGTTCAAGAGTATCTGGTTTCCCAGGGTATACCTCGAGAACGTATGGAACTTACTGTTGGAGATGTGATTTCAGATGTTCGGGTCGGGATCGAAAAACAAACTCGTTACTCACCTCAAACAGGTGTTGGGGTGAATGTCCAGGATACGGAAATTCATGCTGGAAGTGCTGAATCAAAGGTACTGAACACCCCTGTGGTTAATGGTCTTGAATTACGCCCCTGGCAGCATTTTATTTTCACCGAAGGTGGAGATGATCGTGGAAGAACGGTAGAAATTATTGTAACTGGTGAACTGGTTGGTTCAAATGAATCTTTTGCACCAGCTCTTTCGGATTAAAAAGGGAAGAGAGAACGAAAAATATCAGTTGCTCTTAGGTTTAAAAGATTCACAATGGAAATTTCTTGACCACTTTGTTAAACACCTTTGATCAGGTTTTAAAAGAAATCGGAAAAGTACCAGCAGGAAAAGACGCCATGGCTAAAGAAGCGGAAAGCAAAAAAGAAAAGGCAGCACCGGATTTAATCGAAAAGCCCCGTGAGCCCATGTTTAGCAAAACAGGCTTTATGGTTATGATAGGCTCCAACGTGCTTTTTCTTGTGATTGCTCTGGGGGTTGCTTTCTTTCTCACAGGCAAGGAAGAAGAAGGTACAGATGAAACGGCTGATACCAGTGGCCAAAGAGGCTGGACAGAAGATGACCGCTGGCTTGATCTTGACAGTATTACAACACCTGTAAATGCCAGTGGTGGCCGGATAGAAACGGTTCGCTATACTGTTTTGCTGGCTTTTGATGGTGGTGCTGCAGAGCAAGAAGAAGCCATTGCTCATTTTCAACAGTCTAACCGTCTTAAAATTCTTCGCGGCGAAGCAGGCAGCCAAATGAAAAGTTATGATTTTGACTCTATTCGAGATGTCGGTTTTGAGAAGCGTTACGAAAATGCCCTTAAAGAAACTTTGAATAGTACGCTTAAGAAAGCTAAAATTTCAAAGGTTGATCTTGTGGGCCTGCGCTATGAGTAGGATCTCCTCCATAAAATCTGTTTTTATCTCCTTCAGATTTTTGGACTATATATAAGTTGAATCTTCAGGACAGATTGTGCAAGAAGGAAGCAGTATCTATAGAGGGTGAGAGGAATTTCTGACCATGGGTTTTGAACAAAGCAACATTGATGACCTTCTTAAAGAAGCTGGGTTAGGTTCTGGAGCTGAAGATAAGGATTCAGAGCAACCATCAGCACAAGAAGGAGCAGAGCAAACCCCTTCTTCAGGTGAGGCACCAGCTGCTGGCGCCTCTGAAAGCATCGATGATGTTCTTGGAAGTGCGGGAACACCTGCTGCGGCTCCCAAAAAAGAAAGTGAAGATTTTTCTGGTGCCCAGCCTGCCAGCTTTGAAAATTTTCCAGCTTCTGCTCCCAAAGGTGGCGCAGGAAGTGATATTGAAAACTTATTAGGAGATGTTGAACTCAAGGTTCAGGTTGTGCTTGGCAACTCAGTCATGTCTGTGGAAGAAATTCTACACCTTGCTGATGGCAGTGTCATTGAACTGGACAAGCTTGCAGGCAACCCTCTCGATATCCTGGTGAATGATCGTCTGATAGCAAAAGGTGAAGTTCTCGTCTTGAACGAAAATTTTTGTATTCGTATCACTGATATTATCCCACCAGATGAACGAGCTTAGGCTTTTCCGAAGCTCCTTATTTTTTGTTCAGCCACAGCAGCGAATTGCCCTTCAATACTTTCAGGCCTTTTATTTTTCGTTGTGTCAAAGTCGAAACAAAAGCTTCGTCATAAAATTCGCTGGGTCTTCAATAAGAATTTCTGAAACTTTCCCCTCATTCGCAAAAAAACCTTTTATTCAAGCTCCTGAGCCTTTATATACAGTATAGAAAAGACAACAGGTGGTCTATTCGTTTTTTGTTTTATGAAAGCTCAAATGCTTAACAAAGCAATCATTTCAGGCAAAAATCTTCTGCTCTTCGCTCTTCTCTTCTGCTTGAGCAGCTGCGATAATTGGTCCTCTGAAGAAGATGATTCTCAAGATTCAGAGCAATCAAATCACAATGAGGCTCTGGAGCAAGATCAGAATAAAAAGAATTTTGAAGAAATCTTGCTTTTACCTGATACCCTGCGAGTTCTTCTGTTGGAGGATATTTCTCTCTCTTTTGCTCAAACAGAGCACCGCTCGATTCAAGTTTCTTTTACTTTAGCTCTCCAGCTGGAAGGCAAAAGCGCTGCTCTTGATCAAGCTTTTAAAAAGTGGGATGCTCCAGAAGGCCGAGCAGAACTTCAAAAGCAAGCGATAGAAGTTGTCCAAAACTATTCCTGGCAGGAACTTTCATCGCCTGATTTCAAAGATATTTTGAGGCATAAGCTTCAAGAGATTTATCAAGAAGTACTTGCCCCTTACCAATTGAAAGCTATTCAGGTAAGTGAAATCACCTGGTAACGCTCAAGCCTCATTTTCAGGGTTCAAAGCAAAAAGCTTTTTCCCAAGCAACCAACATAAATCAATCAGAAAGAACTTATTGTGTTATAATGAAGCTTGATCCTGTTTTACGAAAGGTCTTGTGCAGTGCTTGAAATTCGTCGCTATCCAGATCCTGTTTTGCTGCAAAGGTGCGATGTTATTACTCGCTTTGATCATCGTTTAAAGCGTTTTGTCGATGAGATGTTTGAGCTGATGTATCAATCGGCGGGAGTTGGATTGGCCGCTCCTCAGGTAGGTGTAACTAAGCGACTTTTCATTGTGAACTGCGAGTTTGAAGAAAAGGGAGCTGATGGCGAATTAGTTTTAATCAACCCTGAAATTCTTGAAAAGCGGAATCTAAAAATAATGCAAGAGGGTTGTCTTTCTTTTCCTGGAATTTTTGCTGAAGTTGAGCGAGCTGACTGGGTGCGCATACGCTATCAGGATTTAGAGGGCGAATGGCATGAGGAAGTTGCTGAAGGTCTTCAAGCGCAAGCTTTTCAGCATGAGCTTGATCACCTTGAGGGCAAGGTTTTCATCCACTATTTGCGCCCAGAGCAACTTCAACGAATCCAAAAAGATATCGAAACGCTTAAAAAAGAATTTAAAGCAAATGCTCAAAAACCAAAGCGCTTGTCGCCTTTCCTGGAGAATCTTTAAAAATTTCATCTCACAGGTAAAGAACACTTTACCGTTGGCTGGTCTACCCAACACGAGTGGTGGACTTATGCCATTTACCCTGAACTCCCGTTGTTTTCGACCTGTTATGAGGAGTACGTTTCCTCGAGCAGCGCGTTTATAAAGCCGTGCCATATTGACTTTTGCTAAAATTTCATCAAGAAAGATCAGTTGTTGAGAATTCATCTCTTCTCGCCACTTTGAGACTTTTGCTTGACGGTTGCACTTCTCTCAACAAATAACAATCTCTTACTTTTTCTGATAACCTTCAACCAACCGTAAAGCCTGCGAAGAACAAGCGAGAAACGCGAGCCCAACCTTTTCAGGTTCTTCTCTATCATCAAAAATAGGGATAACACCTCCACGAAGATTGCTTGAACAGCCGCAAGATACAAGGAAGTTCTCTTATGCGTGTGGCATATCTCACACTTCTCTTGAACCAAAGCTCCTGCAAGATGTTTGTCAAAATGATCTTAGTACTGAAGACCAGAATTCCTCTGCGCACCAAAGATTCTATTTCCTCTAAGATTTGTTCATTGGGCATATTCCCTGAAAATACCTGTACTCAATGTGTTGGAAATAATGCAGGGCTTTCTTCACTTTTACGAGCTCTCTTTTGCTTCACTTTGCAAGCAAAGGCCTCAACCATTTCCACAGACGCCATGAATCATAGTAAGCAACTCTCTTGAGCACTAAGAGTTGAGATGTTCTTAGAATATTTCCCGAAAAATATATTTTCCCTGTTGATTTGTATTTTATAAAGTGTAAACTACAAAATAGAGTTTGCGCTTTTCATCAAACTCTCCATTTCTCTTCAATATTTTTCAATGAATTTTAAAAGGAGGTCACATTTATGGCTGTCAAAGACACCCTTCCCTCTCAGGCAAGCGATACCTTTTCAGAATCAGACCAACGCAAGGTGCTTGAAAAAATGGCCCACGGGAAAGAATGGCAAGAACTCGAACAAAGCATAGAAGAACGCTTGGAAAGCTTTCCTTCAGATGCTCCTATCAAGAAGTCCACTCGTCGTGCCATGGTTCTTATTAAAAGCATGACTTTTGAACATCTCTAAATTGAGTCAGTGGATGATTCAAGCCCCTGGCATCTTATTTCGTAACCCGCCTGGCAAAGTGGCTTCAGCATAAAACACGTGCACATTTCGCCGCATAGCTTAGAGGATAAAAATCTTCTATAAGAAGCAAAAAGAAGCGAAGCTTGAAGAGTCCTCTTCAAATTGTATTCCTCACATAGCACAAGAGAGTACCGTACTTAAGACCAACAAGCGCTTCGGGCTTGAAGCTATGGAGGCAAGCCACAGCTCCTTTGAAAACTCGAAAACGAAACAAACTCCCCAAGATTGTATTATCCTGGGGAGTTTGCTTGTGCTTTAAGAAAACTTACACTTTTAAACGAAGAACTATTCTTGAGCCTTGGCTTCTTGGATCAAAAGCTTCATCTTTTCTCGTACGGCTTCTGCTGGCAGAAGAAAGGTTGAAGTCCGATCAGATCGGGCAATGTTGAGACCAAGCACTTCTCCGTCAAGGTTCACAGCAATGCCTCCAACACTTTCAGGAAGGATGATCCCATCATAGCGGATCACTTCTCCGAGTTGATCAGCCCGCCTGCTTCGAGGGCCTCTCATATCCATGGGGGCAAAGGGAAGGTTTTCGAGATCGATCCCTGGAATAGCTGGCTTCGTCATCTTTGCCTTTTCCCCAAGTACAATAGAAAAGCGTTGAGTCGGACGATCATTCTTCATGGCACCGAAATGCTTGGTGCGACTCCGGCTGACGACAACATCAAGACTCTCTCCTGGTTTTTTATTCACCAAGGCACTTCCGACATCCTCAAAGGAGGTAACAGCAATGCCACCAACTTCAACCAATACATCCCCTTCCCAAAGTCCAGCTTGATCCGCTGGTCCTTGATCTTCGACCTGGATAATAACAACTTCTCCTGATTCATCTTCTCGTAACCGTAACCCAAGCCCTGGTTTGACTGGTTCTTCATCAGCCTCGACATCCTCTTCGTCGATAAGGACACTCTCTCGTGTAACCAGCTCAAGCTCCAGGCTCAATTCCGTTGCACCCAATTCCGGATGCTCACGAGAAAGATCAAACGTAATCACTTCACCAACTTCTCTTTCGCGAATCATTTCAATCAAATCAAGCCAGCTGGGGATGGCTACACCATCAAGCCGTAAAAGGAGGTCTCCAACTTCCAGGCCTGCCTTTTCCGCCGGAGACCCTTCCGTTACTTCAAGAATTCGAGCTCCCCCTTCTTCAGTGTCTTCTGCTCGAATGCCAACAAAAGGAGATTTTCCTGTTGGGGCTGTCAAACGGTTTGAATCATAGGGCTCTATGGCAACTGCTCCATAACTCAGCACATCACCCCAGTCATTAGGGGCAACCAATAAGCTTCCAATCTCAGGAGCCTCACCCTGATAGTCAAAGGATATAAAGTGTTCAAAAGTTGTCTGAGCCTTAAGCAAAGCAAGATCACTCTCCTCATCCCAGGCAACAAGGTCAGCGTCAATTTCCTGACCATCGTCATCCACAAGTATGATCCAACCACGGCCAAGCTGACTGGCTTTCGTGATCAGGTATCCTTCAGGAGAGACCGCTGTTGCAAGGGCAACATCATCAACGCGTTCATACTCTTTGGTTTCAGGGTCATAAACACTTTGTTTCAAGGCATAGATGCTGGGTGCAAAGTGATCAATCACAGGGTCAAGCAAGCCGTGAAGTTTTGCTCCATTCCTGTAATCTACAAAATCAAGCCAGTTTGCAAGAGGATCATCGCTCAGAGAAAAACTCAGGGTAAGCTCTTGATCTCCACGCAAAACTTGAGCAGAAGTCCGTTTTGAAAGGTCAAGGGAACTCAAAATATTAGCATAATCTAAAATCCCTTTGACTTCCTGCTCGTTAATCCGTGTGATGATGTCTCCTGCTTGAAACCCTGCCTGGGCCGCAGGAGAGTCCTCAACAACACTTGCTACAAACACTCCTTTTTGTCCTGGCTGACTGGTTTTCTGCATCAAGGAATACAAGTCCGTAATTTCAATGCCAAGGAAAGGCTTGTAATTCTTTTCTCGTACAGCTTCTTCAACCCGCAGATAATCTTCTCTTTCCCGTAAAGGATGAAGGTCTGGGTCCTTTTGCATATGCCGCAGATCATCCCAGCCGTTCTCAACAGAGAGCAGGAGCAATTCAACGGCCTTTTGCTGGTATTCTTCTATTTTTTCTTTTGATTCTTTCTCACGCTTAAGCTTATTACTCCACAGAGAATAAGCACAGGCAGAATTATAAAGGGCTGTTACGTTAGGGTTTTCTCGCTCAACCAGCGGAGCATAAAGGTTCAGAGCCTTTTGATACTTTCCTCGCTGAAGCAAATCTATGGCTCTTTCAAGTACTTTTTGATCTTCTGGATCAAGAGCTGGCCCATCAAGGAGTTCTCCTCCCTGGCCAAAAACCTGGGCGCTGAGTCCTAGAATTTCATTGTTCTGGAGCTGAGGCAAGAGCTCCTTAAAACCAGAAATAGGAGCTGCATTATTCAATGTAACATCTTGAGGGGCAATGGACTGGTTAATAGCAACGATTGAACCACTCAAGTCAAAAACGGGTCCTCCAGAATCACCGGAAATAACAGGAACATCCATGGTTACCATATCATTCGGGTTACGAGGAGTGAGAACACGCCCTACACGGACCACTGGTTTGCGCTTCTTTTCGCGCCCCAGTGGGTGTCCCATGGCGATCAACCATTGACCTGGAATAAGTTTATCTGAATCACCAAGCTCTGCAAAGGGGAGCTCTTCTTCAAGCTCAATCTTGATCAAGCCATAATCCATAGCCTTGTGAGCTCCGTAAGTCAGGCCATCAACTTCCCGGCCATCACTCAGGAAAACCTTACATGGTTTGCCAGCCTCAAGACCACTTACGTGCCCAGCAGTTGCAATCCAACCATCAGCTGAAATCAAACACCCGGAACCTGAAGCTCCGCCGACTCCGCCTGTGATAAAAATCCCAACCACAGCATCTCTGACATCAGCTGTTGTGGCTTGAATACGATCTTCAAGCTCATGAAAATCTTGAAGTTCCTCAATCTCCTGAGGTGGGGCTGATTGGGCCAAAAGGCTTGACTGAACAAGAATAAGGACAAAAAGAGTAAGCACAAACCGCGTTAATTTCATATTTATTTCCTCTCAACATTTATTCCGTTTTGCCGACAGACAGCAAAGTTTTCAATTATTCGAATAATAAACCAAGGCTTGTAAGCCACAGCATGAGCCGCTTTTGCTGGCGCAGCCATTCTTTTGAGAACTCAACTCGAAGAACAAGTTTCTATCACTCTCCAGGTTTGTTATCAATATCGTACAAGCTTCATATTACTATAGGGTTTCTTGAAAAGGAATCCTTGTTTGGCAAGAAACAAAGACCTTATGAACAATAGATATGCTCCCTCCTTGTTTTAAACTCTTCCATCAAGCACAGAACAACAAGGCCCTTTTCCCTGAGCTTTTCGATTCTTTCAGATGCCTATTATTATAAAAACGAAAGAGCAAGCTCCAGGATGTAGAAAAAATCGTAATTCCTTTGTTAAAAAATCCCGTAAGACTTGGGACTTTAAACGCTTTGTCCTGTAAAGCCTCAAAAGCGAAGAGCTTCTTCTCCTGAGTATTCATGTCTTTTTTATTTTGCTGAGAGCCACAGCTTAAGGGTCCGTTCAAGCTGGGGCAGAGGAAGATCAAAACGATAAACCTTGCCCTCCTGATCAATCAGTACACTCGTTGGCAAAACTTGAATACCAAGCTGCTTTGCGCTTGTTTCAGGAGCATCTCGTCCCTCAAACACATGGATTGCATGATCCTGAGGGTGCTGGGTCACATACTGTTTCCAGACGTTCTTATTCTGATTCACAGAGACCATATAAACCTTTAGCTTATCTTGCCATTCTTCAGCAAGCTTTTGAATAAGAGGCTCTTCTCCCAGTGAAGGAGCAGAGTTTGAATCCCAATACCAAAATAAAAGAGGCTGGCCAACAATGCTTATTCTCGTCAACTCTTGATCTTCTAGGGTCAACCATTGAAAGTTTGGCAACTCCTGGCCAACTTTTGAAAGATTTGCCTTTTGAGTTACTATAAATTCACTAGCGCCCTGATCTTGGACGACATGTTCAAGCTCCTGCATGGATTGAAGCAATTCATGGGCATGCTCAACCTTATCAAGGTAAAGGTAGGTTTGGAGGAGTTTTGCTCGGGAAAGATCGGCCTCAAAACTCTGCGGATAGGTTTCAATCATGCTTTTAAAAGCTTCAGCTGCTTCGGCTTCTCTCCCCACCAAGGAGAAGAAGGCATCAGCCTTAAGATAAAGGACCTCCCGGCTGAGGTCTTGATTCTCTTGACGATGGTGTTCAAGAAAACTTTGAGCTTCAACAAGAACATCATTCCAATGCCCAAGCTTTGACGAAATCATCACGCGCTCGTGGCGAGCAATGCCCAGGTCTTCAGCCTTCGGGTGCTGAGAAATGTAGCTCTGAAGAGCCCTGTGAATCCGCTTATCAAGGGTCTGATGAGCTTCCTGATAACGCTGAAGCTCCTCTGTTTCAGGAATCCGCGAACGCTCTATCTCTTCGAAACTCGTTTGGAGTTTCCCTCGATAAGGATCAAAATAAGCAAGCAGAGCTTCAAACGAATCAAAACCTGGATCGCTCTCGGGTAAATCAAGCAATGAGGTTTCAGATTCTTCAGGCTCTACGGCTTGAATGAGCTGAGGCTTATGCTCATAGAAACTTTTTGCTTGGGCCTCTCCATAGACCTGAAAAGAACCTTCAAACCAGGAAAAACCCAATACACCTGCAAGCAGCAAAAAGACATGAATAGAGTAAGTTCTATTCGTTTTCATAATGGTCTCCTTTAAGCAGAGCCCTGGAGGGGCTTCGATGACAGGGGTATATGAAAGAACCTTGCTTCTTGTTGAATACTATAAAGAAATCAAGAATTCGTGCTTACTCCATTTTATAACTTTCTTATACCACAAACCGAGGTAAAATAAGGATAGCATAAAAAAGTGCCAAAATCCTGGCGATTTAAGCCTTTGAGCGATGCGGCCCTTGCAATGAATTGCAAAGCCTTTCGTAACGAAAGTCAAGCATGTCCAACGAAAAGGTTACATACAAAGACGCCTATCAGTCACTGCGCAACACCAGGCGCATTGAGGTCGGCCGTTTGCACCGGCAGATGTCTGACTCAAACCCAGTTCCACGCTTCTTGCTTGGCTTCTTCTTCTTCTTTCTTGGTGCTGTAATCGTTGGCATGCTACCGCCTATCGGCGCTATCATAAGTTTTGTCGGCTTGCTTTGTCTTGGGAATGCTTTGAAGCTCTGGTGGGTTCACCGTCACGCTAAGCGCGAGCTCTCTGACGAAGAGTTTCGCTGGAACCTTCGAGACCGAGCTCTGAAGAAGCTCACCGACAAGAACTTTGAAACCCTTGGTAAGGCTGTAGAAGCCCAAGGCAGCTATGATTCCGTTAATGAATGGATGGGGCGCAAGGAGCTCTCGGAAGATGAGCGCAACGCTTTGATTCTAACCGCCGCAGCCTGTATTGAACAGCGCAACCGCATGCTGGCAGGGAGTCAAATCCCTGGAGGAGACGCTGCTCAAACGCGGATTACAAGCGGAAACCGCGCCCAGGCTCAGCATGATCAAGCCTTTGAGAAGGACCATGAAGATCAAGGCGCTGGTCAGCCCGCCAGCCAGGAAGGTTTGCATCAAAAGCTGCTTGATGCAGAAGCGGATTCTGATCAAAGCCCTGCCGCACCTGCTCTTTCAACCCGCGAGATGCAGGACCGCATCTTGAAGGCCCGCCAGAAGAGGCTTTCCCAAGAGTAAAGCTCTTTGGGTCGAGTAGCCCTCGTGTTTGTCAGCTTCTTTTAGAGCCCTATTTTGCAACCCTTTGAAGTGGGAGGTGCAGCCCCCAAGCTGCACCGAAACGGAAAAGCTCCAAGTATTCGTTAGGCTCTTTGGGGGCTATTATGCAACCACAGTGCGGCATTTTTCAGCCGCTGTTTTAGAGTTGTAACCTATTTGAAAATAATGATTTACAAATGCAAGCAAAAATCGTTGAGTGGTTGCAAAATGTCATAATTATTTGAGGGTTTTACGCTCATAAAACTTTGGAGCTTTTCCGTTTCACGGAGTGCTCCCAGCACTCCGTTCCCACTTCAAAGGGTTGCATAATTCAATAATTATTTGAGGGTTTTACGCCAAGAAAAGCCTCTCCTCTGAAAAGTGACTTTTGTCACTTTAGAAGGCGATCAAGCCTCCTCTCTTCAGAGTGTGACTAAAGTCACACTCTCACTCTGGCTTAGGACAAAGCTTTTTGATCTTGGCCATTATGCGATCGCTGCTCTCTGGCATAACCAGCAGGTTTTCTGCGCCGCGTTCCCTGAGCTTTTTATGATGGTCCTTGTCCGGGGCCTCCGTGACCACCAGTACTTTGACCTTGTATTCAGAGTTTTTGATGACCCTGTGGGCCTGACTCAGGCGGTCCTCATGAAGAATCACAAGGTCAAGAGGCAGAACTTCAAGCATCGCTTCCAGGCGTTCTGGGCTCGCCGTTAGCAGAATCTGGCATTCGTTGAGATCAAAGGCCTTGAGGAAAGAGCCATTAAAAAGTTCATAGCCATAAAGGGTGAAAAGATAGGGTTTGAACATCGCTGGCCTCCTTAAAAAGGTTAGGCGGTAAGCGATGCTGGGTGTTGTCAGAAGACACCTCTTTGAGGCGAGAATGGGGTGCTCATTGAGCACCCCGCAGAATAGAGAGAAAACTCTAGAAGTTTCTCCGTTTCAGAGAGTGCCAACCCCGGCACTCTCTTCTCACTCCGAAAGGGCACGCCAGCCATCGCCCTACTCGCAGGCCTACCACAGCCTCTCACAGAAAACGAATAACCAACGCGCCCAAAATGAAGCGTTGAGTTCGCATTTCTGTGAGCAGCCAAAAACGTGGTAGTTCGCGAGTAGCCGCTATAAAATTGTCGCCGAGCAACTCTTGCCCGACTCGAGAGTGATCTTAAACAAAGAAGCTAGACACTTCTAAATGATTCTTTTGGGGAGTATAAGATTTTATAGCGTTCAAAGGGTTCTAGAAAAAGTGACTTTTATCACACTTCGGAGCGAGAGCAGAGTGCCGGGGTTGGCGCTCTGCGAAGTGGAGAAGCTCTAAAGAGAGCGAGAGCAGAGTGCCGGGACTTCGGAGTGGGACTTTGCAGTGGGAAGACTTTGAAACGAGAAGGAAGTGCTGGGGGCACTTCCTGAAGTGGAAAAGCTTCCTTACCCCTAAGCTGTTCTGAAACGAAGAAGCCACCAAGCCGTTTCGAAACGGAAAAGCTTGAATTTCTGCGAAGTGGAGAAGCTCTAAAGAGAGCAAAAGCGGAATGCTGGGCTTTTGGAGTTCAAAAGTAATAATCGCCCAGGCCTGTTACGAGTTAGAGTTTTTGATAACGCTGATCAACATACGTCTCAAGAATTTGTTTAAACTCCTGGCTGATTCCAGAGCCTGCCAGAGTATGGGCATGCTCACCATCGATATAAACCAGAGAGCGTGGCTCCTCAAGATCACCAGGCAAGGAAATCCCAATATCAGCGTGTTTTGACTCACCTGGACCATTGACAACACACCCCATCACCGCAACCTTCAACTCCTCAACGCCTTGGTACTGCCCTTTCCAGCGGGCCATCGACAAGCGAATGAAGTCCTGAATATCTTCAGCCAGTCGTTGAAAATAGTCAGAAGTTGTGCGTCCACAGCCAGGGCAAGCAGCAACTAAAGGCAAGAAATTTCGCAAGCCCAGAGACTGTAACAGGTACTGGCAAGCTCGAACTTCTTCGCGTCGATCTCCGCCAGGAGCTGGAGTAAGAGAACAGCGAATAGTATCGCCAATTCCTTCAAGCAAGAGAGGAGCACAAGCAGCCGCACTTGCAATCAAACCCTTGGCGCCCATACCCGCTTCTGTCAAGCCAAGGTGCAGGGCATGGTCAGAAGCTTGAGCCAGCCTGCGGTAAACCGCAAGTAAACTTTGCACGTTTGAAGTTTTTGCCGATAGAATAATCCTGTCAGAACTAAGCCCATAAGCCTCAGCGCGTTCTGCTGACTCAAGAGCTGAGCGCACAATCGCTTCTATCTCAATAACCTCAAGAGGTTCAGGCTCTGCTTGTTTCTGGTTTTCATCAAGTAAACGAGCAAGCAACTCCTGATCAAGAGAGCCCCAATTGACCCCAATTCGCACAGCCTTATCATAACGCAGGGCGATCTCTATCATAGTTTTAAAGTTAAGGTCATGTTTCTCACCCTTACCAACATTACCAGGATTAATGCGATATTTAGCCAGCGCCTGGGCGCATTCTGGAAAGCGTTGTAAAAGATGATGCCCATTATAGTGGAAATCGCCGACCAGTGGCACATCAATGCCTTCGGCTTTAAGTCTTGCTGCAATTTTTGGTAAGGCCTGGGCTGCAGCTTCGGTATTAATGGTTAGTCGAACAAGCTCGCTGCCAGCTTCGAAGAGGTCTCGAACCTGTTGAAAGCTTGTCTCTTCATTCGCTGTGTCAGTGTTCGTCATTGATTGCACGGCGATTGGAGCTTGGCCACCAACCACGACCGAACCAACCTGAACAGCCTTCGAAGCCCTGCGTCTATAAGCTCCGAGGCCTGAGTGAGGAAAAGGCTTTTGAGAAGAAGTTGCTTGCTGCTCCACGTTCTTATCTCTTTACAATATTTATCCAGGTTCTTTTGTATGAATTTTGAAACCCTTAATGAAGAGTAAAAAACCTACTTTACGCATCATGATCAGCTATCAGACCAGAGGATTGAAAAGTTTGCAGCATCAGATCCAGCTGATAGCGGGCATCTCCAAAAGCGTCATGGGCACTCTTATTCTTTTCAAAATTAAACTTGCGGCGCATATGAGTTTGACTGGCGTCAATATATTCTAAAGTTTCGGCCCCACCATACCATGATTTAAAATCAAGCCCTGAATAATGGCAGGGCCAGTCATCATAGAAACTATCATGTAAAAGTTTTAAAAAAGACCAGTCAAAAACAAGACCATGGCCTGTAAGTATTACGTTTTTGACTTCAGAATAGCTTTTGAGTTCAAGTATCCATTTGCGAAAACGAGTAATAAAATCCTGGGGTTCTTCGCCATGCTCTACAACTTCTTGCCAGTTCAAGCCATTGACTTTCATGGAACCTGGATTTGGTTCGCCTTTAAAATGAGGCTTTACAAGATTGATGGGAAGATTTTCTTGAGGCTGATAGGCAGGAAAGATTTTTTGTGTTTCCAAAGCCGGCCCAAATACGGCGATAGCGCCAAACTGGATCAGGTCATGGTAGCCCATGCGAGTCCCTGATGCCTCAATATCAAGCATAACATAAGCGTCTTGACGTTTTCTCATAACTTAGAACGTACCACAGAGGGCGCTTGAAGGACATGTAAAATACGAAAAAGCGAGCTAAAACCTTTTTGGCATATAAATAATAAAAATAAACGTATGGCTCTATTTATCGCTGAGAGTCTTCTTGTCTTTGTCGTTTCTTCTCAAGATCTTTGGCATAGGTTAATGCTAAAAGACGAAGGGTTGTTGATGCTTCCTGGGTTGAACGCTCTTTGAAAAAATCATAGAGCTCAAGGCTTTCAAGCTCTCCAAGTAAACGCAGGGCTTTTTCTCGTAAGACCAAAGATCTTTCGCTACGAGCGGTCAGCATCAGCCGTTCTCTTTCGGGCGTTTCCAGAGGGTCCAGCAGCGAAAGGGCTAATACACGAACTTCTTGAGGTTGGTGATGAGCAAGTCCTTCTTCCAGCCAGGCTTCAGGATTTTTAAAAGCTGCTTTTTCAAAAAGGAACGCTAGAGCCAAAGCTTTAATCGCAGGAGGTGCCCTTCCTTCAAAGAGTCGTTTTGCGAAATCAAAAGATCCTCCTTGTTTGAGGGCATGAAAAGCTTCCGAATTATACCTTGATGGGCTGGCTGCTATTCTTTCAATGTTTTCCCTGTCAGCTTTGCTTCCGTATTGTGTCAGAACGATAAAAACGGTTGCCATCAGACTTGCTTCTCGTTTTTGATCATTCCTTTGGCTTTCAATGCCTTGAAGCTTCGGACGGGCAAAGAGTAAAGCACGTTCTGGATACACAGTTGCGTATTCATGGAGCAGCTCTGCCCGTCCCTGAAGCCCTTGATTTTCAAGGGCTATATCTGCTCGCAAGGCACTTTCTTCTAGGTCAAGAAGCTTGAAGCGAAAGGCTTGAGTTACAAGAAAAGCATGAAAAGGCTTCGATTCGGATCGTTCAAACAAGGCACTGCGTTGGCTTTGTTCTGGTGTAAACCGAAAAATCAATTCAAGAGCCTTGCGACGAATTTCAAAGTCCGGGTTTTCTGTAAAAACTCGTTCAAGAAGTGGTAAATAGCTTGCCTGTCCTTCAGGGGCGACCTTGTCCAATCCCTCTAAAGCTCTCATTATCATTTTTTGATCTGGACATCTGAGAAGCAGATCTTCAAAAAGCTGGAGTCCTGTTTTAAAATGCCAGAGTAAAGGGGCTATTTGAAAAATCAGCTCTCGCAGAAAATCTTTTTCCCCTTCTTTCCAGTCAAGCGAAGTCTCAGCTTTAAAGAAATCAGCATAAAGATCTGAGAAAAGCTCCCAAAGCGTGTCGCTGTCTTTGTGGACTGCAAGTTTAAGAAGACGCAGACGATAATTGAAGGCAAGGGACCTGTCTAAAAGACTTGTGGCGTATGAATGATAGGCACTTAAAGGACGATTCCCCAAAAGCTGTGCTTCAATTGTTTCAAAACGTTGAAATTTCCCGTTTTGAAAGGCCGCTTGGTATGCTTGCAAGAGCTTATCAATATCCTCTTCTGAAAGCTTTGGTTTGATAACCTTTTCTGGGATCTCTTCGTTTGAAGCTGGTTGGTTATCATGCACTTCTGAGCTTTGCAAAGACTGCTGATTATTTTGCAGTTCAGAAGGTTTGGTTTTATCAAGTTCTTCCTCGTTGATTGTTGATGCTCTTTGAGTTTTTTTTTGAGCTTGTGATTTGTGGTCTGCGTGCCGATCAGGATCTTGTTCTGGAGCCAGAGTTTTACTGGCAAATATCCACAATGAAAGTGCTAAAATTCCGAACACAAATAAACTCAACAGGATCTTTCGGAGCGGATAGGATGCTGCCATAACTCAGACCCCCTGTCTCTTCATTTTTAAACCAATTCCTTGTTCTTGTTTATTACGAATTTCAAGGCCAAGAAGTCGATTTTTTCTGGTGAAAAAGAACTCTTGATTGTGCTTTCGCCTGAAAGCTCTAAGAAACTTGCTGTTCGGCAGCAATCAAAGCATTGCGCAACAGGAACATAACCGTTACAGGTCCAACTCCCCCAGGAACTGGAGTTAAAGCTCCTGCTATTGGATAAACGCTGTCATAATCAGCATCTCCAGTAATGCTGCCATCGTCTGTGGCAATCGTTGCGATATCAACAACGCATGCTCCCGGCTTCAGCATATCACCCCTGATAAACCCCGGTTTTCGCCCAACGGCGGTAATAACAATATCAGAATGACGAGTTATCTCGACCAGGTCTTGCGGGGAAGTACGGCTGTGGCAAACGGTAAGAGTTGCAGCTCGATCAAGGAGCATCAAAGCCAAAGGTTTTCCAATAATGGTTGAGCGGCTTAAAAGAGCAACTCTGGCTCCTTCCAAGGGGATTTCGTAATGAAGGAGCATTTCAAGCGCAGCTCGAGCGGTGCAGGGTACCAGTAGATCTCCACCCTGAAGCAAAGCACCAAGGTTATCATTATGAACTCCTTCAATGTCTTTTTCCGGGCTGATAAGACTTTGAAAAAAAACCTGATCGAAACCTTGTGGCAAGGGCACCTGAAGAATAATGCCACTGACGCTTTTATCCTGGTTCAAACTTCGGAGTTTTTCCTCAAGCTCAGTGGGAGTTGTACTTTCTGAAAGTTCGTTAACCTCGTAAGCAAGCTCAATCTTTGCTGCCTGTTTGGCTTGATTGCGGATATAAAAAGCGCTTGCCTCATCTCCCTTAATAACAACAGAGACTATTCGAGCTTGAATCCCTTGGGCTTGAAGAGTTTGATGCTTTGCTTTAAGCTCACTTCGCAATCGCTGAACAACATCTTTTCCTTTGAGGAGGCGCGCTGGCATAGTATTACCCTTCTCGAGTTCAATACTGGAATTCTGTATTTATGCTGCAAAAAACTACTTGGGATAAGCTTTAATTCTGGCTTACCGTTTCAAAGACGGATTCGGCAACAAAGAAAGAACACTTCTCGCTCGCTGCTATGACAAGAGCATCAGAGGGGCGAGCATCAACAATTACTTCCCCATCCTGGGTATCAATCACGAGTTCAGCAAAAAAAGTTCCGCTTTTGAGATTTGTAATCCTGACCTCTCGTAAGTTACCACCAAGGGAGTTCATGAGGTGCACCAGCAGGTCGTGGGTCATAGGGCGTGGCGTTTCGTTCCCTGGTTCAATTTTTCGTAATAAAGCAATAGCTTCAAACAACCCTATTTCAATGGGAAAATGACGTGAACCATTTTTCTCGGCGATGAAGACCGTATGAAATGTTTTGTTTTCCAGAACCATCACCTTAGCGAGTTCTGCTTCGAGGAGTTGCATAAAAGGTTCCCTCTTGATAAGTGCCCAATACTTTCTTCTGTGGCAGATCTTAAAAGCTTTTCTTCGTTTTTTGCTCCTGAGAGGTTATTATGAACTCAGTCCCATGGAAAGAGCGTAATCAGAAATGGTATCAGAAAAAAGCAAATTCAAGGAGCTTTTACTTTAAAATAGAACCTGTCTTTAAATTTAAAGTAATATTTTCACCTTCTAAGGAGAAGCATGAATTTTGAAACCCTTCAGGTGAGTCGCGACCAGGAATTAAAACAGGGTTGCATTCTTTTGAATCGTCCAGAAAAACGAAATGCTCTTAATGCTACTATGGTCGGTGAGCTTAGAGCTGCTCACCAGGAGCTTTGCCAGGACGATCATGTTCGTGTGATTATTCTGCGGGCTTCAGGCGATGCTTTTTGTGCAGGGGCAGATCTTCAGAGCATTGCCCAACTCCAGCACATGAACGAGGAGGAAAATCGAATGGATGGTGAAAAGCTCAAGACGCTTTTCTCATCCCTTTATCAATCACCAAAACCTTTGATTGCGGTGGTAGAGGGACCAGCTTTTGCTGGTGGTGCTGGGCTTGCTACGTGTTGTGATTTTGTGCTTGCCAGTGAAGAAGCCTCTTTTGCCTATCCTGAAGTTAAGATTGGTTTTGTAGCAGCTTTAGTCATGGTGCTTCTGACTCGTCAGGTTGGTGAACGTAGAGCTCGCGATCTTGTATTAAGTGGCCGAGTCATCAAAGCTCAGGAAGCTTTAAGGCTTGGACTCGTAAATCAGGTCTTGGCAGCCCAAGAATTAGAGCAATCCCTTGAAAAACTTGTGCGTGGATTACATAAAAATTCTCCGCAAGCAATGGCATTGAGCAAAGAGTTGCTGACAAAGGTTTGGGATAAGCCGTTGGAAGAGGGGTTAGAGCTTGCTCTTGATATGAACGTTCGGGCTCGCTCTGGTCCTGAATGCCGTGAGGGCGTTGCTGCTTTTCTTGAAAAACGCAAGCCAGACTTTTCACTTTAAGCTTGCGATCGAGCTTTTTTTTAAAAGAACCTCAAACCGACAACCCATAAAACATGCCGTGTTTTTCAAGAAAGCCTTTAGTTTTGAAAGCCCTTTGAACGATATATTTTATGGGTTTTTATGAATTCTTAAGAGTACT
Organism: uncultured Planctomycetaceae bacterium; assembly: GCA_964548115.1. Taxonomy (GTDB): domain Bacteria; phylum Planctomycetota; class UBA8742; order UBA2392; family JABWBM01; genus CAZJPQ01. The sequence continues at coordinate 58,796 of CAZJPQ010000004.1, forward strand.
CTCTCTGGTTTTCCCATCATTCTTTCATTCAAAAGGTCATGCTGAAGTGTTCAGTGCTTTTTAAAAAGGATTATGGTAGAATGGATAAGATGGAAAAAGTAGATGCCAATACTCCAGCGACCTGTGTTGAACGCTATCTGATGTTTCAAAGTACCAGAGACTGGGCCCAGGCTTTAGCACTTTTAGATTGTGCTTATCTTGAGCAAAAATATGGCGCGATTCAAGCGGTTTGTACCGAAGAAGTTGCTCGCCGTTATGGCTATGAGGATGAAGTGAGTGCTCAGAGTGCTAATCTTCGAGAGTTTGTTCAACGCATGCTCGAAAGTTCTGAACGGGATGCTGAAGGAGGAAATCCTTCCTGCTCAGCGTTACCACAGAATGCTGATTGCTATCTCAATCACGAAGGTGATGATGTGATTGTCACCCTTTCCACTTCTTTTTCATGCACTCGAACCCGTTATAAAACAGCCTGCACAGCAACAGGGCAACGTTTGATTGTTGCCACTGAAGTTGAACATCGCAGCGCTTGCTTCGAAGAATAGAAAATGAAGAATAGAAAATTCAGTACAAAGCTGACTTTTCTACATTAATTAGGGAATTCAAACTTCTTCATTTTGAATTAGGGAGCATGATCAAAAGGTTTCAGCTCTACTTCCAGCCAGGAAATATTCTCTTGAGCTCCAATCAAAGCTTTGAGCAGATTTTTTGTAATACCCGGCCGAGCGTGATAATCAAGGATTTCCTGGTAAAGTTGACAGGGATCAGCCTGCATAAAATCACTGCGGCTTTGAACCCCAACTTCATAAAGCCATTCGGCAGAAACTTTGCCTATATTCCGCAGCGAACAAAGCTCCCGTAAGCAAGCAGCTTTGTTTGAAGAACTTTGCATCATAACTCCAACTTGAAGAGCTTCTGAGTTTCAAGGCCTGATTTGAAATTACGATCAGAACGTATAAAATGCATTAAGGGGTGTTGAGGTTAGCTGGGAAGAGCTTCCTTGGGTGATGCTTCCAGATATTTTTCTCGAAACTTTGCAAGCTTCTCCTGGTAAGCCTGGATCGACTCCCGCTCAGCAACCGCCCAAGGTTCATTTTGAAAGACCTCGTGTTTAATCGTATCCATTTCATGTAAGGATTCAACATTCCTATCCCAGTAATCAAGCCTGCGTTTACGGCTTACGTAGCTTTCACGTTTAATCATTTCTTGTAAGCGCATAATGCCATCGATCAGAGCTTCAGGGCGTGGTGGGCAGCCTGGGATGTAGACATCCACTGGTACAATTAAATCAACGCCCTTCATAACGTGATAGCCATACTCATAGTAGGGACCACCATTTGTGGCACAGGCTCCCATTGAAATCACGTAACGAGGTTCAGGCATCTGTTCATAAAGGGTTCGAACCCGAGGCCCCATCTTATGGGTTACCGTTCCAGCCACAATCATAAGGTCACTCTGACGAGGGCTGCCTCGAAAAACGCCTGCTCCAAAGCGGTCAAGATCATACTTTGTTGCAGCGGTTGCCATCATTTCAATGGCGCAGCAGGCAAGTCCAAAGCCCATGGGCCAGATTGAACTGCGACGAGCCCAATTCAGAACCCAATCAAGGCTCGTAAGCAAAACCCCACGTTCAGCTGATTCCACGGTTTTGATATGATCAAACATTATTGAGGCCTTTATTTTTTTATACAAAAACCAGATCCTGTTTTTAGTGTCAAGAAAAGAAGCTCTTAAAAGGCAATTCTTGACTTCGTGTACTATAAGCAGAATAATTATACGCAGAAAAGAATACAAGGCTAGAGTTTATTCTATGGGCATACCATTTTGAGACGCTCAAGTCGATCGTGAAGGTATGAACCATTTGAAACCGGGAAAAGAATAGTCATGCAATTTCCGATCCATCACTCGTATCCCAGTGTTGACAAGCAGGAAGCTCTTGCTCTTGAGCGGGTTCTGAACTCAGGGCACCATGCCCGTGGTTCCGAAACCCAAGCCTTCGAAAAAGAGCTCTCCAGTTGTATCAAGCTTCCATATGCTCATGCTACAAGCTCTGGCACCACAGCGCTTATCCTGGCTCTTGCTGCTTTCGGTATTAGAGCTAACCCCTTAGAAAATGCGAACCTTGAATCAAAACAAAAGCGCAACAAGGTTTTAGTGCCTTCGCTAAGCTGCGCAGCACTTTTAAACGCTCTTTATGCCTGTGGAGCAGAGCCTCTGCTCTATGACTGTGGGTATCAGGGGCCAAAGCTGGAGGATCTTGAAAACCTTTTGGATGATACGGTTCGAGCTTTGATCATTGTTGCCCCTTTTGATGGAGCTTGTGTTCCAGGGATTCTACCTGAGTTTCAAGGCGTTCCTGTTATTTATGACCGTTGTCAACAATTAGCACCTTGGAGCAGTATTAAAGAACTAGAAGGAACCCCAGCTGCTTTGAAGCTTGCTCAAGAGTCTCGGGCCAGTTTTGAAATCTTTAGTTTTTATGCTACCAAGTGTATCTCAACGGGCTCAGGTGGAGCACTTGCCACTACCTCGCGCAGCCTTTATGAAAAGGCTGTTGATCTTAACACTCCTGATAAGCGAGAGGATTATGCCCAGCTTCGTTACAACTTTGCGTTTGATGATATTCGTGCTGCTATTGGGCGGGAACAGCTGAAAAAGCTGGCTTTCTTTGTGAAAAAGCGTAAAGAGCTTGCTCAAAATTATGACAGGGCCTTCCAGGCTGTCCAATCAAATGATTCAAAAGACAAAGAGAGCTCTGGCATGGTTTTTCGTTATCTTTATACCTGTAGAAGCGAAACAGAGTGTGATAACTTGCAGGCAAAACTCAAAGAATCTGGTATTGAAACAAAACGTCCTGTTTATCGTCCCCTCCATCGTTATTTGGGCTACCCTGATCAAGCCTTTCCTTTGGCTTGTGATGCCTGGATGCGAGGCTTAAGCATTCCTCTCTACCCTGAACTTTCTGAACAGGCCCAAAACCATGTCATAAGTACCTTGCTTGGCATTCTTCAATAAATCTTAAAACAATAGGCTTAGAGTGTATTCATCCTAAAATAAAAAAACCCTGGTAGCTTAAGCATAAACCAGGGTTTTTCGTTTGAAGTGCTTGGTCATTCAAGGTGTTTCTTATTTATTAACGACGCATTGGTGGAATAAGACTGGAACTCTCGACTGACTCATGGTGTGTGCGGCTTGTTGTGCTGCTGCTTGAAGAATCTTCCTGTGAGGGTAAAGCCGGGATGATCACCGTTTTACCGGGAACGGGTTTGATGAAGTCGCAGTCGGGGTTAGCGTCGCGAATTAATCTCCAGTGAACAGGAGAACCGTAATACTCTTTTGCCAGAGCAAAGATCATATCATCTTTCTTCAGCTTGTGTTCACGAGTTTCTGAGCTTTCGGCACTTGGCGTTTCTTTTGTTGGCTGATGCTGAGGTTGATCGTGTACAACCACTTCCGTACTCTTGCTTTGTTCCAACGTTTCCTGGGAATTTTTGTTCGGAATAATGATTTTCTGGCCAGGGCGAATTTTCAAAGCTGTTTGATCATTTAAGCCTGGATTTGCAGCATAAATGTCAGAACGCTTGCATTCAAAATTCTGGGCAATTTTAGAAATCATGTCACCAGGTTTAATGGTGTACGTAATAAGAGCTGGTCGTAAAGGACCTGTATCAGCATCATCCTTTGGTTCTGAGTGAGCTTTTGTTGTTGAAGAAGACTTAGCTTCCTGCTCGAGTCTCAAGTCTGCTTCTTCATGTCTTTCTTTTTTCGTTTCAACCTCAGTTCGAGGGGTAAATGATGAGAAGTGAAGAGGTGATACTATTTCTTTGTGGTGTTTGGTTGTTCCTTTTTTGGCTATTATGCTGGGTTTTTGCTCTGCTTGTTCCTCATCTGATCCGGCAAAGAAAGCGAAAGCAAGTAAACCCAAAACAGCCAAAGCCAAGAACCCAAACAAGGGCAGGCGAAGATTTTTTGACATTGGCATTTCTCCTATTGAGTTAGAATTAAAATAAAACATTTCCATGAGGCATACTGTAAAACAAGAACGATGCCTTACGACAAGAACTCCACCACTACGGGTACGTAGAGTTCGTAAGCAACAACTTCCCATGCTACTTTTAAAGCATGAAGAATCTGAGATTTCTAAAACACATAATCTCAAAAGCATTCAAAGATATTGAGGAGCATCTTAACAAAGGGTTTGTTGCGCTTTACTTTTCAGTTGTGCGACTTTTAGCAAACCTTTGTGGAGTGTTCTCTTTACTGCTTCAAAAATTCGGCCTTCGTGTTGATATCGAACAATCAAAACAAAGACGCGCCCTGAGAAGAAGCTTGTGTGGTCCAATCGGGGAAGGAACCACAGTCGCTTGATCGGTAAAGAAAGACAAAGGCTTAAGAGCAAAACCAGGAAAAAAAAAGTTTTTCAGAACAAAGATACATCAAAATCGAAAAACCACGTTTTTGTCTTTCATGATTGGAGTACTCTAAAGCATACTCTTTCTGCTTCTAAAGTGAGTAATCAGCATAGAGATAGAGAGTGATTGAAGATGAATTTCGAAACCAGTATCCGTGTGCGTTATGAAGAGACCGACCGCATGGGAGTTGTTTATCACACGAACTATCTGGTGTACTTTGAAGTTGCCCGTACAGAACTGCTCCGTGAACTTGGTTGTCGTTATCGTGATTTAGAGGCTGCGGGTTACTTGCTTGCGGTTATTGATTGCCAGGCACGTTTTTTACAATCTGCTGAATATGATGATCTCTTAATTTTGCGCCCTCAAATCACAGCTTTCAAAGGGGCCCGTATTACAATCAGTTACGGTATTTATCGAGAAGAGACACTGATTGTAGAAGGACAAACATCCCACGCTGTTTTGGAGCGCTCCTCGTTTCGGCCTTGCCGCCTCCCAGAGAATTTGCGCTTGGCTCTTGAAAAAGCGACCAAAGAAGACTAGGCGCTACTTCATAGAAAATAATTTCTCTGTGAATTTGCCTGAGCTTCAAGCTTTTAAAACCTGAGATCAAGGAATGTTTTCTCTTGCCTGAAAGTTTTGACAAGAGCTTCAGCATGGCTCCAGAATTTGAGGTCTACGCGACAAAACCGAATATATTGAACCTAGAAACTTGGTTATTGAAGCATGGTTATTCCAATAGCTATGAAGCGCTCGCAACTTGCGCCTTATCACTGGCCATATGACACTTCTTATATTTCTTGCCAGAGCCACACCAACAGGGATCATTTGGTTTTGGCAGCGTTTTCTTGATGCTCGTTTCCGTTTGGGCTGGTCGGGCTGAAACAGGTGTTTTTGAAGCTTCTTGCTCCCGTTGTTGGGCGAGTTGCTGACTTGCTTGTTTCGCAACTTCAATGGCCTGTTGACCTATTTTTGGCGTGTTTTTCCACGCTCCTCCAACCCTGCCTGCTGGAGCATCTGTCCGGATTTCATCCTCCCAGCGTAAAGAAAAAAGTGCGCGAACGACTTCATTATCAATATCATCAAGCAGATGTTCAAAGAGTGCACGCCCTTCTTTTTTGTAAACGGTTTTTGGATCTTTTTGGGCCTGGGCTTCCCAGCGTACTCCATAACGGAGCTGGTCCATATTACGAAGGTGCTCCCGCCACTTGGAATCAAGGGAAGAGAGAAATAAATAACGGCTTATACCAACAAAGCGGTCACGCTTTGCTTCGCCGTCAGCGCCCTCTATGATTTTTTGCTTCTCATGTTTAAAGTGTTCCTCGAGAGTGCTCTCAAGCCATTGCTCGAAATTTTTTGCTGTGTCTTTCGGGGCCTCTTCAAGATCATTTTCAAGCCGGAAAAAGCGTTTCAGCTCAAGTTTTACATTTTCAAGATCCCAATGATCCTGATCATCCCCTGGGATTGAATCGACTGCAATTCGATTGGCAACGTTTAAGACTGTATTATGAATACGCTTTTGAATGCCCTCTGGAAGGAGCGCAAGCTTTGCACCAAGGATCATATTATCCCGAACAAGTATGCGCTTGTTGCCCTGAACTCGCTCTGCAACCCAATCAAGGTCATATTCCTTCTTCATCCAAGCTACAATAGCTTTTGCATCCTGCTCATTTGTTTCTTCACGGGTTTTCAGCAGGTCGTTGAGCATGCCTCGAATTTTGGTGTCAATCTCTTGAGCTTGCTCAGCAGAAACTCCTTCTAAAATAGTTTGGCGCAGGCCATAGATCGTCTTGCGCTGTAAATCAAGGACATCATCATACTCTTTAAGGTTTTTACGAATATCAAAGTGATGCCCTTCAACTTTCCGCTGAGCGCGCTCTACGGACTTGGTGATCATACGAGCTTGGATAGCTTCGCCATCTCGTAAACCAAGCCCTTTCATGAGACCTCGAACTCGTTCGCCGGCAAAAAGTCGCATCAAATCGTCATCCAGAGAGATGAAAAACTGAGAGCTTCCAGGATCTCCTTGACGACCACAACGACCACGCAGCTGGTTGTCAATTCTTCTAGATTCGTGGCGTTCCGTTCCAAGAACCGCAAGACCACCAAGCTTTACAACCTTGGCATGAGAAGCATCATAGGTTTGTTTAAACTCTTTTTCGTAGGTTTCTTTAACCAATGCATCGTAGCGTTTCTCTGCTTCAATGAAAATATCCCGCGGAATCAAATGACTGGGAGATTCCTGGTACTCCTCAGGCAGCATGCTGTGAAGATCAGTATTTTGCTTTTGCTTTAACCATTGCTTAGTAATGAACTCACCGTTACCGCCAAGAATAATGTCTGTCCCTCGACCGGCCATATTTGTTGCAATTGTTACAGAGCCAATGTTGCCTGCCTGGGCTACGATTTCAGCTTCCTGTTCATGTTTTTTGGCGTTCAGGACGTTATGCACAACTCCGGTAAAGCCTTTTTCCCCAGCAAGTTGTTCTACAATTTCAGCCCGTACTTTAAACCATGTTTCAGTACCAGGGTTTGCTTTAGGGTCATCTAACCGAAGCGCTGGATCTGGAAGACGGATTTCTAATTTTCCCCCTTCTTCCCGCAGGCATTGTTCTTCTCTGATGCTTGCATCAATTTTAATTTCTTCAATGTCTCCAGTTCGACGCGAAGAACCTGGACTTGGCAATCGAAAAGGAGCAATGCGAACCGAAAGGGTTTCGCCTTCACGTCGGATACTTAAATGTGAAAGAATATCACTTAAGACCTCAGACTTTAACACACTCGTCGTCCCAAGCAGAACCGGACGCCCGGCAAGATAAAGTTTTACGACCTCAAAGGCCGAAGCTTGAAATTTCTCAGCTTCCGTACCGTAAATGAGATCATTACGATCATCACGAATAAGAGGTTTATTCGTTGGTACAGCCATGACATCAAGCTTGTAAATTTGGTCAAACTCTGCTGCTTCCGTCAGAGCTGAACCCGTCATACCGGAAATCTTATCGTAGAGCAAAAAGTAATTCTGAAGTGTAATGGTAGCATACGTCTGTGATTCTTCTTTAATCGAAATTTCTTCTTTCGCTTCAATGGCCTGATGAAGACCGTCAGACCAGCGTCGGCCACGTTGAAGGCGCCCTGTGAAATCATCGACAATGACGATTTCTGCTCCTTTTTCTCCTTCTTGCACGACGTAATGCTTATCTTTTTTATAGAGATGGTGGGCCCGTAAGGCTTGCTCCATAAGGTGGGGCCAGCCTTGGTTTTCGGCATTATAAAGATGGCCGACGCCCAGAAGTTGTTCAATTTTCTCTATACCCTTGTCGGTAAGGATTATCTGGTTTTCTTTCTCACGGATTTCAAAATCGTATTCTCCAAGAGATTTTTCGTAGATTCCCTTATCGTTTGCTTCTTTGCCAAGTTGTTCCTTCAGTTTTTTATCGCTGATGCCTTCAAGCCCTTTGCAGACCTGATTTGCCTTGCTGTAAAGCCCGCTGTAATCTTGAGCTGGCCCCGAAATGATTAAGGGAGTACGAGCCTCGTCAATTAAAATAGAATCGACCTCGTCAATAATTGCATAGTGCAAACGACGCTGAACCTGTTCGCGAGGATCCTGTTTCATGTTATCACGCAGGTAGTCAAACCCAAACTCGTTATTGGTTCCATAGGTAATATCACAGGCGTACATCTGTCGACGTTCAGCAGGCCCCATGCCAGATTGCAAAAAGCCAATAGACAGCCCCAGCATGCGGTAAACATTGCCCATCCACTCGGCATCTCGACGGGCTAAGTAATCGTTCACCGTAACAAGATGTACTCCTCGACCAGAAAGGGCGTTCAAATAAACAGGAGCTGTTGCTGTTAAGGTTTTACCTTCCCCCGTTACCATTTCTGCGATCGCTCCACGATGCAGGATGATGCCACCCATGAGCTGAACATCGTAGTGCCTTTGCCCAAGGGTGCGCTTTGCCGCTTCTCGAACAGCAGCAAAAGCTTCTGGCAAAAGAGCGTCAAGCTCTTCCCCTTTTTCAATGCGATGTTTGAATTCTGTGGTTTTTTCACGAAGCTGATTTTTACTGAGGCGTTGAAAAGTAGGCTCAAGTGCGTTTATCTCAGCAATTTCTTTTTTAAGTGCACGAACCTGTCGTTCGTTACGGCTGCCAATAAAAGCTTGAAGCGTGGCGTCAATGAATCCCATAGTGTTGTATCCTGCTGATTTTCAAACATCTGCCTAGTAGTGATTCGTAAGCTAAACCCTTTTCAATAATTTCTTATACGATCAATGGTTCATTTCTTTGGTATATTTTGAGGCTTATGAAAAGATACTTCATTTTTCTCTGTTCCTCTATATAAGTTCAAATGCTTGAAGAAGAACAATATTTTAGAGCCTTTCTAAAAACCCTTGTCTGGAAAATAGAACATGAATATCAGTCGTCGTGATCGAAGGAATAAGAAGGCGGCTGATTTTTGGAGCTTTCATGATGGCAAGAACTTTTCCTTTAGTGTAACCTATGGTAATCTTCTGAGCAGCTGAAAGCAAGCCCTCTTGAGAAAAGAGATGACTCTATTCATGAAAACAAGAGAAGGGGTTGAGAGGTATTTTATTCATTTCAGGTCGTCGCCCTTTTTTGAAAATCAATCCCTTTCACAAACACGTCATTATGAATTAAGATAAAAATAACTAAAATAAAACTCAAACTTCGAATTAATTTAAGAATGACAGGTCTGGTACTTATGAAACGTTTTACCTTTTCTTTTATGGTCTTTGCAATCACGTTTGGGTTTGTCTTCAGCTATTCCTTATCTGAAAAGCCTCTGAGTTTTGCTCAATCAGAAGCGGGGGATGAGGCTTCTGCTGCTCCGGAACAAGAGCGTCCAAAAGCTCGGGAAAACTTTCAGTCTCTCGTGATCTCGGGGCTTTCTCCGTCGATGAGTCGTTCCTTTGATCAACTTTGCGAAGACCTCAGGAATTACAGCGGGATCGATTTCCAGCCTCGCTGGTGGAGACTTGATATGGCGGCTTTTTCAAGCAAAGCGCCTTTTCATGGTCAAGACTTGGCTGCCAAGCTTGGGCTTCAGGTCGTCAGCGATGTTTCTGATGATTTAATCCTTGCCCCTCGCAATCTTCCACGAGCCCAACAAGCGGAAGCGCGACTTTTCCTGATGGATCTTTTCATGACACAAAAAAACCTGATGTGGTTAGCTCTGGCAGAATATAGCTCTTTAGAGAGCATGCCTGCAAAGAAAACGGTTTCGATCGACATTCAGGGGCCTGCTGGCCTCAACGAAGCTATTGAGGTTGAACTTGGCGAAGTCCTTAATGAGGAACCAAAAGTAAAAGAAAAACAGAAAACCATGCCAGGGATTGATATTGACGACGTCTTTGGTCTTGAAGGGAGCCTGGCTGATGAAAAAATTCAGCGGGCCCTTGGGCTTGATCCAGCAAAGGTTTCAAAACCGCTCTTGCATTATTCGCTCCGGGACTTTTTTGTATCGAAAGATCCTTTCGCTTCTCTTTTCCAGGGAAAAGAAGATAAAGGACATTCGGAATATGATTACTACGGGCATTATGACCACTATGGAAGGGATGAGCCGGAAGGAGTCTATATTTGGGCCATGAATGGTGAGCCCGCTGAGGATATTCCAGCTGACCCTGCGGATGGGTTTTTTGATGGAGATTTTTTTGATGACTTTATCGATCCATTCGGGGGTTTCGACATGGAAATGAAATATGGTCGAAGATACGGCTACCCAGACTTCGAAGAAAATTCACAGCCTGAAATTGCACCAAGTCCAGGCTACGTCTGCTTACGGCTTGAAAATTTTAAAATAGTATCTGAACCAGATCAAAATCAGGGGGCAGAAACGCTCCGCAGCATCGTTGCAATGGTTCAAGGCAAGGAGAGTCTTCCCGAAGAAGAGTGGGACTCAGAGGAGTACAAGCAGCTCTGTGAGCTTCAACAAAAATTTATACTCCATGCCTCACGAACAGTAAGGCCTCAAGCTATGCGTTGGGTTGATCAGGATGCTGTTATTCAACAGCAGGATCTTGTCGATGATGAAAGTCCTGTTCGAAAAGCAAAGCGTGAAGTGGTGGAAACCGTTCAAACCATGTTTGAAGATTATCTTTATAGAATGGAAGAGGGAGAACCAGAATTTCGAGAAGGGAATCTTGGCGACTGGAGCCTTCGGGATCACTACCAGATCGAGAGCTGGTCTCTCTTTGATATCCCTCCCTATTCAGATTATATGTTTTCTTTACGAAAGGCAGAAGACTCTGATTCCCTGCATGCCATGATACTTGAGACAGAACAAACACCTACACCTGAGATGAAATTCAAAGTCCAGATTGACCCTTACTCTGGAAATGTTCTTTGGCTTCAGGGTGAGCCGCAGCCTGAAATCCTGATGGCCAGGCGCTATCGCGAAATTGAAATTGGCCTCAGAACCTTGTTTGAAGAGGTCCAGGCTGGGCAAATTGAAGGCGCAGAAGAATTTTCTTCTCATTTTTTTGAACCAGACTGGATTGGAGAAACTCTAGAGAAGCATGGGGTTAACCTCTACTCCATAACCCGTTCAAGCTTTCAATTGGAAAGGCTCTTGCCTTGGATTGTGCGCATTGAGGCTGGCAGAAGAAAGAGCTTTGGTTCGCAAGTTCTTGTTTACAACCTTCAAACAAAGCAGGTATATCGCGAAACTTTGGAAGTAGAATTAGGAACAGAGGTGTTATTTGAGCTTCTCTCTGAGCTTGGCATGAAGCTAGAAAGCTTGCGTCAGAAACGTGATGGTATGGGCGAAGGTGCTTCTGAAGAAGCTGCCCAACTTGAACAGGAAATCCAGAAGCTGCTTGAAGAACAAACGTTGCTTGAAAAAAGCTACCAAAAGGCATTGAAAAAAGAAAGCTATTACGACTATCAAGATTGGGACGATGAAGATTGGTAGTTTAAGGCCTTCTTTGAAAAGCAAAGCGGTTTTGAGCACGTACTTACGCTCGTTTTTCCGAACACTGAAGCAGGTTATAATGCTTCAGTGTCAAACGGATGCCTGTCAGGGTCAGGTGTGGGCAAAAGCTGTCATATTCTCCGAACTCATTCATGAGTTGTCTTGAAATTCCTCCACCTGTTACAATAACTTTTGGCTTACTTGAAAAGTTACCAGAGAGTTTCTTCACGATGTTTTCAACCAGGCCTTGAAAACCGTAGTAAATTCCTGACTGGATAGCTTCTTCGCTATTTCGGCCAAAAATTTCGGGAGGGGTTTTACTCAGTTGAACAAGAGGCAAAAGGCTTGTATAACCATGGAGGGCCTTGAGACAAAGTTCGATTCCCGGCGTGATTAATCCGCCAAGATAAGCACCATCCTCTGAAATCAAATCAAAAGTAAGAGCCGTACCAAAATCAAGTACGATTGCTCCGCTTTTGTAAAGGTGAAAAGCTGCAAGCGCGTTCAAAAGTCGATCCTGACCAACTTGTTCCGGCTGCTTTGTGCGGTTTTCAATCGGAATCTTATATTGTTCTCCAAGAACGACAAGCAAAGAGCTTGTTAAGACCTCTTGAAGTACTCGGGAGAAAACAAGCGTGTGTTCTGGTACAACCGAAGCTAAACCTATTGGGCAGTCGATAAGTTTCAGATCTTGTTTGGTTTGGGCAAAGGTTTTTTCCAGTTCCAGACGAAGCGCTTGCGGGCTTAAAGCATTTGAGAAATGCTTTAAGAAAAGCGTTTCGTCTCCTTTGAAAAAGCCTAACGTTGTTGAAGTATTACCAATGTCAACGCAAATGCAATCGGGCTGAAGAGCTGCCATGCTGAGGATTTCTTTTTAAGTTTGGGTTGAAAATATAAACCTCCCCTTTGATTCTTACCTTATAACACTCACACATTTTCTGATAGCTTTTCTTTTTGGGCAGGGACTTTTTGAGTGGATTCTTCCACGAAAGAGGTTGTTTTTATATTTGGTTGCTTGAGCGGCAGGCGTATCCGAAAAATAGTACCTCGAGGCTCGTTTGCTATCACAGCAATGGAACCTCCATGCTGCCCAACGATCCGTTTTGCAATACTTAAGCCAAGTCCCGCTTTGTCTGGATAGGTGCTAAAAAAAGGTTTGAAAATATGGGGGAGCAAATCCGGCAAAACGCCTTTGCCTCGGTCAGCAATTTCGATCATGCTTCGGCCGCCCCTGAAGTCGGCTTGAGTTGAAATTTTCACTTTGCTGCCTCGCCGGGAAGCTTCAAGAGCATTCAGTAATAATTCTTGGACAGCCCTTACCATCAGCTTAAGGTCAAGGTTTCCCAATGCATTTCCATCATCAAGCTCAACTTCAAGCTCAACCCCAAGACTGCGGTAAGCTTCTTGAACTTCTTCCACAGCCATTTCTACGACTTTTCCAGGGCTGCTTTCTTTTGTTACTTCTGGCGGCTGATCACCAAGCAGAAGCTTTTGAGCTGAAAGTAATTCCTGAACCTCATAGAGGTTTTTGCGAAAATCCGTCGTTAAATCCCTGTATTGTTTCATATTGGGATCAGTTGCAAGCAAGGCTAAAACCCTCGTAAAAGAGTCCGTCATACGATCAAGCTGATCAAGCCAGGTTTGATTAAAACTGCTGAGGGTTTCTTTGGTACTTTTAAGGTTTGTAAACGTTTCCAGTTGACGAATCTGTTCTTGAAGTTTCTCGATTTCACCGCCCAGCTTAAGAAAACGCTGCTTTTTCCAGCCCTTTAAAAATCTCCAGAGAAAGAGGCCGCCGCAAACAAGCCAGGTTGCAAAGCTTGCCAATGGTAAAACCGAAGCATCCTGGAGTTGTGGTGCATTGCTATAGAAGCTTATAATCGTAAGAAAGATGGCGGCAGCCAGCAAGCCCTTTAACCCAAGAAATAAACCACAAAGTGCTGCTAAAATATAAGCTGTTCCGCCGATAAGCAGAGGCGAGTCAATCCAGTGAAGCTGTCCCCGGATCGTGAAGAAAAGGAAAAGCGCTATGGCAAATAGAGGTGTTAAAAGACCGAGGGTTTCTCCTCGAAAGATTCTTCTTATCATGCGCATTCTTAACTTAACATCGGCAACCGGAAGTTTCCTGACAGAGTCCAACCATCATCAGGACTGTGAAAATTTACAAGCTTCTTTAACTTCAAAGAGCAACTCAAGAGCATTGTGAGATGGCACAAAAGATAATGCAAAACGAACTTCAAGTTCACTCTTATGCTCAGAACGTATTACTTGTCTTTATTTTTATTATTGTTTGATAGGCTGCTGAGCGTTTGGGTTAATTGATTAGAAACCGCTTCTGATTCAGAAAGGGCTGCTTCCATAGCCGCAAACTGACGCTCAAGTCTTTCCTGTTCAAGCTGGAGTCGCTCTTGCTTCTTCTGGATATCTTCATTAAGAGCACTAATACGATCATCAATGGCTTCGGTTGCGTTCTCGATGATGCCATCATTGAGCGTGTAATCTGTAAGAATTTCATCAAGCCGTCGTGCAACTCCAAGCTGGGTGTTAAGCAGGATATTACGAGTTTCAATGCGGTCTGCGCCATTTGGAGCAGTACTGTTTTTCAGGCGTAGAGAAGCACTCGTTCCTGAATCATTTTCGTCAGCGATCGAAAAGTTATTGGCACCGCTTGTAAGATCGTGAAAGATCAAATTTCTGCCATCAGCTGATATTTCAACAAGCAAGCGGCCATCAGCGTTTAAAGCATCAATCAATTGTCCAAGACGATCAAAGGGAGAAACGTCAAGCAATAAATCAGCCGATCCATCTCGGAAAGAAATCCTTAAATCATTGCCAGCATCCTGAACCAGTCCATCGCCGTTGTTCCAATTTGAAAAGAGCGTATCAGGAGTTAACTCGGCAGTATTATTGAAAATAGCTTCGACTTCATCAAGCCGGTTTTCAAGTGATTCAAGAAGAAGCTCTGCATCGACCTCAAGCCGTCCCTGGGAATCAATATCAATTCCAATAGAAGAGAGCGTGTTGTTTCCAAGAGGCAGCCCCTCAACTGCATTAATTAAGGCCGCCACAATAGAACTTTCAAGACCTGAAAGGGTGCCGTCTCCCATTAATGGACCACCGACCAGGGTTTCAACGTTGAAGCCGGCAACTTCATCAAGCCGATCAGCAAGGGAGTTAAAGGCATCCGCAAGCTCAGAAACGTCATTGAATGAGGCTTGCAGGTCACGTGTAACTGAAACGGTTATGGCTTGGTTACTGAGTCCCAGGAGATCAAGCGTCACCCCGGAAAGAACATTCTTAAAGGTGTTGTTTTCGCTGCGCAATACAATGGGGTCAGCTGACCCCTGAGAGTTTCCATAGAGCAAAACAGCATCAGAGGCTTCAGAGGTTTGGTTAAATTGAAAAGCATCCAGGCTTGAACGAATAACGATGTCATTTTTCTTGCCCGGTTCATTTCCCGTAATTGAAAGACGGTAGCGGGTATCTCCTGAACCATCATCAACGATCGTTGCAACAATAGGAACATCAAGACCTTTAATCTTATCTTGAATGTCGGCCAGGGTGTCATCGGCATCAACATCAACCTGAAACTCATAGGCACGATCAACCGTAGCTGCCCCTGTAAATGTTCCAGAAAAGTTTAACTTGCGAGCAATGGACCCGCTGACATCTCGAAAGACTAAAGGAGAGGTCCCTCCAGTATTATCCGTAAAGAGCAGGCCATCGCCTGTGTCGTTCAGAGTGACGTCAAGAGAAGGGGTTGAGTTAAGAGCATTCATAACATCCCCAATGGTCTGTGCTGCGGTGATATCAAAGACCTGTTGGGTTCCATCCTTGTGGGTGACTTCAATACTGCCGTCTACGATGCTTGAATCAAAGCCAAAATCACTAAGCTGGCGATGACCATGGAAGTGCTTGAAGTTGAGATTGCCAGCTTCTGCAAAGTTGTCCGCATGAACTCCAGCAAGACCAAGCTCATCAGCCATAGTGCCCGTTGTATCAGCAATCGTCAGGCTGCCACCGCCGCCAGCCTGGTCTAAAATCTCAATGCCTGTGCCCGTTTCATCAAAACGAGCGAGAACGTTTGCTCCGGCAACCGGGTTGTTAATCTGATCCAGAATTTCATAAAGATCCTCACGCCCCGTAAAGCTGACTGTCGTTGTTGCACCAGCACTGTCAGTGATATCAAACTGGGCAGGAGTTGCTACTGACCCACTGAAATTAGAACCATTCACGCCTGCAAGCGAACTCATAAGAGGAGAGTTTAAGGAAGAGACAAGCTTTCGCCCCAGAAAATCACCGCCACCAAGATCAAGCATGGGACCTGATTCCAGACCTAAAGCCTCAAGGACTGCTGGATCTGCAACCGCATTTATACTTGCCGGCAGACCAGCATCGCTCAGCATTAAGGAGGTCGAATCTGGCCCAAGGGAAGCTGTTATCGTACCACCAGCAGCGTTGATCGCATCGATCACATCCCCAATTGTTTTGGCGCTGTTGAGATCGATGTTCATAACAGGGCCCGAGCCCGTAAGGACCAATGAACCAGGGCTGCTGATGCCATCACCAAGACCTCGTCCATTACGTAAAGAAGAGAGGGTTGTTTCTCGCCCAGCAGTATTAAGACGCGTTCCAATAATCGAACCAGTACCACTTGTGCCAGCAATCCCAAGAGAAGCCGCCGTTGCGCCAGTACCGACGTTTTCAACCGTAATATTGCCAGCCCCACTGGCATTCTCAATGATTAAGCCTCCTCCAAGCACTCCGCTTCCAGCATCATCGTTGATCCGGGCACTTACCTGGGCACTGCCATTTGAGTTAATGGCCTCTACGACATCATCCAGGGTGATTACGTTGGTAAGATCAACCAACCCAATCCGGCCAGCGTCATCCGTGATTCGAATCTTTCCACGATCAATGCCCGTGGCACCGTTGAGCTGATTAAGTTCTGTCGTTCGTTGAATACGAGCATTCCCCAGCTCGATTGTAAAAGTGCCTGGTGTGCTGCTGACCTTTTCAGAGTTCGTATTCGAAAATCCCTTTGAAATATATTGGGCAGATGATGCTAAAGAATGGGTGAAAAATTGAAATGTACCCTCGAAAGCGGTGGTATCTCCAGTCGCGAGCAGAGCATTTTCGTTTGAGCTGCGAACAACGCTGGCGTTGAAGGAAGTGCCTTCGTAGAGCCTGCGAGAAATTTCCTGCAGTGAAAGCAAACGAGCGTTCACGTCGAGAAAAGCTCGTTTTTCCTCTTCAGCATCAGCAATCCTATCTTCAATAGCAACAATAGGACGAGCCTTAGCCTCCATTAACGAACTGATAATGGCAGCAGTATCAATACCTGATGCGCTGGGAATGAGTCCTCCAAAGGAACCTGACATAATACTCTTTCTTCACGTACTCAAAAATTACCTGAGTTATACAACCCAAAATAATGAACCCTATACTTCTTATTGAGCGCTGCTCTTTGGATTTTCTACTTTTCTCAATAAAAAATCTTTTACAACACTATACCGCTTTGAAAAACCTTCCAAAACAGAAGAAATTTCTTCCATTTGGATAACACTTTTAAAAAACGCCCAAAGACTTCTTCTGCCACTTCCCAAGCCTGAACAAAACAACATAAACTATTGCAAGCAAAAGATTTCCAGCTGCAATTACAATCCAAAGACCTTCTCTTGTCAGTGCTTCTTCATAAACAAGATAATAGGCCCCAGGGACAATTAGCAAAACGTATACCACAAAATCTATGACCGCTGGTGTTCGGGTGCTGCCCGCGCCATTAAGGGCAAGACTCAAGACCACGCTGACAGCTGCAAAGCCATAGCTTAAGCTCATAATACCAAGATACTCTTGGGTAATCGTAGCGACTGCTTGTTGGTCCTGAACAAAGAGCTGAACAATAGGTCCAGCGAAGTACTGTAATCCAAAAATAATGGGGACCAGCGAGATAGATGTAAAAATAACGGTGATCCAGGTCGCCTGGGCTGCTCTACGGGGTTGTTTGGCCCCAAGGTTTTGCCCTACATAAGTGGAAGCAGCAGCTCCCCAGCCCATGGCGGTAAAAAGCACCAGCATATCAATCCGAATTCCAAGACCAAAGGCAGCCGTTGCTGATTGGTCTTGTGGGGTGGTAAAAGCCTGATTCACAAGTGCTACCAGGAAAAGGATGGCCGCAACTCGGATCACAAGCTGCAGGGAATTTGGCAAGCCAAGCTGCAGGAGTTTTTTGAGCATCTTGGAATCAGGTTTCCAAAGTTGAAGCGTGTGGGGCAAGAGCTTGCCATTACTTTTGAAGCATAACCAGCCAGCAATTATACAACCCAGCAGGCGGGCTCCAACCGTTGCCCAGCCAGCCCCAAGCAGTCCCATTTGGGGCAAACCAAACCAACCAAAAATAAGAAAAGGATCAGCGACGATGTTGAGAACATTGGTAAGGATCAGTACAAGAGTTGGCCCTCGGGCATTGCCTGCTGCGCGTAAGATAGAAGTAAATTGCAGCAAAAGAATCATAGTGAAGATGCCGCTGAACATAAGGCGCAAATAGCTTGCAACCTGCTCAAGGACTTGTTCGCGAGCCCCCATCAGATAGCCAATCTCTCGCGCATAGATCGCTCCAAACACTCCAAAACAAAGTGAGAAGCAGCAAAGGATGAGAAGCGACTGGCTGGCGGCTCTTTGGGTGATATTTTTGCCCCCAGCACCCTGGGATTGAGCAATAATAGCCACGCTGGCAGTAGAAATCCCATTTCCAAAGATCGCTGCCAGCATCAAAATAGGATCAGCATTGCCAATCGCGGCTAAAGGAATGCGGGCGTTTTCAAGCTGTCCGATAAAGAAAGTATCAACAAGGTTAAAGGCCCCGTGAAGCAACATGGCAAGACACATGGGAGCGCCGAAACGGAACACTCCCCGCCACAAGGAACCTCCCAGAATTGCATTGGAAGCAGAGTTTTTAAGCGCTTCATTTTGATTCATCGTTGATACTTTTCGTTAAAATTTGATTAAGGTTAGAAGCTCAAAAAAAAGGGGGGGATGCCTCCTTGAATCTTCTCGAATTCGTTTTTTGCTCTTCAGGATCTATTCTCACCCCAATATATACACAAAGACACCAAGGATTCAGGTTGAAAGTTCTCCCTCAAGTTTTATGGAATTTTAGTTTTCCAAGTCAAGAGCCTGGTTACAATGCCAGAGTCATATTTTTTAAAGTAATATTTGCATCTTTCGGGCTCTTCATTAGAATTGAGGGCCTTTGTTTTTACCTGAAACTTATACATATGGAAGAGATGTGAATAATAAATCTTCTAAAATTTTATATAGAATGAACTTAGAGAAAGCTTCGCTCAAAGCCCTAACCCATTCAGACCTAAGATCCTAGATGAGGAAAACCATGGTTTTAAAAACTCGCCCCCGGCATCTTCTCCGTTTTGCAGCACTCCTGACTCTCCTGCCTGCAATAGCTTTGTGGCAAGTAGCACATGTTCAGGCAGCGCCGCAGTCTGCTCAGGCATTGAATATTCAAGGCAAGCTCACGGCTGCAGACGGTGAACCTGTGAGCTCGTCTGTCACTATTCGGGTGCGGCTTTTTGATGCTCCAAGTTCTGGAGTACTGCTCTATGACGAAGATCATCAAGTGACTCCTGAAAATGGGTTTTATTCGCTTTCTGTTGGTCAAGGCTCAAGCCTTGGGGGTGGCAGCGAAAACTCAGCTGCTGATGCTATCCGTAAAGGTGGCAGTGTCTGGTTTTCAATAGAAGTTGATAATGACGGAGAAATGCTGCCTCGCACAGAGCTGCTTGCTGATGCCTTTGCTTTAAATGCCAATAGTTTGCAAGGAAAGCGCTATATTTCTGATACCAGTGCAAGTGGCGTTCCCAGTACTTTTCTGAATCCTGAAGCTGGTGATTTGTGGTTTGACGAAACCAATGGGCAACTTTTCTTCTTTGACGGGTTAGACTGGCAACCAGCATCAGGGAGTTCTTCTGGCTCATTCCTGCCACTCGATGGTTCCCTTTCCATGGCTGGTGACCTGAATTTGGGCAGCAATGACCTTACGGATGTTGGACATATAAATACTCAAAGTATCAGTTCGCAAACCTATACCGGCGATGGCAGTGGTTTATCAAATTTATCAGTAAGCAGTCTTCAGACAAGCACATCTGCTTTTCAAGGCGATATCTTACGCTTTAATGGCAGCGTTTGGGAAAACCAGCCTTTGGCAGTTGCTCCGATTGATATTGATCCAACAGGCGCCAGTATAGGCCAGGTCCTTGGGTTCGATGGTGCACACTGGGGAGCTCAAAACATTATCCTTGATCCGTCAAACCTTTCAAGCTTGGGCGCTTCACCAAATGCTGTTTTGCGTTTTAATGATCAAATTTCTTCCTGGGAGCCTCAAAACTTAGTGGTGGCTCTCAATGAGCTTGAAGTCGGCTCAGCGACCGCAGGCCAGGTTTTGACTTTTGATGGTCTTGGTTGGATCCCACAAACCCTTTCGGGTTCCGGCTTGGCAAGTGTGACAGATCTGCCAGCTAGTGGTGCTGCTTCTGGTGATATCATCCGTTTCAATGGCTCAAGCTGGAATACTGAAATCCTTCATGTTACGCCAGCTGACTTTGATATCACGAATGCAAGTGCTGATGATGTTTTCCGTTTCAATGGATCAGGCTGGGAGATCGCGCCGCTGAACGTTGGACTCAGCAACCTTGACAGTGCAGGAGCAATCGGTGGCCAGGTGGTTCGCTTTAATGGCAGTGCTTGGGCTGCCGAAAACCTTAGTGTTACGCCAGCTGACCTTGATATCACGAATGCAAGTGCTGATGATGTTTTCCGTTTTAATGGCTCAAGCTGGGAGATCGCGCCGCTGAACGTTGGACTCAGCAACCTTGACAGTGCAGGAGCAATCGGTGGCCAGGTGGTTCGCTTTAATGGCAGTGCCTGGGCTGCTGAAAACCTTAGCGTTACGCCAGCTGACCTTGATATCACGAACGCAAGTGCTGATGATATTTTCCGTTTCAATGGATCGGGCTGGGAGATCGCACCGCTGAACGTTGGGCTGAGCAACCTTGATACTGTGGGTGCTTCTAACGGGCAAATTATTCGCTTTAATGGCAGTACCTGGGGTATTGAAAATCTCAATGTCACTCCAGATGATCTTGATACTTTCGGTGCAACCATTGGTGATATCCTTCGTTTTAATGGCAGCACTTGGGATTTTGAATCCTTATCAGTGGGTCCAGATGATATTGCTCAAGGTACAGCAGTAGATGGTGATATTCTTGTGTTTAATACTCAGACTGGGACTTGGGATCCTCAAACACCTTCAGCGGCTTCAAGTCCCTGGACAAGTCTTGGCACTGATCTCTTTTTTGATACAGGACGGGTTGGAGTTGGAACGAATACGGTTAACGGCATCTTTCATGCGGCCACGGATACTCCTTTAGCTGAGCCTGTGCTTTTTCAAGGGGCCTCATCAGCGACTGGCGATGCTTCAACTTTAATTCTTCAGCGCTCTCGTGGTACGACAAGCAACCCATCTTCGGTTTTCAGCGGAGATGCCATTATGAGGTTCGTTGCTGAGGGGTATGATGGGTTCAATTTTGCCGAGGGGGTAAGCATTGATGCTTTTGCCGCAGGCAACTGGGATAATACCTCTCATGCTACAAGCCTATCGTTTCTGACTACAGACCTTGGACAAACGGTTCCCAGCACCCGTATGACAATTGCCCACGATGGAAAAGTTGGGATTGGAGCAATTACTCCAGCGGTGGCTCTTGATATTAATGCAACAGATGCTGTTCAGTTGCCTGCAGGCCCTGATGCTGACCGTCCTGCTGTGGCAGATGCAGGGATGATTCGCTGGAATACGAGCACTCAGATACTTGAGGCCTATGATGGCCTTAACTGGTTTGATCTTGGTAGTGGTGGAAGTGGCGGTGGCTTGCCCATTAATGCTCCTGCAGTCAGTGTCTCAAACCTGTTAACAGCAAATGGCTTCTTATATGAGTTTGAATCTACAGATACTTCATCTCAAGGTGGTGGTTTAAAAGTAGAAACTTTCTCTGATGCTATAGAGGCAGCAGCTGTAAAGGGGATTGCAAATTCAGCAACTACTGGTGAACGCTATGGTGTACTTGGAGAAGTAAACTCTGTTGATGGGGTTGGCGTCTTTGGTAGAGGCACTCAGGGTGGCGCCATTGGTATTAAAGGAAGTTCTAATGTTCTTAGCCCAACAGAAGATAACTTTGGTGGATTCTTTAGTGCTTCTGACGGAACTTCAAATTACGGTGTTGCCAGCTTTGTTGGTAATCTTCAATCAACCCCTCTCCTTGCGGGAGACTATGCATTCTATGGCGAAAGCACCACAGGTGATATAACAGCGCTTTTCAAAAACAGGAATACGACTGGTTTACATACGACTGGAATTCTGGGAGAAGCAGTGGAAAGCATTCCTACCGCTGGCAGCACACGCACTGGTGGGGCCTTCTTTGCGTCTGGAGGAGAAGATACGAATTATGGTGTAACTGGACTGGCCGATGACCTGTTGGCAAGTGCTGCTCAGGTCCACATAGGTGGTGAATTCGTTTCCTATGGTGCGATTGAAGTTAATTACGGTGTCGTTGGGCGGGTTGGAGCTGGAATTCCAGTCCAATCCGAGGGCGATACTGGTGTACTGGGAGAAGCTCTTCTTCCGGGTGCTTATGGAGGCTGCTTTACTTCAATTCCAGATGCTGCTGGTGATGCATTCGGAGTGATGGGACGTGCAGATGTGTTCAGCACAGGCAAGGGAATTGCTGTACAGGGCGAGGCCACCTCATTCAACGCAACACTGAACGTTGGTGTTCAAGGCATTGCCGATAACGCTATCAATGATGGAGAATCACGGAATTATGGAATTCGTGGGCTTGTTGGAAATACTACATTTCTTAATGATTCCGGCGCTTATGCCGTCTATGGCAGAAGTGAAAGTGCCGACGGCTTTGGTGGATTCTTCCACGCGAACTCAGGCGGTACTTCTCCAACCTTCGATGTTGGTGTTGCTGGCGTTGCAGATAATACCAACAGCATGGCAACGAATATTGCAATCGATGGGCGGGCTCATAGTGCAGGTGTAGCGAACTATGGTGTATTAGGGCTTGCTGGTTTTGCTTCTAGTCCCAGTTTGACTACAGGAGACTTTGGTGTTTATGGAGAAGCTACACTTTCTACAGGTTATGGGATTTTCGGGTTAAACGGCGCTACTGGAGGAATCGGAATCAAGGGTGTCTCTGATAGCGGTGGTATTGGGGTGAAGGCTGTTGTTGATTTAACTGGCGGAGAAGCACTCTTTGCCGAACGAGCCGATGCATCGACAGATACTTTCTCTGAAATCATTGCCACCTTCAGTGTAGCAGGAAC
This sequence comes from uncultured Planctomycetaceae bacterium, assembly GCA_964548115.1. Lineage (GTDB taxonomy): Bacteria > Planctomycetota > UBA8742 > UBA2392 > JABWBM01 > CAZJPQ01. The sequence goes on from CAZJPQ010000004.1 coordinate 81,535, forward strand.
AGACAAAGCCAGCATTCGTGGAGATGGTAGTATTGTCCAATCAGATACGGGAACATTTGTAAGTACACCTGGAACTGGAACAGTCACAACGAATGAGTTAGTAGGACCACTCTCAAGAATTATGCGCATTGATACAACGGGTGGATCTGTGACTATTAACAACATCGCCTCTACAGATGCGCCAGAGGATGGCCAGGAGCTTTATCTGCTTGTTCAAGGAAGCTCTGGGGTGGTCATCAATGATTCAGGCAATATCAACCTTATGAGTGGCGGCAGTTCTGTTACTATCAATGCAGGGGATATCATGCATTTCATCTATGATAGTGCAGAGTGGGTTGAAGTCAGCCACAGCGACAATTAAGCTCTTTTTAAGGCTGATCAAACCAGGCTATACTCTAGACTAACCATATCTCAGGGCTCATTGGGAACTCTCCCAATGGGCCCTTATTTTATCCCCTTCGGAGTAAGGACAGAGAAGCAGCAAGTCGCTCTATAAAGCGAAAAAGCCCCTGGCCCCAACACTCAAACCAAGGCTATTTTGCAACCCTTCGAAACGAGAACAGAGTACTGGGGGCACTCTGCGAAGTGGAGAAGCCCTTCACCATAGCACTCAAACGAAGGGGTATTATGCAACCACACTCGGGTATTTTTCGGGGTACATTTCTGAGGCGTAAGCTACCTTGATTAAACGAGTTATGGATTCTTTCGAGCAGAAGCGAGTGGTTGCACAATTCAATAATTATTTTCTTCTCAAGCTGCCCCCAGACTCTTCTTATTCTAAGAATTCTTCAGGCTCTCGTTCCCACTCCGAAGTGCTCCAATGTCACTGGATGCCACATCAAAGAGTCACCTGAAGATGAGCGAGGCTTGGCCTTAAATATGCCGTAAACACTCCTTGAAAATTTCAAGAGATTTCTCGTTGCTCAGACGAAAGTATGCTTTTTGGAGTGTAATATCTCTATCTGCATGGCGTAGACACTCACTCAAAAGCAATTCCCCTAAGCGTTTAAGGGGAATGTTGCTGGTGGTAAGCCCAATTTCCGGGATAGCAATACTGGTTAAACCTTCTTCTTTGCAGCGTTCCAAGCCTTCTTTCAGGGCTTCAACGATTGTCTTCTCCGTACTCTTGCCATCAAAGCCACAGGTTGCCATGTGAATAATTGAGCGAGCCGGAAGGTCCCCAGCGCTTGTAACAGCAGCGGTCCCAACGGGGATCTGGCCTATTTTCAAGCACTCAAGGATAGTATCCTCGGGAACTCGTGTTCCAAGACTTGAATAAGCATCATCTGAAAAAATCAAATCTTCATTAACTTCGTTTGCAATAGCTTCAGCTGGTGAATCAAGCAGATCACCAACCTCAAGAATAATCGAATCTTTTGTCATAAACCCTTTCGATTCTTTTCCTGAAAAAGGATGTGTGTTCTCAAAGCCTATCAAAGATAACCATGTGATCTTTCGGACTTTGCTTTGAGAAAAAAGCTTGTTTGTCTCATTATGGACGTAAACTCCTTTTAAAACCTTTCTCTCTAATCGCCACAAAAAAAAGACTTAAAAACAAAACCCTGAATAACTTAAAGTATCTCTCGAATGATAGAGCGACAATTATCCGCTTCAAGATAGACCAAAGTTCAGTATTATCCGAAGGTTAAGGTCGATATCCTTTTGTCATAAATTTTTCAAAAAAGAGCCTATTTTTCAAAAAATAAGCCTGCTTGAAGGGGCTTTTTTCATAATATGGTAGGGGTTTCTTTTGCTCTCATGCTTTTAGAGAGAATTACCATTCATTACATTTGAGAAATGGCTTTTTGTAAAAAGCAGATTTTTTGGCCAAATTTTGCCATGGTAACTCTTAACAACATATTCAAAGTATAATGACAAATGACATAAGATCGTTCCGGCTATATATATCAAGAACATCTTGAATGAATCATAAAAACAATCAGCAATGCGCAATAAAAATTCACCATAAAGAGGAATAAAACTCGAAGGAAAATAAACGCTATGATTTATACAACACCACATACTCCCAAAGCTCTTATGCTTCAACCTGCCTTTCTCTTCGCGTTCGTCATGCTTGTGGCTTTTGCTTTGAGCACCTCTTTAAAAGCGGATGGTATCACGAGCTCGTCGCTGAGTTTTAAAGTTCAGGAGCAATCTTCCGGGGGAGGTTCTGGAAGAGTCTCAAGCGCAAACTTCTTATCTTCTCACCATGCTGGAGGCATTGGTGATGCGCAAACTTCAAGCAGTGCAAGCTTCCGCTCAAATGAAGGGGCGGCCTTCAGCCCTGCAGGGAGTGGAAGTAACCGCAACCTTTGGCTTGGGACGGTTTCAAATGATGCCCGGGATGCTCGCAACTGGTCTAATGGCATTCCCAGTGACCCGAATGCTTTTGCCAATATTGTTGAGATCTCTCCACAAACAACCCAGCCCCTGCTTGATTCAGGCAGCCTGCAGGCCCAGCAAATTCTGATTCAAAGTGGTGCAAAACTTGAAGTGTTGGGAACAGCAAGTCTTGAGCTTGGCTCTGCTTCAGAAACGGGCAGGCTTGAAGTACAACCGGATGCTGACTTAATTCTCAGTGGAACACCCACGATCCAAGGTTCTTCAGCCGCTGCGGGCGCAGAGATCCTGATTGAAGGAAACCTCTTTGTGAGTGGCATGGATCTGTTTGCTGGTGTGGTTATTCAAAACCTTGCTTCTTCTGGACTCCAATTAAGTGGTTTTGGAGATCTTCAAGTTGTTAACCTTGAAATTCGCAACGGAGAGTCGGATGGAGTGCTGATTGATTACCTGCGGGATGATATTCAAACGATTGAGGGTCTTGTTTTTTCTGATACTTCCTTTGGTCCTTCTGGGGCGAATATTCGCGCCAGCGGTGCAGGTGAACTTGAGGTCAGGATCACAGAAAGCAGCTTTGGAGGCCCTGGTTGGGGTGAAGATTTTGATGATGATGCTTCTGGTTCCGTTATTTGGGTTGTAACTACAACGCCACCTGCGGAACCTCCAAAGTTTGAAATAAGTGTTGGTTCAGCTCAGCAGGCCTCAGCGAATGTTTTACAGGGCGCTAAAGGCGTCATACTGGCCCAATTCAGGATTCAAGCTTTCAATGGCAAGGGGGCGCTCTCAGGTTTCCATTTTGAACGTGAAGGAAGCAGTATCCAGACTTCTGTTATCAAGCGTCTTCGACTTTTCCAGGATCTCAATAGCAACGGAATTCGAGAGCTGAATGAGCCCCAGCTTGGAAGCCAGCTTGATAATCCTGGCACAAGCGCCAGCTTTAGTTTTCCAACTTTGGTCGTTGATGCCGAAAGCTTTTTTGATTTCTTGATCGTTGCTGATTTTGTAAGTAGCTTTGGCTCAAATGGCGGAGCAAGTCTAGCTTATACTCTTTCAGCTGCTGCGGATGTTTTTTCCGAAGCTCCAGATGCAACAAGCCAACCCCTTGGTGTCGAAGGCAGCTTTCCGCTTTTCGGAACCCAGGCGATCCTGGGGATTACAGCCCGCCCACAACTTGGTCGTGTAACTCTTTCTGTGGCTACTGCCCAACTGGGACAAACAGGGCTGCAAGCTGAAGCTACGGTTCTGAATACAGGAACGAACCAGTTAAACTTAAGCTCCCTTGGACTTTTTGCTCAAAAGCAAGGAGCAGTGCAAGGAACAACACATGAAAAAGTGAGTATCAGCCCCACGAACTTTTCTCTTGGGCAGCAAGCAACCCTTGCTCCTGGTTCACAAACAATTATAAGCGCCGACTTCGATCTTCCAAGCACACTCTTTGCTGGTTCCTGGCTTATTGGCATGGAAGTATTTGGCACTGACAACAGTCTTAATATCAGTGTCAGTGATCTTACTCCAAGCTCTCTTGCGCCGCTTACAATCCTGGAGGCTTTGAGTTTTATTACTTCAAGTCTGCCTCCTGCAACTGAAAATATTTCCTATACCGCTTTTATCGAGGCTCAAGGTGGAACGGCCCCCTTAAGTTTAAGTCTTGATGATCCTTCACAGCTTCCAGCAGGACTTCAGTTTGAGCCTACAGGGATTATTTCTGGTAAACCTCAAGTCAATGGAACTTTCCCTTTTGATGTAACCCTTAACGATGCATCCAGCCAAAGCGTAAGTGGTTCTTTTTCTATTATCATTGATGCACCACCAACTTCTACGGGAGGCAGCACCAAAGGAAGTATTGGTGGTGACAAACAATTCAGTATTTTGACTTTGTCTTTGCCAGGAGCTTTGCAAACGTTCGACTATTTCTTTCAGTTAAATGCTTTTCCAGGTACTGGCAGCTGGTCTATTACGGAGGGTGCCCTTCCTCCTGGTCTTGATCTTTCCCCTGGTGGCAGCATAAGTGGTATTCCTGCAGACCTTGGGGTTTCAGAATTCGTTGTTGAAGTTCGGGAAGGCACAAGCTTTGCCTCACAGCCTTTGAGTCTTGAGGTTTTTGATCCTGCACCTCCCACTTCTACAACCCCTGTTATCATCCCATTCGGTGCAGCTTCTGGTTTAAACGTCTCTGCATCGCCGACATCAAATGTTTTGACTGATTTTTCCGGGGGCAATGTTTTACCAGCTGATGTTTCGAATGATCCTGCTTTGAATTTTGTTGATATTGAATCAGAGGACTTGGATGGAGCAAGCTTGGTTTCGGTAAAATACTTTGACATTGATCGTGATGGTACTTTGAACCAGGGCGATGTGTTGCGAATTCGAACGAGCGAAGTCCTCTTACTTGCAAATGCAACTTTGGATAGCCTTCAAATCTCAAACAATGGTACTTTTGGCAATGGGGCCTTTCTTGCACCAGGTGCAAACCCAACCGGTTTTGAAATTGTCCTTGGCCAGACTCCGAGCTTTGTGGTTGACTCTGACTTTATTGAAGTTGCAAGCACGAACTCTTTTCTTGATACCAATGGCAACGTCATGCAGGTTTCGAGTGCTTTGATAACAGCAGGAAGTGCGTTGCAGAAAAGAATTGATTTGCTCTCACTGAACGGTGAGGACGTACAAGAATTTTCGATTGTCTCGATTCTTTGGCAAACAACTCCTGCTGCTGATCTGTGGAAGATTGATATTGAGCTCCTTCAAGATGGTTCAGCGCTTTCAGGCTTATCACCTTTAGCAACGGCTCTTCCCGATAGCGGCTTGTTTGAATGGCAAGTCCCAGGGGGCTTAGCCGGTGATGGTTACGAAATTCTGCTTACGGGACACAACGAAACGAGTGGTCTTGATTTTATTGATCGATCTTCTTTTACCTTTGAAATCTTAGGCGATTCAACAAGCAGTGGTGGTCAACTCACGAGCTTAAGTGGCCGAAACGCCCGAGGCAGTGGTTCTCTCACAGGACAAATGAATGCCCCGTTGCGTATTCAAGAAACACAACTTGAAGCTGAAGTAGGACTGAACTGGAACGACAGCCTGGGAGCCAGCGGTGGAAAAGCGCCTTATACGTGGACAATTCTTTCAGGAGAGCTTCCAGCGGGTATCAGCCTTTCGCCTACAACAGGGATTTTACAAGGAATACCTCTCAAAGCAGAAACCACGGCTTGTCTGGTTGAGCTCAAGGATTCAAAGCTCAATGCAAGCAGAAGCTTGGTTAGCATCCAGGTTTATCCTCCATTAAGGCTACAAAAAGAGCTTCAGGTTGCTTATCTCAATAGTGCCTATACTGGGGTGCTCAGCGCGCAGGATGGAAAAGCGCCTTACACATGGAGCATCACCGCTGGTTCACTTCCCCCAGGAGTTGAACTTCAATATTCGCTAAACTTTCCTGATAACCAGACAATTTTCCTTCAAGGAACCCCAACGCAAGTTGGTATTTTCCAGCCTACACTACAGCTCAGTGATGCTTTAGGTGCAACAAGAATTCATACGCTTTCTTTCGAAGTGAAACCCGCCAAGGGGCTCGTGTTTTTCCAAGCTGAGAAAATGGCTGAGCTTGAGCTTGATACACTCAGAATAACCCAAAATGCTTTACTCTCTCCTCAAGGCATAAACGGTATGGAGAGTATGGTTTATGATGCTGTTCAGCGACGAATCCTGGCGCTTCATAAAAATATGATTGTCAGCCTCGAGCTTGACACCCATGATCTTACGCCGATAGTTTCAATTCAGAATAAGACACTCAAAGCTCTTGCCCATAACCCTTATGAAGGTCTTGTTTACAGCTATGATTCATCGAATCACAGTCTGGTTAAGATAGATCTTAAAACCGGAGAAACATCAAAGCTTGCAACACTTCTTGATTTACCAGCGTTGGATAGTTTAAGTTTTGATCCTGCACGAAGAGTTCTTTATGCCACGGCTCAGACCGCTGCTGGCGAGCACAAGCTCTTTGAGCTTGATCCATCAGGAGTTAATGCACCACAAAGCCTTGGAGCATTCTCGCTTTCAGGAGGTGTTGGTGCTCTTTGCTTCCTGCCTTCAGAAAAACGTTGTTTCATGCTTGAAAAACACACTGGAAAGATTTGGCAGACCAGGTCATCTCTGCACTCTGGCGGACAAAGCGAAATCAAACTTGAACTTTTGACAGAGCTTCCAAATACTTCTTTTCAAGGGCTTGCCTGGAACCATAAGGCTCAGACTTTTTTAAGTGCCGATACAGCCAGGCGCGAAGTTGTGGCCTTACAACCAGAGAAAGCAGCGCTTTCCAGAATTGCTTCCTATGGCTACCAATTTTCAGACTTTGCTTTTGATGCTAAGCGCTCACGCCTTTACACCATGAATGCCTTCAACGATCGACTTCTGATGCTTGACGGGTTTTCGGGAGAAATTCTTCAAGAGCTTGGCAGCTATCAGGGAGTTCGAGGGCTGAGTTTTGATGCTGTGAACGAGAGGTTGATTGGAACAAACCCAGACCGTGGTCATCTGGTAAGCATTGATCTCGAAACGGCCCAAGCTGAAACCTTTATGAATCATGGACTTGAGGGGTATTTTGTTCTAACAGGAGACTTTGAAAATAATCGGATCTATGCTTACAACCAAAAAGAACATACTCTATTAATCATCCATGGCAATAGTATTGAGAAAGAGTTATCCATAAAAGGACAAAAACTCAGTGGCATCAGCTTTGATAGCGTGAACTCTCGACTTCTCGGTTCCTTGCCCGATCAAAAAGCTATTGTGGAAATTAACCTTCTTGATGGGAACGTTGGTGCCCTGAAAGCAACAGGTTTTGCTCTTCGCGAGTTCGTTTTTAATTCAGGAAATCAAAGTTTGCTTGGTTTTGATCTGGAGCTGAAGCAGCTTATAACACTTGACATCAATGAATCTGTCTCTCAAGGTTTCATAAGCTCAATTTCTTTGGCTGGCCTTACGCCAGGTGCTATGGCATTTGATGCTCATAACAACTCGCTTTATCTGCTTGATAGCGAGAGAAAAACATTTTTCAAGTTTGATTATACCAGGAATGAAGTTTCAACCTATTTTGCTCCTGCCCTTTCTGATTTCCAGGGGCTGGCATATGATCAGGAAAAATCCATACTCTACGGCATGAGTGCACAGGGTGAGCTTTTTGAGCTCAACCCTTCCACTGGTGCACGAACCCTGATCTTTGATACAAAGGTGGCAAATTTGCAAGGATTGACCTTTAGGCCTTCAACACAAGAGTTGTGGGCAAGTATTCCAGGAGTTGGATTTGCTATCATCGATCTTGAAACACAATCTGTAAAAGAGCTGCAGCTTCAAGATCCAAGTATTGAGATCAGTGGTTTAGAGTTCGATAAGGCTACAGAAACTCTTTATGGAGTTGACCAGAAGACGGGCATGTTTTATCTCTTTGTAATTTCGGCTCAACGTGCAGAAGCTCAGCCATTAGCCCTTCCTGCCCAAGAAAAGCTTACCGGTAAATTTGCCTTAAAAGCGTTAGAAGAACAATAAGCATTGATAACTTTGAATAGACCGACGGGCACTTAAAGTTTTGCTTTGAGTGCCCGATCTTTTTGAAGTACAACAGGACTTTAATACTATTCGGAAAGAGAGTTCTGAAATTCTTCAAGTATCTGAGTTGCTCTTCCAAGCTGGCGCTTCTTTCTCTTTTGAAGTTTTTCAAAGTCAACTCTTTTATCTTCTTCCCGACCTGAGAAAGCTCTACGAGCTGAGCCCGAGGCCAGAAAATCATTCAAAGCAATACAACACCATTTGAGTTGATAAAGGGGGTAGAGCCATGTGATTCTTTTGCTGAGTTGTTCCGGCTGAGCAAAAAGATTGATGAATTTCGTCCGAAAGCTTTGGCGATATTTTTTTGGAACAGGAATTTCTGGTTGGCATAAACTATCGCAGCATAATTTTGCAGGGTCATCCCAACCAGCGTATTCAAAATCGATAAAGAAAAGCATACCATCAGAATCCACAAGAGTATTATGAAACCCAAAATCCGATGGAGAAAGAAAGTGTTCCTCAGATGAAAGAAGCTGCTCAAAAGAAGAATGAAGCCCAAGGGTTTCAAGCTTATCAAGAGCTTTCTTTTTTTCCTCCTGCCATTTCACTACAAGTTTATTTGCAATAAAACGTTGAGCTTTTCGATCAACTTCCTCCTGACCTTGAATGCGAGTGAGGTTTTGAACCCGTTGCTCGATACACTGAAGATGCTGGCTTAAAGAGAAGCAGGCTTCCGATGCCTGGGGGAAGGGCTTTTTCTTTGCCTTTTCGTGAAGCCCTCGTAAAGTTGCTAAAAAAGCAATGCTTTGGGAGATATGCTCTGGTGTGATTTCTTCAGGTTGAAGCTGCTTGCCTTGAAGAAAATCAAAGAGTGCTGCATGCTGATGTTCTGAGGCGGCTAAGGGTTGTGCGATCGACTGAACTCCTGCACTCCAAAGAAAGTCGGAAAAACAATATTCATTTTTAAGACGTTGGCGGTCATCCTTTGGATGATGAAAGTAAAGCTTCAATAAAAACTTCAAGTCTTTGTTTTGTGGGGACCTTTGAAAATCTTGATGAACGACGAGTTTAAAGACCTGGTTGTTCCTTCCTCCTTGAAGAGGGAAAAGTTGAAAAGACCTTTTGTCAGGGGAGCTGCAAACTTTTGCAAGAAGATCATGGGCAACGGCTGAAACCGTAGAAGTTTTTTTTTCGTAACCTTCCTTATCAGGGTTATTGAAAGAGGAGTGCATAGAAAAAGAAATCCTTTAAAGAGTTAAACTCTCTTTGATTATGAGACCTCATTCTCAAAGCAGTAGGCTTCAACCTTTTTCCAGGAACACAAGCGTTCTATAGTCTGATCCTTTCGATTTTCAAAATCTTTGTGGTCTTCGTAAGGATCAAAGAGCAGTGGTTTTGTGTGTGGTGGGAAATCTTGACGGCTTAAAAATTCAGGCAAATCATCAATGAAGTAATCACACTTCAAGTCATGAATACGTTTTGATTTTGCTTCAGCACTTTCTTCAAAGAAAAGAGCTGCTGGTTTCAGATTGAGTCCATCAGGGCTGAAAAAATCTTGATCTTGAAGCCAGGTGCGAGCAGCTTCGTGAAGATCATAGCGAGGTCCCTGATAGGGATGACGGGTTTTGTGACTTATAATATAAGTGGTGGCGTTTTCTTTTTGAGAACGTATAAAAAATGATCGTACATCTTCAAAAATCTTGGCCTGCCCAAGACACTTACCATAAACAAAGCCCTGAAGCTTTGTCCATTGATCTTCTCTGCCTGATTGACGAAAAAAATCTCGAAGCTCTGTCTTGCTTGTTTCAAGGGGATAGTCTTGAGCGAGCAAACCTTGTTCCTGAGCAACCCGAACAAAGACATGCTTGTAGGAAATGATCGTATTATCAAAATCTATCCCGATGATCATGAAAGGATTTTTCTTGTCGTTTGAGGTTGGAAACTAAAGCTCTTTAATTGTCTCTGGAATTTCAGGCACTGCTTCAAGAATGCTGCGTATAATATCATCCGGATCAATGCCCTCGGCTTCTCCTTCGAAGTTCAAAAGAATGCGATGTCGTAAAGCGGGAAAGGCCAGAGCCTGGATATCTTCGGCGGCAACGTTTGAGCGCTGGGCTGCCAATGCACGAACTTGAGCTGCACGAATAATTGCCTGACCCCCACGAGGGCTTGCTCCATAACGGATATAACGCTTGACCATTTCTGGAGCAGAAGCATTATTGGGGTGGCTTGCCAAAATAATGTGGGCGACATATTCGATTAAATGCCTGGCAATTGGCACTTCTTGGGCTAATGAGCGCATGCCAAGAATTTTTTGACCATCACACACCGCTTGAATATCAGGCATCTCACCCGAACTTGTTTCCGTTAAAATCTGACTGAGATCCTTAACATTACTTGGAAAAACCTGAAGCTTGAAAAGAAAACGATCAAGCTGAGCCTCAGGCAAAGGATAGGTGCCCTCCATCTCAATCGGGTTTTGAGTCGCCAAGACAAAAAATGGTCGATCGAGCTGGTAGCTTGTGCCTGCAATAGTCACGCTTTCCTCTTGCATGGCTTCTAATAGAGCAGATTGGGTTTTGGGTGTTGCTCGATTGATTTCGTCCGCCAGAATAACGTTTCCAAAGATTGGGCCTTTTTGAAAAACAAAACGCCTTTCTCCTCCATGCTCACTGACAATATTTGTTCCGGTGATGTCCGCGGGCATTAAGTCAGGAGTGAACTGAATACGCTTGAAATCACACTGAAGAAGCTTTGAAAGCGTTCGTACAAGTAAGGTTTTGCCAAGTCCTGGAACTCCCTCAAGCAGTACGTGTCCACCAGCTATTAACGCTATAACAGAGTTATCGAGCACATTTTCATGACCAATAATAACCCGGCCAAGCCCTTCACGGATAGCTTTGTAGTGGGTGTGAAAATCACGAAGAGCTTCTTCAAGTTCCATTGCTTATATTTCCTTAGTATAAAGCCAACTCCTCTAGAAAGAACCCCAGACAAGTTCCTCAGTTTTAAATGCAGGACCTTTTGTGCACGTTTTTTCATAGCGATAGCCAGCATCCATTTGCGAATCATGAATTGGTACAACACAACCATTACAAACCCCAAAGCCACAGGCCATTATTGTTTCAAGACTTGCAAAGCAAGGGTAAGAAAACTCTTTACTCAGGTTTGCTACAGCATGCATCATAGCTGTAGGCCCACAGCAGTAAAGAACAGGTTTGTGGGTTTGGTTTTGAAATGCTTTGAGTTCAGGATGGAGAAGATCAGTTACACGGCCTTTGAACCCGCTTGATCCGTCTTCCGTGCAAAGCATGAGTTTGAGGCCTTGGTCCTGAAGACCATGAAAATGCCGCATATAATTCAAGTCATGATTGCTTCTTCCTCCAGCAATCAGGGTGTAAGGACGATTCGAAAAATCTCTTAGTCCTTTTTTGATTTGCCATAAGAAGGGAGCTAAGCCGATACCTCCGCCTACCATCAAAATCGGAGCCCTTGGGTCTTCGGGCAACGGGAAGGTCTTTCCTAAAGGTCCATGGAGCGACAGGCTTTGGCCACTTTCATAATGTGATAAAAGCTCTGTCCCTTTGCCAACAATGTGGTAAAGGATGCTTATGCCCTGGTAAGGCCTTGATTTTTCATCAAGAAAAACATCGAAAACGCTGAAAGGTCGACGAAGGAAAGGAATAAGCTCCTGATTGATGCGCACTTGGATAAATTGTCCGACATCAATTGTTTTGGCAAGTTCAGGGCATTCAAGCTCAAGAACGTAGTATCCTTTTCCAAAGGCTTCTTGCTTGCGGACAAAAGCCTCATGCAAAAGTTGAGGTACTGGTTCGTTTTCTAAAAGCATAATATTTTTCAGGTCCCAAAAAATTGTTTCAAATAAGATGAACAAGCACAAGGTTTTTGGGTATGCCTCTTGGTTATGGCTTTGCTTTTATGCAGGATTAGGGCTTGTAGACCGTAGCCCGCCGCCAGACTGTTCTGAAGATGAACGTTGGGAACGCTTGAGTGCTTCAGCTTCTGCTAATTTTTCAGCAGCTTCCTGGCGTTTTTTATTTTCATCATCAAGATCCCGCTTTTCCTTAATGGGCTTGCCCTTCATAATCCAATCAACATCTTTTGCATCGAGTGTTTCATAAGTCAGCAAGGCTTGGGCTAACAGTTCCAGTTTTTCCTGTTCTCGTGCAATCATATCTTCCGCCCGTTTGTATGCTGTTTGAAGCAGGCGCTGAATTTCTGAGTCAATCAGCGCGGCTGTTTTATCGCTATGACCCTTTACCTTTGTCATGCCGCTTCCAAGGAAATCACGCTCTTCGATTTCGGCATAGTTAATAGGTCCAAGGGCTTCGGAAAATCCATAACGTACAACCATTTCAGTAGCAAGTTCCGTTGCCCGCTCTATGTCATTGGAAGCCCCTGAGCTGATAGTGCCGATAAACTTGGCTTCTGCAATCCGACCACCATAAAGAATTTCCAAAGTTTGTTCTGCTCGCTCAACAGACATTAAATGACGATCTTTTTCTGGCAGGCTCATGGTTGCCCCAAGCGCCATACCCCGAGGAATAATCGTCACCTTATGTACAGGATCTGTCTGGTCTGTAAAGTATTGAACAACGGCATGTCCTGCTTCGTGGTAAGCAATAACTTTGCGCTCATCATCTTCCATGATGCGGCTTTTCTTTTGACGACCAAAGCGAATCTTATCCCTTGCTTCCAGCAAGTCAGCCATCTGGACAAGACTTCGGTTCGCCAACGCTGCTGCCAAAGCCGCTTCATTGACAAGGTTTGCAATATCAGCTCCGGAAAAACCAGGAGTTGCTGCTGCCAACTCGTCAACATCCAGATTTTCAGCAGCCTTTACTTTTGTCAAGTGAACCTTAAAAATCATGCCGCGACCCTTAGCATCCGGTAAGTCAATAACGACTTGACGATCAAAGCGCCCTGGTCGAAGAAGGGCCGGGTCAAGGACGTCCGGTCTATTCGTTGCAGCAACAACAATCAGACCTTCATCAGTTGAAATACCATCCATTTCAACCAGAATGGCGTTAAGGGTTTGTTCTCGCTCATCGTGTCCACCACCAAGGCCTGTGCCTCGTTTACGGCCGACAGCATCAATCTCATCGACAAAAACGATACAGGGCGAATTTTCACGAGCCGTCTTAAACAGATCCCGTACTCGAGCAGCACCGACCCCAACAAACATTTCAACAAAATCCGAACCTGAGATACTGAAAAACGGACGATCAGCTTCTCCCGCAACAGCTTTTGCAAGTAACGTTTTACCGCAGCCAGGAGGTCCGAACATGACAACTCCCCGAGGAATCTTGGCACCAATGCGAGTAAAACGCTCTGGATTCTTTAAAAACTCAACAATTTCAGAGAGCTCTTCTTTTGCTTCATCAACGCCAGCAACATCACTAAAGCGAACCTTGGCATCTTCTTTTGAAAAAACCTTTGCACGGGATTGGCCAAAACTGAAGATTCCACCAGGACCGCCAACTCCACCAACGCCTCGGCGCAAGAAGAGGAACCAAATCAGCAGACCAATCAGCAGAAAGGGCAAAAGATTCAAGAGTAAAGTGCTGAAAAGAGTACTCGATGCTTCATAGTCGTACTCTACGCCAGCTTCTCGGCAGATATCGGGAATCCTTTTCGCATCTTCCTCCCCAACTTCAGCCGTGAAATTTGCAGGCTTACTGGCTGAACGCCCATCTCTGTATTCCCCCTGGACTTCATAAGGAGATCCTTCTGCAGAAGGCCCTGTCACCGTAATTGACTTAATATCGCCCTGGATTAACGTCTTCATAAACTTTGCACTGGAAAGTTTTTCTGAAGACCCCATAAGCGATGAGCTGTTAAACGCAAAGAGCCCGAGAAGAACGAGCATGAAAACAACAAGAAATACGAACCCCATGCCTCGAGGTTTATTATTTTCCGGTGAATTTTGGGACTCTTGGTTTGTTTTTTTCGATGATGGTTCCTGAGGTATTTTCATAGAATGTAACCTGATTTCTTTTTCAAAGACTTATATTTTTAACAATTGTGCAGCTTCCAAGGCCCTTCAAATTCAAGTGACTTCAGAACTTGAATTCGTTTATTCCTTGATGAAAATCTTGGCCCATTGTAACAAAACAATGGGCCAATCTCCACTTTTCCAGGTTTAATATACTCTGTTCAGACTTCCTTAACGAGAGCGGAACATAAAAAACCTTTTCAAACCGTATAATGATAGCATGAGACAGACCGTGAAGAGAAATACATTTTGCTTATGATCTGCGCGAGAAGACAAAATACATGAGCCACCACTTTCATCGCTTTTATCTCCAGGTACAGAGGAGGCTGTGGAAAGATGTGCTGGGGCTGCTGAAGGAGTAACTGTGAAGAGATAGCTTCTTTGTGTATCTGTTGTAAGAGCATCAGAAAGGATCAATGTGACATCATAAGTCCCTGCGCTATCAGCCTCTGGAGTACCTGCTATTGTTCCTGTGTTAGCATCAATTGAAAGCCCTTGTGGCAGGCCTGTTGCACTCCATTGGTAAGAAGAAGAGCCACCACTTGCTTCAAGAGAATAGCTATAGACTTGCCCTGCACGAGCTACGGCCAGCTCTGAAGTCGCAATGTGCAAGGCTCCTGAAAGGTTTTGAATAACCACCAGCTTGAAAGTCTGAGAGGTTGAGTGCGTGCCATCATGGGCGCTCACTTCAAAAGTGGTGAGTCCCTGGTCGGATAAAGCAGGAGTCCCGCTTAATACACCTGTTGTCGGATTGAGGTTTAACCAGACAGGAAGGTTTTGAGCACTCCAGGTAGGCAGCCTTAAAGCTCCCTCGCTCTTAAACTCCTGGTTATATCCCTGTCCTGCTTGAGCATCCGGCAAGGACCAGACGTTTGTAATTTTAAAATCCTCAGCGTCCTGACCCTGGGTTAAAACGCTTATTTGGAATGTTGCTTGTATCTGGTGGACCCCATCGTCAACTTCTATATCAAAAAGTTTTGAGCCAATGTCAGCTGCTCCAGGAGTACCAGAAATTTCTCCCGTCCCAATATCAAGAGTGAGCCATGAAGGCAGGTTGGAAGAAGACCAGGCATAAGAAGCGTTGTCTCCTCCAGTTGCCGAGACAAAGTACGAAAAAGAATTCCCTTCTACAGCTTGCAAAGAGCGTCCAATTAAGGAAAGAGAGTTACTTTGCTCTGGCTCTACAACAATTGTAAAAGTTGCTTGGGAAAAACTTAATCCATCCGATACAGAAACATCAAAGGTATGTTTTCCGACATCACTGGCCTTTGGAATACCAATGATTTGTCCCTTTTGGTTGAGAGAAAGCCAGGCAGGAAGGTTTTGTGAACTCCAGAGAAGCTTGCCCCAACTTTGTGATGTTGTTTGAAAATAATATCGGAAAGTTTCCCCTTCGGTTGCCGCCAAAAAGTCTGGGTAAAGGGTCAACCCACTTGTTGAGAAAAGCTGAACAGTAATGGCAAAGGCTGCTGTATCACTTAAACCTGCATTATCAGTGACGGTAACATCGAATTGTACAGATCCAACATCGTTTGTTGTTGACCAGCCAGAAAGTTTACCTGTTCCAGGATCAATTGAAAGCCAGTTTGGCAAGCCTTGCGCACTCCAAGTGTAAGGAGCGGTACCACCGCTTACATAGGGCTGTTTGGAGAAATAGGCTCCTCCATATGTAAGATATGAAAAGCCATGAAGAACCGGAAGGCTTGCAGAGCTAAGGACGTCAATGGAAGATTGATCAATAACGCTTGTAGCACTCTCATCGACCTTAAGTTCAAAAATAGGTGCTCCAAGGCTACTTTGGACTGGAGTTCCACTGGAGAGCCCCGCTTGAGCTGAAGCCATAAGTGCCTGAGTAAGAAATAGAGCGCATAAACCCAGAACAAAAAACATATATGAATGATTGAAGACCTTTGTCGGAAAAGCCAGGCTTTTCTCTTTATTTCTCCGATTTGTTTGAGCCTCTAAGTGCATTCCTTTATCTCCTCTACGTATCATTCAATTGCTGAGAGAAACAACAACTCTTGATACGAGTTTCATTTTCACAAAATAATATATGAGAGGCTGATCATAGGAAGAGTGGCTTTAAAGTGCTATAAAAATTAAAATCTTCATCATATTACCCAATACTTCCTTTGCGTCGCTTGCGCATGTAGTAAAAATAAGCGATGAGCCCCAGAAAACCTGCACTTGCGGCGATCAAAACACCTCGTTGTGTGTTAAGGATCCACTCTTCGAGATCTTCAAAATAAAGATTGCCCAGGGCCCCAAGGCAAAGCCACAGTGGCACGCTTAAAAGCGCTCCAATTCCATCCCACAGCAGAAAGCGCCAATAAGGCATCTTGACTGTTCCTGCTGTAAAAAAAGTAACAAAACGAACCCCTGCAAGCTGGCGGCCAAAAAAAACAGCAGCGTTTCCAAAGCGATTAAACCATTTTTCTACGGATTGAAGGCGATCGTCGGTTAAAAGACGCCTTAGGAGGGGCACCTTTTGACGGATAGAAACTCCCCAGCGCTTTCCCATAAGCCAGCATAACGAATCTCCTGCAAGGATAGCAGTAGAGCAATACAAAAATGCCAACAGGAAATGATGAAACATAAAGGCCTGAAGGTCAGGGGAAACGCCCCAAAAGCCTGCTTGAAAAGCGAGAAATCCGGCAAGAATCAGGGGGATATCTTCGGGAAGTGGCAACCCAATACCTGATAAAAAGAGCACAAGCCCAATCAGGGCCCAAAGCATAGATGCTCCATCTTGATTTGCCCATTCAATCGCCTGGCGGATGATCTCAAAGGTATCTGGCAGCAGCAGAAGCTCAAACATTTCAGATTGTCCTGGTCGGTTTTCTCTATTTATTTCACTATGATTTCAAGAGGTTTAAGACCCGAAGAGCTTCAGCTTACGAATCACAAGCGCTTCTGGTACTTTTGATCTTTCTTTTACTCTTTATAGGACAGGATCTTCAAGATCTTTCGGATTGCTTTTGCATTTTTTACGGTGAGTTTAGGGTTTTCTCTCTTCTTCTTTCTTCTTTGGCTCTTTCTTGTCTGGCTCTTGATCTGCTTTTTTATGGCCCTCAAGTCTATTTTTGGGAACAAGCACAAGTGCAAGACAAAGGCACAGGCTAGTAAAAGCTAAGAGAATAGGGGCTTGTTTAAGATGAGCCTCTTTTGCAAAATTCCATCCTTCTCGCTCAAAGGGTGATATCTCTGAAAAGTGAGCAAGCGAGGATCGAGAAAGAGCTTCTTCTTTCAGGCTTAAAGATATTTCTTGAGAGTTAAGATCATCTCTCCAAATTTTACCCGTAGCCTGGCTTAAAAAAGCAGTAGACGATCCGAGCAGCATAATCAGCCAGCCGAGGAATTTTAAACTTCTGACCTTTTTTGTATGAACCAGGCTTTTACTCAGCAGCCAACAAGAATAACCACTTCCAAATAAAGCAAGGACAAGAGCATATCCTCCATAACGATGCATAAAATCAAAAACAAAAGCATAAGAAGCAATGGGGGTCACAAAAGAATCAACTCCTGGATAGATAGTATGCTGCTGAACTCCATGCTTCCACATACCACTTAGCACTAATCCAAAAAGACATAAAAATGAAAAAGTTGAAAATATCAATAAGCTCAAGCGCTTTTGTTTAAAAGCTCGCTCTTGAGCATTATTGACTTCTGGCTCTTTTTGCACGTGTACCAAACCTTATCATCTCTTTTGATCTTGTTTTTGCTTTAAAGTTAAAGCTTCAACCTTTTTTGTCAATTATACTTTTTTGAAAACCTTCTTTGCTTCAACCTCTTTGTAATGTTGAGGACAAACAAAAAAATGAACGGACCACCGAGAGTCACGATCAAAGTCCACAGGCCACGTTCGGTTGAACTCCAGCCGGTTTGCTTACGTGGAGGAGGCAAAAAAGAGCGGCGTACACTAATCAAATCTTCTCCGAAGATAAAAGAGTCAAGGGTATTTGAAAGAAACTGTTTTAAAGAAGTTTGGACAGCAGCGTGTCTGTCTTCAAGCAATCCCATTCCAGCAGAACTTTGAGCAGCAGCGTGTAAATCCCAGCCGTGAAAGTTAAGGCTGTCAAAAATATCTGGCGAAGATACCACCAAAAGAGCGCCCTGACGAGGTTGATAGGCATCCTGAATAAGGCTTGTTGCCTGGGGCAGGTTCGTTTCTGAACTTTTTGATGGTTCTTCAAAAGGAGGCGGTAAGCGTTGAGGGTCAAAAGGAAAGAACCCTTTTAAAAGTAACGCTGTGGTTTTGCCCTCTGCGGACTGAAGCTGAAAATTATTTTGAAAGGAAGCTTCTTGACTTTGTCGCAAAAAAGCTGCTTTGTTGTTCTGAGGTGTTGGTGTTCGGTAGTTTAAAAGCCACGTTTTTTCACGGGAAGAAGGCAACACCAGCCGTGCTTCGGGAGGGGCAAAGAATACTTCTTCAACTTTTAAATCAAGCTCTTGAAGCCGTTCATGATCTGGCTTCAAAAAGCTTCCTGCTCGCAGAGGCAAGCTTTGAACACCCTGGCTTAAAACATGAGGTGAAAGAGGGTTGCTTTGAGCAAGGGGAATAAGCCCTGCCCTACCGCTTAAACTTAAGAGCTGAGGATAAGGGTTTGCCTCGCTTTTTACCCCAGGTCGATAGACACGATAACGCAACGCATTGTTATCAGCGACCAAAAAGCCTTGCTTCTCAGGCGTGATCCCAAATTTTTCAAGCAAAGGGTACATGCCCTGCTCAAGGGCTCGAAGTTCTAATTCCTGGTGTGGTTCTCCTCCGTGCCAAAGCTCTGAAATGTGGCGAAAATCTTTGTGAATACGTAATCCTTGATCAAGGAGTGGCAAATGCCAATTGCCCGTAAAGAGTAATATTTGCCCGCCATTTGCAAGGTAAAATTCTATTTCATAGCGTTGACGTTCGCTGAGTCTCTCAGGGCGAACCATGATCAGAACTCGAATGTCAGGAGATATTCCCTGCTTTGAGTCAATCATTACTTCTTCAACTTCGTAATCGAGGTTTTCCACAAACCAGCGCAAACGATCTTCAGGCCAGGCTCGCCGTTGAAAGCGTCCATTATAAAGAACCTCTTCAATCGCTGAGAAGTCCGTACGCTTTTTGGGCATGAAAATTCCAACCTTCTCCCGAGGCTTATCCATATCCCAAAGTTTTGCAATCAGCAGCTCTTGAAGGTCATGAAGGTTGCGAATATGCGAAATAATTTCGCGACGAGCCCCGCCGCTCAAAATTTCGATGCCAGAGTAGTACACAAGTTTCAAAGCCTCATTTTGATCCTTATTGAAATCAGGTGCTGATGGTTGCAAGGCTTCTCTTGTAAGCCCAATGCTTTTGCGTCGAGGACTTCGTGGATCATTGTCAAACTGAACCTGAATCCGGGAAGAAAACCCTTCGAGCTTCTGAAAAATGTTGGAAACTCCCCTCAGGAGGCCTTGCTTGTGAAGAGGAAGACTTCGTTGGTCATGGCTTTTGCCTTCAAGATAGGGCTGCCCGTAAATATATGTCAGGGTGTAGTCACCTTGAAGAGAGTTCAGTTTGTCCTCTGGGCTTGCGGGCAGTGTTCGAAGCTTTTGAAGTTGAAGCGCTTGAAAAGCAATTTCATACTCAAGTTCACGGGTTGATTCAGCTTGTATTATGATAGGCAAGGACGCATCGGCATAATCAATAACAACTGCTGAATAAAAAATTTCACTGCCTGTCTCAGTTTCTAAAGTTAAAGGGGCAATCCCTTGTTGGGCTAATTGTTGATAGCTTTTTCCGTCATCACTGACCAGGTGAAGATCGCCAGGCAAAGAAAAATGGAACTTTTCTGGGCCAAGTGCTTTTGCCAGCAGCACCAGGCGACGTGTAATTTCTTTACGCAGTCCTGATTTATAGGGAGGAAAATTCTTGCTGGCGTAGTATCGGACATTGATTGGCTTTTGAAGGCCCATCAAAATCTTTTTCGTTCCCTGGCTTACGGAATAATGGTTATGAGGACTTAAGTCAAGACTTTTCGTTGACTCAAAGACGAAGGCGTTCGCTATTCCAAGGAAAAGAGCAAGGCACGCAAGCAGGCTTAAAGCGTAGGTATAAAAAGACCTTTTTCTTTTTGATTGGTAACCTGAAGACATCGTGTTCCTCTTAAGATCTTTAGATATTAAAGCTTCCTGGGTCTGAAACTTATATTTGATAGCGTAACCGCTCGATAGTGAAAACATTCAAGCTTAAGAAAAAAACGGGTATGGAAAGGAAGTATATGAAGCTTTCAAGCTTAAGCCAACCATGAGCCATTTGTCCAAAGTGAGTTGGCAGGGATAAGTGCCGAACAAGTTCAAAAGACCCGGAAAATTGCCCTGCTAGAAAGCCAGCAAAGAAATTCCAGGCAACAAGGAGCAGCGAGCATAAAGCTGTAAGAACAAAAGCACTCATTTGCTTCGTCACCAAGCTGCTGAAAAACATGCCAAGGGCCAGGAATGCGCTTCCAAGAAGGAAACAGGCAATATAACCAGCAATGAAAACTCCCCATTCTTGAGTCCCAGCCATTATAACCATGGAGGGATAGCCAAGTGTTCCAAGCAGCATGATGGTAAAGAAGCTTAGCGCTGCAAGGTATTTTGCTGTCACTATTCGGTAGGTCGGCAAGGCTAAACTCAGTAAAAATTCAAAGGTTCCTGATTTTCGCTCTTCGGCCCAAAGGCGCATCGATACTGCAGGTAAGAGAAGTGCTGCAACCCAGGGAAACGCAGTAAAAAAACTATCCATCGTAAGAATCTGAACCTCGAACCAGTCGCCGGATTGCCCCATGGCACGCGGCATCAGGTAAAGCCCCAGAAACCCCATTATGAAGCTCATCCCAAACACAAGCACAAACCCCATAGGGGAAGAAAAATAAACATATAATTCGCGTTTATATAAAGCTTTCATCTTAAAAGAACTCCAAGCTTACGCTTTTTATAAAGCTTTTGATCTTTGTTCTTGAAGTAAAGCAAGGAAAGCTTCTCGTAAAGAAGGATTTTCCTCAACGCATTTCTCAACTTTGAGATTCAGTTCTTGAGAACGAAGCCATATTTGAGCTGAAGCATCTTTTGGAAGATCTGATTTTAAAAAGATCTTAAGGACATGCACCTTTTCATGGCTTGTTTGAGAAGGTGCTGTGTCCTCGTGAAAACTCTCAATCTTTTCCACGAAAGGAAAATCGGCAAATGCTTTGATCAGCTTTGCTTCGGATTGGTTGCTCTGGATATGTAAAATGAACCTTTGGTTGATGCCAGCACGAGAAAATATCTGGTGAAACGGCCCATAAGCAACACGTTGGCCAGCATTAAGCATTACAACTTTATGGGCTAAAAGTTCAACTTCGCTTAAAAGATGCGTTGAAAACAGGATTGTTTTGCCAGCGGCAGATATGTTTTTTAAAAGTTCGTAAAACTCTTGCGACTGGAAAGGATCAAGACCAGAGGTGGGCTCATCAAGCACAAGTAATTGGGGGTCGTGGATAAGAGCCTGAGCCAGCGCAACCCGTTGACGATAACCCCGAGAAAGTGTTCGAATACTTTTTTTACGAACCTCTTCGAGCTGCAGCAAAGTATAGATCTCTGCTACAACATGATCAGATGGCTGATTTTGTACATCAGCACAAAAAGCAAGAAAGTCATGAACGCTCATATCATCATAAAGCGGTAGCCTTTCTGGCACAAATCCAATCAGGCTGCGAGCCTGAAGAGGGCTTTTATGAATCTCGATTTCATTGATAAAGACCTCACCCTGGTCTGCTATACCAACTCCTGCGATAATTCGTAAGGCTGTTGACTTTCCAGCACCGTTTGCCCCTACAAGAGCAATGATTTCTCCCTTCCCAGCCTGAAAATGCAAATCAGAAAGAGCACAAAAAGATCCGTACCAACGTGATATCCCTTGAACGTGTAGCATATTTTTCTCTTGGCTTTTGGGTGTTTAGAGGTCAGGCATGATACATGTTCTGGAGGAATTTAAAAGCTGTTCTAAAGAACAAGAAAAGGAAGAAGGAATTCCCTCTTCCTTTTCTTAAAGCACAACAAGAGCAGTGAAGCAAAATTAAATAAGGTTACTTGCTTAAAAAAGGCCACAGACAACCTTATTCTTTTGCTTCTTTTTCCGGAAGTATTACAGGGATGTCAGCTTCGTTATCAAGGATTTCCACGAGTTCACGCCATTCCGGATTTGCTTTCCGAAGAGGACGTATGAAATCCTTAAGCCAATCAAAACGAGCTGTCTCATATGCAAGCTGAATCAAGGTATCAGACTCTTCACTGCCAATCACCGCAATTGCAAGTAAGGTTCGTTTCAAAATTTTTCTGCTATCAAGACAATCGTTATGAATTTTTGGCTCTGCTCTGAGGGCATCTCCTCCATTGAGATAGTTTTGAAGCACCGTCAAATTATCCTGATGAGGGATAAAACGAAAAGCCTCGAGTAAACGGTGTTTGATTTCCATGTCACTTTCGTGACCTAAGAGCTTGCGTAAAGAAGGAAGAGAAAGCTCAGAAGCAAACTGCCCAGCCGCTATAATAGCATTGCGACGAATACGTGTTGCTTCTTCCCTGTTTTCATAAAGAGCTTTAAGAGCATCAACCACATCTTGTTCTTCAAAAAGAGGAATTTCTTCCTGCTCTTCAACACTCAGCGCCTGGATTGCATTGGGAGTTTCGCTGAGGAGGCTTGGTAATCCACAGGCACTGCGCAAGTAGTTCGTAAGATGGTCGATGTTGATATAAGCGGTTTCTTCTTTAATAAGCTCTATGGCAGCCTGAATTGAAAGCGCTCGACTCTTTCGCTGTTTGAGGATGATGTAGCTGAAGCCTCGGTCATAACTCCCTGGAACAGAGGTCTCAATAAGGCTGTCTGCAATCATACGCAGATCCAAGGCATTCAAACTTTTTTCAAAGAGAGGGTTTGCGGCCAGCTCTCTGCCTGCATGCTGAGCCGCCTGGGTATCACTATGCCCAAGGTAGCGAACAAGAACATCAGTCCAGCTTTCAACAAGGGGGACAGGAAAATCATATCGACCATCAGCAGGGTCTTCTTCCAGTGCCTGTTGAATCTCAAAACCATAGTCTGCGTTGAGTGCTAAAAGGTCTGTATAAAAATCAACACTGGTTTGAACAGAAAATGCTTCTGGGGTAATACTCGCAAGACCGTGGGTCAAACCATAACGACCATCGTTTGACTGCATGCAAGCGCAAACAGCTTCCTGCCCCTGCAATTCACTCAAGTCAGCATTTGTTCCAACATGAAGCACAACCGTTTCTTCGGCTAAAGCTTCGCCATAAAGGTAATTCGTTGGTTGAAAAACAAGACGATCAAAGCCACCCTCTTCGAGAACATCAACGACTAAGCCCCGGGCAATAAAATCTGAACGAAAGAGATCGCGGAACATGGAAACCGTCTGAAAGTTAAGCAGCTCTTTTGATTGGGCTTGAATTAAAACCTGATTCTCCAGAGCTTGGGGTTTCATTTGCCCATAACTGGCAGCTACTTGATTTTGAGCAAAGAAGAAAGAGCAAGCCAGAGCTGTCCCGATCATAAAAGCTTTGCTACTGTTTCGAAGTGGTAAGTGCACGGTATTCCTCCTTGATGCTTTTGTGGTCATAGTAATTTTTTACAAGCACTACAGGTTAACTATTATAGGCTGGTAAAAAGTTCAAGCTTTGATATTCCAAAATAAAAAGGCTCTATTATATGTCTGGACAATAGGGGCTTTGTAAGTAGTTGTCATTCTGTGTGGCCCCCTTCACCCTTTGTCTTATAGCCTATTGACCATCCACCAACATGGTGAACGGACTTAAAAGAGAGAGCTCAATGTGCTGATCAAAACGTCCCTGGAATTGCCCCTTCAGCTGAAGCAGCTGGGCCTTTGCTTCAGTGTTTCGCGTTGCAGCCAGAGCTACAATAACGCGCTTACAAACCGTTTCGTTAACCTTATTTTCTCGATACGCTTCAATCAATTCACTCAATTCAAAACCAAGCTCATTATTAGTGTAGCGCATATCTCGTGCTGCGAGCAGTGACTCCTCAAGCAAAAGTGAATGGGATTCCGGACGCAGAGTATCACGTAAAATATCCGTAAATCGCTCCCTGCTTTCAGCCTCATCAGGCCTGTAGCTCTTTGGCCTCAAAATTCCAAGAGCTGTGATGATGCGTGCCCGATTAACAGGGCGGTCCTGGGGAATCTCAAAGTAGCGTTCAAGCAGCATTTCTGCTCCTTTTGCTCGACTATAAAGCTCAAGAGCGCTTGCCCCAATAGATGCTGTCGAAAACCCCTGGTCATTTGCAATCAGTTCTATGACCGTTTCCATTCCACCCTCAGGCTGAATTCTTCCGACCGCCCGCAAAAGGGCATGGCGTTCTTGAGAATCAGGAGCCGATGCTTCAAGTCTTTGAAGCAAAAGATTTTTTTCCTCTTCAGAAAAATGAGGTAAAAAGGTTTCGTATGAAGAACCAAACTCCAGCATTGCATCGTAGGCAAGACGTGAACCATCAAGTTGCAACTCTCCCATCAAATAGTCTTGGACAGCTGCGTAGTAAAGGTCTTCTGTAACTTCTTCCGCAAGAAAATCACGATAAAGAGAAGTGAGGTGTCTCACATTTTCTTCAAGGCGAGTGAAATTTCCTGCGCTATCTTCCTGGCTTAACATGCCAAGGTTATCTGTAAATACGACCCAACGACCATCAGCAACTCTCTTTTCAAGAAAAAAGAAAGCTTCCTCCCCCTGGCGCAGAGACCATGGGTATTGAGTTATTGCATACTGCAAAGGAGAAACAATTTGCAGCTGACCTGTACTAAGACTTGCATCGATGTCCTGTTTGAAAACTTCTGTCACCTCAAGCAGTGCATCACGACGAATGCCCTCGTCATCATTGTTGTAACGATGCAACATGACATCAATGTTGTGTTCTGCTACCGGAACTTCTTGAATCGAGAGCAGCTTTGCTTTGACAATAGCATGGGATCTCTCGACTAATTTTCGATGGGTCGTTTCATTCAGATCATAGAGATAACCAGCTCGGAGTGTTTGAACTGTTGCAAACACCAGCAAGAGCAGAGGGAGTAAAAAGACTTTTTTCATAGTAAAGACCTTTGTTTCATATTTTTGTGTTATTCGGGAAAACCTCTACGTTGATACCTGAACTTTTTAACGATTCTTTCCGGGTAAACTCACATTTGCCATTTGGTCAACATCGGTTACAGCAAAGCGGTACTGATAACGGTTTTGAAAGATAGCCATGGCTGGATCCATTAAAGAACCAGGGTTTCCTGGGGGAAGCCCAATAGCCTGCCCAATAATGTTAGCGTGAACTGCTCCCAAGTGGCGACTGTATTCGATCAAAGCTTCTTCAAGCTCAGGGTCGTTAATCAGTTGAGGAGGAGCAGGGGCTTGCTTTACAGCTTCATTCTTATAGCGCTCGGCGTAAACATCTCCAAACACTCCAACGAGGACACTTGCTGGAGCAACCGTATTGCTTTGCTGGTCAACCGTTACAGTTGAAGCCATGGTTTCGACATGTTCGTTATCGGCACCATCAGCCAGGGCTCCACCCAAAGCCGCGCTGACAGCACCAACACCCTGACCACCACTGCCACCACCTGCAATTGAACGGACGATAATGATGGCTGTTTCACTGAATTGCTTGCCACCAAAAACCTGTACGGAAGGAGGAAATTCGTTGGGGTCTCCTTGGGGAGGCGAAGTCCAGCCAGCCAAGGGTAAGCCTGCGTTAACATTAGGAAAAGTCCCTCGATCGGTCATAGAAGTTGTTGGGCCTCCCTGCTGTGTTGGTGGAACAGCATTATTGACAGGAGCAGTGATCAGCGAGATATCAAGAGCAGCACTAGAATAAACCTGCCGTCCAAAAATATCAAAAGAAACGGGACGACCGTTGTTAGGCAAACGTCCAAACCACTGACAAATAAAGGACATAGTAATTGGAAATTGAACGTTGATTTCGATTCCACCAGGTGTTGCATTTGTTTGGGTTGGGTCAGCAAAAGCTTCAAAACCAGCGTTTTGAAGCGCATCAATGCCATCACCAAGTCGAAAAGGGTCATTGTTGACAAAGTTATTGGTGTCAAACCCTGGATCAAGGAACCAGTGATCAACGACAAAGCCTGTTTCTAGCTCCATTTCGGGACCAAAAGTAAATGGAGTTGCACCAATTAAAGGGGTCGCTCCCGGAGTTGCCAAGGCAGAGCCATGGGGTGGACCAACAAAGCTTCCATCACAACCGCTGAGCACACAAACAGAGCTTAACAAAAGCCACAACCAACGTTTTTTCATGATACTTTACCTTCTACTTTCAAGGTCCTTATTTAATGTGTTTCTGAAATGAAGATCATTTCTTTTCTCAATTTTAACGAAGTGGACCAGGAGTTGTTTCCTTCAACCTCATGCCAAGGGCATCAAACCATTGGGCAGCAGAACGCGCTTCTGCATCAATTCGCTCCTGGCTTCCCAGAGGAAACTGCCGCGTATTCTGCATCCGGGCCAGGCCTTCCGAAACGTATTGAAAACGTCTGCCAGATGTTCTGAAAAAGAGCTGATCAACCTCGACGTTGACATTCATCAAGTCTTCTTCGCCATTTGAGATGCCTGGTCGAATAAAAGCTAATTGGGGGAGCCCAACTCCAACTCCAACAATATGGCCAAGTAAAACTCCCACATAATAAGGGTCTTGGGCACTACGATCAATATAGATCCCCCCAAGAACCCGTGTTGTAGCATCTGCTGCATAGAAAAATGGCAAAGGGGCTTCTGACATGAAAAGACGATTTGATTCTATAAAAAGATTTTCTTGATCAGCCTCAATCCACTTTCCAAAGAAAAGTCCAGGGGGTGCTTCGTAGTTTGCTGTAAGGTGAAAAGAAAAGGCATATTCAACCTCATTGGCTGTTGGAGGAGTCATTGTTGCTACAGCTGCGTTTGTGTAGTGCTCATTATTACTTCCAATTACAGCGGGGCTGTTTATAGGCAAAGGCTTGGGACCAACACCTGCATCAATAGGACTTTGCTGTGCACTGCCTTGATCGCCAGGGGCTGGAGGTGGAGTAGGTGTCCCTCCAACGATTGAA
This sequence comes from uncultured Planctomycetaceae bacterium, assembly GCA_964548115.1. Taxonomy (GTDB): domain Bacteria; phylum Planctomycetota; class UBA8742; order UBA2392; family JABWBM01; genus CAZJPQ01. The sequence continues at coordinate 108,517 of CAZJPQ010000004.1, forward strand.
ATAGCAACTGATTGGAAGGTTGTAGAGTCATAATCGATTGGCGTATCTGTCCGAACCTGGCCATCAACCTGTTGGAGCAGCCATTGGGTAACCATGCTCATGCTGCCAGCACGGGTTGTTCCGCCCCCCCAGGCGTCAATTTCGTCAATAAGAGTTGGTGCTGGAGGCGTAAAATCTCGATTTTCACTGCCAGAAGTTCGCCAGATGTCGGTACTTGTTTTCGTCGGAAAGACAGCTGGGTCAACGGGCATAGGAATGGTTGCTGGCTCAGACCAACTGGGTTGAGCCACTTGGGGGCTGGCCGTTGCTCGACCGTTTGCCACAACTGTAGTGTCAACCACGTAGAGTTGGGTTTGAGGATCAAAAGTTTCAATCGGCAAGGGAAAGTGCTGGACAGGAGTTGCCCGTGGCTGGATAGACGTTGCCTGCCCATCCCCGTTAAACTCGAGCCCTCCGCTGCAGCCAGCTAAAAGAGAAGCTATCAGAATACAAAAACCTTGGTTCCACTTTTTCATTTTTGCTCCATTTATGTTTTTCACAACACGTACCCTTTAACTGCTCTCACCAATCACTTGCTTTTGCTGAGGCATGAGCTCCTCCAGAGACACTCGAAAGATATAGAATGGACAAGCACCGCAAAGACAACACCCTGCCAAGCCCATGATACCCAAATAAAACCCACAATACAAGCAACTCCAAAGCAAGTGAAAAAATATTAACCTCTAACTGACAATTTTATGATGTTTCTCCTTTTTCGACAACAAGAGGGAAGCTCCCTCCAAGAGCTAAAATTAAGACAGCATCCCCCTTCATACCTATGCTGCACCGTCCCTGTTTTACTCATCCATAATGTTTAGGACAGGAAGCTCTTTTGTTGCACATCTCAAAAATACCGAAGAGGCGGCTGGCGCTGGAACGGCTGAACCTCTCTCTTGACCAGCACTTTCCTTCAACAAGCCTGCCTATCAGCCAAGAATAGCAAGAACTGTGCCACCTTGCTGGTAGAACCTATAAGAGGCCTCGAAATAACACCGTAAGACATTACTTTAAAACAACTTACGTTAAACTACCTCTTTTCTTGTGATCTATCTTATGGAAACTTACTTTCCACTTACGCTGAGAAGTTCTCCTTACTTTGTTCACCTTGCAAGATGAGCTGGTAAAAGTCTTTGTGCGGTTTGCTCCAAAACCACTTTTTGTTTTTGAGGAAAAAGAGCTTCATACTCCTGCTTCTCTATTTCAAGAAAAAAGCACTTTGAAAGAATCGATCTTTCGATAGACAAGGTTTTATCAGAAAAGTATTGTGGCTTGCCTGTTCTATAGAAATGTAGAAATGCGGATAGCAGAAGAGCACTGAACAACTTTGGAAAGTTCAAAGAAAATTCCCTGACATAATAGCCTGCAGTACCTCGCTTTGCTGTAAATTATTAAAAGACTCTTGATAGAAGAAAGTTCTTATAAAAAATGGAAAAACACCTGAAGACTCTCATCTTTCGCATTTCAAATGCTACAGGCAGTTTTTTTCTTTTTGGGCTTTGCTCTTTCTCTTTTCTCGTTCTGGGAGCAGCGCTTCATGCCTCTGAGTTAAAGTATATTCACTCACCGCTTTTAGTTACCGAGTCAGAGAAAACGACGGAAGAACCTAAAGCGCAGGATAAGGAACCAGCGAAGCTTTTCCCAACGAGCAGGTTTTTGAACGAGCAGAGAAAAGGAGCGGTTGAGCCTCAAACTCTTTTTGATGGAGAGCATGCCAAGCCCTACCAAGGCCCACTGAATTATAACCCTCCTCATTTTTTAGGAAGCTGGAACATTGAGGGGCGGACAGCCTTTCTCACGAGCACCGAAAGTGGGGAAAAAGAAGGAGACGCTTTTTCAGCTTATGTTCGTTTCCGCTTTGGTCCGCTTGGGAGCGATCTTTCATTTACCTCTTTAGACCTTGAAGAGCAGCCTTTTGAGCGCTTAATAACTTTTCGCAGCTTGCTTGACCTTGACATTTATCAATGGTTAACGCTGCGAGGGACTTTGGGGTATGCTGGGCTTGATTTTGACCATAGAGTCAAAGACAGCCATGGTGTTACCCTGGGGGCTGAAGTTGAGCTATACCCCTATAAGCCCTTTACCATTGATTTAAGTATACAAGGCATTTCCACTTCAGAGGTTGATCCTCTTTTTGATGCCTTCATTGGTGTTGGTTTTATTCCAACCCTTGTAAACGATTCTTCCGAGCCAACACGCTTTTTCCCAGAGTTCAAGCTTGGCTGGCGTCGTTTTATAGGCCCAAGGGGAAGTGTTAATATAAACTTCTTTGAAATCCAGCTGGCCTTTGAGTTTTAAGTTAAGTCCACTCGGTAAAATTTCATTCTCTTAGCTCGCGACCTCCCAGGGAGTTCCCTACGGAGAAGCCCTCGTGTTCGTTGGTGTCTTTTAGGGGGTATTATGCATATGCAACCCTTTGAAGTGGGAGGCTTTGGAGTGAGAGGTGCAGCCCCCAAGCTGCACCGAAACGGAGACTTTGAAGCGAGAACAGAGCGCCGGGGTTGGCGCTCTGTGAAGTGGAAAAGCTCTTAATAACAGGGAAACTTAGAGCCCTATTATGCAACCCTTCGGAATGAAAGAAACGGCCACCAAGCCGTTTCGAAACGGAGAAGCTCCAAGTGTTCGTTAGGGGCTTTTAGAGTCCTATTTTGCAACCACAGTACAGCATTTTTCACCCGCCAATTTAGAGTTGTAAACCTTTTCAAAATAACATGTTATGAGCGCAGCCAAAAATGTTTGGGTGGTTGCAAAATAGCATAATTATTTCGAAGAAAAGCTTCTGCCTAAAAAGTGACTTTAGTCACTTTTTAGGCGCCCCTCAATCACAAACATAACCTCTTGATCTTATCGATAATAAGGTTGGTATCTTCTGGCATAACGACCAGGTCCTCTGCGCCGCGGTTTTTAAACTCTTGGTGTTTTTGGGGGCTGCGTTTTGAGGTGAAGACCAAAAGCTTTGGAAAGGTCGGGTGCTGGCAGGAAAGAGCATAGCATTTATCAAGAAAGTACTCGTCTAAAAGAATAATGTCTATGCTGATCACTT